>NZ_JBWJIG010000006.1:0-293329 GCF_056490705.1 Pedobacter humicola | reverse complement strand
AATCGAATGGCTTTTTCTCACTGTAAATTTGTTAAATGGATTCACTCTATCCAGAGCCAAAACATTTTAATCAACTAACGGTCTCCCAATGAGATTTGTATATCGGCTTTTTGGTATTACAAGATGTAATATGATCCCACCTGGGCCAATTCGGTTTGAGGTTTGTCCTCATATATTTTATTATCATCCAACATCTGGCAAAGATCGCGTTCAATTGTCCTGCAGATTGTTGTGGTTGGGGTATCGGTAGGTTTGTTTTCAAAAGGATCCTGCAGGTGAACGGCCATTTTTTCTACCAATAGAAAGAATGCCGCAATGGCAACTACCAACGGAACTTCCATGTATCCAAAGTATTCAATCAGGCCAAAAGGCAACAATACAATGAATAAATGGATCGACATGTTGATATACTTACTATAAGTAACAGGGAAAACGGTGTTTTTTATCCTTTCCGATCCACCCATGTGGTTACATAAACCTGTTATCGTTTTGTCGATTTCTATCTGCTGGTATTTATTGATCCAGCCCTCCTGGAGTGCTCTTTTTAAATCCATCGCGTGCAATTCCAATATGGTTGCCGTTACATTTTTACGCTTTTTAATAAAAGCAATTTCTTCTGCAGAAATATACTCTTCCAAACCTTTTCGCGGATTAAAACCCCTTAGCGATTGACTTAACGCATAACACCAGGCAATCTGCCGTTTAATAAACCTGGCCTTAAATTCCTCTACTTCGTCTAAACCATAAGGATTTTCAACGAACGACAATATCTGGCGGGAGAGGGTTCTCGAATCGTTAACTATGGCGCCCCAAAGAATCCTTGCCTCCCACCATCTATCGTATGCCTGGTTAGACCGGAATGCCAGTAAAAGTGAAATAATGGTACCCAATAATGCAGGTACCGCAACAGGTATGGAAATCCGTGTGACATGAAAATTTTCATACAACACTACAATACCTATCGAGTAACCTATTACAAATAGGAGTTCTTTTTTGATCTTTCCGAATATATAAGTGAGCGGAATATTATTTCGTAACAGCATGATATAAAGTTTAAATGTGATAATTAAGCGTTTGCTTCCTGCAATTGCGCTTCGTGTATTTTGGTGTTGATTAAATTTTCACTGGCGTGAACGGTTAAAGTATTTAACTGGATTACTTCGCAGCCTGCACGTTCGGTCAAAATTTTTGGGTCGATGCTATATTTGTTGATTGGCTTAAAATTGTATTCCTTTAAGTAGGCAATACGTTCTACATCAAAGGCTTCGATAAAATTTTTAAAGGCCGCCACTGTACTGCCATAAAAATATTCGATACCAATGGTATTGATCTGCGTAGGATATTTTGCTTTCACCTGGTTTAACTGTTGATAAAATTCGTCGCTCACATTTTCGTAATCACGGCTGCGGCGACTCAACATTAACATATCGGTAATAGAATCTGATAGTTTAAAGGCATGCACAAAAATGATATTTACTGTTTCATTTTGTTGGTGCTGAACAAGCGCATCAATAATTTTAATGCTCTCTAATTTAAAATCGGTAGGAACTAATACTGTTTTCATGCTATTCTTGTTTAAATGAATTGAAATATTATTTATACAAGTTTAGCGCGATGTTATTATAGCGAAATAAGAGCGAGATTAAAATGAGATTAGAGTGTACTCTTTTTTGGAGTATTTGGTTAACTGTTTTAATTGGTTAACTGTGCTGTGCGATTGTTTGATCACAGTTGACCATTAACTTTTAGCAGGTAATAAAACCTTGATCTCCGTACCAACCCCTTCCTGCGATTTAATGGCAATGCTGCCTCTGTGCAGGCGGATAATATTTAAGGAGAGGGGTAGGCCAACACCATAACCTTTAAAATCGTTTGTGTTCGATGCGCGGTAAAAGGGCTCAAAGATGTGCTGGATATCGGTTTGTGGAATACCAATACCGCGATCGGTTACAGCGATTGAAAGCATATTGGCGTTGCTTTCGATACTGATGCTCACCAGGTTTTCATTCGAATACTTACAGGCATTGCTTACAATATTGCTAATGGCCAGTTTAATCAGATTTTTATTAACCTTTAACGAAAGCAATTCTTCATTGTCGGGAAGTTTGCTGAAATCGATCTCTATTTTACTGTTGGGATGTACCTGGTTAACCGATTCTTTAATTTCCCAGAGCAATTCGTCCATACGTACTTCTTCCCAGGGCTGGTTTTTTCCATTAAAACCCGATTGCGCCAATCCCAATAAACTGGTTAGGATATGTTCCAGCCTTTCTGCTTCATCTTTGATTTTAGACAGGGCTTTCTCCTGTTTGGAGGTATCGTCAATGGTTTTCATCGCCAGTTCAACTTCGCCGCTAATGATGGTTAAAGGTGTTCTTAATTCGTGTGAAGCATTGCTGATAAAGTTATTCTGTGTTTCGAAAGCCGTTTCCAAACGGTTTAGCATATTGTTAAAGGTTTGGGCCAGTTGCGACATTTCATCGTTTCCTTCCTTCACATCCAATCTAAGGTGTAAATTTTCTGCCTTTATTTTTTTTACGCTTTTAATTATATTCCTCAGTGGCATTAACATGTAATTGGAAAATTTCCAGCCCACGATGAAGGATAAGATAACAGAAAGAAAAAAACCAATGATCAGGATTCTTTGCAGGTCTTTGAGTTCCCTGAAACCAAAAGGATCGTTCGCAGAAACAATAACGATATATCCAGAATTGTTATTTTTGAAATATTTGCCGGCGTAAAAGTGGTTTTCTACCCGGTAACGTGCCATATAACCCGCCTTGATGCGGTTATAAAAGCTGGCAGGCAATTCACGGTCGACCTTTTCGGGAGCTTTGCCAGCCTCTACAATAAATTCTTTTTCAGAGGGCAAGCGCTCCAGGTATTGGTTACGCATCTTTGCATATACCTTATTGTTGCCATCTTCGTAAAGTTTAATCTGGGCCGCAATATTAACCCTGGCCTCTAAGCGTTTATAAAAATCTTCAAAAGCGAAGTCGTTAGAAAAATACCATACAAAACCACTTAATAAGGAGATAATAATTGCCGATAAAATGGCAAAAAGTAAAGTGATTTTCTTGGCTATCTGCATCTATTTTTCTTTTAATATATAACCTAAACCTACTGCGGTATGAATGAGTTTTTGATCGGAATTCTTATCTATTTTTTTTCGGAGATAATTTACATACACATCAACTACATTGGTGCCGAGGTTAAAATCGATATCCCAAACATTTTCGAGAATATCTATCCGTGATAAAATTTTGGATTTGTTTTTCGCCATATACTCGAGCAGGCGGTATTCGGTAGCCGTAAGTACAATTTCCTGCTGATTGCGCTTTACCGTTTTAGCACTTAAATTGATCTGTAAATCGGCTATGCTGATGATCTGATCCTGAGAAACTACACCATGATAGCGTCTCAATAACATCCTGATCCTGGCGAAAAGCTCGGCAAATTTAAAGGGTTTGATCAGGTAATCATCTGCACCATTATCCAGGCCATTTACCACATTCTCGGTGGTGCCTAAAGCGGTAAGCATGATTATCGGGGTGTTCGGTTTCTGCTCTTTGATGATTTTGCAGAGTTCCAACCCATTTATTCCAGGCAGCATAATATCGAGTATAATCAGGTCGAACTGATTTTCTAAAGCCATCTGTTTTCCGATCGAACCATCCGGGGCAATACTCACCGTAAAACCCTCATCAGTTAATCCCCTCGAAATTACAGATACAACACTCGGTTCATCTTCTACAAGTAATAAATTCATTTGTTGGCAAGTAATCTAAAAAATAAGGAATTACAAAATCTTAATTTGCAATTAAGCGGTTTTTAATGCTTTTTAACGTAAAGCCGACACAATTGTTTGGATTAGTGTAAATTGCTGCATAAAAAAACCTCCCAAAAAGAGAGGTTAGTTATATTTAACCATAGAGGAAACAGAGGGGGGCATAGCGCACGCAAAGGTTTTTTCTCCTACTGTTACATCAGGCTAGCAACTTCGAACTTCCATCATCCATCACATTCCATCATTAACGGTGCCTAAACGCCTTTTTCCGATTTTTCCTTCAAAGACTTTAATCCGTTTTCGAAATCTTTGCCAATCATTTTATCCATAAACAGGCAAAACCATTTATTTATTATTCCTTTACTTTCGCCGCTCATGGTCCAGATTACTTTATTGCCAGTAGCGTCTTTTTCTATATCAAAACGGGTGTCTGCCACACTTTCCATAGGTTTGATGAATTTTAATTCCATATCAACCATTTGATTGGTTTCAACCTTATTGATTTTCATTTGTCCGGTACCACTTTTTTCTCCATTCCACTGGTATAAGTGACCAGGCTGGGCGATAGTTCCCGTAATGGTTACTTTAGCTTGTGGATCCATTTTTGACCAGGCGTTCCATTTGTAAAATTCATTATAATCCGCAATGTTTTTATAGATTACACTGTCTGGCGCATTAATGGTTATTGTCCGGTTAACAGAATAACTTTTTGGCAAAAAGAAACTGCCTGCAATAATAATTATTGCCAGTACGACAATAATGCTTAGTAAGATTTTGAGAAATTTCATAATTCAATTTAGTTTGGTTAACTAAATTTAAAAAGAAAGCGGTTTAAATCAAAGTGAAATTGTATTAAACAATTTTGATTTTAGGTGGAGGAGAATTGATCTTAAAATGCATTAAATCAGCAATAGATTGGGCTTTTTGCTTCATCAGTTCTGCATTCGGACCAGTAAACAAATCATCAACGGTTTGGAAGAAAAGATTTTTCCATATATTAAATTGCCCGCTTTGCAATGGTGTTTTTTTGTTCAATGCAAAATGGCTAAGCATGGGATTGCCCTTGTAAATTGCTTTTCCGAAAAGGATGCTTTCCCAGAAATCGTACATTTTGGGCAGGTGGTGCGCCCAATCTACTTTAGCAACATCGGTAAATACCGGGCCAATCTGTTGATTAAGCACCACACTTTTGTAAAACGTATCCACTAAAAGGATAATATCATTCCTGTCGCTGATGTCGTTTTTCATCGCCTTATCTTATTTATAAAGTCTTAAAACCATTTTGTCGTAATTGATAACGGCTCTATACTGCATCAAAATATCGCCGCCAATAATGCTCATGATAGGCGGATAGCCAAACTGTTGGTAGGTTTCGCTCACCGATTGCAGATCGAAAGCCACTGTTTCGTAGTTCTTGATTTTTAGCGATCCGATTTTGAGTTCAGGGATGGTGGCCTGAATGGTGGTTGTTGTGGTAAAAAGGGTAGCCGCATTAATCTCATCAGACACCTGCAGCGTTTCGGACAGGTGTTGTTCGATCAATGATTTATCGAAAACGCTCCGCGATGCCCCGGTATCCAAAACAGCGAAATGTTTTTCCTTAAAAACAACAACTTCCACTAAAAGGTGGTAGCCATCATCCTGTAGGTTGATCAGTTTAAGCGGGATGGAAATTGATCTCATTGTTTTTATTTATCACTAAGGGCCCTTCGGCTGCGCTTAGGTTGACAACTTATTTAGATTTGTAAAAAAAATAGCCACAGAGACACGGAAATACACGGATGATCAATCTATTCCGTGTTTCTGTGTTTCCATGGCAAAAAAATGCTCGTATGCTTTCGTGGCAAAATTACCCCCCGTATTAAACCAATTTCATTTCTGCCAGCACACTGTTCATGTTCCTTACGGCATCGGCACTTTTATTAAATGCTGTTTGCTCCTCATCGGTTAGTTTAAAATCGATAATTTTTTCCCAGCCGCTGCGGCCGATAATTACGGGTACGCCTAAGCAGATATCTTGTTGTCCGTATTCGCCTTCAAGAGAAACACAGCAGGTAAAGAGTTTTTTCTCGTCGCGTAAAATGGCTTCAACCAATGCCGCACCTGCTGCCCCTGGCGCATACCAGGCGGAGGTTCCGATCAGTCCGGTTAAGGTAGCGCCACCAACCATGGTATCGGCCGCAACCTTATCAAGTGTAGCTTTATCCAATAAATTGCTTACCGGTAAACTTTGGTAAGTGGCTAAACGGGTTAATGGAATCATAGTGGTATCGCCATGACCACCGATTACAAAGCCCTGTAAATCGTTCGGGTTGCAGTTTAAAGCCTGGGATAAATAAAATTTAAATCGGGAGCTATCTAGTGTTCCGCCCATACCGATAATTCGGTTTTTAGGCAGGCCTAATGATTTTAAGGCCAGATAAGTCATGGTATCCATCGGATTACTGATCACGATGAAGATGGCCTCCGGCGAGAATTTTAAAATATTTTCGGCAACACCTTTAACAATCCCAGCGTTAATGCCGATCAGTTCTTCGCGGGTCATTCCCGGTTTGCGGGGTAATCCTGAAGTAATCACCACCACATCCGAGCCAGCGGTTTTGCTGTAATCGCCTGTAACGCCGGTAATTTTGGTGTCGAAACCCAAAAGGGTTGCGGTTTGCATCATATCGATGGCTTTACCTTCGGCAAAGCCCTCTTTAATATCTAACAGGACAAGTTCGTTCGCCAATTCTTTGCGGGCAATATTATCTGCACAAGTGGCACCAACTGCGCCTGCGCCAACAACCGTTACTTTCATATATTTTATTTTAATGGTTTGCTATCGTTAAATACTAATCGAAGGTAGAAATAAATATAAGGTTTAAAAATCCTTTTCAAAACTTTATCATCATCCATTTTGATGATTTGTAAAAGCATGATTTAAGATTGTATCCATAGCAATTGATATTGGAGTAATCGCAATTGATTCATCCGGAGGCGCAATTGATACTTGAACGTTCGCAATCGATACTGAAACTTACACAATCGATACTGGAGCGTTTACAATTGATACTGGAAGGGACGCAATCGATACTGGAGCGTTCGCAATTGATACTGGAAAGGACGCAATCGATACTGGAGCGTTTGCAATTGATACTGGAAGGGACGCAATCGATGCTGTACGCTTAACATTCAATACTGGCGGGGAAACATTGGATACTGTATGCTGACCAATTGACAGTGTAAGCGAAACAATCAACACTGTATATACAACAATCGATAGTTGGAGACAAACTTAGCTTCATCATAATTAAAACTTTATTTCGGAAATGAAGGTTATCTATTAAAGTAAAACCCTATGGAAAATAAACCCGTTTCAGCAATCGATTATAAAGCCTTTGAAGGTAAATGGTATTCTTTATATTCTATCCCGACATTAATGGATAAACATTGGAAACAAACCACCGAAACCTATACGCTGGCTGATGATGATCATTTTGATGTGTATACCACCTACCATAAGGAAGGAAAGACTGAGGAAAAATCGATCACTTCGAAACTGTTTTTTGAGAAAGATAAACCCGATGGCGATATGAAAGCCCAGTTTTTGTGGCCGTTTAAAATCGGTTACTGGATTATCGAACTGGCCGATGATTATAGTTATGTTGTGGTGGGGCATCCCGACGAAAAATACCTGTTTATTATGGCCCGCGAGACCAAAATGGAAGCCGATTTATTGGTAGATATTATTGAAAGATGCAGGGAAAAAGGATATGATGTGAGTGAATTGGTGAGCCAGGAGCATTTTTAGCAGATTTCAGTTGGCGGTTTTAAGGTTATAGTACCTGTCTGTAAAGCATTTGTTATCCTGAGGGATAATTTATTTTATAAAAATCAATATGAACAACAGGAGATATTAATGGAGATAAATCCCTTCATAGTATCGTCATTTCGAGAAGGCTTTTTCAGCCGACAGCCTGCCCCGACCCTTCGGGGAAGCAATCTTTCTGGTAAGGATCGCTAGCAGGAGAGATTGCTTTCCCGAAACTTCGGGATTCCTACTCGCATCCGATAGCTATCGGATGACGACCGCTCTAATAGACTCTGTCAATGGTAGCACAGCGAATAATCTCATTGTTAATTTATATTGATTATTTCTCGAAAATTTACGTTCAGTTTTTCATAGGTTCTTCAGTCCCGCTCTCTGCTAAATTTCGATGAATTCTGTGAAATAAGGAAGCACACAATAAAAAATAAATTGTAGAGCTTAATCGGAATACCGCTTCCGATCGGGTTTATTTACCATGGATAGTAGCACAGACTGAGCCACCTAAACCCGACCAATTGAAAAAGCCCTCAAAACGAGTAATCCCGGTTCATCGGTACGGACTTTTAACGGGGGCGGGGCTAAACACGGCTATAAAGTTTTTCAAATCAAAGTTTAAGGTTTCTCTTTATCTTCCACGATCTCCCATTTGTTAAAGATAGTCCTTAGTCCGACTCTTTTTTCTTCATCATAAGAAGTAAGGCTTACCACGCCGTCTTTTGCTTCCAATACAAGTTCGGTAGGGCTTTTATTTCCGTCCTGTTGTAAAATGTATCCTTTATAATAAGCTTTGCCGGAAGTCATCTTTTTGCTGAAAGAACATTCAATACTTTCAATCTGTGTTTCGAACGAAACTTGTTCCTGGTCCGGTGGAGTGCTCTCTATAGTAATCATCTTTGTAGTAGGGTTAATTGTTACTACTGTTGGCGCGGTTACTTCTTCACCATTTGGCCCTAGCAATTTACTGGCGGTATATTTAATGGTCTGGTTACAAATTTCGCTTTCTGCTTTTTGCTCAACTGGGGTGGTTTGGTTTAAAATGAAACTGCTCGCAATCAGAAAAATGCTAAAGAGCACAATAAGTTTATTAAAATTAGTTATCATAAAATGATCAATTTAGATACGCTAAAATAGCATTTATCTTGAAACTATCGTCCTCGTTTGTAACGAGGATGGAAGAGAAAAGCGATTTTATCGCTCTTAATAAATTATTCAAACCAATCAGGTTGTTGGAACCCGATAGGTTTGTTTATCGTATTTTGTTGATAAAATGATGACAGCATGAGCCTGCAAATTCCTTATTTTTGAAGAACCGTTATTATTCTACAACGGTTAATTCTTTGCGCACAATATGTACTTAATTTTTGATACTGAAACCACTGGTTTGCCACGTAATTATAACGCACCCATTACCGATACGGATAATTGGCCGCGTTGTATACAGATTGCCTGGCAACTGCACGATGAGATGGGGAGATTGGTTGAACATCAGGATTATCTGGTTAAACCAGAGGGGTTTAATATCCCGTATGATGCAGAAAGGATCCATGGTATTTCTACCGAACTGGCTGCCGAACAAGGCATCGGCTTTGACGAAATGCTGTCTAAATTTAATGAAGTTTTAAACAAAGCCAAATTTATTGTAGGACAGAATGTTGGCTTTGATGTGAACATTATGGGCTGTGAGTTTCACCGCTTTGGGATGGCCAACCGCTTAGCAGAGATGCCCGTTTTGGATACCTGTACCGAGGTTACCGCACAACTTTTACAATTACCCGGAGGTAGGGGTGGAAGGTTTAAACTGCCAACCTTGACCGAACTGCACTCTTATTTGTTTGGCGTTCCTTTTAACGAAGCCCACAATGCTACGGCCGATGTGGAAGCAACTACACGTTGTTTCCTGGAATTGGTAAAAAGAGAGGTTTTCAAAAAAGAAGAATTACAGGTAGATGTAGAATATTTTCCACGTTTTAGAGAGGTAAATCCAGCTACGATTGAAGGTGTTGGCTTAAAACACATCAATTTAAAAGCTGCATCGGACGAAATCCGCAAACGTTTACAAAAAGCAGAGAGTGGAGGTATTTCCAAACAGGAACTTGCCGGAAATAAACAAGAGCTTGCTGCAGCAACTTTTGTGCATTTACATAACCATACCCAATTTTCGGTGCTGCAAAGTACCATTAGTATTCCTGATCTGGTAAAGGCAGCAGCAGCACAAAAGATGCCGGCAGTAGCCATGACCGATCATGCAAATATGATGGGGGCTTTTCATTTTGTAAATAACGTTTTAAATCATAACAAAGCCGCCGAAGCAAAAAATGCGGCTGCCATTGAAGCGGGCGAACGCCCCACTGAAGTGGTAATGACCCCAATTGTTGGGGTCGAGTTTTTTGTGTGTAATAACCACCTCGACCGTACCGCAAAAGATAACGGCTACCAGATGGTGCTTTTGGCCAAGAATAAAAAGGGCTACCACAATTTAGCCAAAATGTCATCTATCGCTTATACGAAAGGCTTTTATTATGTGCCACGTATTGATCGGGCTGTAATCGAACAGTATAAAGATGATATTATTGTTTTATCGGGTAACCTTTCTGGTGAGATTTCGAACAAGCTCCTAAACATGGGTGAAACCCAGGCGGAAGAGGCTTTGATCTGGTGGAAAAACATATTTGGCGACGATTTCTATGTGGAGGTGATGCGCCACAATCAGGAAGATGAAGACCGTGTAAACGAGTCGCTGGTTGCTTTGGCTCGTAAACATACCGTTAAACTGGTGGCCACTAATAACACCTATTACATTAACAAAAAGGATGCGAACGCGCACGATATTTTGCTTTGTGTAAAAGATGGCGAAAAACAGGCTACACCAATTGGCCGTGGCAGGGGTTACCGTTATGGTTTGCCCAATCAGGAATACTATTTCAAATCTGGCGATGAAATGAAGGCACTTTTCGCCGATTTGCCAGAGGCGATTGTAAATATTAAGGAAATTGTAGATAAAATCGAAATCTACAAACTTGCCCGTGAAGTTCTCTTACCTAAATTCGATATCCCGGAAGAATTTTTAGTGGCAGAAGATGAAGCCGATGGTGGAAAACGTGGGGAGAATAAATTTTTACGCCACCTTACTTACGAGGGGGCTAAGAAACGTTATGGTGTTTTAACCCCCGAGGTGATCGAACGTTTGGATTTCGAATTGCAGACCATCGAGAAAACGGGTTACCCGGGATACTTTTTGATTGTACAGGATTTTATTGCCGAAGCCCGCCGCAGGGATGTATCAGTAGGGCCCGGCAGGGGTTCTGCCGCCGGTTCGGTGGTGGCTTATTGTTTGTGGATTACCAATATTGATCCGATTAAATACGATCTGCTTTTTGAGCGTTTTTTAAATCCCGATCGTGTATCCATGCCCGATATTGATATCGATTTTGATGATGAGGGCCGTGGCCGTGTAATGGAATACGTAATTAATAAATACGGTTCCAGTCAGGTGGCGCAGATCATCACTTATGGTACCATGGCGGCCAAATCATCCATCCGCGATACCGCTAGGGTGTTGGATTTACCACTTTTCGAGGCGGATAAAATTGCCAAGCTGATTCCGAACATGAAGCTGGCAAAAATCTTTAATCTGGATGAGAAAACGCTAAAAGAATCGCTCCGCCCTGACGAATATGAGCGTGTGTTAGAGTTGAAAAACCTTGGCGCATTAAAAGATTTAAGTGCAGAAACCATTCAGCAGGCGCAAATTTTAGAGGGATCATTACGGAATACCGGGATCCATGCCTGTGGCGTAATTATTACACCAAGCGACATTACCAATTTCGTTCCGGTTTCTACCGCTAAGGATTCTGATTTATATGTAACCCAGTTTGATAACTCGGTTGTAGAAAGTGCCGGTTTATTAAAGATGGACTTTTTGGGTTTAAAAACCCTTACGCTGATTAAAGATACTGTTAAACTGGTTAAAAAAAGGTTTGGTATCGATCTTGATCCTGATACTTTTCCTATTGATGATACGCTTACTTACGAGCTTTTCCAGCGGGGCGAAACCATCGGGATTTTCCAATATGAGAGTCCTGGTATGCAGAAATACATGAAGGAACTTAAACCAACGGTTTTCGACGATTTAATTGCAATGAATGCATTATACCGTCCGGGGCCGATGGAGTATATTCCAACTTTCGTTCGACGTAAAAATGGAGAAGAGGAAATCAAGTACGATTTAGATGCCTGCGAAGAGTATTTAAAGGAAACTTACGGGATTACCGTTTATCAGGAGCAGGTAATGCTTTTGTCGCAGAAACTGGCTGGTTTTACCAAAGGTGAGGCCGACGTTTTGCGTAAGGCAATGGGTAAGAAACAAAAAGAGGTTCTCGATAAAATGAAACCAAAGTTTGTGAAACAAGCGGCCGAGAAAGGTCATGATGCCACAATTTTAGAAAAAATATGGAAAGATTGGGAAGCCTTTGCAGCCTATGCTTTCAACAAATCTCACTCTACCTGTTATGCCTGGATTGCTTATCAAACGGCATATTTAAAGGCACATTATCCGGCCGAGTATATGGCTGCGGTACTATCAAACAACATGAGTGATATTAAACAGGTCGCTTTCTTTATGGAAGAATGCCGCCAGATGAGTGTAACCGTATTAGGTCCCGATGTAAACGAATCCGATCTCAAATTCTCTGTAAATGCCAAAGGCGAAGTCCGTTTCGGGATGTCGGCCGTAAAAGGTGTGGGCGAAAAAGCAGTAGAAAGTATTATTGAAGAAAGATTAACCAATGGACATTATGGTAGCGTTTATGATTTCGCCAAGCGATCGAACACCCGTATTGTAAATAAAAAAGCTTACGAGAGTTTTGTATATAGTGGTGCTTTCGATGCTTTTGGAGGTCACAGGGCACAGTATTTCTACATTGGCCCGAACGATAAAATGAATGGTATTGAGAAGATTATTAAATATGCCAACGATTTTCAGAACAATGAGAGCACCTCGCAAGCTTCGTTGTTTGGCGGTTCCAAAGCCGATTTAATTTTAGAACCAAGTTTGCCTGTTTCGCCAGAATGGGCTTTAATGGACCGGTTGAAATATGAAAAAGATGCCATCGGAATTTTTCTATCCGGTCACCCTTTAGATAATTATAAACTGGAACTCGACAAGTTCTGTACACACGGGGTTCGGCAACTGAGTATCATTAATAAGGTGCGCATGGGCGACAACAACGAAGAGGTTTTGGCCGAATTTGAGAAGCTGAAAAACCGTGAACTCTGCGTTGGCGGGTTGGTGGTAACCGCATCACAACGGATTACCAAAACGGGTAAACCTTTTGGTACCTTCGTTTTCGAAGATTATGATGATGCCAGTGAAATGGCCTTGTTTGGAGAGGACTTTTTGAAGTTTAAATCCTTTTTAACGGAAGGGTATTTCTTACAGATCAGGGGAAGGGTTGGCGAACGTTTTGGTAAAGCCGGCGATTGGGAATTTAAGATCACAGCAATCAACCTCATGTCGGAACTAAGGGATAAACTGGCCAAAAGTTTAACTATTCAGGTGCCTATAGAACGTGTTAATGATCAATTGATGCGCGAAATTGAAGCCATATTAGCAGACAATAAGGCAAACTCTGAGCAGCAGAACTGCCATCTTAACTTTGCTATTTTTGATCGCGAAAAAGAGATTATGTTAGATATGCCCTCTAAAAACCTTAAAATAAACCCGAACAATAAGTTTTTGGAACAATTGCTTGGATTGAATGTTGTAAACTACAAGTTGAACTAAGATTTGGCGCTTAGCGATAAGCGTTTAGCTTGTAAAACGCTAACCGCCCCACGCACACCGCTTCCCGCCTCTACCTCAGAATAATGTCAAATTGACATTACGGATGGGTTGGCATTACAATTGAATACATATATTTGAACATAAAAAAAATAATTATGGCATTAGAAATCACAGATGCAAACTTCGAGGAGCTTGTATTAAAATCAGATAAACCCGTATTAGTAGATTTTTGGGCAGAATGGTGTGGCCCTTGTCGCATGGTTGGTCCGGTAGTAGAAGAAATCGCTAAAGAATATGATGGTAAAGCGGTAGTTGGAAAAGTAAACGTTGATAACAACCCTCAAATTTCAATGCAGTTTGGTATCCGTAACATCCCGGCTTTATTATACTTTAAAGATGGTCAGGTTGTAGATAAACAAGTTGGTGCTGTTCCAAAATCAGTATTGGCAGAAAAATTAAACAAGCAATTGGCTTAGTTTAAGTTTAAAGCAGAAAGACCAAAGCCTAAGGGCTTGTAACATATTTAAAACCCAGGTTCATTTGATGGATTTGGGTTTTTTATTGCAAACATAATTTTGTTTCTTTAATAAAAAACTAACAATCATGTCTATTAACTTATTTAACAATAAAACTTTAGGAATTTTATTGGCGGGCTTAGCATTAAACTGTGCAAATATTGCATGTGTATCAGCACAAAACCCTGTCGAAACCAACGAACCTTCTGCAGATTATAAACCAGCCTTTGCCGGGCAGACCAGAATTGCAGGTGTAAAAACCAAAACCCCTTTAGATATTTCGATCATCAATGAAAAGCTGGAAAATCCCTGGGCCATTTCTGTGCTTCCAAATGGTGGTTTTTTGATCACGCAAAAACAAGGTACCATGGTGATTCTTACAGCCGATGGAAAATTGAGCAAAAAGATAACCGGTTTACCAAAGGTTGATCCATCGGGTCAGGGAGGTTTATTGGATGTAACACTAGATCCCAACTTTGCGAAAAACAGGATGATTTATTGGGCCTATTCAGAGCCACAGGATAAAGGCGTGCTGTTGGCCATTGCCAAAGGTAAACTGGCCGCTGACGAAACTACTATAGAAAACCAGACCGTTATTTATCGGGCTATGCCAGCATATGGCGGTAAACTTCAATATGGTTCGAGGATCGTGTTTGATAAGAACGGTAATTTATTTGTGAGTACCGGTGAGCGCTCAGGTAACGATATTAGGATCCAGGCACAATATTTAAATTCATCTTTAGGCAAAATTCTACACCTGACTACTGATGGAAAGGCAGTTGCCAACGGACCATTTGCCGGCAAAGGAAATGCTAAACCAGAAATTTATGCTTATGGACTCCGTAATCCGGATGGTTTGGCCATTAATCCACTAACTGGCGATTTATGGGAAGCAGAATTTGGGCCAAAAGGAGGTGATGAAGTAAATATCATCAAACCGGGTAAAAATTATGGCTGGCCGATCATTACTTATGGAACCGAGTACAGCGGTAAAAAAGTGGGTGACGGTATCCAGCAGAAAGAAGGAATGGAGCAACCAGTTTATTATTGGAACCCAAGTATTTCGCCAGGTTGTATCGCCTTTTACAACAGCACTAAAATTGCCGAATGGAAAGGGAATTTATTTGTAGGTGGTTTAGGTGGTTCGCACATCATCCGTTTGATCATTAAAGACGATAAGATAGTAGGTGAAGAGAGATTGTTAGAAGGGAAGGGCGAACGTTTCCGGGATATGGTAGAAGGAAAAGATGGTGCGCTTTATTCGGTAACCGATAATGGTCATTTGTTCAGAATAGCGAAGAAATAGTAAACTGATTATAAAACGTTGATCCCGAACCTCATTTGCTGAGTTCGGGATTTTTTGTTTTAAGCTTATTCTTTGTCGTTTTTTGGAAGTGCAGGTTCCGGTTTTTAAGGCATTTTCAGACCCGCTTTCCTTTATAGTGCCGGCGCGAAACCGGCAACTACTATGGGTTTTGCGTTAGGGATTGTAAGGGTTCAGTATCGATCCTTCATCGGTGCCGGAGCGTAGCCCTAAGCCCGACCCTTTCCCGTATTTCACGAGATTGGGTAACGCCCATATTGGTTTACAGTTTTCAATTTACAGTTTGTGGTTTGGCCTATGCGCTGACCTTTGAAACTTCGAGATTTCCGGCTACTTTTTAATTTTTTTTAATAAATCTTTTATTAGCTTTACCATATGCAGGCGGTAAACTACGAGAACGAAACAAGCTATGGTAATTTAGAATTGCTTGCCCGGCAAGTAGTAGAAGGTTTCATTACCGGATTGCATAAAAGTCCGTTTCATGGCTTTTCCGTTGAGTTTGCTGAGCACCGCCAGTACAATAATGGTGATAACGTTAAAAATATCGATTGGAAGTTATATGCCAAAACCGATAAACTTTACAGTAAACGCTTCGAAGAAGAAACAAACCTTCGCTGCCAGTTTGTAATTGATGTTTCTTCGTCGATGTATTTCCCTGAACCTAAAAATAACAAGCTTACTTTTTCTATCCAGGCCGCGGCATCGTTGATGTACCTGTTGAAAAAACAGCGTGATGCCTTTGGGTTGAGCCTGTTTACGGATGAGATCCTTTTGAATTCGCCGGCCAAATCGACCAATGTACACCAGAAATACTTATTTACGCAATTGGAAGAGCTGTTGCAGAAACCAAAGGTACATGCGCAGACCAATATAAGTGAAGCCCTGCACCAGGTTGCCGAATTAATTCATAAACGGTCTTTGGTGATCATTTTCAGCGATCTGTTTAATACGCAAACAAGTGCCGATAAAACCGATCAGTTTTTTGATGCCCTCCAGCATTTAAAATTCAACAAACACGAGGTTGTAGTTTTTAATGTGGTGGATAAATCAAAAGAAGTTGATTTTAACTTCGAGAACAGGCCCTACCAATTTATCGATATGGAAACCGGCGATACCATTAAAGTACATACCAACCAGGTAAAAGAAAATTATACGGCTGCGGTTTCCAGCTATCGCCAACAGATTGCCCTAAAATGTGCCCAGTATAAAATCGACCTGATTGATGCCGACATGAATGAAGGTTATTATCCAATTCTCCAATCTTATTTAATCAAAAGACAGAAATTAGGTTAATCCTCATCGCAAACAACCCGCAGTCATTGCTGTTATTAAAATAAACGATTTAAATTTAAACTCCCGGATATGTTAGAAAAAGGCGCTTTAGCACCAGATTTCGAATTGAATGCTACACCCGATCAAAAAATAAAACTTAAAGATTTTAAAGGTAAAAATGTAATCCTGGCTTTTTATCCTGCCGATTGGAGCCCCGTATGCAGCGACCAAATGGCACTGTACAACGAAATGCTCAAATATTTCAGCAAGTATGATGCACAGATTTTTGGCGTTTCGGTTGACAGCGTTTGGTGTCACCTTGCCTTCGAAGAGAATAGAAAACTGCATTTCCCTTTATTGGCCGATTTCGAACCAAAAGGAGCCGTTTCAAAAGCTTATGGCGTATATGATGAAACACTTGGAGAAAGCAAACGTGCACTTTTTGTGATTGATAAAGACGGAAAAATTGCCTGGAGTTATTTATCGCCAATAGCGGTTAATCCTGGCGCCGATGGAATTTTAGATGCATTGGAAGAAATAAGTAAAAAATAAAGATGAGCACATTAAAACCCGAAGTAAACAATCTGGATCATATAAAAGGCGATGATTCAGCCAGCATCACTATTGTAGAGTTTGGCGATTATCAATGCCCATTTTGTGGCGATGCCTATCCGATTGTAAAAGAAATTGAAGAAACATTTGGCCATCAGATCAAATTCATCTTCCGTCATTTTCCTTTGGCCAATGCGCACGAATATGCTTTCCCTGCAGCAATAGCAGCCGAAGCAGCAGGTTTGCAAGATAAGTTTTGGGACATGCACGATGCGCTTTACGAAAATCAATATCGCTTAAACGGTGATCTGTTCGACGAACTGGCCGAAACGATCGGTTTGGATCTGGAACAGTTTCAGAAAGACAGCACTTCGGAAGCAATCAAAACTAAAATAGAAGATGACTTTGACAGTGGTGTACGGAGTGGCGTAAACGGTACACCTTCATTTTATGTAAACGGAACCAAGTTTGATGGTGGTGCTACGGACCTTTATCAAATGCTTAAAGAAAGCACCGAATAATTAAGATTCAGGTTGTATAGGCAATGCTATTCGAACTTGAATCTTTTAAAACAAAAAACCTCATGTATTTTGCAATACATGAGGTATCAGATAAGGGTAACCGGAAAACTAAAAAACTAATTATGAGTTTTTAGAATTTAACAAAATTGAAATCGCTTCGTGTTTTGTTATTTCAAAGGTGCACTTCATTTATGAAGTTTTAGTGAAGAAACTTCATCCCTCTATTATTACACTACTTATGTTACAAGGCTAAATTAAAGTCTTAAGCATGTCAGATTGGTGTTTTTCCCTATGCTATTAAAACAATATCCCTGCTTCATCCTTTTATAAGGTAACAATAAAAAAACCTGATTAAAAAATACCTTCATGAGTAAAAATGTGGCAGAACAACTGGTTGAAATGCTGGTTGAAGTTGGTGTAAAGAGAGTTTACGCCGTTACCGGAGATAGTTTGAATTATTTTAACGATGCAGTAAGAAGAAACGGCAAGATAAAGTGGATCCACGTCCGCAATGAAGAGGTAGGGGCATTTGCTGCTGCAGCCGAAGCAGAACTCGATGGGATTGCCTGTTGTGCCGGAAGTTGCGGTCCGGGCCACGTGCATTTGATTAATGGCCTATACGATGCGCATCGATCTCATGTTCCGGTAATTGCCATTGCCTCAACCATCCCTACAGGTGAATTTGGAATGGACTTTTTTCAGGAGACCAATACCATAAAATTATTCGACGATTGCAGTTATTATAATCAGGTGGCCACCACGGCCGAACAGGCGCCAAGAATGTTTCAGACCGCCATCCAGCATGCCATTCATAAAAAAGGTGTTTCCGTTTTTGGTTTGCCGGGTGATGTAGCACAACTGGATGCTGTAGAAAGTGTAACTTCCATGCAGTTATTTAACAATAAACCTGTTATCCGCCCTTCCGATCTGGAACTGAACGATTTATCTGCTTTGCTAAACGGCGAAAAGAAAATTATGCTTTATTGTGGAATAGGGGCGGCTGAAGCACATGATGAAGTGGTAGCATTAGCCGCTAAATTGAAAGCTCCAGTTGGGTTTTCTTTCCGTGGCAAAATGGGCATTCAATATGATAATCCTTATGAAATAGGAATGACAGGACTTTTGGGTCAGCCATCGGGATATCATGCCATGCACGAAGCTGATGTGGTACTTTTGCTGGGAACGGATTTTCCTTATGTAAACTTTATGCCCCAAAAAAACAAAATTGTTCAGATTGACGAAAGACCAGAGCGCCTGGGCAGAAGAGCAAAACTAACAATGGGTTTATGTGGCAATATCAGCGATTCTATTAAAGCATTGTTACCGCTTTTAGAAGAAAAGAAAGATGATAAGTTTTTGAGATCCCAACTGGAATTCTATCAAAAAGTTAAGGAAAGTCAACAGGTGTATGTTAAAGATCAGGGGGAAGAAAATAAAATCCAGCCAGAATTTGTGGCCGAAACCCTTAACCGTTTAGCGGCCAACGATGCAATTTTTACGGTAGATACAGGTATGTGCTGTGTTTGGGGTGCACGTTTTATTGATGGGACTGGCAAACGTAAAATGCTCGGTTCTTTTAACCATGGTTCGATGGCTAACGCCATGCCCATGGCCATCGGGGCGGCCCTGGCGCATCCGGAGCAACAGGTGATTGCACTTTGTGGCGATGGTGGTTTATCCATGCTCCTGGGTGATCTGGCGACCATTAAACAATATAATCTCCCGATAAAGCTAATTGTATTTAACAACAGGGCCTTAGGAATGGTAAAACTGGAAATGGAAGTTGATGGTTTGCCCGATAATGAAACCGATATGATCAATCCTGATTTTGCATTGGTGGCTCAGGCAATGGGCTTTAAAGGTTTAACGGTTGCTAAACCTGAAGAAGTAGAAACGGCGATAAGCCATGCGCTTAACGAAAATGGACCAGTTTTGTTAAACATCATGACCAACCCTAACGCTTTAGCCATGCCACCAAAGATAGAGTGGGCGCAGATCAAAGGCATGACCGAATCGATGGCCAAATTAATGCTGGGCGGAAAAATGACTGAGGTTTTGGATACGATTAAATCGAATTATAAACACCTGGGTGAAATGTTGTAGTGTTAAAAAGTCTTCATTGTGAGAAGGAACGACGAAGCGATCTTTAATTTTAATGATCTTGCTATAAAGATTGCTTCGTCGGATGAAAACACCTTCTCGCAATGATGAGATTGACTATTTTCGTTGATAAAGTCCTTGCAGTTGCTTTAAAGCAGTTATCAGTTTATCTTCATCACCTGCTAAACAATAATATTTAATTCCGTTCTTATCGTTATCAGGCTCCCCTTCTCGCTTTTCGAAAACGGGATATATCGATTTAATTGTTGTACTTCGCTGTTCCGGACTTACTTTGAATCCATTCCAGTACTGTATTTGCGATTTGTTAGTAGTTTCTTCTTTGGCTTGATCTGAGCTTGCAAAGGTTTTTCCGATTGTAAAAATCCCGTAATTCATTTCTTCATCAATAGAAAATGAATTTGCAGTAATTTTAAAGGTAGTTTCTGTTCCATTACGCAAAATGCGATCAGTGCCGCCGATAGCTTTTGCCAGCAGCTGATTGATGTTTTTAACGATTTCGGCTTTTGTTTGGGCAAAGCCACTGAACGATGCGGCCAGTAATAAAACCAGCGTGAGTTTTGTTCTCATAATTATTAAGGTTTAAATATTTGTGTGTATTTAAATTTAAATAATTATTTCATTAAACACATACCGAAAAATGAGTAAATAAAAAGGCAACCAGATAACTGATTGCCTTTGATTGATATTTCTGATAAAATTATAAATTTCCCCTCAATTCCTGCTCACGTTCTAGTGATTCAAATAATGCTTTAAAATTACCCGCACCAAAACTTTGTGCCCCTTTACGCTGGATAATTTCGAAGAAAAGGGTAGGACGGTCTTCAACTGGTTTGGTGAAAATCTGTAACAGGTAGCCCTCCTCATCGCAATCGACCAAAATGCCCAAGCTTTCCAGTAAAGCTATTTCCTCGTCGATTTTACCTACTCGCTGTGGCATCATATCATAATAGGCTTCTGGTGGCGCACTTAAAAACTCTACACCCCTAGATTTCAGTTCTTTAACGGTGGTAACAATATCTTTAGTGGCCACGGCAATATGCTGAACGCCTTCACCTTCATAATATTCCAGGTATTCTTCAATCTGCGATTTCTTTTTACCTTCAGCAGGCTCATTGATCGGAAATTTCGAATAACCGTTTCCATTACTCATCACCTTGCTCATTAAAGCCGAATATTCGGTATTGATCTGTTTATCGTCAAATGATAAAATATTTACAAAACCCATTACATCCTCGTACCATTGTACGGCCTCATTCATGCGGTTCCAACCCACATTGCCTACACAGTGATCGATATACAATAATCCGGCATCGGCAGGTTGGTAATCGCTTTCCCAAATGCGGTAACCAGGCATAAACGTTCCTGTATAGTTTTTACGCTCAATAAACATGTGTACGGTTTCGCCATAAGTATAAATACCGCTCATTTTAACTTCTCCGTTTTCGTCGGTTAAAGTTTTAGGCTCCATATAAGGTTTGGCACCGCGTTTTGTGGTTTCTTCGAACGCGCTATAGGCATCATCAACCCAAAGCGCCAATACCTTTACCCCGTCGCCATGTTTTTTTACATGTTCCGCAATGGGGTGATCTGATTTTAATGCAGTAGTCAGAATCAACCTGATTTTTCCCTGTTGCAATACATAAGATGAGCGATCGCGTACACCGGTTTCTGGCCCGGCATAAGCCAGGCTTTGAAAACCAAATGCGGTTTTATAGTAGTGAGCGGCCTGTTTGGCATTGCCCACGTAAAATTCGATATAATCTGTTCCGTTAATTGGCAGAAAATCTGGTGCTTTTGATATCTTTTCTGCGAATGTTTGTGTTTCCATTTCGTTGTTATTTATTGAGTCCGAAGTCGGAGATCCTATTCGGGTGTGTTGTTATTAATGGTTGTAAAGTTTCAATGTTGAATTATTGATTGCCGCTGGGTTTGTCTGCTTTTTATCTTCGGACCTCGGTCTACAGTCTTCCAACTAATTTATTCTACGTTAATCTGCCAGCTCTTATGATAATTCTCATCCTCAATATCCAATGCATCTTGTGTAAGCATTAAAGGTTTAAAAGGATCGATCATTACCGCCAGTTCATCTGTTTTTTCCTTGCCGATTGATTTTTCTACATTGCCCGGGTGCGGGCCATGTGGGATTCCGCCTGGGTGTAAGGTAATCTGCCCTTTAACTACACTCTTGCGGCTCATAAAATCACCGTCAACATAATAAAGTACTTCGTCGCTATCTACATTGCTGTGGTTGTAAGGAGCTGGAATAGAATCAGGATGATAATCATACTTGCGCGGAACAAAAGAGCAGACCACAAAATTATGTCCTTCGAAGGTTTGATGAACAGGAGGGGGTTGATGCAGACGGCCGGTGATCGGCTCAAAATCGTGAATAGAGAATGCATATGGATAATGATAACCGTCCCAGCCTACATAATCGAATGGGTGTGTACCATAAGTGTACGGATAAATTAAGCCTTGTTTCTTAATTAGTACTTTAAAATCGCCATATTCATCATGTGTTTGCAGGTTTTCGGGCAATCTTAAATCACGCTCACAATAGGGTGAATGCTCCATCAATTGCCCAAACTGGTTTAAATATCTTTTTGGGGGCCTCAGTGGACTAAAACTTTCTACGATGAACAGCCTGTTTTGCTCATTATCAAATTCCATCTGGTAAATGGTCCCCCTTGGAATAATCAGATAATCGCCATAGGCAAATTTAATTTCTCCAAAGCCTGTTTTCAGTTTTCCAGAACCTTCGTGCACAAAGATCATCTCATCCGCCTGACTGTTTTTGTAGAAATAATCGGTCATCGATTTTCTTGGTGCGGCCAGAACAATGTGTAAGTCGCTATTTACAAGTACTGGCTTTCTGCTTTTTAGAAAGTCATCCTCCGGTTTAATATTGAAACCGATCAAACTGGTGTGTTTTAAGTGTTTTTCGCGAGCGATTTTGGGTTCTACGCTATAGGGTTCGCCCAGGTGTTTTACAATTGTTGGTGGGTGGCAATGGTAAACCAGCGAATATAAACTGGAAAAACCTTCGGTTGATACCAGTTCTTCGGCATAGAGATTTCCATCAGGTTTACGAAAAACCGTGTGACGTTTAGCTGGAATCTGCCCCAATTTATGATAAATAGGCATAATTAATGGTGTTATGGTTAGAAAGAAATATCCTAATGAATAAACAATTAAAACGGAAATGCGTTTCAATTAATAAGAAAGGGCAAGGAAATTACAGAGAATATTGGGCCATGATCAGCTTGGATAGCATCTTATAGCGACGGGCAGCTATGGCATCGTTTACCAGGTGAATATGTAATGCTTTTAGGATCATGGTTTTAATGGCAGCAAGGTAAGTATTTTATTTAAAAGTTGAAATTTTAATTACCTTTAATTACTAATAGTCCTATTATTTCTATGAAATTTATTTTTACATTCTTAATTTGTATAACCTTTGGTTATACTGGCTTTGCACAGCAAAAAGCCAAGTACAGTATCAGGGTTGTGGAGCGAAATGGCAACGCAGCTAGAGGCTCTTTTTATGCTGCATCCGATGATGGTTTAACCATCATTAGAAATCGGAGAGATACGGTGAAACTTAGTGCTGATAGCATCAGTGCATTATACATCCATCGTAGAGGAATTGTTGCGCCATTAGCCATTACCGGAGGTTTAGCCTTTTTTGTATTAGCTGCGAAAAGCGATAAATTAGTTGAATCCGTTGTACTTATCGCAGCGGGTGTGCCGATTGGGGTTTCAGGAGGATTATTGATCGGTGGCTTGCTTTCCAATAAAAAACATTACAAAGGCCTTCAGGCAAAAGATTTTCCTCTAATTAAATCAAACCTTCAGAAATATACCGTGTTAAAATAATAAGACTGATTTTTATTTTGAATTGCCTAATTGCTTAGCTTTACCGCATATTTAACCAAATGATATATGAAACTAGTATCCTATAAAACCGAAGACAGAGAGCATCTTGGTGTGTTTATAAATGGGCATATCTATAATTTAAATAGTTGCGATAAGCTTATTCCAGATCATATGGGCGATTTTTTGCTTGGTGGTGAGGTATTGATGGAAAGGGCAAAAAATATCGATGACCAGATAAAGGATGGTAGTTTAGCAGCCAAAGAAGAAATCTTTTATGAGATTTTAGCGCCTGTTCCGCATCCTACAAGTTGCCGAGATGGATATGCTTTCAGACAGCACGTTGCCGCGGCACGTAGAAACAGAAAGGTGGATATGATTCCTCAGTTTGATGAATATCCGATCTTTTATTTCACCAATCATAACGCGATTCAGGGTACTGGTGAAATTGAATGCATGCCAGATCATTTTGAGAAACTGGATTTCGAATTGGAACTGGCCATTGTGATTGGTAAAAAAGGTAGAAATATTAAAGCTGCTGAAGCAGATGAGTACATTGCCGGTTACATGGTGATGAATGATATGAGTGCCCGCACTTTGCAGATGGAAGAAATGTTATTGAATTTAGGACCTGCAAAGGGAAAGGATTTTTCTACAGTAATTGGGCCGTGGCTGGTAACGCCAGATGAGCTGTTGCAGTACAAAGTTGCCCCTAAAGAGGGGCATGTAGGTAATGCTTATGATCTCAAAATGACCTGTCGCGTTAATGGTATCGAGGTTTCTAAAGGAAATGCAGCCGATATGGACTGGACCTTTGCCGAAATTATTGAACGTTGTGCTTATGGTGTAGATATCCTTCCAGGTGATGTAATCGGTTCTGGAACAGTGGGTACAGGTTGTTTCTTAGAATTAAACGGTACGGGTTTGCTTAACGATCCGAATTATGCCGTACAATGGCTACAGCCAGGCGATGTGGTAGAAATGGAAATCACAGGCCTTGGCGCTTTAACGAATACAATTACGAAAGCGAATACTGATTTTTCTATTTTGGGCTTGAAGAAACACTAATTTTTTTAAGCTTAGGAAAGCCTGGTTCTGCATATTTCGGTTAGTGTAGTCCTGCCATTCGCTTTAATTGCAAGCGCAGAAAAAGCTTTTGCCCATGCTCGCTGCTGTCAGGTTTAGATTACTTAGGTCAGCATTGCTATATAGCCCGACAGCAGCGGTATCTCCCGATTTTCATCGGGAATAATAGCGCATGGTGGGACTGCTGTTCCCTAAGTACACTGCATTTGCTTTCAAAAAAAAATAATTTAAATTTAATCAGTAAAGTTTTGCTAACACTTAAAACTGAAGATCTTACCGCAGTAGACCTGCAAAATTATCTACAATACGCTATCGCTCCGAGGCCGATCTGCTTTGCCTCCACCATGGATGCCGAAGGGAATATTAATTTGAGTCCTTTCAGTTTCTTCAATATGTTTAGTACAAAACCGCCCATCTGTGTTTTTTCTCCATCAAGGAGGGTGCGCGATAATACCACCAAGCATACTTTAGAAAACGTGCTTCAGGTGAAAGAGTGTGTAATCAATATCGTGAATTACGGAATGGTACAACAAATGAGCCTCGCCAGTACCGAATATGCAAAAGGGGTAAATGAGTTTCAAAAGGCGGGATTTACCATGCTGAAATCGGATTTGGTTCAACCCCCAAGAGTTGCCGAAGCGCCCGTACAGTTTGAGTGCGTGGTTAATGAAGTAATCGCTCTTGGTGATAACCATGGCGCGGGGAACCTGATCCTTGCCGAAATTAAACTGATCCATATCAGCGAAGCTATTTTAGATGAAAATGGCAGAATAGATCAGCATAAAATCGATCTGGTGGCCCGATTAGGTGGCGATTGGTACTGCAGGGTTACAGATAACAACCTGTTTAAAGTAGCGAAACCACTAGCTAAATTGGGAATAGGGATAGACCGCTTGCCGCACTCAGTCCGTTTTTCAAAAGTATTAACCGGTAATGATCTGGGCATGCTGGGCAATGTTGAACACTTACCAAGCGATGAAGAAATTGATCTGATCAGTACGAACCCAGAGGTAAAAGAAGTATTGGATGCCACCATTGGCGATAGTACGAACCGTGAAAGGGAGCTGCACGAACTGGCCAAAAAATTTCTCAGTATGGGAGAAGTAGAGCTTGCTTTAAAGATCGTTTTGCTTTAAATTTATTCAGGTAATTTTTTAACTATGCATACACTTGTTCAGGTAGATCAGTATATCATTAACTCGGCAGCATTTGCCATTCCGATTTTAGATCATTTAAGAAATCTGGTGCATAAAGCCGATGCACGCATCGAAGAGAAAATTAAATGGGGAATGCCTTTTTTCGATTTTAAAGGTACCGTGTGCCATATGGCCTCCTTTAAAAACCATTGCGCTTTTGGCTTTTGGAAGGGATCGTTAATGCAGGATGAATTTGGCATTTTTAAAGAGCGCTCGGAGGCCATGGGCTTGCTTGGTAAAATTACTTCTTTTGAAGACCTGCCACCCGATGAAGTCTTGATTGCCTATATTCAGCGGGCAATTAAATTAAATGAAGACAATATCAAACTGCCGCCAAAGCCAAAATCTACTGAGAAGAAAGACCTGATTATCCCTGAATATCTTACTGAAGCACTAAACGAAGATCCTAAAGCACTGAATGTATTTCAGGGTTTTAGTGTATCCAATAAAAAAGAGTATGTGATGTGGCTCGAAGAAGCTAAAACCGATGCCACCAGGCAAAAAAGACTTGAAACCACTTTAGAGTGGCTGGGAGAAGGCAAAACAAGAATGTGGAAATATAAAAAGTAGTTTATATAATACTCACAATTTTCATAAAGCGGGCTTTATAATGGCCGTCCAAATCAGTAATGGTTACCTGATGTGCTTTGCCCGAAGAAGCATGGATAAATTTGATCCCGTTTTCATCTATAGAATAAACAATGCCAACATGGCCTATTCTTCTAACTCTTGAGTTACTTCCTGTGAAAATCAATACGTCACCTACTTTTGCATTTTCTAAACTGGTTTCTTTACCCGCATAGCTAAATTCTCTCGAAGAACGTGGAACCTTAAAACCAAAATTGCTAAATACATAACTCACAAAACCGGAACAGTCAAAACCAACTTTAGGATTGCTCGTTGCGTAACGATAGGGAATACCTAACATACTTTTAGCAAAATCGATAAGTGATGTTGAACTTGTGTTAGAATTTTTCTCTGTAACCGTTGCTTCTTTTGGAAGGCTGGCAACCAGCTTTTTCACCAGTTCCTGGTATTGCGCGGGTAAGATTGTTTGGGCTTTTCCTGCCGTGGCAGACAAAATGAAAAACAGAATCGGGACTATTATTTTCTTCATATGTTGGAACCAAAGATATAAAAAAAATCTAAAGTCGGTTAAAATGTTGAAAATGAGTTAAAACAAAAAAAAGCCCGGGCAGCTGGCCCAGACTTTGGTTAAAATATTTGGTTTCGATTAAATACTTGGGAACATGCTTTGCGCCTTATCTCCAAATAGTGGAAGTGGCTTTTGCTCATTATTATTTGCACTAATCGCGCCCAAAATAATAAAAATAATGTACCCAATATAAGCCAGATAACTTAAGTATCCGAAAAACGCTGTCGGCACCATCATGAGAATAATGGTTAATGCAATATTAAGCACAATAATGCCCAGATGAAGCAGTAACGATTGTCTTAAGTGATAACTCGACAAAGCTGTTTTATTGTCTTTGTACATGGCAAAGTACGATATCAACCAGCCAATAAGAAAAATGTAGCTTACTACTGCAGCGTTTTTTCCATTATCAGCAGTTTTAAAAGGGGAGTTCGTTTCCATAGATTTTTAGTTTTTCAATTAGTGATGTAAATTACTAAAAATTATGGAATTATGGGGTGGTAACCGCAACCGGCAAAATCTTCCCATTAAAAAACTTGTGTCCCGTTTTCGCAAAGTCGGCAACGTATTTCCCCATTTCGAAGGCCATCACCGGACTTTGGTATCCCGGGAAAGCAGCTTCGAGCATTTCAGTTTGGGCCGATCCCAAAGCCAGGCAATTGATTTTAATTCCTTTTTCGGCCAGCTCGAATGCCAAACATTCGGTTAAAGTGTGCAAAGCTGCTTTACTTGCAGAGTATGCGGAAAGTCCGGGAAACTTAACACTCCCCTGAAAACCACCCATGCTGCCAATGTTTACAATGTGACTTCCGCTTTGCATGAATGGTAAAACGCTTTGGATCATCCTGAAGTGCGAAATCACATTGCTCTGCAACATTTCGCCCAGGTCAGCTTCTGTAGTCTCTAAGAATGGTTTATTAATTAAAGCACCAGCATTATTGATTAAGATATCAACCGATCCCAAACGTTCTTGTAAAAATGGAAGTAGTGCAGCATAATCATCGTTTACAATATCGAATTCTACCGGGAGCAGGGTACAGTCGGGATTAATGCCTCTGGCTATTTCTAGCAGTTTGCGCAGTTTATCAGCCGAACGGGCAATGGCTACAATCTTATTTTCTTTCTGTAAGCTAAATTCTAAAGCAGTTTCGAACCCGATTCCGCTACTGGCGCCTGTAATTATAATGTTCATTAAAAAATGTTAAAAAATTGTTTTTAGTTAAAAGATTGACGTGATAGAATCAAATGTTCTATAAATTTATTGGATTAAAGCGTTCGACATCTCCATTTATTTTTTCAAAATCAATAGTACTATTCGTTAAGAGTTTTCCTTTCATTACCTCTGCTGTAGCATAAATAATAGCATCCGGCAGTTTTATTCTGTTGTTTTTCCTTAGTGTACTGGTCATGTTATACTACAGCATCATTTAAAGGTACAACCTTTAATGAATCAATTAATTCACTAATACAGTTTTCTTCCAGTTTGCTTTTAAATATCAATCCTCCACAAGCAGTTGGCTTACCGGGTTTTTGATTACATGTAAACCATCGCTGATCAATTTGGTATGATCGATCTCTCTGCCGGCTTTAATTTCCAAATACACCTGAATCTCTTTTTCCAACTGATGATAAACCTTTTTGTGGTAAATAATTTCCAGAATTTCTAACGCACAAAGCCAGTCCTGTCTGTAGTTGGTTTTCAGTTGCACGAAAATTTCGCCAAGCCGGTCGAGGTTTTCGCCGCTTTCCCTAATCTCCCTTACCGTTTTGTATAAGTTGTGCAGTCTTAGGGTTTTTTCATCATAGACCACTTGATGCGTTTTCTCCCCGCTGATTAAAGTAATTTCTTCGTAGGCATCTTTATCGGCAGCACCATTAAAAACCGAAACAATACTTTCTCCTACAGCCATATCATAAGTACCCCATTCAGGTTTAAATAAGATGTTCCCGTTGCTTTCTGTAACGGTACAGTCGTTTAAAGCGATCAAAATTACTTTGTGCTCTTCAATCAAAATAGTTTTAACAACTCCAACTACTTTAATACCGCTTTCAAATAAAAGTTCGGCCTTTCCGCTCAAAACAATACCTGAAGCCTGTAATTCGTCGATGCCATAATCCTCTAATGCCTTTACGCTATTTTTTAAACGCCCAACTGGAGAAGAAAAGCCATCAGCATGGTAATCTTTTCCATGTCCGGCCAGTTGCTTTTCTTTAAAGGCCAGTGCCGATGGCCCCATTGTTTTAACAAAGGTTACTTCATCTTTAGCGCTAATGCCCATATCGGTAAATATACCGCTAACCTGTAATCCCGAGCTATAAACAGCCGTTGCTACATTTTTGCAGGCAATCGCCTTCATCATGCTTTCTGTTCCACCTTTTCTAAATGCCATTGTATTGGCAAATTGTTCCAGTACATCAATTAAATTCTGGAAGGTTTCGGTTACGAAAAGCTGCGGTTGTGGTTTGGTAATATCGTAAGCATAGTTAACCGTATCCATGTTGTACCAAAGTTTTGCCACATCGTTTTGCATACAGGTGGCACTTTCGCCGATAGAAGAAAGTAAACCCGCCCCATAAATTTTTGGATTTTCTAAAGTACCGATCAAACCATATTCAACAGTCCACCAATGTAAACGGCCAAGCAATGCCATTTCGGAAGGCTCGCCCATATTTTCGTTAATATAACGGAGTTCCTTTTCTGCTTTGGCAATCTGAAATTCATCTGCATCAACAGCTTCTTTTAAAATAGAGAGTTTTCTGATGGCTTCATATAGCTCAAAATCTTTTGCCGAAAACATCGCTTTTGCACCGATCGAACCAAAATAACTTAAATAGTTATTGTAATCGGTATCGGCGATAATCGGCGCATGACCAGCGCTTTCATGTATAATATCGGGTGCCGGGGTATATTCAATATGGTTAATCTGGCGGATATCAGCTGCGATTACCAGAACGCGGTATGCCTGGTATTCCATAAAAGCTGCTGGTGGAATAAAACCATCAACAGTTACAGCGCCCCAACCTATTTTACCTAAGTTATCGTTCATGGTCTGCAGGTCGGGAATGTATTCGATACTTAATCCTGCCCGTTGTAAACCTTTGATGTAGGGGTAGTAAGCAACATTTTTAAGATAACTGTAATTCTGGCGCATTACATAACGCCACACTGCCTGATCGATCGGCGTATATTTTTCGTAATTCTGGGCAACGATAAATTGCTTTAAATGATTGGGCAATTTTGCTACCTGCGCATTATTAAAATCATTAAAATGGCTCATGGTTATGCTGAAAATAAGTTGGTCGGCAGCTAAGTTAGGATGTTGTTTTTATCTTATCAAGAAAGCAGTCGGATAAATTAACAGGTTAAAGTAATAAAGGTTTCGGTAGATGAAAAAGATGAATTAGTGATTAGGAAAGCTAGGGGAGTATTTCATCGGAGGGGTTCCGTCGGGCTGTGCGCTAAATCTTTTGCGGTGCTTCAACTGCGCTCAGGATGACCGTAAAAGGATACCGCTTCCATCCCGTTTAGGTACTTAGGTTGGGGTTGATGAACCTGGTGTTTAATCTAATTATCATCATTATTTCCGTGTCTTCGTGGCAAAAAAAAGATGCTACAATCAAACTGGATTAGTGATTTTTTTTCTCTTTTTTTTCTCCGATTTTCTTTACGCTAAATGTAAAATAGTGCTGGTATATATAACTGAATGAAGCGACCAATACTGCTACGACCACTTTTGAAATGGTGGGGTACACCATTAATATTTCTACAAAGAATTTAAATAGAAAAACATTCAGCAATACGTTGATAAATTGAAGGTTTAAAAATCTAAATAACTGGGTTTTGCCTTTTACCTCACTATGTGTAAAAACCACATACCGGTTAATCAGAAAACTAAACGGAATAACCACAGCAAAATCTACGGCAAGTGCCGCGGTATCTTTTTTGAGCGTAAAGAATAATATTTTTACCTCATCACTATGAAAAAGAAAATTGAAGGACAAAAAGTAAATAATAATGCCGAGCACAAAAGTAGTTCCTCCCGTTACTAAGTATCTGAAATTATGTGCGGAAATATATTTTTTAAATGGAGGATGAAAAAAATCTATAAATGCTAAAATCGCCTTGCGCATTGATGTTAAAATATTAAAGGTTTTGAGGTCGAAATATGAACAACCTTGCCCATGCCATATGTGTTATAAGGGCAAAGGTAATTTTTTAAATAGAATTTTATATAAACAAAAAGAGTTCCGGTAAACCAGAACTCTTTAATATGTACCTCGTTTTTAACTATTGGTGGCTTTATGCGGCGGATCTGCATGTACCATACCTTCCATTGCTTTGTCCAGGTTTAAATCCAGGCCTTTGGCAATCGCTAAACCTAAACTCATATCGGCCCTGAACCAATGGCAAAGCTGACGGTTCACAATATCGTCTTTCTTTACCCCGTTAATACCCCCCATAGCACTTACAATATTGGCGATGGTGTTTTTCCTTGCCTCAGGATCCATTAACCGGAACAGATTACCTGGTTGCGTATAATGGTCATTTTCACCTTCATCATTTCTATTGTAGCTATCGGCCAGTAGCGATTCCAGTGGCCAGGCCGGTTGTTTATAACTTTGATCAACCACAATATCATCAAAACTGTTTGGAAAATAATTTGGATTAGATCCACCGTTGCCATTAACCGCCATTAAACCATCACGCTGATAGTTATTGGTCATAAACGGACAGCGGTTAACAGGAATCTGCTCGTAATTGCCGCCTAAACGGTAACGTTGCGCATCAGGATAAGATAAAATCCTTCCCTGCAACATTTTGTCGGGAGAATAATAAATGCCATCTATCACATGTGCAGGAGCAAAGGCGGCCTGTTCTACATGTGCAAAGTAATTATCAGGATTTTGGTTCAGTTCCAGTTCGCCCACTTCAATTAAAGGATAATCGCGGTGTGGCCAAACCTTGGTGAGGTCGAACGGATTAATATGATATGTTTTGGCCTCTTCAAAAGGCATGATCTGTACTTTCAATGTCCATTTCGGAAATTCGCCCCTTTCTATCGCCTCGAACAGATCCCGCTGTGAATGATCAGGATCCTGCGATTTCATGTCAACCGCTTCATTGTTGGTGAAATTCTGGATGCCCTGTTTGGTTTTGAAGTGAAACTTCACATAAAAACGCTCGTGTTTATTGTTGTAAAAAGAGAAGGTATGACTGCCAAAACCGTGCATGTGGCGGTAAGAGAATGGCGTCCCCCTGTCGCTCATTAAAATGAGTACCTGATGCAAGCTTTCGGGGTTCAAACTCCAGAAATCCCACATCATCGTCGGACTCTTCATATTGGTTTGCGGATCACGTTTCTGGGTATGGATAAAATCGCCAAACTTTTTCGGATCTTTTACAAAGAAAACGGGTGTATTGTTTCCAACTAAATCCCAGTTGCCATCTTCAGTATAAAACTTTATGGCAAAGCCACGTGGATCGCGCTCGCTATCGGCCGATCCTTTTTCGCCGCCAACAGTAGAGAAACGCAAAAAAACAGGTGTTTGCTTGCCGATCGCGGAGAAAAGTTTAGCCTTCGTATATTTTGTAATGTCGTGGGTAACGGTAAAAATTCCATAAGCGCCAGAACCTTTTGCATGTACCACCCGTTCTGGAATCCGCTCGCGGTTAAAGTGGGCCATCTTTTCATGTAAAATGAAATCCTGGATCAATATCGGGCCGCGGGGACCAACGGTCATGCTATCTTCATTATTTGCATATGGAATGCCCGATGCACTGGTTAGTTTTTTCTTTTCGCTCATCGTTTAAGTTTGTAATCTGTTATAAAAATGAGGTAATTTTCAGCACCGATCAAACAGTTATTTTCTATGTCTGCATAGATATAATTGATAGGTTAATGAAAACTGCAATACATAAATGTATGGCAATTTACTCATTATTGCTGTAAAATGCAGGTTGCGCTACAAAATCGATCACCGCACACCAGGTGTACGAAGGATGGGGCTGTATGCTTACACCAACGGTATTGAGTTTGTACTTCTGGTCCAATAAATTAAACCGGTGGCCAAGGGACGGTACACCACAATCTAATAGTAAATGACATACAATATCCAGACTGTTTGAATAGCCGAAATCGATATTTTCGCTCATGGCCTTATTGGGAAAATATTTGGACAAACGCTTCGAAAATTTATCACCATTGCTGCTTTCGTGTGTTTCCAGGTTATTCTGGTTTAAATCCTGGGCATGGTTACGGCTTAAGGATGTCAGCTTATCATCAGGATAAAACATCTGCAGGTTTTTAATGCCCCGTAAATGCTTCAATAAGGAAATATAATAAGAATTGTTTCTGGTAATCCTCAGTTCGTTGTAGTTTCTATATTGCCGAACTTTGGCATTATAGTTATTAATGTAATCTTCTAAAAAGGTATAATAAAACTTTTCTCCATCAATACGGACCAGGTTCATATACATCACAATGTTTTTTTCCTCGTTGCTTAAATAGGACGCATTTGCTGCAGTATTGGCTTTGCGAAATTCGGCATCAGTCCATTTTTGGGCGTAAACATGACCAGAAAAAATCAGCAGTAAAAAGGCGGGTAGAAGTATTTTAAACATGGGACGGTTTTCATGGATAACGCCATTTGACCGGGAATATTTTCTGTGCAAGGATTTTTGGTAGCGTTAAGCGTCTGGCGCAGGGCGGTTATTCACCGGTTAAACAATAAACAACCATTAAGGCACCAAGATTACGAAGAGATTAACCTTTGGCGCCTTAGTGTCTTTGTGTTTAAAAAATGCGGATATTTTATAAAAACATACCACCTGATGCTTCAATGCGCTGTGCGTTGATCCATCTGGCATCTTCAGTACATAAAAAGGCAACTACACCACCAATGTCATCTGGTAAACCTACACGTCCCAGCGCAGTATTAGCAGCTATCCCTGCGTTCAGTTGGTCGTTATCGCGTACCACTCCACCACCGAAATCGGTTTCTATGGCACCCGGGGCAATAATATTCGATCTGATTCCTCTTGCGCCCAGTTCTTTCGCCTGATATTTAGTTAAAGTTTCCATTGCGCCCTTCATTGATGCATAAGCCGCATAACCTGGGGTTGCAAAACGTGCCAGCCCGGTTGAAACGTTAATAATTCCACTGCCATCATTTAATAAAGGCAAAGCTTTCTGGGTTAAAAAGAAAGCCCCTTTATAGTGGATGTTTACCAGGGTATCAAATTGTTCTTCGGTGGTATCGGCAAAAGCCGCATGGATGCCAATTCCCGCATTATTAATTAAAAAGTCGAATTTTTCCGCGTTAAAATCAGATTTCAATACGGCTTTTACCTCTGCAAAAAAAGCATCGAAAGTTTTGGCATCGCCTACATTTAACTGTATTGCAGCTGCAGGTACGCCCAGGGCTTTTATCTCATTTACGGTATTTTCTGCTTCTTCCTTTTTCGATTGATAGGTGATAATCACACCAAGTCCATTGGCTGCGATTTTTAATGCAGCATTTTTTCCCAATCCACGGCTACCGCCGGTTACCAGGGCAATTTTATTTTGTGTTTCCATTTTCTTTTAATTTGTTAAACAAAGTTAAAGGGAAACCCGCTGTAAAAATGGTGATAGCTTAAGTAAAAATGGTGACTGTTTAAGTTTTATATGGTGACAATTTCCTTTTTTGTTGCCAAAGACTCAAAATAAGCCTCCCGATATTGTTTTGGGGTTTGGCCTGCAAAGTGTTTAAAAAACTTGGTAAAGTTAGATGGATCGTAGGTTAATATCCTCGCGATTTCGGCAATGGGCATACTTACATTCTGCAACATCGATTTCGAAATCTCCATTAATCGTTCTTCGAAAAAGAAACATGGCGAATGGCCTGTGGCTGCTTTAATGGTATTACTAAGGTGTGTGGGGTGTACATGGATTAAATCAGCAAAATCCCTGACCTCAAACATTTCAATAGCGCGGCCTGATACAATATCGTCAAGGTGTTTATCTAATTCTTTTAAATAATCTGCGGCAATTTCATGTCGGCGGGCAAAAAACTTCTGTGGAATTTTCATATCAGGGAGATTGCTGTTTAAACAAATATAATAAGCAAAAGGCTAATATGAAATTTGCTTAATACCCTTCAGCATTTATGACCAAAGGATTATTAATGAAAAAGCCGCTGATTGTTAAAATCAACGGCTTTATTTTTAAAATTAATGCTATTTTTTGCTGTAGGGGAGATCGAAAGTACCCTCTGTTACCGTTACTGATGTATTGATTGTCGCATTTTGATTGGGTGCTATAAATGAGAATGTTCCTTTTAATCTACCACCTGCTTCACTGCTGATCACCAAAGTGCCACTTGTTGCCGTAAATGAGCCTGTAGGTGTTTGATCTTTCATGTAAGTTCCATTTCCATCTTCCGAAAAGTCATAAGTACCTACACCTTTATAACCGGTAACGCCAAGAGCCAGGCGTTTTTCACCATTTATGGTTGCAATGGAAAGTAAATTGCCAATAACAGACATGTTGGTTGTTATAGCTTCACCAGTAAAACCGATTACGGTACCATCTATTTTTGCACTTAAATTATTGGTGCTGTTATTGGTTTCGGGCAGTTTAACCGGGACTAAACTGATATTGAACTGGCCTTCGGTAATGTTTTTGCTTATTGAGGTATATTGATTTTCTCCTTTAAACTCAAAAGTCCCTCTAATGTATTTATCTGCTAAGTAACTGGTTATTTTTATTGTTCCTGCCGTACTGCCGATGTAAGCATCCTGAAAGAAGGAGGTACCTGTAAGGTAGGTTGCCAAATTGTAGTCGGATAAAGCGTAAGTTCCAAGACCTTTAAAATCGCTGATCACTAAGGTAAATGCGCTAGTACCTTTAAAACCCGAAATTTGTGCGCTGATTTTTCCACCGACATCATAAACCTGGGCAGTAGCCAATGTACATTGCAGTAAGATGCCGTCAACTTTTCCACTCATTGTGGATAAATCCCATTCCTGGTGGTAATCGACTTCTTTTTTACAGGATGACGTAATGAAAAGGCACACGAGTGCCAATAGCGATAATTTGAAAGATACTTTCACGAGCGTTAATTTGAAAGGGTTGATTGATATGCTAAGATAAAGAAAACTGATGCAATTTTTTAACAAATCTTTCCCGCTGGTACCAATCGTTATATACCAGTTCTATTTGCGTTACTTCAAAAGTGCCGAAATCGAAATCCCGGTATTTTTCGATAAGCTTCACCAATTCATCTTTATTCTCCAGTTCCGATCTGAAACGGATGACCGTAGCATGTGCAGTTTGGATGGCATAACGTTTATCGATACTCTGCTGGAGTGTTGAATTTTTAAATGATGCCCGTAAATCATCCCTGATTTCGTTTAAAGTATCCGTTAAAAAACCCTGAATCAAAATGCAGGATGGTGATGCTGTAAGCCCCTTGAACTGAATTTTGAAACGCTTATGTCTGGTTAAAACCTGCTGAATAAGCTGAGTATAGTCCTTTACCTCAATATCCTTTAAATCAAAGCCATCGTAACAGGAAATGATCGACATTAAGGTAATATGGATATCAGGGTTTTGATAGTAATACTGATCGGGCTCAATGACCTTTGCTTCGGTTAAAAACTGCTGGATATTGTTATTGGTTGCCGCATCGGGCCTGATGACCAAAGTAATGCCGAAACGGTTGTCCCTTTCATCATCAATTAAAGGATCTGTTTCGTAATGGCCCGATGATATTTTGGCAATGGAATCGATATAAAGTTTATGGTAATGGTCGGCTAAATTCATATTTCTTACACAAAAAAGTCGCAAGTTTAAAGCCTGCGACTGAATTATTTATCTTGTGAGATGCTGATACGATAGCTATCGGATCAGCATGACATTCGTTTTATGCTAACAACGTTTTCCAGCTTACTGCCGAGCCGATGATGTTTCCTAAATCGGCAATGGCTACACGTTCCTGCTCCATGCTATCGCGATGGCGGATGGTAACGGTATTATCTTCTAAGCTTTGGTGATCAACCGTAATACAGAAAGGTGTCCCCACAGCATCCTGACGGCGGTAACGTTTACCAATGGCATCTTTCTCCTCATAAATGCAGTTGAAATCGAATTTCAGGGTATCCATAATCTCACGTGCTTTTTCCGGTAAACCGTCTTTTTTGGTCAGTGGGAAGATAGCTACCTTATATGGGGCCAAAGCAGGGTGTAAACGCAATAAGGTGCGGCTATCCTGTTTATCTTCGGTGCTTAAATCCTGCTCTTCAAAAGCATTGATCATGGTTAACAAAAACATCCGGTCTAAACCAATCGAAGTTTCAATTACATAAGGTACATAATTGCCATAAGGTTTGCCTTCTTCATTTAAATCGTTGTCGAAATACTGCATTTTTTTGCCAGAATATTCCTGATGCTGTGTTAAATCGAAATCGGTACGGCTGTGGATACCTTCCACTTCTTTAAATCCAAAAGGGAATTCGAACTCAATATCAGTTGCGGCATTGGCATAGTGCGCCAGTTTAACATGGTCGTGGTAACGGTATTTTTCAGGCGAAGTACCTAAAGCCTTATGCCATTTTAAACGTGCTTCTTTCCAGTATTCGAACCATTTTTTGTCTTCACCCGGGCGGACAAAAAACTGCATTTCCATTTGCTCAAACTCACGCATCCGCATAATAAACTGACGGGCAATTACCTCATTCCTGAAAGCTTTACCAATCTGCGCTATACCGAAGGGAATTTTCATCCTACCCGATTTCTGAACATTTAAAAAGTTTACAAAAATCCCCTGCGCTGTTTCCGGACGGAGATAGACTTCATCGCTACCCTCTGCCATTGCACCAAACTGCGTGCTGAACATCAGGTTAAACTGGCGTACATCTGTCCAGTTTGAAGTTTTGGAAATCGGGCAGATTACTTTATAATCCACAATTAAATCTTTCAGCTGCGCTAAATTTTCAGATTTTAGCGCCAGGTTCATTTCTACTTCAAGGGTTAAACCTTTTTTGACAAATCTCCAGCCTGCTTCTTCAACAAAAGGATATTTTGCATGGTCTAAAATGGTTGCCTCATCTTTAAAAGTAGGTACCCAGCTTGCCTGGCCCTCATCACTTAAACCTAATATCTCTTGTTGAAATTCTTCAAACTTAGCTTTGTTTTCTACACTGAAACTGGCTAATTCTGAATATAGTTCATCAATTTTATTCTCTAACAACTGATCGGCACGGTAACGTTTTTTCGAATCCTTGTTGTCGATCATTGGATCGTTAAAACCATCTACGTGTCCGCTGGCCTTCCAAACCTTTGGGTGCATAAAAATTGCAGAGTCGATCCCTACAATATTTTCGTGCATCTGTACCATGGCTTTCCACCAATAGGTTTTAATGTTGTTTTTTAACTCGGCACCCAATTGGCCGTAATCGTAAACAGCACTTAAGCCGTCATATATTTCGCTGCTCTGGAATACAAAACCGTATTCTTTTGCGTGTGATATTACATTTTTAAATTGTTCGTCGTTATTCTTTTGAGCCATAATGCAGCAAAGATAATAAAAAGGCGGAGGGTTTAAAGGGATAAGACTGAAGGTTTTTGATCAGGGGAAAAGGAGTTACAGGGTTAAAAGAAATGTTGTCATTACGAGAAGACTTTTTCAGCCGACAGCCTGCCCCAGCTTTTCGGTGAAGCAATCTTTCGTTTTGCGAACCTTGTTATAAAAGATTGCTTCACACAATGAAAAATTGGCTTTGTAATGAAGATTTCCCGAAAAAAAAACCGGCGCAACATGGAGTTACACCGGTTTTATAGGTAAACGATTATTTTTGACTTAAATGCTGATGTCCCTTTCCTCCTCAACATTTAATACGCCCTCAATTTTTCTAATATCTGCAATTTTATGATCGCCGGGAACAATAACAATTACACCGATCGAGTCTAAAGCTTCTGCATCTTTAATGCCCATCTGGCCTAATGCATTAACTACTTGTTTGATTGCGCCATCCTGTACAGATATTAACCACTTCGTTTTCATCGTATTATTTTTTCAATTGGGCCGATCGGATCAATAGGGAACTTTGGATTGATCAAAATCGGGGTTCTATCGATCGGGAATTTAATCAATCTTGTTTTGGTAGGTGCCTGTACCAGACCGGCTCCAACGTCTCTTCCTGGTAAAGATAATGCTTTTGCAGTTGAAGTTAATTTTCGCCAAAGGTTAATGCCCCTAAGGCCGGTTGCCTGTGCCCATAGGGCAGCGATACCCGCAACATGTGGCGTAGCCATGCTGGTGCCGTTCCAGCTTGCGTATTTGGTTGGCAGTTTTGTAGAAGAATATACATTAACCCCCGGAGCAGCAATATCAACTGCACCATAGGTTGGGTACAGGCCGCCGTTAGAGAAGCTTGCGATGTTCATGTTTACATCCACTGCACCAACCGCCATAATCGAAGGGCAGTTTGCAGGGTGCATCACCTGTTTTACTACGCCCGGTCTGGCCGAATCATTTCCGGCTGCGGCAATAATTAAGGTGCCTTGTGCCAATGCCCGTGCTGCGGCAGTTTCGAAAACAGCCGAATAACCTGTTCCGTTTACCAAACCCCTTAACGACATGCTTACCACGTCGCAATGGTTGGCGATTGCCCAGTTGATGCCGGCAAGAATGCCTCCATCGCCACCAGAACCACCATTGCTTAATACTTTGCCAATATAAATGCTGGCAGCATAGGCAATACCATACCTTTCGGTTGCGGCAGGCGAGCTGGCCGGACCACAAGAGGTACCAGTACAATGTGTGCCATGGCCATGACCATCCTGTGTGCTCTCACCGCTGATAAAACTTTGGTGCACGATCGGGCGGCCTGCAAAATCAGGGTGGTTAAAATCAAATCCGGTATCCAGTATGGCCACTTTAATGCCTGCGCCGTTGTAAGGATTATATCTTAGAAAGGTGCTTGGTACAACATTGGTAGCTTTTAACCCCCAGGTGGCGCCAACCGATTCCACTTCCGAGTCTTGCTCCTGATTACTGTAATCTTCCACTTCTGTTCCAACCAGCATATTGGTCATCTGGTTTACCGCATCACGGTAGCCTTCCACATAATTTTGGGTGCTTTCATCGAGCATACCAATGGCATAAACCATTCTTTCTTTTTCAACGATCATTTCGTTATCGCCTAAACTACTGATGGAATTTTCTATTTTGGGTTTTTCATTTACAATAGCGATACCCAGTTTATCCAATACTATACCATCGGTTTTAGCCAGATCTTTGTCGGTAAAAAATTCATTTTCGAATTCTAATGAGCTTTTTAGGTTTAGTCCGCTGATAGAATTGATGGTGCTGATCGAATCTGAGGTGTTCGATCCTTCTGGTAGCAATACAAGGTATCTGCCTGTGTACTCTACTTCTTTTTTTAAGGTTTTTGACATGGTTTTAAGGTTTTAAGTTTTGCCTACTCTGTTCCGGATTTTCGGCCTGTTCCAATCCGTGTTTATTGCTGTTAAACACTCCCCAAAATTGAAACAGTTCCGGTTGAAAAACCTTAGGTAAAGCACTAAAAATCAATCGTAAAAGCAACAAAATAAAAAGCAGTAAAATCAACAACAAAATATGGGGAAAACCCCATCCGATATGTCCAAAAGTTTGATCACTTTTGAGAATAAAACCTAACTTTAACTAAAACCCTGAAATAATGAAAATGCAACATGTACTCCTTTATATTACCGTATTTTTATGTGGCGCCCTGGTGCTATATCTCTTTCAAAAGTTGATCAGCTTCATCGATAAAAATGGGGATAGGGGATATCCGAATACGATGGACCCTAAAATCATTCACCGTATGGTTGACCATTACCGCAATAACCACCTGGCTGCGATTAATAAAACATTGGGTATTGATGATGCCCATTCAGTTTCGTTCGGCTTAAAGACACTGAAAAAATTTATTGCCGATATTGAGCATCAGACCCAAAAAAGAAATCCAGGTATCGGTACCGCTGCATTGGGCATACGTTTCTATTATGCCGCTTACCCCAACGAAAATGAGTGGGAAGGACTGGAAAAGGAAAAATCAATAGGAAAAGATTATGCACAGAAACATACACTGGTGATGATCCCGACCTTGAAAAAGAAGATCGACCAGGGGAGTTACCTGGATTACGACTTTAACCCATTAGATAAATCTACTTATTTAACCGATGAGCGGAGCCACAGGCGGCCGGTAACATTAATGGCCATGAGCTCTGATACCAGCGGCACACAATCGCGCCAGGTGATGGCACAAAACCACGGACAAACCATTCCACCAGCTGATGCTGGTGTTGAAACGTATTAATTATGAGTAGATGAGCGACTTCCAAAAATTTCTGAGCGACAGTTTTCTTTGGGTTGAGGGAGCGGCAGCAATTATTTCCCTTTTATATTTAAGAAAGTTAAAAGGCCAATATTGGCGATATTTTATCTATTACCTGATCCTGATCTTTATGTTCGAAGTTATTGGCAAATGGGGAGGAACGTACATCAGTTTTTCAAAAACAAAATATTACAACTATATCGTTATTCCTTTTCAGTTTATATTCTTTTACTGGCTTTATGGCGTAAAATCTTTTAACAATAAAAAACTATTCTGGATGGTAGCTTTAATATACGTGATCTCTTTCGTACTGAGCAGGCTTTTCTTTAAAGAAAGTAAGGTGTATTTTTCCTTCAGTTACACGTTAGGCTGTTTATTGCTGATGTTTTTGGTCATAAAAGAATACTACAACCAGGTTAATTCTGCCGATATTCTCCACTTCAATGAAAACAGAATGTTCTACATCAATTTAGGGGTTACATTATTCTATATCGGTACATTGCCCTTTTTTACATTCTATTCGCTTTTAAGGGCGTATATCCAGATCTGGAATATTTATTTCGATTATTTTCTGGTTTCGGGTATTGTAATGTATGTATTATTCTCAATTTCATTCATATGGGGAAAACAGAACTCTTAATTACGATCATCCTCTTTAATCTGTTTTTTGTGCTCTTTGTGGTGGCCATAATGGTGTATATCAAAAAATACAGGCAGCGGAAAAGAGAATATCTGAATGAAATTAAAATCACAAACGAAATACATCAAAAGGAACTTTTAACCACCCAACTGGAAATACAACAGGCCACCATGCAGCAGATTGGCCGCGAATTACACGACAATATCGGACAAAAATTAACGCTGGTAAGCCTTTATACTCAACAGCTTGTACACGAAAACAAAGTTCCACAGGAAAATCAGCGGATAGAGCAGATTTATCAGATTATCAATTCATCGTTGCAAGACTTAAGAAGCCTGTCGAAAAATTTGACCAGTGATAATATAAGTGAAAACGAAATTGTAACTTTAATACAGGAAGAAGTAAACAACATCAATGCACTCAGAAAATGTAAGGTAACTTTTGATCATCACTCAGAAGGAATTTTCCTCGAATTTGTGAAAAAGAACGTACTGTTGCGGATCACCCAGGAATTTCTTCAGAACAGTTTAAAACATGCCCATTGCAGCAATATCATGATCCGGCTTTATTCGTTGCCCGAAACTTTTCTAACCTTAACCATTCAGGATGACGGGGTAGGCTTCGATTGTGATCAAATAACTTCTGACGGTATAGGACTTAAAAACATGAAAAAAAGAGCCGAAATTATTGGTGGAAAGTTCAGTTTGGAAAGTAAACCCGGCTTCGGTACCACACTTACTATTATTTTAAATTGATCAGGCATGAAAAAAACTATAGTTATTGTTGATGATCATATCCTTATTGCAAAGGCACTCCAGGGGATTATTGATAATTTTGAAGCCTTTGAAGTAATTTATGTCTGTGAAAATGGAAGGGAACTGATTCAAAACTTCGAAAACAGCAACAAAGTCCCTGACATCGTGCTTTTAGATATCAGTATGCCCATTATGGATGGTTTTGAAACCGTAAGCTGGATCACGGCGAACCATCCCGAGGTGAAAGTGATGGCACTAAGTATGCAAGGCGAAGAAAAAAGTGTAATTAAGATGGTGAGCAATGGCGCTAAAGGTTATCTGTTAAAGAACGCACATCCTGTAGAATTGGAAAACGCGCTTACCAAACTGAACATTAATGGTTTCTTTTATCCCGATTGGGCATCGAAAATCATCTTTTCCAGTTTGAATAAGGCAAAAGATACCGAAATCAAAATATCGGAAAGGGAAAAAGAATTTTTAAAATATACCGTAACCGAACTCAACTATAAGGAAATAGCAGATAAAATGTTCTGTAGTCCGAGGACGGTCGAAAGTTACCGCGATCAGCTTTGCGAAAAACTGGAACTCAAAACCCGGGTAGGCCTGGCCGTGTTTGCTATTAAAAATGGGTTTGCTTAACTATGGTTAATGTATAAACTGGTTAACAGTGCGTCATACCTGAGATTAATCAATAACTAATTTCAACAATTACCCGCTAAAACAATTAACTGGTCAACATTCCATTTTACATCTTCCATCTTCCATTTTTTCCTATTTTTGAAGCATGAAATTTCATCACTTCCTATTTCTGGTTATTGTTGCAGTTTTTACCTCATGCAAAGCAAAACAAAAAAGCCATCAATATATTCAGTTTAACACCACCCAAGAATTATATCAGTTTTTAAAATGGTCGCCAGAAAACCGTTTTCCTTTAATTAGTGCGCATCGTGGCGGCCCAATGTCGGGCTTTCCCGAAAACTGCATCGAAACATTCGATAATGCCACCACCTATAATCCGGTAATTATCGAATTCGATATTGCATACAGTAAAGATTCGGTGATGGTGCTGATGCATGATGATAAATTGGACAGAACCTCTACAGGAAAGGGCGCAATTGGCGATTATACCTACGAAGAGTTAAAAGCGTTTGATCTGAAAGACAATGATGGAAAAGAAACCAAATTTAAAATCCCAACTTTAGATAGTGTGCTCAGCTGGAGCAAAGGAAAAGTTTTGTTAACCATCGATTTAAAAAAAGGTATTCCTTATGCCAAAGTGATTGAAAAAGTTAAACATTTTAAGGTAGAAAGCAATTCGATTATCATTACCTATACAGCGGATCAGGCAAAAGAAGTACATCAGTTGGCACCCGAACTGATGATCTCCGCATCTGTTCAAAAGAAGGCTGAACTGAAACGCTTAAATAATATGGGGATTCCCAACAATCGAATTGTCGCTTTTGTAGGCGTTTCTGCACCGGAGAAAGAATTTTACAGTTATCTTCATGGTAAAGGCATCACCACCATTTTAGGCACCATGGGAAATATCGATCAAAGTGCCATGGCCAGTCCCGCAAAAAATGTGTATTACCATCTGGTGAATAATGGTGCCGATATCTTATCTGGCGATAATCTGCCACAGGCATCAGAAGAGCTCGATAAGTTTAGGTATAATAAGAAATTAAGTTCATCCCACATTCATTAACCCAGATAAAGAAGCTGCGGTTTAAATCGCTTATGAATATCTGTGCAAATCTGTGGTAAAAAACAAAAAATGAGTATTTCAGTTAAAAATCTTTCCAAACATTACGATAAGCAAAAGGCGGTTGATGCCATTAGTTTTGAAGCCAGGCCCGGTCGTATTTTAGGTTTCCTTGGTCCGAATGGGGCGGGTAAATCGACCACCATGCGTATGCTTACGGGTTATTTGGAACCTACCTCAGGCGAAGCGGAAATTTCTGGTAAAAATATCCTTGCTGAGGCGATCGAAGCCAAAAAGCACATTGGTTATCTTCCTGAAAATACCCCGCTCTATACCGATATGTATGTAAAGGAGTTTTTAAACTTTGTGGGCCAAACCTATAAACTCGCAAATTTGTCGCTGCGGATTGATGAAGTGATCAAAATGGTGGGTTTAACGCCAGAACAGCATAAAAAAATCGGGATGTTATCTAAAGGTTACCGCCAGCGGGTGGGTTTGGCTCAGGCCATTATCCATAATCCGGAGGTATTGATTTTAGATGAGCCCACATCAGGTTTAGATCCAAACCAACTGGTTGATATCAGGAAATTGATTAAAACATTAGGCACGGCTAAAACAGTAGTCATTTCTACACACATTATGCAGGAAGTGGAAGCCATCTGTGATGATATCATCATCATCAATAAGGGTAAAATTGTGGCCAATGATACACTCGAAGGTCTTAAAAAAACGCATCAGCAACAATCACTAGAAGATATTTTTAGAAAACTTACCGCTTAAATATGTTTAGCCTAAAAACCAGGATTACTTTAATTGCTACTTTATTTTTAATACCCTTCGCATTGAAAGCCCAAAACAGCACCAGTATTGATGTGGGTGCGGAGATAGGTCTGCCGTCAGGAAATTTTTCAGGCTTATCAGGAATAGGCACCGGCGCTTCTATAAAAGCTGCTTTTCCCATAGCGGAAGATTTTGCCTTAACAGTGAACGGCGGCTTTATGAATTTTTTTGGTAAACGGAACCAAATTTTTAAGGTACAAGACCTCAGCTATATCCCGGCTAAAGCAGGTTTAAAATACCAGCTGGGCGAAAGTTTTTATGCTGAAGGCCAGTTGGGGGCAGCATTGCCTTTAAAAAATGGACAAAAAATTTTATTTGTCTGGTCGCCAGGCATTGGGAACCAATTTAAACTTTCAGGAGGGAATAAACTCGATTTAGGTATCCGCTATGAGGCATGGACAGGCAAAAATGATCTTGTAGCCATCAATAAATCCAATACCAAAGGTTTTGTAGGGATTAGGTTTGCCTATGTATTTGGTTTATAATTGATAGTTGTCAGCGCCATACTAAACTCACAGTAAATCCGCAGCAAGTCCGCATCAAGTCCGCGTTTAGGTAAGCAAAATGCGGATTTGATGTGACGTATAAGTTCATATACTGTTGCTTTGGTGTTGGCTACTCTACTTTTAGCCATGATCGTAATGATGACGCGTATTTAGTTTAAAACTTCATTTATTCCTTTTGAATTTTTCCTCAAAACACGACAATAATTCGTTTGTTTTGAAATTAGCACACCTTTCCGGAATAAAAATATTAAGTCGTATTTTTCAGTAAATCAGTGTCTTGTAATTCTGATTTAGTCTATTTCGTTTTGTTTGTAACGTTTTTGGCATAAAGCTTGTCTATAAAGACAAAATAATTAACGAACAATAATTTAAAAATCACATGAAAAAAGTATTACTTTCTTTATTAATGGTTGCAGGTTTAGGCCTTGCAGCTTCAGCTCAAACAGAAGGAGCGGTTCAAAAGCTAAGCATTGGTGCTGAGTTTGGCTTACCAACAGAAAAAAATTCAAATAGCTTAATTGTAGGAGGTTCATTGCAATATGAGCATCCAGTAGCAAAATCTTTAAGTTTAACTGGTTCCGCTGGTTACTTATCAGTAATGGCTACTGGCGATGCTAAAGACTATCTGAAATCTATAGGCGCTAAAACGAGTGCAGGTGTTGTTCCTTTAAAAGCAGGTGCCAAATATTATTTTGGTGGTAATTTTTATGGTGCCGGTGAGTTGGGTGCTGCAATTAGCACTGAAACTGGTGGTCGGACTTTATTTGCTGTTGCACCAACATTAGGCGCATCTTTTTCTGTTGCTGACAAATCAAGCTTAGATTTCGGTTTACGTTATGAAAACTGGTCAGGTAACGGTGGTTCTACAGGCTTCATTGGCTTACGTGCTGCTTTTGCATTCGGTTTGTAATAAACCATGATTTTATTTTCAAAGCCTCCAATAAATTGGGGGCTTTGTTGTTTATAAACAATTTAAAATCTAGGACTTAGTAAAATAATTTAGGACTTATTTTACTAACTATCAAATTAGTTTTTTATCATTGTAACGTTTTCTCTAAATTGGAGAAGGCACGGAAACTAAAAAATAATTTTTACACAACTCTCAAAAAAACACATGAAAAAATTAGTATTATCTTTATTAACGGTTGCAGGTTTAGGCTTTGCAGCTTCAGCTCAAACAAACAAACCCATAACGTTTGGCGTAAAAGCCGGACTAGCTTTTCCAAGCATGACCATCTCATCAGGAAGTGCTTCGGTAAACTTCGATTCAAAAGCATCTTTTTATGTTGGTGGTACGGTTGATTTCGCGGTATCGGATATTATTTCTATCCAACCAGGTTTAACCTTTATTAACAAGGGTACCAAGCTTAACGACAATAGCATATCTTTTGAAGATGAGGAATTTGGAACTGACGAAGAAGCAACCCTAAATTTTAAATATCTCGAATTGCCTGTAAATGTTGTCGCAAATTTTAAGTTAGGCTCTGGTAAGTTATTCGTGGGTGCCGGACCGTACTTCGCTTATGCGTTGAGCGCAAACGGTAAAATTGGATCGGTAAAAGAAGATATTAAATTCGGCGAAAATGAGTCAGAATTTAAACGCAGTGATTTCGGATTAAACTTTTTGGCCGGTTACCAATTAAACAATGGTTTTAATATCCACGCCGGATATGGATTAGGTCTTAGCAGTATCTTGGATCAGGATGTATCGGAAGATATTACTTTTAAAAACAAGGTTTTCTCAGTGGGTGTAGGTTTTTCTTTCTAAGACTGAAAAAGTAAATAAAGGAGCCTCCTAAAACGGGAGGCTTTTTTTAATACCAACAATATCTGACTTGGTTGATTGAATAACTATTTTACACATGATGAAAAAAACAGCTCTATTATTATTAACCATATCGTTTAGTATAACGGCTTTTGCCCAAAAACCTTTACACATTTCGGTAAAAGCAGGCCTATCCTTTCCAAAATTCATTACCAATAACGATGCTATTGCATACGATGGTGGCGGAATAAGTGAAAATAATGTTAATCCTTCATTTTATTTTGGTGCAACAATAAATATAGCTTTAACTAAAAATACTTTTTTTCAGCCGGGTTTTACAATTATCGGTAAAGGTACCAAGGCATCATATTCCAGTTTTTTAATCAGCCAAACATCAGGTAAAATTAACCTGTTATACTTCGAGATACCAGCCAACGCGATTACTTATATTCCTGTCGGAAAAGGTAAGGTGTTTTTAGGTTTAGGGCCATATGCCGGCGCTGCTTTATCCGGAACCGCTAAATATACTTCTACGAATACTGATGAGGTAGGACCAGATAAACAAAATATTAAATTCGGGGCTGATCAGGATTTTAAACGCTTCGATTTTGGCGGAAATGCCTTAGCTGGTTATCAGCTCAGTAATGGCTTAAATATACATGGAGGTGTTAGTGCCAGTGCATTTAAAATTTCCAATTCAAAAGATACTTACTTAAAAGCTAGAAACCTGGTGTATTCGGTAGGTTTAGGCCTTTCTTTGTAAGTAAAGTTGCGATACCTGTTAAAAATTTTGATAAGCACGGTTTTCGATTTATAATGCATGTTTTAATCCATGTCCTTTTAATTTTGCAGGAATAAATGGTTAACTTCGGCGTTTTAATCGCACATGTACGCAGTTTTTAAACGCGAGTTATTCAGTTTCTTAAGTTCGATGGTTGCTTATATTACCATTGGCGTTTTTCTATTGGTTTCGGGCCTGTTACTCTGGTTTTTTCCGGATACTTCCATCCTCGATTATGGATATGCCGAACTGGATGGCTTTTTCAGTCTGGTGCCTTATCTTTTTATGTTCCTGATCCCGGCCATCACCATGCGGTCTTTCGCCGAAGAAAGAAGGGAAGGAACTTACGAGCTTTTAATTACCAAACCTATCCGGATCTGGCAGATTATTGGCGCAAAATATCTGGCAAGCTTGGTTCTGGTACTTTTTGCACTGATCCCCACCTTGATTTATGATTATAGTATTTCAAAACTGGGTTTTCCGGAAGGCAATATCGATTCGGGCGCTGTAATCGGTTCGTATACCGGTTTGTTTTTGTTGGGCGCTGCTTTTACAGCAATAGGCATCTTTTCTTCATCCTTAACCAAAAATCAGGTCATTGCCTTTGTTATCTGTGCCGCTTTATGTGCGTTCTCCTTTTTGGGTTTCGATTATCTGAGTAAAATCGCCCTGTTACAAGGAATTGAAAGCACCATTACCAATTTGGGTGTCAATCAGCATTATACCTCCATCAGCCGAGGTGTGTTAGATACCAGAGACCTTATTTATTTTATTACTTTTTCGGTGCTGTTTTTGTGTTTTACCAAATTGATTATAGGAGGAAAGCGCTAATGAAACAGCAGAATAAATGGATTAATTTCATCCTCGTTATCGCCGCATTGTTTATTTTGAATGTTGCCGGACAATATGTTTTTCACCGCTTTGATTTTACCGCTGATAAGCGCTTTACACTGAGTGATAAAACAAAATCTTTACTGGTCAATAACCAAAAGCCCGTCATCATTACCGTATTTTTAGATGGCGAGCTGCCTCCAGCCTTTAAGCGTTTGCAAGCTGCGGTGAATGATATTTTATCCGATTACAAAGCTTATGCTAAAAGCGAGGTGAAAATTGTTTTTGTAGATCCGATTGCGGGGTTAAACCAGGCTGATCAGGATACGGTAATCAATAACCTGTATGAAATGGGAATAGAAGCGACCAATTTAAGTGTGAAGACAGAAGCCGGCCTGACACAAAAACTGGTTTTCCCAATGGCGATGATCGAAAGCGATGGAAAGCAATTGCCTGTTAAACTGTTTCAAAATTTAGATACCCGCGGGAGCTATGAAGACAATATCAACCGTTCTATAGAAAACCTGGAATATATATTCACCTCCAGTTTGAAAAAGGTAATCACGGGCACTAATCCGCGGATCGGTTTTTCCGAATCGAATGGAGAATTGTCTGATCTGCAGCTAGCTGATGCCATCCATGCTTTATCTGATAGTTATCTGGTGGGCCGTATCGATTTAAACAGTATTGATAAAGCGGGTTTAGACAAACTGAAGATGTTGGTTATCGCCAAGCCCAAAAAAGCTTTTACCGAAACGGAGAAGTACAAGATCAATTATTTTGTGATGAATGGGGGCCGTGTGCTGTGGAGTATCGATCAGGTCAGTGCCGAGTTGGATAGTTTAAGGGGCAGAAGCGGTCAGATGGCCATTAATAACAACCTGAATCTGGATGACATGCTTTTTATGTATGGTGCCAGGATTAACTACAACATCATTGCAGATCCGGCAAATAGTGCAGAAATTCCGGTTTCCACAGGTGTTGTTGGCGGTCAGAATCAGATGCAGCTGGTTCCCTGGATTTATTATCCGGTTCTATTGCCCGATACTGTTCAAAGTGTAGTAAAGAAACTGGATGGGATAAAATCTGAGTTTCCGAGTACTGTAGATACGATTGGCGTGCGGGGTGTGAAAAAGTCATACATTTTAAGTACATCAGCTTATAATAAAGTGTATAATGTGCCTAAATTGTTTAGCTTGCAGATGGTAGGTGAGCAGCTGGATCCCAGATCTTTCCAAAGCAAGCCACAACATGTGGGTTTATTGTTGGAAGGTAACTTTCCATCTGTTTTTGCGGGCAGGCCATTGCCGGCCAACATTACACAGCCTTATACCTTGGAAAGTACCGGCAAAGCCGCTAAGATGATTGTGATAGGGGATGGCGACATATTTAAGAATCAGGTGTCGGAGCAAAATGGGGCACCTTATCCGCTTGGTTTTGATCGTTATTCGCAACGTACTTTCGGAAATAAGGCATTATTGCTCAATATCGTTGATTATTTTACCGATGATGATAACTTAATTACGCTCAGAAATAAGGAAGTGAAGATCAGATTATTGGATAAAGCGAAAATTAAGCTCGAAAAGACGAAATGGCAGTTCATAAATGTAGTGGCTCCCTTGCTATTGTTAATATTCTTTGCGATTTTTCAACATTATTACCGCAAATACAAGTACGCTAAATAATTTTTATATTTTTGAAGAAGACTAAATGATATCATGAGATTTATTGTATCCACATCAACTCTATTAAAACACTTACAAACTGTAAATGGTGCATCAAGCAGCAGTACGGTTTTACCTATATTAGAAAATTTTCTTTTCGAAATTAAAGATGGAAACTTAACTATCTCGGCTACCGATTTACAAACCAGCATGACAACTGCTTTGGCTGTAGAATCAAAGGAAGAAGGTAAAGTGGCTGTTCCATCAAAAATTTTATTAGATACGCTTAAAACCTTACCGGATCAGCCTATTGCATTTAATATCGACGACACTACTTTCGCTATTGAGATCAGTGCCGGCGATGGTAAATATAAATTGAGTGGCGAAAATGGCGATGATTTTCCAAAGATTCCAATTGTAGAAAATGCTTCTTCAGTAAATTTACCGGCATCTGTTTTAACTGAAGCCATTACCAAAACCATTTTTGCAGTAAGTAATGATGAGCTTCGTCCGGCAATGACGGGTGTATTCTGTCAGCTATCACCTCAGCACATTACCTTTGTGGCAACAGATGCACATAAATTGGTAAGATACCGCCGTATGGATAGCAAAGCGGATAAAGCAACTTCATTTATTCTTCCAAAAAAAGCATTGACACTTTTAAAAGCGGCATTGCCTTCTACGGATATCAATGTTTCAGTAGATTACAATGCGACAAGTGCTTTCTTTAAGTTCGAAAATATCAATTTGGTGTGTCGTTTAATAGACGAGCGTTATCCAGATTATGAGGCGGTAATACCAACAAACAACCCAAATAAATTAATTATTGATAGAAGTTTGTTCTTAAATACACTTCGCAGGGTTGTTATTTTCGCCAATAAAACTACGCACCAGGTAAGATTAAAAATTAGTGGTAGCGAACTCAACATCTCTTCTGAAGATTTAGATTTTGCAAATGAAGCACACGAACGTTTAAGCTGTCAATATGATGGCGAAGATCTTGAAATCGGCTTTAATGCACGTTTTTTAATTGAAATGTTAAGTAATTTAAGCGGCGATGAAGTTACTTTAGAACTTTCTACCCCAAATAGAGCCGGTCTTCTAATCCCTCAAACCAATGATGAAAATGAAGATGTCTTAATGCTGGTTATGCCAGTGATGTTAAACAATAGCTATTAATCCACTATATTTTTAGTTTTCGTAAGAGAATGGCTTGGTTTTTGACCGAGCCATTCTTGTTTAGCAACTAACCAGCTTATGAAAATCTATACTTGCCTCTCGAAATCACCGATTTTGTTTATTTTCCTCTTGATTATTGGGTTATCGTCATGCAAAAAACATTATCCTGAAGAAATTGTTAAAGGGCAGGCGAAAGTGAAAATTGTTAACGCATCGAAAGCAGAAACAAACCAGGATGTTTATCTGGACAATGAAAAACTCACTGCTACCCCCTTGGCCTTTGGCGAAACGAGTGAATATGTAAAAATACCTTCTGGCAACAGAAGTATTTCTTATACCGGCATAGATAGCACCAATACCAATACTTCACTAAACTTTACGCCATCCATAACTTACACCACTTTTTTGGTAACCAATAAAAATGGGGATATGGAGATTGTGAGTTATGAAGATAATTTAAGCAATACCGAAACAAGCAAAGCAAAAATCAAACTGATTAATCTTAGCCCTAATTTTGCTACGGGCATCAATGTGATGGTACAGGGTGGAACGCAATTTGTAAACGGACTGGCCTTTAAAGAAGCCTCTACCTATTTTACCGTAGATACCGCCTTCAATTTAAGATATACGGTTGTAGGTTCCGGGAATGTCAAAATCATTGAAAGTACAGCTTTAGAGGCGGGTAAGATCTATACCATTTGGTTTAGTGGTGAAACAGCTGCAACCTTAACGGCACATATCATTACCGATAATTAATTTTAACAATTCATATGCTTTCTGTTATCTTTACGTTTTATTAGCATCAGCGATTTATATGAAAAATACCCGTTTTATATTTCCCAAAACACTTTTCTTGTTTTTGCCCGTATTAATGATATTTTCTTGCATTAAGAATGATAATTTCATTAAGGGAGATGCTAAAATCAGATATTTTCATACTGCAGTAACAGACACAACACAAAACTTTTTCTTACGTGGCATCCAATCGGGAGCTTCTACAACTTATGGCTCAAATAGTAATTATGTGGTGGTTGCGGGTGATTCAAGTTATACCATTACCTCTAGAAATATAAATACTGGGGTTGATGTGGCAAGTATTACTCAAAAATTTGATATAGGTGCCAATTATTCGATCTTTTATACCCATACAACACCAGCAAGTCCGGCGGTATTAAAGGTTTATCAGGATGATGTAAAACAGGACCTTAATGTGGTAACGCTAAACTTTTTAAACCTGGGCTATACTTTAGGCTCAAATGTGATCATTAAGGATGATAACGGCGCCTTTACACAATTTGTTGCAAAATATGGCGAAAAAACTACCCATAAAGTGACTCTGAGTAAAGCAACACATATTTCTTTTGCGCTTCAAACCCCAATTGCAACACAACCACTGGTTAAAACATTAGATTCTGCTGTAGCTACTGATGCTTCAGACAAGTCGCTGGCTATTTCAAAAGGACTGGTTTACTATGTATTGTTAGACGGATCAAAAAAAGGAGAGCTTCAAATGCGCCTTGTTTCGTCCAACTAATTATTTATTGCAATATACTAGCATTTAATCCCTTTACTATTCATACTTTTGCCCAAAATCAGATAAATTGGAACTACTACAGCAGCTTTTAGATTTTATTCTTCATATTGATGTTCATTTAGCAGAAATTGTTAACGAATACCGTACCTGGACTTACCTCATTTTATTTCTGATCATCTTTGCTGAAACTGGTTTTGTGGTAACACCATTCCTTCCCGGCGACTCTTTGCTTTTTGCGATGGGTGCTTTAATTGCAGGTGAGCACGAAACAGGTTTAAACATCTGGCTTATGCTGATCATCTTAATCGTAGCAGCAATTTTAGGAAATACCGTTAATTACAAACTGGGAAGTGTTTTGGGAGCAGGTGTATTTAAGGAGAAGAACAAAATTTTAAAGCTCAAATATTATCACCAGTCGCATGAATTTTTTGAAAAACATGGGGGTAAAGCCATCATGTTAAGCAGGTTCCTGCCTATTTTCAGAACCATTGCCCCATTTGTGGCGGGTATCGCTAAAATGCCTTTCGGCCGTTTTACCTATTACAATATTATAGGTGGTGTGGCCTGGATTTTTGCTTTATTGATGGGAGGTTATCTATTAGGACAGATTCCGGTAATCAAAAACAACTTCGAACTTGTAATTATCTTTATCGCAGTGGTCACTTTTGTACCTGCTATTTGGGCGGCAATAAGAAGCCGCTTCCAACCTAAAAAGATTGAAGAGATTATTGAAGGGGATAATCCTAAAGGATAGTTAAAGCTCTCTGCCGATAAGTGAGCCTTGCTGGTATTTCTTTTCGGCTTCAGCATTTTCTTTTTTCTCGTGTGGCAATAAGTCGGTTTTGATCAGGTTTTTAAGCACTGGCTGACCCGCATCAACCCATGCCGAATACCAAAAGGAACCAATTTCCAATATTGCAGCGCGCATCTGCTTTTCTACCATGTTATTCATTTTATCATGGTAAGCTTTCGAATAGGCTCTCGAGTATTGTTTAAGCACCATATTGTTTCTTTCTGAAAAGCTATATTTTTGGGCGGGAGGAAATGCATCATTCAATTCGGCTTCAAAAGTTAATACGGTATCAACCAAACTGTGTGTATGTTTAAGTATTTTCCAGGCCTCTTTAAGCGGGTTTTCAATGTAATAGGCTTTGCCCACAACAAAGTTGTAATCGGTAGAAAATAATTCAGGCAAGCGGCTTTCCCAAAAGGCATGAATACCAACCTGGTTTGTCAGTTGTCCGTTATGATTTGCTGTGGTATGTAGGGGAACGTGTGCGTCACCAATATAATGCCCGAGATCGGCTGAATATTTTAAGATTTTTACAGAATCACCTGTTTTAAATGCCTTGGTTAAACTATAATAGGTGCGTACAATCTGCCATGGAACAATGCCATCGGCATTCAGTTTTTTTTGACCATATTTAGCCAAGGCGTCATTCCATTTTTCGGGAATGCTATCGATATTTTGTTCATAATTTTCTACATCCAGGTAATGCCGTGGTGCTTCCAATGTATCAGCATATCTACGCTTATCGGGGTCTACGGCATGCTCGGTAATGTATTTGATGTTCTTTTTATAGAAAGCAATCATACCGGAGGGCAAAGTAAAAACAGCCAGGTTGTTTATCCTTTGATGCGCAAAGAAGCCCCAGGAGGTACAAAGAAAAATTGGGATGATTAACGCGGTTAAAATCGTTAATCTTTTCATCTACCTAAGATATGCAATTTCTTTGTAACTCTAAGGGCATGAAGACAAAAACTAAGCGTTTTCCATTTTTTTCATATCTAGCTTTTTCATTTGCATCACCACATCCATTACTCTTTTTGCTCTTTCGGGTTCTGCCATTAGTTCACCAATGTTCGATGGTACAATTTGCCATGAAAGTCCAAATTTGTCTTTTAACCAGCCGCAAACACTTTCCTCGCCACCATCTTTTATAAAGGTATCCCAGTAATAATCAATTTCTTCCTGATTATCACAGTTTACCATCAGGGAAATGGCTTCATTGAACTTAAAATTTGGACCGCCATTTAAGCCCATAAATTTATTTCCATTTAATTCGAAGGTAACCACCATAGGGGTAACCTGTGTGATTTTAGCATCTTTAAAAACGCTGCAGTAATATTTTGCTGCTGCCTCGGCCTGTCCGTCGAACCAAAGGCATGTTACTAGTGGTCTTGCCATTTTATATCAATTTTATGTTACCACAAGTTAGCCAGGATAATTAAGCTTGTGAGGTATAAAAGAGACATTTTAAGGGGGTGAATTTGACTATAATAGCGTGTACTAAACGCCGAATTGGTTTAAATGGTGATCGAGATGTTTATAGAACATGTTGTTCCATTCGGTTTTGGTTAATATGCCAAATGAGTGTGATTCCTTACCGTCGAAATGGCTTTCGCCCAATTGCTGGGTTTGGTTGATATAGGCAATTAATCTTAATTTTTCTTTTTCGAATTCCCTTTCGTCTTTGATGATGAAGGCAGGAGCGGTCTGGTTATTTTTTGAATAAGGTTTTTCGTTCACCACTTTGTTTTTAACCAGTTTTTTCAGGATAAACTTCATTACTGGTCCTGGTTTTGGGTGGATGTCCTCATAAACGAGTTCATAACTTACGTTGCAATGCGCCAGCATTTGGGCAACATTCATTTTGCCCCAAAGTGGGATAGTGGCAGGTGAAAGGTTGTTGATGCGTTCAATAGTTTCGCTAGCTACGGTGGGTTGGAAAATGTTCTTCATTGTTAATTTAAGATGATTTCTGGACGATAAACATTAAAAACTTCCGTTCCTATATTGTTTAATTTTTCGATAAGTTGTTCACAGCCGTTTTCAATGACATGATTTCTTTCATTTTCAGTTATCGGTATCATCCACAAAACATTGATAGGGCTACCTCTATAATCATCGAGGGCAAATTTGGGAAGAATATTTAAATCTTTAACTAAGATTACAGCAGTGATTTTGGTATGCTTAAGTTCTTTAAATGTGACGGTATGACCATTACCCAACCATGTAATCCCTTTCCAGGGAATCTCTGCCTGTCCGCTTATCCAACCACCTAGTTTGTCGAGCTCGGTTTGTTGTAAGCCGGATTTTAATATTAAACCCAACTCAATCCTGTTTATTAGTTCGGGATTTTCGCTGTAAATTTCAACAACCGGCATAGGGAGTAAAGAAAGTCCTACGGTAACAAATACATCGTTGTAATCTCCTGTTTTTAGGAATAAACCTTTTGGAGGCCACTCATTTCCATCAATAGCATAATATTTATCACTATTGCCTAAAATCTCTTCATAACTGTTGATCAGCTCCGGTTGTTTAAGCTGAAAGGGCGTTTGGTCGTTATCCCATAATTCCCAATATTCCTGGGCACTTTTAACCCGATCTATCAGTGCATTAGATGCTGTAAGCTCCCAACAAAATTCTCCGGTACCCTTACAATCCCGGGCGTATCCAGAAAAGCCGCCATTGCCCGACCATGCGGGGATAATGGCTATAATCTCTCCTTTTTCCAATAACGCCGCACCATCTCCCTCTTCGAGCCACACAATTTCCAAATCTTCACTTTTTAGTGGGGTTTGTCCTTCAGGATACCTGCAAAATGAGCGACTAAGCATGGGTGGGATTCCTTTTTTGATCAGATCTGTTTCAAGATTTGCAGGTGCCGCTGCTAGGTTTCTGATCCAGCAACTTTTAACACCAAAACGGGTGTCTTTATCGCCCCAGAGATAAAAGTAAGCCACTCTTTCATCCTGCTCTACTATCGCTGTAAGCGGACAGCTTGGACTGCTAAATTCTAAAAGAACTTCTGAAACGGGTATTTTTTCTTTTCCTGTGGAAAATATTTTTTTTAATAAACTCATTTTAATAATTATCTAATTCCTTAACATTTTAAATGAAAACCAGCCCAGTAGCACGATAATCAAAGCCATTAATACCCAAAGCCAGGCTTTGTTTTCGAATAATGGCTTTTCTGTTTTAATGGAGTAAGCAGGGTTTTGCTGTTCCTGGCCTATGTTAACGCTGGTTAAATTGCCAGGGATTTTACTTTCGAATTTTTCAATTTCATAAACCGGGCTTATCGCTTTTTCATTACCATAGTATAAAGCATATTCATCTTTTGGTTGATCAAACCGTGCAATAATTTCATAAATGTTTCCTTTTAACTGTAAGCCATTTAAGCGTAATGGCTTATTGTCGTTGTTCTGGATGGTTATTTTTAATCTTGAAGCAATGGTATTGGCGAAATGGAATACCGGCTTTTCCAATGAACTTATAGTGCCTTCATAAAGATTTGCATAGTTGTACTGTATACCTTTATCTGTTTTAAAGCTATCTGTTGCATACTCAATTTTGATGGAACGGTAGAAATCGAAATCGCTTTGCGCAATCAAGCTTAAATAAGATAATGGGACAGGTTTGGCTAAGGTGATATTGATAACTGTTTCCTTTTTGGATACATCATTTTTAAGTTCGAAAGACTGGTATTTTACATCCTGGTAAGTTCCCTTAACGGTATCTGTTTTAGAAATTTTTGCTTCTAATAATTCAGGTTGAACAAGACTTTTTACAGCGAGTCTGAAATATTGATATTTAGCATCTGGGAAATTCAATGTGGTAAACTGGTAATCCGTATCGCTGTTTTTGATGGAAAGGATCCTGTAGCCGGTAAAAATGGTAAACCACTCTTTGTTGTCGTTACTGCCTTCGAGATTTACTTTCCAGTCGAAATTTTCTTGTTTAAAAGCAAGCTTGATCTGGTTGATTAAATTTATTTCCGGTGATTGAAAGGTATAATAATAACCGTTTGTATTGGCGCTTTGATTAAGCTGTTTAAAGGCAATATCCTTATTTGTAACCTGATCGCCGCGTTGTTTCAACAGGTAAGGAACTTCCGTGGTATCTTTTCCATTGATGCCAAAGATTCTCAGGTCTTCGAAACCTGCGTTTGCCTTTTTGTATAAATCATCTGGCAATGTCATTTTATGCCAAACCGTATTCACGCCTGTTATGCTTCGTTTAAATTTAAACGAATTGGTTTGGGCATTGGTGAGATTGGCGCAAAGCAAAAGCAATGCACAGAGTTTAATCTTCAATTTTAACATCATCAATAATTAAATGTTTGTATTTATTGTAAAGGAAAGAAATGATGAGCAATAACACACCAAGCGATACGAAAACGATGGTTTTGGAGATGGTACTCAACGAATAGATATCATAAAAGAACAGTTTGACCAGTGTAATTCCGAATAAAACCATTGCGCCGATCCGCAAATGTTTTTTGTTTTTGGCGAGGCCCATGCTAATGAGAAACAATGAAAAAATACCCCATAGGATGCTTAGCCCTAATTTGTAACTGCCTGCCGAATGGGATAACTCTAAAATGTTAATCAATTCGCTGCTGATGATCCACAATAAGGATAGATATAGCAGGTAATCGAATATGGTTTTGAAATCTTTTTTCAATAGCCCTGAACTTTGCAATTGGTAGCATTGTAAAATCAGCAAAGCAAAAAAAACAATTGCAATATACCTGATACCAATATTAAATGAACCAATGATAAAATATTTACTTTCAGGGAATAAATAAGCATCTCTTAATTCACTTAAGTTATACAGTCCAAGGGTTAGGAAGGCTACAATAACCACGATATTAATAACCAGGTTAGCAACAGCAAGTTCTCTGTTTTTTAGTTTTTTAATATTGATATAGCTTAATACTGAAGCGAAAATCAGGGTATAGATATAAATCCAGGCTGTTTTTAAATGATCATAATTATAGTTGTATTCGTAAGTTGCATCATCTTGTTTCTGATGTGGATTTATATTGAGTTTTGTTGAATCGACAAGATTATTTAAGTATTTGGTTATTTCTATTCTCAACGAAAAATAAATCACCGCCAGTAAAATAGATGGAATGGCATAATTCAATATTTGGCGCATCCAAATCCATTGTGCAGGTTTTTCGGTTTCTTTCTTGCTAATGCTGAATATCCAGGCGAAGCAAGCAATGAAAATAATCGCGGTTAAGAAACCCACATTCATGATCGGTGTGATGGTTAACCCGAAGACAGGTAAATTGCTGTAATCAAACCAGTCTTGAAGTAAGCTGATGACCGCTAAAAATATTAATGGGAAAGATAATTTTTCGTAAATGGCGATATTTTTCACTCTGCCCAAATAAAACAGCACGGCAGCCTCTACAACCCAGAAAATGGTTACCCATCCGCCATCTAGCTGTACAGGTACAGCCATGGTAATAAAGGTGATCACCATGGCAAGGATGAGGTAAAACAGATTTTTATCTGCCAGGTTTTTCTTATAGATAATGAGGCATACCACAAAGTGAATTACTGCATTGGCTAATGTAAACAAGCCTAACAGTTCTGCACTGTTTTTATTATCTGCAAGTATTAAATAACCTATTCCGTAGTAGATAAATGAATTTAAAAGTAAAATCACCACATCGCTAAAGCCAAAAATCTCTTTTTTACTTACTTTATAAGCCAGATTGGTGATGTAAAAAGTGAGGAAAAATACGGTAGAAAATAATAATGCGATGCTGAAGTAATCGTTACTACTGCTTAAATCTAAACGCCAGGCAGAAAAAATGATCCATGTTAAACCAAAGGAGGCATAGAATAGAGGTTTCCAGTATTTTTTGAAACTGAGTATCAGAATGCCAATATTTATAATGGCCATGTATGTAAACAGAACGCCAACCTTACCCGAACCATCGCTCAGTAAAAAAGGGACGGCATAAGCGCCTACTAAGCCAATGTGGGCAATTACCTGTTTGTTATAGTTTATGGCTGCAACAATTGTAAATGAGGTGAATACGACCATCAGTCCGAAAGCCAGGGCCTGAGGAATTAAAGCATAAAAATCGTAGGCAGCATAGGTTATAAAATACAAGATAGCAATGGCACCGCTAAGCAAAACAGCAGAGAAATTTTCGTATTTGGCTTTAAGTTTTATGGCAAAGGCCATTAAAGCAGCACCAACGGCATAGCCCAATATAATCCTGGTTAACGGACTCACCATATCATGATCGATGGCATATTTAGCACCTATGCCTACACCGATGATTAAAATCAAAATGCCGATTTTGCTGATCAGGTTTTCGCCGATAAATTTTTCGAAATCGGATTTAACCATGTTCTCACGTTTAAACCGGTCTGCGAAGTTGGGTTGCGCAGGATTTACCGTAGCTGGTGGTCGTACAGGAACAGGCTGAGGTATAGCAGATTGTTGTACAACAGCAACTGGTGGTTTGTTTCTGGGAGGCGGCGCAATTATAGGTTCAGTTTTGCTGATCGGAGCCACTGGTGTTGAGCCGGGCGATTGCAGTGCTTTAACTTCGTTTCTTAAAGCTTGAATTTCGGCTTCAAAACCTTGCTGCCGAAGCAATAGGTTTTCGAGCTTAATTAAAAGCAGGTTTAGTTTTTCGGAATTATCCATTCTATATTTAGGTAGTGCGTAATTTTAACTTTAATAAATATAGGAATGTATTTTAATAAGGAGGCTGGGAATTTATTTAAGGTTTGTTAGTTTTTTTATTTAATTTTTGCTCAGCTTACCACCCCCTTGTCCCCCCTAGAATAGGCGGGTAGTAGAAAGTGCTATGGCGAGGTTGGTGTCTTTTGTTCCTGTTTCTGGTTCGAAACTTGAGCGAGAGGATCTATGGAAAGTATTTATATCAGTAATCAGCTTCCCTCATTATTTTCAAGGAGGGGGATACCAGGTTGTACACTCCATTAATAAATTCGTTAAATTTATCCCAAAATAACCTCAATGGAATTATCTTGTCCCGTATCGGCCGAAAGAGTAAATGAAAATGTAATAAGGATTGTCGCCTTTATGGTTGCCGTGATCGCAATTGTATGTGTGGTTTTTTCAAATTATTGGGCAATTGTCTTCCTGCTTTTTGATTTTGCCTTGAGGGCATTCACATCTGGTAAATTTAGCTTGCTGAAGTTTATAGCCCTTAAATTTTCTAATGCCCTTTCACTTTCGCCGAAAATGAAGGATCTGGCACCAAAAAAATTCGCGGCAACCTTAGGCTTCGGATTTTGCCTGTTGATTACCGCGCTATTTTTAACTGGTTTTTATACAACCGCATTAATCTGTACGGCTATCATGATTGTTTTTGCGCTGCTGGAAAGCTTATTTGCCATTTGTGTGGGTTGCTATATATATTCTTTTTTACAGGTTTTTACAAAGAAAAATGAAGCCTGATTTATTTTTTTAAAGCCTCGCGGACTTTAGGTGCAATCTTGCTTCCGAATAATTCTATTGATTTCATCAAAGCGATATGAGAAGGTCCACCAACATCCATATGTGCTGAAAAGCGGGTTAATCCAAAGGTTTCGTGCATGGCTAAAATCTTTTCTACCGATTCGTTTACATCACCAATAATCAAAGCACCGCTCTTGTTTCTGCCAGCATCAAACTGATTGCGCTGGTAAGGTGCCCAACCGCGTGATTTGCCAATCCGGTTCATTTGAGCAGAATAAAGTGGATAGTAGTAATCTGCGACTTCGCTGCTGTTTTCTCCAAACAAGGAATGCATGTGGACGCCTACTTCAAATTTGCCCATATCATGACCATAAGCTTCATAAACTTTTTTGTAATAATCGAAAAGTGGTTTAAACTGTATTGGTTGACCGCCAATAATGGCAAACATTACCGGTAATCCTAATCTGCCAGCACGTTCTACCGATTCTGGTGTACCACCAACAGCTACCCAAATTTTTAAATTGTCGTTAACGGCTCTGGGCAAAACTTCCTGATTGTTCAATTCTGGTCTGAATTTACCTTTCCAGCTGATTTTTGGCGCAGCGTTTATTTTAAGCAACAGTGCTAACTTTTCTTCGTAAAGCTCATCGTAATCCTGGAGGTTGTAGCCGAATAAAGGAAAGGATTCGATAAAACTTCCACGGCCGGCCATTAATTCGGCCCTGCCGTTCGAAATTAAATCTATCGTTGCAAAGTTTTGGTACAGCTTAACCGGATCGGATGAGCTTAATACTGAAACGGCACTGCTCAATTTAATGTTTTTGGTTATCGTAGCTGCAGCCGCCAATATAATTTCAGGGCTCGAAACCGCATAATCAGGGCGGTGGTGCTCACCAATGCCATAGAAATCTAAACCCACTTCATCCATGAGTTTTATTTCTGCTATAATTTCCTGAAGTCTTTGCTGTGCGGGTTGAATCTCACCTTTTGCATTGATCTGCAAATCACCAAACATACCGATACCTAATTCCATAATGCTAATTATTTTAACAAAGTTAATGGATTAGGGTGTAGTGGTTTTTGATGTATGATAAGAAAATTTGTTAAAAGATGCATCGCTTCCGTTTGCTTAAGCTCCTTTAAAAATTCTAAGGGTGATATGTAATAAGCTGCTCCTGATGTTGGAGCAGCTCATTAATCATAATCCTGATCTGGAATATAATAATCGAATGAATCAATTAATACCTCCAGATTTGTTTTTAAACGATGTGGCTTTAAGGTACAATTACGACGCCACTAAATACTAATGTACCTCTTTCTGAATCTGGTCCTTTATACACACTAACTGTGTATTTACCGCTTTCGAATTCATCAGGAAGTACAGCGGTTGCCGTAGGCTCACCTGGTTTGCCAGCGCCAAATGTTTGGATCAGTTTCACGTTGCCCTGGCAATCTTTTACCTCATAGGCAATATAGCCTGGACCTTGATTAGGGAACGTAACTACAATACCGGTTTGGCCATTATATGTTCCATAATATATCGAACCACTACTTTGTGCCTGTACTACCATTGTTGGTGCAACTATGGCTAATGACACCGCTGAAAATATGATGCTGCATGAAAAAAGTAGTCCTACTACTTTCGTTTTAATGTGCTGTTGGATTTTTGAATTTGTTTTCATACGTTTTTGAATTAGTAATTAAAATAAATAGATGTATATATTTGGATTATGATTAGGTCGTTTATGATCACGATTATGCTAATGGCATACAGAAGAGCATACGGGATTTGAAGCACGCTTACTGGTATTGCAGTAATTTTTCCTGGAAAAACGGTGGCATGCGAAACACTTAAATTGAAAAATTTAAGTACAGATGAAAAATATAGGTGTAGGTTCTCTCCCTCATAATAATGCGAAAATGGTTTAAAAATTACGTGGGATGAATTTCAAAAGTATTACTTTAGAATTATTTATACAAGACATTATATTAAATTTTACATAAAATGTCTTTTTTTGTAGCTTCTAGTTGAGTTATCCAGGTATTGAGCTAATTTTTTTACATAGCCCCTGCTTGGGGCTTAGGTCAAGCCTGTAGCTGATACATGTTAATCAAATTGATTAAAGCACTTTAATTTAATCGGCCAGTTACCTAAAGTCTTAAAAATGGTTTCGAGTTCATGATTGGAATAATCAAAATTGGTGGTGTCGATCTTAAATTTTTTGCCATTGAGTAAGATAAGATTCATGAATTTGTATCTATTGCGGCTAAAAAGGATATCAGGAACAGCTTGAATCATTTTAATTTCTTCCCATTTGAATGTCCCCAGTTTTAAGAATGTAATTTCCTTTTCGTCTGCTATGATGGCATATTCATCTTGTTTGGCGATTAGATTTTTAAAAAAGAATATCAAAAATACAATAAGGATCAATATTGTAATTAATGTGGAATGGAGATAACTCAGATCAAAGACAAAGGTGAGATTAATTAAAAATAAAGGAAACAAGCCAAAAACATAGAGTAATGGCCATAAATTACTATTGTCTTTAACTTTTATCGATTTAACCATATCCAAAATTATTGTTTATGGTTTCAAAGAAATAAGCCCGCTGTATACCCCATTAATTACCTTGCTCATCCTTGGTATATCAAGGGTTTCCACAGTGTCGGTTTTTTGATGGTAATTTTTATTCCTGTAAAAAGAGGTATCGGTGATCATCATGGCATCATAACCAAATTTCCAATAGTTTAAATGATCTGAAAAATCGATGCCTGGTAGTTTTGGCGGACCAGAAAAGGTTTTGGTAAGGATGCTTTTTGTGGCCTTAAAACTTTTCGAAAACTGACTTACAAACTCACCTGAACCAGATTTTTGTACAAGGGTAATATAATTTCCTTTATTTCCGTACTTCACCGATAGGATGCCTAAAGGGTAGGTTTGTGATTTGGCTTCATCTTTAAAGTAAGCGATCATTTCGAGTGATATCATGCCATATACCTCTGCATTAGATTCTTTTAACGATTTGGCATGAATATAACTGCCCATTAACTCCGTCCTGAAATAGGGTGGTTCTTCTAAAGTATAAGCCACGAGATCGATGCGGTAATTTAATTTTTTGCCCTTCAATAACCTTGATAATTCCAATAAACCCACAATTCCACTGGCATTATCATCCGCACCTTCCTGATCGCCACAAACGTCATAATGGGCGCCAATGATGATCCGTTTTTTGTTTTCGGTACCGAACGAACAGATGATGTTTTTATAACTTTTTTGATCAAAAGTATATTCCTGGATATAGACGCTGTCTGATGATTTTCTAAAGATTGTTTTGATATAACCGGCAGTAATATCAAGCTGGTCTATATTGCTATGGTTGCGGAATTTTGGCGTTTTGGTTAAGGTTTCTAAATAGGATCTGATCAGGGTTGTATCTGATTGGGCGGAAGCGTTAGCGTGATTAAGAATCAGAATGATGAGAAGGCTAATTAAGATTTTAACTTTATTCATTGATTAAAACATCAGAATGGTATTTGAAGTAATCCCTAACCGAAGATAATATTAACAATTTATTTATGCACAAGAAAACACGAGTTTTTTAGGTATGACCGGGTTAATTTAACCGATTGGATGGAAGAGCTTCCGATCCTTTAATCGGAACTCGCACCGAAAGCGGGACTATCGGATCCGATTAGCACTGGATTTTGCTTTCCAGGTAATCTAAATTAAATTTGAACCACATGAGAAATATAAGTTCTTGTGATAGCATGAAAGATTCTGATCCCGAAGGTTCGGGACAGAATGACGGATCTAAGTTGAAACTGCCAATTGCAAACTGAAACTACTCAATTTTCTTGCCTTTCATCGCGGTAGAAATCGCAGCATCCATTACACGTTCGGCAAACGGACGGGTAAATTCATTTAACTCGTCTGCTTTTTTCAAAATGCTATCTTTTTCCTGAGTAGCCAAAGCCGCTTTAAGTGCCTCAACATGTGCCACGGTTTCTTCAATTTCAACTTCCGATAAATGTTCTGCATGTTTTTTGATAAAACCTTCAGCTGTGTAAACCAATTGTTCACCTTCGCTTCTCGCTTCAATGAGCATGCGTTGTTCTACATCACTTTTGGCGTGGGTAATACTATCAATCAACATTTTCTCCACCGTATCGTCGCTTAAGCCATAACTAGGGGTAATTTCGATCTCTTGTTTAACACCCGAGCGCAATTCAATAGCCTGAACGGTTAAAATACCATCTGCGTTCAGTAAAAAGTTGATGTCTACTTTAGGTAAACCGGCAGGCATAGCAGGGATTCCTCTTAAATCGAATTCAGCCAGTTTCCTGTTTTCTTTCACTAAATCACGTTCGCCCTGGTAAACAGAAATCTTCATATTTACCTGTCCGTCTATCGAAGTGGTATATTGGCGACCAGCTTTAGTTGGTACTTTACTGTTCCTGGCGATAATGACATCCATTAAACCGCCCATGGTTTCGATACCTAAAGAGAGTGGTGTAACATCTAACAACAGGATATCAGAACGGTTTCCGGCTAAAACATCAGCCTGGATGGCTGCACCAAGTGCTACCACTTCATCGGGGTTGATATTGTCCTGTGGTTTTTTACCAAAGAAGTGCTCTACAGCTTGTTTTACAAAAGGTGTACGGGTAGAACCACCCACTAAAATGACTTCGTCGATATCGCTTGCCGATAAATCTGCATCTTTTAAAGCATTTTTACAGGCGGTGATGGTTTCTTCAACTTTTGCAGAAATTAACTGTTCAAAAGTCTGTTTATCAAGCGTACACCAGATGTCGCCAAGCTGTTCGTTGTAGAGATTTTGCGTTGATAAGGCTTTTTTAGCAGCCTCGGCCTGTAAACGTAAGGTTTGCATCAAAATGTTATCCTGTGCAACTACGGCTATGTCGAGATTGTTTTTCTCCAGCCAATAGTTTAAAATGGCACGGTCGAAATCATCGCCACCTAAATAGGTATTTCCGTTTGTGGCCAAAACTTCAAAAATTCCATTCTGAATCTGCAAAATGGACACATCAAATGTGCCTCCACCTAAATCGTACACGGCAATGGTTTTTTGTTGTGAAGGATCTAAACCGATTCCATAAGCCAAACTTGCCGCGGTTGGCTCATTTACAATGCGCATGACATCCAAACCGGCCAGTTTTCCGGCATCTCTGGTGGCCTGGCGCTGACTATCGTTAAAATAGGCAGGAACAGTAATAACCGCCCTGTTAACGGGAGTTTTTAAGGCGTGTTCTGCCCTGGCTTTAAGTTCTTTTAAAATTTCTGCTGATAATTCGATAGGGGTATAGAAACGATCGCCCGCATGTATTTTAACAAGGGCGTCGCTATCATCGTCGATGATTTTATAAGAGAAAATATCCTTATGTTCGGCTACATCTTTATAAGAGCGGCCAAGTAATCTTTTTACCGAAAAAATGGTGTTGGAAGGGTCTGTGGTTAAAAATTCTTTTGCTTCGTTGCCCACAATGGCTTCATTCTGGCTATTAAAATATACCACAGAAGGTACTAATATCCCTTTACCTGCATCGTTAATTACCTGCGGATTTTTATCGGGATTGATAAATGCCACTAAACTATTGGTAGTGCCTAAATCTATTCCAACTATAATTTCTTCCTTCTGAAATGAACCTGTAGCAAGGTTAATCGATATTTTTGCCATGACTGCAAATTTACAATAATGTTGGAAGGTTTTAGGACCGAAATGTTTTAATGTTGTAAAAAGACGGAGGTCCGGTGTCCGAATGTCAGCAGATAAAACGGTTTAGTTTATAAGGTTATATCTTCGGGCTCCGGACCTCCGACTTTTGGACTATGAACTAAAGACTACGTACTGAAGACTACTTTCTATTCTTCTCCTCAATCCACAAACTCATGTATTTGGTGCTTTGTGCGGTATGGTGATTTAAAATCTGCCCGAAAAAATTGTTTTGCCTGTGGGCGGTTAAATCTGAAGCCAATCTTTCAATTTCTTTAATGAATGGTTCGGCAAAATATTTTGCTGAATATCTTTGGTTGATGATTTGGATGCCTCTTTGTTGTGCAATTTGCCAGGCATTTTTATCCTGATAGAGTTTTGCGGCTGCTTCGATAAACAGATCCAAATCGTTTTCAATACTGCCGTTCCAATTTAAATTGCCTTTCATGGCTTCGGCGCCGATTGATGTGGTAACCGATGGGGTACCCACCTGCATGGCATCGATAAATTTACCTTTAACGCCTGCACCAAACTGAATAGGAGCAAGCAGTATGCGGTGTTTAGCAATGGTCTCTCTGGCATCTGATGCTCTTCCTTTGATCAGGAACTTTTCACCTTTGTTATCCAACTGCAACACTTTTTGAGATGGATAAGCACCATAAATGTTTAACCATGCCTCTGGCAACTTTTTCCTGAGTGTTGGCCATACCTGGGTTTTTAAAACTTGTACGGTATTCCAATTGGGTTCGTGCAGGAAATTGCCGATAAAAATAAAATCTTTACGATCTTCAAAGGGAATCCAGTTTTCAATAGCATCCGAATCGACTTCTTCTTCAAGAAAAGGGAGGTAGTAAATCAGTGAAGGATCAATTTTGAATTGTGTTTTCAAAATATCCATCTCTGCTTCCGAAATGATTAATGATAAATCACAGCGTAAAATCGAAGCTATTTCTCTTTTAGCCGTGTCTGAAAATAAATCTAAAGCCTGTTTTTTTTTGTCGCTTTGCTGACGGGCACTCCGCAGGCAATGTAAATCTTCGGTATCCAAAAGCCTAAGTGCATAGGGGCATTCTTGCTGAACGCGCCACGCATACTGTTCCTCAACCATAAAACGGTCGAACAGTACCATATCCGGATTTAATTTCTTTATAAACGTGTTGAAACTTTCATCGTTCAGTTTAATTTCCTGTTCTACTACATCAATTCCACTAAAATCATAACTAAAATCGCTTTTTGAAGCGGCTGACGCAAAGGTAATCTGATAACCTTTAGCCAGAAATAAATCAACCAGTTGGATGATTCTCGTTCCTGCTGCCGATGAAGTAGGTTCGGGCCAAACAAATCCAATGATCAATAATTTCTTAGCAGTAGTATTCATTTACCTGCAAAATAAGCTCTTTTTTTTTGCTCCCGCAGATAAATGTGATTTTAGCGGATTAAAACGTAAATCTGCGATAATCTTTTAAATCAACGGGAGATATTAAACGTATCTTAAATATTTCTAATTTTGCAGCTCAATTACAAACAAGCATGTTAGGATTAAAATTGTTGACAGACCCACGTTGGGCAAATATTGCGGAATCGAATTTGGAGGAAATTTTATCTGACCATGCCTGGTGCGAACAAAAAGCGGCAACCAATGCCATTACCTTAATTACCCAAAATTCTGAACATCAGGATCTGGTAGATGAATTAACAGCCATAGCCATTGAAGAGATGCAACACTTTCAGATGGTAATTGAAATTATAAAAAAACGGGGCTATACCTTAAGCCGCGAGCGTAAAGATGATTATGTTGGCCGTTTGGTAAAGTTTAGCAAAAAAGATGGAAGCCGGAACATGGCTTTTATTGACCGGCTTTTATTTGCGGCAATGATTGAGGCCAGAAGCTGCGAACGTTTCAGGGTGCTGTCATTAAACATCAAAGATCAGGAACTGGCTAAATTTTATCACGAATTGATGGTCTCGGAAGCCGGACATTATACTACCTTTTTAAATTTTGCCCGTAAATATAGCACTGACGTGGATGTAGATAAACGCTGGAAAGAATGGCTGGATTTTGAAGGGGAATTGATCCAGAGTTTTGGTACAAAAGAAGCGATACATGGGTAATTCAGTTTGCAATTTTCGGCTAACAGTTTTCATTATAAACCCTTAATCGAAAACTGTTAATTGCCAACTGCCAACTCCTTTTTATGGATGTTCCACAGCCAAATTACAATATCCTGATAGCTATCGGTTCCCTTTTTCTGGTTGTTCAATTTTAAAAAACTATCGAAAGCGGCATCCATATAACCGAACATATCACCATTGTATTTCCGCCAAAATTCCTTTTCAACTTTAAAATCGGCTAAAACCTGGGGTAAGAGTTTTAAATAAAGTAATTTATAATCGTCGGGAGATTTCATTCTGATCTCAAATAAAATATACCGCAACATTTCATAATTGGCAGAATACCGGTAATTCAGGTCGGGACTATTGCTTGCAGTTAGATAACCCATAAGATTGGCCTCATCTTCGTAAGCAATACCAAGCTGGTGTCCTATTTCGTGACAGCTCACATAAGGTTTTACAAAATCAGGCAGATTCATGTTCATGTTGGCTTCGCCCGAAAGTGGGGCGTAATAGCCTTCGATTCCAATTTTACTGATCATCCAGGAATTTAAAACCGATTTTAAACAAGGGTTTTGATATTGGAACAGTTGATTCTTTTGTGCCATCAATGCATAAGCCACTGCCGATTTTGTTTCCAATTCATCGACGGTATAAGCTGGGACTTTGCCTTGTTTCAGCTTTAAAGTATTGGTTTTTTTAATAAAATAATCGCCAAGAACAACTAATTCTTTAACGTTATATTTTTCATTACCTATACCCAATTCTTCGCTAACGCTTGGCCGACTGTAATTTAAGCCCCATACAATTTTAAATATGATATATAGGATCAAGAAAAAGTTGAGGACTTGTAAAGGAACAAAAATTCTGTCTTGTCTTTTTAGCGATTTTCGTTTTTTATAAAACAGAATGATCTTATAAAGTACATAGCCGATAAGCAGCGCGTAAATCAGGTCGCCAATAGCAAAAGGAAAAAGGGACGATATAAACCTTAATGCTGAAGAAATGTAAGGATAAAAACCTGTTGAATAATACTTTTGAACTAGGCCTGGCGATAAACCAATGAGGTAAATAAAAATCGTTAAAGAAATTATTATCGAAGACCTAATGAACTGTTTTTTTTGAGTGCTCATTTATTTAATGGCCGTTTAAATAATAAATACAACAAATCTATCTGGCAAAAGTTAAGCGTTTTCCGATCTGATCAGTCGTGAATTTGCCATTTTGATAAGCCAGATTGCCTGAAACAAAGGTATGTGTAATGCTGGCCTGGAAAGTGTCTCCATCAAAAGGGCTCCAACCACATTTATAAAAATTATTCAGCTTGGTTACTTTCCATGAATCTTTCAGGTCTACCAGAACTAAATCTGCCCAGTATCCTTCGCGGATGAAACCACGTTTTTCGATATCAAAACAAATGGCCAGGTTATGTGCGGTTTTTTTAGCTATTTTCTCTAAAGATATTTTGCCCTGCAAATGCATTTCTAATAATGCTGGTAAAGCATGCTGAACTAAAGGCCCGCCTGATGGCGCCTGCGAATAAGGTTGTTCCTTTTCTGCTAAGGTATGTGGCGCATGATCTGTTGCGATCACGTCAATATAATCTTCCAGAACACCTTTCAGCACGCCTTTCTGGTCATCTTCTGTTTTAACTGCGGGATTCCATTTAATAAAATTTCCTTTTGAAGCGTAATCCTTATCGTTAAACCAAAGGTGATGTATACAGGCTTCAGCGGTAATTTTTTTATCTTTTAATGGCGTGATATTGTCGAATAATGCAATTTCTTTTGCTGTAGAGATATGCAGGATATGCAAACGGGTTTGGTAAGTTTTTGCCAGTTCGACCGCTAATGAGGATGACTTATAACAAGCTTCGGCACTGCGGATGAGGGGGTGCATTTCTATGGTGAGGTCTTCTCCGTATTTAGCTTTAAATTCGGCAAGGTTATGACGGATAGTGGCTTCATCCTCACAATGTGTTGCCACCAAAATTGGTGCTTTGCTGAAAATATTTTCTAATGTTTTTTCATTGTCAACCAGCATATTCCCGGTTGACGAACCCATAAAAACCTTAATGCCACAAACGTTTTTAGGATCGGTTTTTAACACTTCTTCAATATTATCGTTGCTGGCCCCCATATAAAAGGAGTAATTCGCCAATGAGGTTTGCGCTGCGATTTCATACTTATCAGCCAACAAACTTTGTGTTAAAGTATTGGGTACGGTGTTGGGCATTTCCATAAAAGAAGTAATCCCCCCGGCCACAGCGGCCATACTTTCGGTAAAAATATCGGCTTTATGTGTTAAACCCGGCTCACGGAAATGTACCTGGTCATCAATCATTCCCGGTAAAAGGTATTGCCCCTCTGCGTTAATTTCTTTCGCATCAGGTGCTGATAGATTTTGACCGATTTTGGCAATTAATCCATCTTTTATCAATACATCAGCAACAATTTTTTGTCCTTCGTTTACAATTGTAGCGGCTTTTATCAGGTAAGTATTCATAGTTTCAAAGGTAAAAATAGATTTGAGAAGTTAGATAGTCGATTTGAGAAAAGTATGCTGTAATGTGTGAGTAAAAGGATGATCCACTCAAAGGAATTAATCGTTTTAGATTGTCAAAAGTTCTAGACCCGAGGCTGAAGACTCCGAACTCTGGACTAAATTTGAGCCTTTTCGGCTCAAATAAACTATCTTTGTACGCTATGGCAAAATCGTTCGAAGAATTTAAGTTAAACAGGCAAATTTTAAATGCAGTTGCCGATGCAGGTTATACCGTTGCCACACCGATACAGGAAAAAGCAATTGCACCAGTTTTATCCGGGCAGGATATTTTTGGTATCGCCGAAACTGGTACTGGGAAAACCGCGGCTTTTGTTTTGCCGATTTTAATGCAGTTGAAATATGCTCAGGGTGCTAACCCAAGGGCTTTAATTTTGTCTCCAACACGCGAACTGGCAATGCAGATTGCAGAGCAGGTAAAATTATTTTCTACCTATACCGATTTACGCTCCTTAGTGATTTTTGGCGGAATTGGTCCGAAAACACAGAAAGAACAGATTGCTAAGGGCGTTGATATTCTGATTGCCACACCTGGAAGGTTCCTGGATTTATATTTAGCTGGTGACATCAATACCCAAAGTTTAAAGTTTTTGGTGCTGGATGAAGCCGATAAAATGATGGATATGGGTTTTATAGGATCAATTCACAGAATCCTCGAAATTGTTCCGCGTAAACGCCAGAATTTATTGTTTTCGGCAACAATGAGCGATTTGGTTCAGAAAATTGCCGGCGATTTCTTGAAAAATCCTGTGGTAATCGAAGCTTCTGAGCAGGCAACCCCTGCTGCAAACGTTACCCAGGCTTTATATTATGTTCCCAATTTTAAGACTAAAATTAACCTGCTTCAGCATTTGCTGAAGAATGATGAGGCTTTTAACCGCCTGATTATTTTTTGCAAAACCAAAACGGTGGCCGATAATATTTACAGTTTTATCGAGCGTAGATATGGCGCGGAAAATGTTCGTGTTATCCATGCCAATAAGGGACAGAACACCAGAATTAATTCCATTAATAGTTTCAAAGAAGGTAATATCAGGGTGTTGGTGGCTACAGATGTGGCGAGTAGGGGGATTGATGTGAGTGATGTAAGCCATGTGATCAACTTTGATGTGCCGATCATTATCGAAGATTATGTACACCGTATAGGCCGTACGGGGAGGGCATTTGCCAAGGGCGATGCCATTACTTTTGCAACGGAAGCCGAAAAATATTATATCCGTAAGATCGAAAAACTGATCCGCCAGTATATCCCTGTTGCCGAAATTCCTGAAGGTGTTTTTATTGATGAAACTCCTTACGAAGAACGCCAGCACATTGCAAAGGAAATCGACATGCAGAAACGTAAGGAAGACCCTGATTTTAAAGGTGCTTTCCATGAGAAAAAACATGCGGCAGCTATTGAGAAAAAGGTGAGGGAAAAGGCAAAAGAAAAAGCAGGCAAGCAGGTAAAGAGTTTTAAAAAAGGTAAAAAATTCGATAAGAAAAAATAATGGGCTTAAGGATAACACCTTTAAATATTGTTAGCGCCATAGGTTTAGGATTGGTAGTTGTAAATCTCGTTTCGGAGAAGAGTACGGCACCACGACATATAAATATGGATGGCTTTTATCTCCTTATCTTAGGTTGCCTAATCCTTGTGACCTTTATAACAGATATGATTTTTCGTTTTACACTGAAGGACATCAAAAGGATTTGGATAGTCGAGCTGATCTTTATCGTTATTGCAGCAGTGTTGATGCTGATCTTCCAAAAAGTAGCGTAATAAAACCGTAAAAAAATCTGTACGGTAATTAATCTGTACAATCAACTCTTCTGTGTAATCAAATTAAATAAGCATCTTTGCATCCGGAAAAATTAACCGAATATGAATCAGTGAAATCTGTTCAATCGGTGAAATCAACAATAACATGAGAAAAGCAGAAATAAAAATAACCGTTGAGTTAGACGATAACAATATGCCAGAGAATATTCTTTGGGAAAGTACCGATGCACAGACAAAGGATCAGGTTCCGGTAAAATCGATGATTCTGGCCCTTTGGGACCACAATTATAAAAACTCGATGCGCATCGATCTTTGGACAAAAGATATGCCTGTTGATGAAATGAAACGTTTCTTTTACGAAACGTTACAAACTATGGGCGATAGCTTTTTAAAAGCCACTAACGAAACATTAATCGTTGAAGATTTACGCGATTATTGCGCTCATTTTGCGGATAAGATGGGGATTATTGAGGGACAGTAGTCAGTTTGGAGTTTAGAGTTTGGAGTTTGGAGTTTGGAGTTTGGAGTTTTTGATGAAATGCCAGGCAAGTTAGCTACAAACCATTAACCATCGGCTATCAGCCATTAACCAGTTAAATAATTCACCGATTAACCGATATAAAAAATGTTAGTATTAAATAAATTCAGGGCGTGGTTAGGCATTTTATTATGTGTTATTTCAGGTTTCTGCCCAATTTTGAAGGTGCCAATTAAAGGCAATTGGAACTTGTATCAATCTGATGCGCGTTTGTTTCTAATTACCTATGCGATAATTGCCATTTCCGTATTGTTCCTGTTCATCAGAAAAGTTGGTGCTTTTAAGTTTATGAGTTACGTAATGGCTATCTGGTATGTTTTAGCAGTAGTTGCAGTTTATTTTACTGCAAACAATTATACCAAATATGGATTTGCCAATAAATTGATCGGTAAAGTTGTGCACTTTCAATGGGGCTGGATCGTACTTTTAGTTGGTGTAATATTTATGCTTTTCAGCGTTAAGCGCGGCGAAAAAATTACAGCTTAAGCCTTTTCGTGCAACTGAGAGGTTAACTTGGCAACTTCATAACCTTTAGCTTTACATCTGGCCACAATTTCATCATGGGTTTTCTTGGGCATAGTCTGATTACGGCTCATAATGAACAAAAATTTATGGTCTGGGTGACCTACCACCACATAGGAATAATCATCGGCCAGTTCGATGATCCAGTAATCAACCTTTATGGGCCAGATAAACTGTGCCTGTAATTCTCCTTTATCTCCGTCTTCTGAGGGGAACATTTTAGAGTTTCTTGAATAAACCTTATCATCGCCCGGTTTTTTATAGGTGGTGAGTACATTGTAGTAACCATCCTTATTCAAAGTGTACTTAGTGGTTGTTTCCCTGCTCCCTTTATCGAAAATCGTCGGAATAGAATATAAAGAATACCATGTTCCCGAATATTTTTTCAAATCTAATTTAGCCACGGGAACATTTTTTTCCATGGGTAGGTAGGTTAATAGAACAAGCAGGAGTGAGCATATCGTTTTCATAATATCCTAGGTTTTGATATTATTTACGGATTTGAATCCAGCTTGGTTTTAAAAATGTTAATCTATTGTAAAATAATCCTCAGTATCTTCCTCTAGCGGGATATATATCCTTTCCCATTCATTCCCATCAACAATTTCCCAGGTATGTCCTTCCCCGGCAGTATCATTGGCAATTAGCACAATTCCTGGTTCGATGATAAAAGTTTCACCATTGCTTACGGTAAACTTCAATTTACCCTTAAGCGTAATCACATATTGCCGCCTTGGCGCAGGATGGGGGATTTTTTCTAAGGTTGATACGTCTGTTTGCGCAAAAAAATAGCTTGCATTGATATGTTGCCGGATAGGGATTGTACCCTTTTCAAATGTACATTTGTCGTCTTCGGTATTAATTAAACGGATGGCTTTAAGGTAATGATTTGGTGCTCCGGCTTGATCTGTATTCATCTGCTAAAAATGTATTGATTTAAAATTTTAATTCTGTTTGTCCTTTTTGTGATACTTCACGTTCATGTTGAAGCAGCCACTTTTTGCGCCATAAACCACCCGCATAGCCCACCAGTTTTCCGTTGCTGCCAATTACCCTGTGGCAGGGCACTACAATGGCAATATCGTTTTTTCCGTTTGCTGAAGCAATTGCCCTGATCGCCAATGGATGGTGTGCCGAAAATTTAGCGTATGAAGTGGTTTCGCCAAAAGGTATGGCCAATAAATTCTGCCATACCTCCTGTTGAAAATCTGTTCCTTTTTGTTTAATCGGAAAATTGAAAACCTTTAGTTCGCCTTTAAAATAATCCTGTAATTGCCTGGCTACAGCTGAGGTAAGCTGGTTTTCAGGCATGTCAGCAATATCTTTTTCGGCAAAAGTAATGGCATACACAAATTCGTCATCAGCAAGGATGGTTATCCTGCCAACAGGCGATTCTATAACTGATGCATAATCCATAATCTTATGTGCTTCCGTGGCTATTTCACTTGTGCTTAATCTTAAACAAAATTACAACAATACAACAATTTAAATGCGCAATATTTATCAATAAAAGTATATTTGCGGTTATGCAATTGGCCAAAGAGGTTAAATATTTAATTCACAAGGAAGTATTGTTAGAGTGGCGCTCCAAGTATACCATTAACGGTGTATTGCTGTATGTGGTCTCTACCATTTTTACGTGTTACCTGTCTTTTGTGAGCCTCGGCGATAAATTAACCTGGAATGCTTTATTTTGGATTATCATGCTTTTTGCCTCTATCAATGGCGTATCCAAAAGCTTTTTACAGGAAACAAAGGGGCAACAGTTGTACAGTTACATTTTGGCCAGTCCAGCTGCGGTTTTGATCTCTAAAACAGCTTATAATACCATCCTAATGCTGGTGCTGACCACAATTGCTTTAGGTTTTTATACCCTGGTTTTCGATTCCTTTACCCCGCCGGATTTGGTGATGTATTATATTGCCGTCGTGTTGGGCAGTATCAGTTTTTCTACCATATTTACCATGGTTTCGGCTATTGCGAGCAAAGCAGGGAATGGAGGAATGCTGATGGCAATTTTAAGCTTTCCGATTATTATTCCGGTATTGATCTTATTGATCAAGCTGGCTAAAAATGCTGTTGATGGCCTTCCATGGGAGAATAGTTACGATGAAATAGCAATGTTACTGGTGGTGAATGTACTCATGGTGGCAACCTCTTTATTGTTATTTCCTTACCTTTGGAGGGATTAAACATGGATGATGGAAAGTGGGTGATGGAACAGGGAAACATTCCCTCATTCAAAATTCGATCATTTAATAATTAAACATACGTATGAATAAAACTTGGTGGAAAATTTTAGGTTCAGTGTTGGTGATTTATACCGCAATTGCGGGTTTATTGCTTGGTGTTCCTCATTTACCGATATTAAACGAAACAATCAGAAATCTCTATTTTCATGTGCCGATGTGGTTTGCCATGATTGTACTGTTTTCGATCTCTGTTTTTTATAGTGTGAGGTCATTGAGCTCCAAAAGCGAAATCGACGATATTAAAGCTGTAGAAAGCGTTAACGCGGGGATTATTTTTGGTATTTTAGGTTTAATTACCGGTGCTATTTGGGCAAAATATACCTGGGGGCAATTTTGGAGTTTCGATCCCAAACAAAATTTTGCTGCCATTTCGATTTTGCTATACTTTGCCTATCTGATTCTGCGTAATGCAATTGATGAAGAGCAAAAAAGAGCCAAAATTTCGGCCATTTATAATATTTTTGCCTTTCCGATGATGGTGGTATTACTTTTCGTGCTGCCAAGGCTAAAAGATTCACTACACCCGGGCAATGGCGGTAACCCTGGTTTTAACAGTTATGATTTAGATAGCCGCATGCGTATGGTATTTTACCCTGCCTGTTTAGGTTGGATATTAATTGGTTACTGGGTATACACCATCCGTTTCAGAATACGTACTATTGAGACCATTATGAACACACCTACAGTTGATGAAGTGAATGGTGTTCGTGATAGCTTCGTTACCGCTGAAGATCGATCAATAACAAACGAAAACAAGCAACAACATAACTAAAATGAAGAAGATATTTTTCTCCCTAATATTAATGATGGCCACCATGCAGTTATTTGCACAGGATAATGGCGTAGAAATGGCTGATAGCCTTCGTAGCAACGGAAAAATTTACGTTGTGGTAATCTGTATTGTAATTATCCTGGTAGGCTTGCTTGCCTATCTTTTCTCCATCGATAAAAGATTGAAGAAAATCGAAAAAGAAAACCATATCGAAAAATAGTTTGAAATGGATCGTCTACATCGCGGTCCGGATTTATTTTTTTGGAAAGTGATCAGAATTTTTTGATCACTTTTTTTATGCCTCATATTTCCGTTGTGTTTTGCGATATTCATAATTTCAGAGGTGTTTGTGGCTCATCTTTAATGAGTGTTGTAATAAAATGCCATTGTGGATATTTTTTTTGTAATTTTTTTTAGGATTGGAGAGTTGAAATAAAACCTATAAAAACGGTCGTTTTAATCTGCTCGAAATATGCTGTATATCTATGTTTAAATGGGTTTAAGTATTGTTTTTAGACAGTTTCCCCTGATCGGTATAAAGCCTGTTCGAGAACTTAAATAGAGTGGTGTTTGCTTTACACTAAGTCTTTTTGCATTTGGATATGTGCGGTTTTTTTAGGCAATTTTGCACCGAAAACTTATTCAATATAAAAAATAAATAATGGCTAATCTAGCAGACGAGAACAAGTTCTTTGCAGATGTTTGTAAAAACTTTGACAGTGCGGCTCAATTCACCAATCATCCTGAGGGTTTATTGAACCAGATTAAAACATGTAATAGTGTATATCGTTTCCAGTTCCCAATCCGCCGCGGAAACGGTTTTGAAGTAATCGACGCTTGGCGTGTAGAACACTCTCACCATATGAGCCCTACAAAGGGTGGTATCCGCTACAGCGAAATGGTTAACGAAGATGAGGTTATGGCTCTCGCAGCCTTAATGACTTACAAATGTGCCATTGTTAATGTTCCATTTGGCGGTGCAAAAGGTGGTATCAAAATCAACACCAAACAATACAGCGTTGCCGAATTGGAAACCATCACCCGCCGTTACACTACAGAATTAATTAAGAAAAATTTTATTGGTCCTGGTATCGATGTTCCTGCTCCCGATTATGGATCTGGCGAACGCGAAATGAGCTGGATTGCTGATACCTATATGACCATGAATCCTGGTCAATTAGACGCATTGGGTTGCGTAACTGGTAAACCAATTGCCTTGCACGGAATCCGTGGCCGTAAAGAAGCTACCGGTCGTGGTGTGGCTTATGCCGTACGCGAATGTGTTGATGTGGCAGAAGATATGGCTAAAATCGGTTTTAAAGCTGGTTTAGGTGATAAAAGAGTTATTGTACAAGGCTTAGGTAACGTGGGTTATCATTCTGCTAAGTTCCTAGCTGAGTTTGGTGCAACCATTGTTGGTCTTTGTGAGTTCGAAGGTGCCATTTACAATGCCAACGGATTAAATGTTGACGAGGTTTTTGCTCACCGTAAAAATACAGGCTCAATTTTAGGTTTCCCAGGTGCTACCAGCTTCAAAAATTCGATGGAAGGTTTAGAACAGGATTGCGATATCATCGTTCCTGCAGCTTTAGAAAACCAGTTTACTGAGCTTAACATCCGTAATATTAAGGCGAAAATTATTGCTGAGGGAGCAAACGGACCAACTACACCAGAGGCTGAAGCAATTTTCACCGAAATGGGCGGGATTATTATTCCTGATATGTACTGTAACGCAGGTGGTGTAACCGTTTCTTATTTCGAATGGTTGAAAAACCTTTCCCACGTGGCTTTTGGCCGTATGGAGAACCGTTATGCGGCCAATTCAAATGCCAATCTGATCAATACTTTAGAAAATTTAACCGGTAAAACAATCCTTCCTGAACACCGTTTAATGATTGTAAAAGGTGCTTCAGAAATGGAATTGGTAAATTCTGGATTAGAAGATACCATGATCCATTCTTACCACGAAATCCGCGAAACGTTGATGAACAAACCAGCAACCCAAACCCTAAGAACGGCTGCTTTCGTAAATTCAATCGATAAAATTGCGGTTTCTTATATGAACTTAGGCGTTTGGCCTTAAACTGTTAATCGTCATCGCAAACCCCGGTTATTATCGGAGTGTGACGGTCTATTAGAAAGCGTTGTAGGCATATCTACAACGCTTTCTTTTTTGGAAAGAATGTTCGGTGTTTCATAGGAGCGGCTTAGCCCATGCCTATTTAAGGAAGTGTCATCGATCCCATCAGATTTAAGTACGGCAGACAGTTGCCAAATGCATAAAAATAGCCAATCAGAGATGGAGTATTCTTAAAGACTAACGTTATGTTTACCGATCTGCTAAATCACCTTCAATCTGTGAGAAAGCCCCTACTTGCTTATCGAAATATCCAATGAAGACTTCAAATTTAACTGACTTTGTAAGCCATTTCTAAATGCTTTTAAAAGCTGAATCAGCGAATTGGCATCCTGATTTAAAAATAATAATTCTGATTCGAGTTTGATTTTGTCTTTTCCTATGCTCTTTGCTTTAATCTCCAGTTGGCTAAAGCTGCGTAAGTTCCCAGTAATAAATGGTATTGACATCTGCTTGAACAGTTTCTTGAAATCTACCTTAAAATAAAAGAAATCTTCAGATAGTATCCTTTTAGGATCAGGTTTAATGTTTTGCAAAGTACTTAACTGAACATTGCCATTATTCCCTTTAAAATAGGTCTGATATAACGGAATCATCATCCTGCTGATTTTTCCCGTCGATGGATCTAAAAAGTCTAACGATTTAAGATAATCGCTTACTTCCCGGTCGTCGGCACTCATATTAATGGAAATTGAAGGGATTTTGCGGTCTTTAAGTATTTTTTTCTCCACCCGTTCAAAATCATCATTGTATTCGTATCCTACCACGGTATCTACCTGTGTAATGGTGTTCGTCCATTCGAAATCGACGTAATCTTTGTAAAACTTTAAAAAGTTATATTTTGATAGGAAAGAAGTACTTCCTGTTTGACTTTTTTGCACTAAATTCGTCTTATATTTAGCGTTTAACCACATACCCACGGTGCTTTCAGGATTTAAAACGCGGTGTTGTGGTTGAGGTGTAGGCTCGATCAATTTATTGATAAACTCATTGCTGAAATTGATTTTCCCATCAGTAAAATTAATCTTACTTAGGTTTGTAGCATCTTGAAAAGAAACATGATCGGAAAGATCTGTTAGCTTGCTAAACTTACTCTCGCCAATTTTGACCATATTTTTCTGATTCAGTATGTCGATCAGAACAGTTTTGACCGATTCCTTTTGGGGCGTATAAGCAAAAGTGACAATTGCCTTATTATATAGAATATTGATGGTCGAATCTTGAGATTGAAAAAAATGATTATCCTTTTTAATTAACTTTAAATACGCGTTTGTAGAGATAAAACGGATAAGTGCTAAACTATCCGCGATTTCAAAACTGGAATAAAATGTAGTTTTAGCTTTTCCTTTCAAACTATATACATAAATGTTTGCTGGAATTTTTAAGCCAGTATTTAAATCGTCTACCTTTTCCTTAATCCCTTTTTTATCTGTACCAGAATATTGACCCGGATGTTTAAGGTAACTAAGCGCAAGTGTTTTGTACAGTTCATCAACATTTATTTTAACAACGGCATTCGCTGACACAGGTATCCATATATTATTGGCTTGTATCTGCCTGTACTTGAAAAAGCCGAAATAGCAAATCAGCAGCAATATGACTATCGCTGCTGTTATTTTTAAAAATTTCTTCATAGAAAGGGTTAACTGTTTAAATTGGTTAATCGGTTAACTGTAGTATTGTCTACTGAAAATTGTTATCTGAAGACTGCTAACTAATCTACTTTGCAGCATTCTCAATTAGTGAGAACAAGTATTTCAATGCGTTCTCATGTCCGTTTGGAATTTCAGCACTAATATCTGCCGAAACCAATCTGCCTTTGATCGGATTCGATTTCATGTACACGTTGCCCATTTTTTCTAAGGTGCTGTTAAACTTCTTGGCTGTTTCCTCACCACCGATTTCCGAATCCGGTACTTTACCCACAAGGTTTTTAGCATTGAACAAAAAGCTGAAATTGTTTTTACTCAACAAGTCTTTATGTAGTTTGCTTAATTTATTGCTGTTGTATTGATTGTTGCTGATCCCCTGCATTTCCGTTAGCGAATTGCCGAAAAACACAATGCCATCTTTAATCATAAAGTAAATATCAATCGGGCTTTTCTTTTCTTCAATCTTGTAAATATTGTTATTCACAGAAACAAAGTTTTTGTTTACGCCATATTTAATCACTTTGTTGATCAAACGGGTATCTTCAGAAGAGAACATGAAAAGGAAATCGGGCAGAGTTTCTTTTTTGGTTTTTGTTACCTCTTTTTGCTTGTAATCATCATCATATTCGTAGGTGGTGTAAGTAACGTCTTTGGTGTTTAATCCGTTAATTACAAATAGTGCATCACCTTTAACAACTTTGCTTACCGCTTCTTCATCTAGTAGAAGAGAGAGCAAATCAGCACCAAGGTCAATTTCTTCATCCATTTTTGCACCTAAAAAAGAGCCATAAGTTTGTTTCATTAATTTAGGGAATTCTTCCAGATAAGCTTTGGTATCAATCGAATAACTCATAAAGCCGAGCGCTTTTTCGCTGTTTACATAATTCAGGAATTTTTTGTTCAACTTCCTGTTCATGATTTTTTTATAAGCATCTGCTTGTTCCTGAGCCAGTTCTAATCCTGTTGAAATACGGAAGCTATTGTTGTCCATAAAAAGTTTGGCATTTAAACTGCCATAACCTTTCATAAGCCCCGCTTTTCCATAAGTGCCAAATTCGGGCGCAATTGAGTTATAAACATCCTGCAGACTCGATACCCAAAGCTCTGCAATGGCCTTGTTATCTAAACTCGCGGTGTAAGATTTGTTATTCTCGATCGATTCATAGGTGCCGTTGAAAATCTGGTCAGCCTGAGCAGTTATCCAGGTAAAAGCCAGTCTTTTTTTCTTGGCATCTTGTTCCGCACGTTCCTGCTGGTAAGTATCGTACTGCTCATCAACAATTCCATGTACAGGAGTCATAGCGGCTGCTGTATCCATTGGTGCATCATCTACTGTTGCAAACGCATCTTCGTTGTGTTGCTTATGGGGCTTCAAAGGTTCTTTTTTCTTGGCCACTTTTTTCTTTTTGCCTGCAGTTTTTTTAGTGTTCTTTCTGGTGGTCGGTTTTTTCTGGACCTTGTTCTTGGTAACAGATGGGGCGGCTACTTCTTCTACCATGGGCTCAGCTGTGGTTACATATGTCGAATCGACAGCCACGGCAGTACTATCAACAGCCATTGCATCATCACTTTGAAACCTGATGTCTTTAATCCCATAACGCGCAGATTTAACCGAGTCGGCAAAGAAAGACCCCTTGATGCTTCCTGTTACAAAATAGAGCATGTTGTTGTTCCATTTGATAATGCTGGTACTATCAGGCAAAATCATGGTGCGGACATCACCCTGTTGGGTAAATTTTTTCTCCTTGTTTTCAATTAAGCTTTCAAATTTTTTAGCGTCTTTTATCGGGATCAAAAAACAGTTATAGGTAATACTATCGCTCAACTGATTAAAGTAATACATGTTTTTTTCCAGGTTGATGCCAAAGTCTTCAATACTGGTGAAATTTTTATCAAGCGATTTCGAAGTTTCGGTCAGCAATTTCTTGCCCACAAAAGATTCGTTAAAATCTTTCACAAACATGAGTTTAAAAACATTGTCGCCTTTAATGGTGGCTACTGTGAAAGCATTTAAAGGAATCTTTTTAACTAAATCCTGTGCCTTCGCCAGGTGATATGATAAAAAGAATGAGATAGCAATTAGAATTTTTTTCATTTAGATAGATTTTTCTGATAGTATGGTTTTATTTGGATAGTTGTATCGTGTTCGATACGTTAATTTTTCCATTAATTAAATCCATGATGCTGCTTTTCAACATCACTGCTTTTTTTGATTTCGAAACGTTTGATGCCGGATTGGTGCTACTTGTTACAACAGATTCGAAACGGTAGATGCTGGTATAGGTTGCACCGTTAAAAACCGCCTTATCTTTTGCTTTCAATTTATTGAATTCGGTTTTGGCCGTACCCACAGCCTGATATTTCCGGTTAAAAGTCTTCGTTGTTTTGTTGTAACTGTAAGAAGAGGTGTTCGTCGACTTGATTTTTTGTTGGGCAAGGATGTTTTTGGTGATATTATTGATGTTCGCAACATCTTTAAACGAAAAACTGATGGTTGCGATATAATTATTAAAATCGCTGGTACTTTTTACATTCGATATGCCTTCCGATTTTTTTAAATAAGCCACAGCTTCATTCAATTCTTGCTGAATTTTTTGTTTACTTGGCACTTTATAGCCCTGTACACTATCCAATAGCATAACAGATGCAACCTTGGTTTTGCTTTGGCTCAGGTTTATGGTGAGTACAACATCGCCCGTACCATCATTTTTCATCGAAATTTCTTCAATTACTTCGAAGCAGGAGCTTAAAACGGGGATCAAAACGATAAATAGCAAAAGCTTATAAAACTGTTTTAAGTTCATGTTAATCGGGTTTGTGTTTTACTGTGGGATGTAAAAAGGAATGATGATCTGATAGGCCAAACTTAATAATTTCAGTCCGAAATTTCAAACGATTTAAGATATTCCTTAAGATCAGTTATAAATAGTAGCCCTGGTTGAAAATATTTCACCTCAAAAATCAGGTAATTGTCAATATAAAGACAAGAAAAATGTAAAAGAATGCTTGCTAAGCCTATTTTTCTATCTTTGTTGCCAGCTTTTACAATACGTATAATCATGAAGAAAAGTGCAATCATTGGATTAATTACCATCGCAATTTCCGTAGGGATTTTATTTAGCTTAAACGCAAATACCGACACCTACTCTAATTTCAAACAAGCAGCTACTTCTAATAAAGAAGAGCATGTTATGGGCTATTGGGAAAAATCAAAGGGTACCTATTATGATGCGGTAAAAGATGCCAACCATTTTTCGTTCCACATGAAAGATGAAAAGGGAGAGGTGAGAGAGGTAATCTACGCAGGTACCAAGCCACAGGATTTTGAAAAATCTGAAAAATTGGTTCTTATCGGCAAAATGGATAAGGACAAATTCTACGCATCGAAAATTTTAATGAAGTGCCCTTCTAAATATAACGATAACCTGGTAGAGGTTAATAAGGATGGCAAAGTCGAAATAAGTAAAGACGGCGAGAAAAAAATATAACTAATTTATTTAATGGATATTCAATTTGTAGGCGAACACCTGTTACCAGGTAAAATCGGACAGTTTTTTATTGTTCTGGCATTTAGTGCATCATTACTATCAACCATATCGTATTTTTTTGCCAGTCGCGATAAAAATTTAGAAGAAAAATCCTGGAGAAATTTAGGCCGTATTGGATACCTGATTAATTTTGCCAGTATTATCGGTATTGGGGCGATCTTGTTCTATCTGGTACTTGGCCATTATTTTGAATACTATTACGTTCAATCGCATTCTTCAAAACAACTTCCTGTATACTATATTATATCCGCATTTTGGGAAGGACAGGAAGGAAGTTTTTGGCTTTGGGCTTTCTGGCAATCCTTTCTCGGCGCATTGTTAATCTGGAAAGCTAAATCATGGGAAAGTCCGGTAATGACAGTTGTAGCTTTCTCGCAGGTATTTTTAACCTCTATGCTTTTGGGTGTAGAAATTTTTGGAGAACGTATCGGAAGTTCCCCTTTTATCCTCTTAAGAGACGCAATAGATTTAAAAGCCCAGGCACCTGTGGTTTTCGCCAATCCTGAAAATTACAAAAACTACCTTAAGTTTATAACCGATGGTAAAGGATTAAACCCATTATTGCAAAACTATTGGATGGTTATCCACCCGCCAACCTTGTTTTTGGGTTTTGCCAGTATGGTGGTGCCTTTTGCCTACGGAATCGCCGGTTTGTGGCAAAAAAGATATAAAGAATGGATTAAACCTGCTATGCCATGGACACTTTTTGCGGTGATGGTTTTAGGTACAGGTATTATTATGGGCTCTTTTTGGGCATATGAAGCGTTAAATTTTGGCGGGTTCTGGGCCTGGGATCCTGTAGAGAACGCATCATTAATTCCATGGTTGACCTTGATAGGCGCGGTACATGTAATGATCGCTTATAAAAATACCGGCCATGCTTATTTTACGGCCATTGCATTGGTTTTTTTAAGCTTCTTATTGGTGCTTTATGCATCGTTTTTAACCAGAAGCGGAATTTTAGGCGATACCTCAGTTCACTCGTTTACCGATATGGGGATGTTTGGCCATTTGATCTTATACAATGTGGTATTTGCGGTTTTAGCAGTTGCATTAATTGTGGTAAGGTGGAAAGAATTACCGATTACCACGAAAGACGAAGAAACCTATTCCCGCGAATTCTGGATGTTTATCGGTGCTTTGGTTGTAACTATTGCCTGTATCCAGGTAATCTTTTCTACTTCAGTTCCGGTATTTAATAAAGCATTCGGTACTAAGTTTACTCCCCCAATTGATGCTGTAAAATATTACAATCAATGGCAGGCCCCTTTTGCAGTTTTAATTACCCTGATTTCAGGATTTTCTCAATATTTAAAATACAAAAGAACAGATCCAAGGAAATTCTATAGCAGTTTAGTTTCTGCAATTATTTTTTCGATCGTGTTAACAGCCGGCTTGGTGTATGTAGCTGAGATTTACACCAACACCATGTACATCCTGATTACCTTTAGTTGTTTGTTTGCCGTTCTTTCTAATGCTGCAGTATTGTATCAGGCTTTTGGTGGTAAGGCAAAACTGGCCGGATCGGCAATTGCACACATAGGTTTTGCCTTCCTGATACTAGGCGCATTAATTTCGGCGGCTACAAATAAGCCAATATCCATCAATGCGAACAGATTTATTCCGGTAAAGGATTTCGAAAAAACGGAGAAGCCTGGTGAGAACATCATGTTATACAAAAACGAACCCAAGAAAATGGGTAAGTACACGGTAACCTATGTAGCCGATACCACAGTGGCACCCAATACGATTTATACCCTTAATTTTAAAGTTTTAGATAAAGAAGGTAAGGTTAAAGAAGATTTTAACTTGCATCCGCATACTCAGGACAATCAGAAAATGGGCTTAATCGCTTCTCCTGATACCAAACACTATTTAACTTACGATGTGTATACGCACATTACCAGTGCTGCAATTAAACAGGAATCGCACGATGACCATGAAGGTCATTCTGATGATGAAAATTATAAAGCACCACGTATTGTTAAGGTTTCGGTAGGGGATACCATTCATACCTCAAGCGGAATTGTTACGGTTAAAGATTTAAACAGAAAACCAACCGCAAAAGATTTAGTTTTGGGTCAGGGTGATTATGCTGTTGGTTTACCATTGGAGATTAATGCTGCTGGTAAAATTTACAACACAGAGCCTATCTTTTTGATAAAGGGCAATAATACTTTCGATTTTGCACGTAAAGTAGACGAGTTGGACTTAAAATTCCGTTTCTCCAGGGTTTTACCAGATGAGAAAAAAGTTGAGCTTCAGATTTTTGAGAAACCTCAACAGGCTAAGGACTGGGTGGTGTTCAAGGCGATCGAATTTCCTTTCATCAATTTATACTGGGCCGGTACCATTGTAATGGTTGTGGGTTTCTTACTTTCAATTTTCAGAAGAAGAAAAGAAGCCAAAGGGGCATAATAGCATGAAGATTGTTGTATTAGGTTCGGGAAATGTGGCCACAAACCTGGCTAAGGCTTTAAAGGCTATAGGCGAAGATATCGTGCAGGTATATAGCCCAAATCTAAACAACGCACAGTTATTGGCCGATTTGATTGCAACCGAAGCAGTAAGCGACCTGGATGATCTTAAACAAGACGCTGATTTATATATCATCTCAGTAAAGGATGATGCCATTGAAACTGTTGCCAAATCATTGAAAAATGTGACTGGTTTGGTGGTGCATACTTCTGGAACCACGGATATCAATACATTATCTTCAGCAGTAAGAAAGGCAGGTGTTTTTTATCCTTTGCAAACTTTTTCGAAAGCTAAAGAAGTTTTATTTGAGAATATCCCACTTTGTATCGAAGCGGGTGACGAAGTTCAGTTGACTATTTTGAGCGGTCTCGCCGCTAAAATAAGCCGTCAGGTATATGAATTGGATGGAGAAAAAAGAAAAGTATTACATCTTGCCGCAGTGTTCGCCTGTAATTTTCCAAATCATCTTTATGCTTTGGCAAATGAAATTTTAAACCAGAATGGTTTGGATTTCGAAATCATCAGGCCTCTAATTGCCGAAACGGCTGATAAGGTAATGGACAATTTACCAGGAAATGTGCAAACCGGACCAGCAGTAAGGGGGGATGAAAACACTTTAAATAAGCATTTGAGCATGTTAAACGACATGCCCGAATTGCAGAACATTTATCAAATATTGAGCGATAGCATAAAATTAACGCTGAAATAGCATTATTACGGCTTTTGCTTATTACTTTTGCAAAATAATTATGAGCATTTTTAAACTAAAAATAAATTTTGAAGAAGCAGATCACGAATCTATTGAATTGCCAATAGCAGCGGGCGAATCTGTTTTAGATGTTTGTCTGGATAACGGAATTGAATTACAGCACAACTGTGGTGGCGTTTGCGGTTGCAGTACCTGCCACGTATACGTAACTAAAGGCATGGATAATATCGAAGAGATCTCTGATAAAGAAGAAGATTTTATCGATAGGGCTGTCCGTCCGAAAATTACTTCCCGCTTAGGCTGTCAATGTGTGGTGATTAACGGCGATATCGAAGTAACCATTCCGGATCAGTCTGACTTTATGGGACACTAGGTTTAGTCCTGAATTTAGAGTCCTCAGTCCAAAGTCGATTGATCGATTTTAACAATTAACCGCTTAACCAATTCAACTTTACAACAACAAATCAACATGAATAACGATAAATTTGCTTTACCTTTTTACTGGAACGATTATGAAGATATTGCGATGTCTTTATATGAGAAATTCGGTGACGACTTTTCAGAAGCTAAGATCTACCGTATCCGCTTTACCGAACTTTTAGAATGGGTTTTATCATTGCCTAATTTTAAAGGAACGCGTGAAGAAAGCAGCGAAGGCCATTTAGAGCAAATTCAATCTGCCTGGGTGTACGAGTGGAGAGATAATCAATAATTAGTCCTGAGTTCGGAGTCATCAGTCTTGAGTTAACTCCAAACGCTTACCCCTAAACGCTAAACGCAAGATGTTTCTCCAAAAGCTAAAAGAGATCACCACTTTCATTTTTGATGTAGATGGTGTGCTTACCGATGGCTCTATTCAGGTAACTGACAATGGTCAATCGCTGCGCACTTTTAATATTAAAGATGGCTATGCCATGCAATTGGCTGTGAAGAGGGGATATAACATCTGTATCATATCTGGTGGCGATGGTATTGCCATGGGGAAACGCTTTTTCAATTTGGGCGTAACCGATGTTTTCCTGGGAACAGGAGATAAGGTGAGCATTTTTAATCAGTATCTTCAAGATAAAAATATTACTGCAGGAGAGGTGCTTTACATGGGCGATGATATTCCTGATTTAAAAGTAATGAAACTTGTAGGGCTTCCAACCTGCCCGGCAGATGCCGTTGAAGAAATAAAAGCGATATCTATGTTCGTATCTCCTTACAATGGCGGCAAAACTGCTGTTCGTGACATTATTGAAAAAGTAATGAAAGTGCAGGGGAGATGGCATGATGAAAATCCGAATGCCTCCGATTCTGGTAAATAGTTCATTCGTCATTTGTTTATTGGTAATTGTAAATTGAGCATTTTGTCATTATTGTTTCTCCCAATTATCCTCCCTCTCTATTTTCATCCTGAGCGTAGAACCGAGTTCAGAAAGGCGCAAAAGCCAGAATGACGTTTCCGTTATAAATCTCCATTCCTGAAATTTGCAAAAAACCGGATTATATGCGAAATTTACATTAGCTAATTAATCAATCGATTGATTAATTAGCTAATGTAAAAAATATTAATTTTAATCATATGAGCACATACCTTGTACCAGTAGATTTTTCTAAGACAGCAGTTCATGCTGCCAAATATGCCGCCAGGTTGAGTTTTGCAATGACGAACTCAAAAATCATCTTACTTAACGCTTACTATGTTTCAGAATATGAGAGTATTCTTCCAACGCCTGATATGCTCATCACCACAGATGCACAGATTGCTGAAGAAATTACGAGAAGGCTAGAAGCACTGGAAAAGCTTAAAACAAAAATGCTTGAGATTAATTCCAAAGCGGAAATCGAGATCTCCTTAACCAGGGAAACATTGCTCAGATCCATCATCGATCGCGTAAACAGGGAAGAGATTGAACTCATTATTATTGGTAGTAATGGTAAAAAAGCAAAAGATGAAAGTGATATCGGTTCTAATGCCATTAAGATCTCTAAATCAAGCCCGGTACCTGTTCTGGTGGTACCACCTAAGGCGGGTTATCAATCGATCCGTAAAGCCATTTTAGCCTGCGATTTTAAAAAGGTTAAAGAAGTAATCCCCATGCATGCACTTAAAAATATCCTGAGTAAACATGTTTTAGAACTTTTGGTGCTCAATATCAATTCAGGTCATACCATAGATTCGGAAGAAGAACATTTTTTACATGAAATGTTAAAAGATTTTTCTCCGGCTTATCATTATTCAGATCATCCTGATACCATTAAAGGGATCGTTAAATTTGCAAAAAGTGAAGAAGCACAGCTGATTATCGCCTTGCCTAAAAAATATAGCTTTTTCGAAAGCCTGTTGCATGAAAGTGTATCTCAGAAATTAACCATTAAATCGCACGTGCCCGTACTGCTGTTAAAAGATTAACGGAACGCGGTTTGCAACAGCTAAGTTACATTTTGCCATTAAACCATTGATTTTTTTTTAACTCAAACCATCTCAATTTTCAACCAAAAACAACAAAAAACAACATGAAAAAACTAATGATGATTTGCGGATTAATGCTAGGTATAGCTGGTTTCGCTAACGCGCAGCAACAAGGTGGTGGACAGGGCAGAATGATGATGAAACCTGAAGAGCGGGTAAAAATGTTAGACGAAAAATTAAAGCTATCTGACGATCAAAAAACAAAGTTGACAGCTGTGTTTACTGAGCAGGCAGAAACGATGAAAAAAATGCGCGAAGAAATGCAAGGTGGTGATAGAGATGCAATGAGAGAGAAAATGCAAAAAATGCGTGCGGATAATGATGCAAAAGTAACTGCAGTATTAACAGACGATCAGAAAAAAACTTACGAAACCTGGCAAAAAGAACAACGTGCCGAAATGGAAAAACGTAGACAAGGTGGTGGTAATAACTAATCCTGATAAAAATATCAAATAAGAAAAGCGGCTTTATGCCGCTTTTCTTATTTTAGCAGAAAAATAAAATATGCCTGCCAATTTCCCCCCAATTATCCTAGCATCTAAATCGCCACGCCGACAAGAACTCTTAACCCTTATGGGCTTAGATTTTAAAGTGGAACTCAAAGATGTGGATGAAAGTTATCCTTCAGATTTAAGTCCTGCAGAAATTGCCGTTTACATTTCTGAGCAAAAGGCGAAAGCCTTTACAGCCAATGGTGAAATTGTAATCACAGCCGATACCATTGTGGCATTAAACGGAGAAATTTTAGGTAAACCTCAGGATAGGGCGCATGCCCAGGAGATGTTGAAAAAATTATCAGGCAGCAGGCACGAAGTTTTTACAGGCGTAACGCTTGTTAAAGGCGATAAAAGCCATTCGTTTTACGATCGGACAGAAGTTTACTGTAAAGCGGTTACAGCGGAGGAAATCGATTTCTATATTGATCACTATAAGCCTTTCGATAAAGCAGGAAGTTATGGTGTACAAGATTGGTGGGGCATTGTGGTAGTAGAACGTATTGAAGGATCATACACCAATGTAATGGGATTGCCAACAGAAAAGCTTTATAACGAACTGTTAAAATTTATTTAAATCTCTTTGTGGAATTCTCGAAAAAGTTTCATCATCTCTAAAAACAAGCACGATGAAAGCGAGAATTAACGAAGTGACCATAGCCGAACCCTGTTTACAAAATTGGGATGAAATGGAAAAAGGAGCAGGTTTTAATTTCTGTACAGCCTGCAGTAAAAATGTAATCGATTTCTCGGGTTATACCAATGCCGAAATCATCAGTGTATTGGCCAATTCGGGTTCTTCTGTTTGTGGCCGTCTAAGCCAGAGTCAATTAAATCAGCTCAATTACCATTTGGCAATTGTGCCAACAACAAACAGAAACTGGATGAAGTATCTTGGTGTGCTGGCCATTGGGATAAGTCTTTTTGTAATGGATGCCAGCGCAGCACAACTGAAAGCACCAATTGAATACAACAGAAGTGTTCACAACAAAACCGAAGATAAAAAACCGATTGTACCCAAAAAAATATATGGTTATGTTATCGGTGCCGACAGTAAACCTGCTGCAGGCATAAGATTGGTTATTGTTGATACCAGGTTTTTTGCCCTCACCGATAAAAATGGACGCTACGAAATCACTTTAGATGATCAGTTTGATGTTAAAAATAACAAACTGATGGTTGAAAGCATGCGGTTTGGAGCCGTTTTAACCCTCAATTTTTCGAAAGAAAAACAAAATGAGCTCAAACTAAAAAAAGCCGAACCGATGATTATGGGCCGGATCATAATGGCACCTAAAAAGAAATAATCCTAAATTAATATACGCTAATCTCTCGATGATCCATATCCGTATGGATCATTTTTTATATCAGGCTTGCCAAAACACCCATTTTTAAATCATAAGTGGAAAGTGTTAATCTGTTTATTTTGCAACGTCCTAAAACATAATTGGTAATTAGTGCTGCTATAACAATCATATCTACCCTCAAAGGAATGATTCCAGGCATCTCCAACCTTTCCTGGTGTGTAGTGTTGAGCAGTTTGCCAGCGATTGCTATATAATCGTCAAAGTTGAATTCGAAAGTTTTGACTGTATTGATAGCTGTTTTTAAGTTATTTTTTCTGATGCTAAGCTCCGCAAAGGTTTCAAATGCTCCGGCCGATCCGATCAATACCTGTGGCCTGTATTTTTCACAGATATCGAAAAGATCAGTCAGTTGATTTTGAATGTGGAATAAAATGGCATTTTTATCAGCGTCACTTATCGGATCAGATTGGAAGAATTGTTGCATTAAACGTGCCGCACCAATATTATAACTCTTCTTCCAGATCAGTTTTTCGGTATCGCAGAGGATAAATTCTACACTGCCGCCGCCAATATCCATAATGAGTGATAAATCGGTGATGGCACCGCTCAGTTTTACACCCTGGTAAATGAATTCAGCTTCCTCATCGCCTGTAATGGTTTCAATGGTTATTCCTGCTTTTTCTTTTACGGCGTTTACAAAATCTTTTCCATTTTTAGCACTCCTTACTGCTGAAGTTGCTGTAGCCCTTACCTGATCAACCTCGTATTCGGCGATAGTTTGGCTAAAGTCTTTAAGGCAATTTACACCTCTTTCAAAGGCTGGCGGGATAATGATGTTGTCGTTAATTCTCCCTTCACCCAATTTAACGGGAACATTGGTTTTGTATAAAGTTTTAAATTGATTTCCCTCTGTTTCAGCAATAAGCAAGTGGAAGGTGTTGGTGCCAAGGTCGATAACAGCAATGCGCATAGGTTTTAATTTATTTTTTTTGGAATGCAGGTGTCGCAGCGCTTCGGTAACTGTAGCCCTGCTATCCATTAAATTTCGTTAATGTTGCTGCTAAATTAAGGGTAGTGAAGCGAAATACCATTGCTATCAGGTTTATTTTATTGAGGTCTGTGGTTTTTGGCAGGATAGCCAGCGCTAAAGCAAGCTGCAAAATTTGGCGTTTGGATCGGCTACCTAAAATAGTAGCACCAGCCACTGTTAATAAACAGGATGGCAGCGGCAGCCTCCTCCTGATTTTACATCGGGGTTTATTCTGAGCTATAATGTATAGCCCGACAAACATTAGTTTGTGTACTGCAATGCTTTCCTCAAACTTATTCCATTAGTAATCCAGTTGACGGGTTAGACACCGACCGATAGGCGAAAAGGTTTATTACCTGTTGTAAATAGCAGTAAAAATAATCAATGAAATGCCAATGTAGCCTGATAGTTTCAAGTAAATATTATTTTTCTGGTTTACAAAACCTATGGTGAGCATAATGATTAAATAGAGAATTGATAAGATTAAAAATCCCGAAAATGGTGAATGATGATGTTTTACTTACGGTTCATATTTTGCGGGTTCAAAGAAAATTTCCATTAGGATCGGAGAAACCCAACCAAGTAGATACAATGCAAATGTCGACAATGCTATAGGGTTCCTTCTGAACGCATTATTGAGTTTATCCATAGTGGAGCTTAATACCTGCTTTACAAGTTTGGTAACCCAAAAACAGACAATTCTGTGCTGAGCTGATATCAAGCGACCAGGATAGGCCGTATTTTATACGGGTGCAACTGGCATTGAACGGCGGATGTGCCCATCCAGTATGGAGTTTAGAACGCATAAAAACAAAACACGAACGCATCAAAATAAAACCAGAACGCATGAAAATAAAACCAGATGGCATGAAAATAAAACACGAACGCATGAAAATAAAACACGAACGCATCAAAATAAAACCAGATGGCATGAAAATAAAACCCGATGGCATGAAAATAAAATACGAACGCATTAAAATAAAACACGAAAATGCGATAATATAAAACGATGGTGCATAAAATAGAAAATACAGGCAATAAAATAGAATGCACAAGCGATAAAATAAAAAGCACAGGCAATAAAATAGTTAGTTACAAAATAAAAAAACCGATGCTTGCGGCACCGGTTTTTCAATCTAATATTTAATTTATTACTCGAAGTATTCTTTCATTCTTTCGAAGAAACTCTTATCGTTTTTACCTGGTTGAGGTTTGAAATTTGGAGATTCACGCAATTTCTCTAAAGCGCTGCGTTCTTCGCTGCTTAAAGCTTTTGGTGTCCAGATGTTGATGTGGATAATTTCATCACCTCTATGGTAAGAATTCACCTCTGGTAAACCTTTGCCTTTTAAACGCAATAATTTCCCGCTTTGGGTACCTGGATCGATTTTGATTTTGGCTTTACCATCAATGGTAGGTACTTCAATGCTCATCCCTAAAGCAGCATCAACAAAGCTTAAATGTAAATCGTAAACAATGTTATTGCCTTCACGTTTTAAGGTTTCGTGTGGAGTTTCTTCAATTAAGATAATTAAATCGCCCGGGATACCGCCATTAGGTGCAGCATTTCCTTTTCCACTCATGCTTAACTGCATACCTTCGCTCACACCGGCAGGGATATTGATGGTAATGGTTTCTTCGCCACGTACCACGCCGTCTCCATGACAAACGGTACATTTAGAAGTAATCTGTTGACCGCTGCCGTTACAGGTAGGGCAGGTAGATGCAGTTTGCATCTGGCCCAAGATGGTATTGGTTACCCTACGCACCTGGCCACTACCGCCACAGGTACCACAGGTGCTAACCGATGATTTATCTTTTGCGCCGGAGCCATCGCAGGTTTTACAAACGATTAGTTTATTAACCTTAATTTTCTTTTCTGCGCCATGTGCAATTTCCTCAAGCGTTAATTTAACTTTTATGCGCAGGTTAGAACCTTTAGCAACCCTACGGCCACCGCGTTGCTGACCACCGCCACCACCGAAAAAGCTTTCAAAAGGATTATGGCCACCAAATACATCACCAAAATTGCTAAAAATATCGTCCATGTTCATGCCGCCACCGCCGTAGCCACCGCCACTTGCGCCACCAACACCTGCATGACCATACTGATCGTAACGCTGTTTTTTCTCCGGACTACTTAAAACCTCGTAAGCTTCAGCAGCTTCTTTAAATTTATCTTCAGCAGCTTTATCCCCAGGGTTTTTATCCGGGTGATACTTAATCGCCATCTTGCGGTAGGCTTTCTTGATCTCATCAGCAGCTGCGCCCCTGGTTACGCCCAGTACGTCGTAATAATCTCTTTTACTCATCTTCTTTTTAAAATGATTGAATGATGGAGTGATGGAATGAGCGAATGGTCGTTAATATCAATCATTCAAAATTCAATCATTCAATAATTATTTTTTATGCTCCAACTACTACTTTAGAAAAGCGGATCACATTATCATTTAAGGTATAACCTTTTTCAACTTCATCAATCACTTTTCCTTTAAGCTCCTCGGTAGGGGCAGGAATATTGGTAATGGCTTCGTGGAAATCGGTATTAAATGGTTGATTGATGCTTTCTACATCTTTCAGGCCTTTTTGTGCCAGGGTATTTTTAAGCTTTGTACTTACCAATAAGATACCCTCTTTAACCGGAGCAACATCAGCAGCAGTTTCCATTGCTTTTAAAGCGCGGTCGAAATCGTCTAATACAGGTAAAAGCGATACAATCACATCTTTACCGGCAGTTTGCAACAATTCTACACGTTCTTTTTGGGTACGGCGCTTGTAATTGTCGAATTCGGCATATAAACGTAAATATTTGTCGTTAAGCTGTTGAACTTCCGCTTGCAATTTTTCTTCGGCAGATAATTCTGGTGCCTGCTCAGTTTCATTTGCAGCAGCATCAGTATTCTCTACATTCTCAGCAGTATTTTCTGATGTATTTTCAGGATTCATTATATTTTCTTCTTTATCGTTATTTTTCTTCTTATTAAACATAATACTAGGCTGAATTTTTTTGTGTTAATCTCAACTATTTTGCCATAAACGGAAATCAGCCAAGCTGTCAGATTTATTTGGATTTATCTGAACAGATTGGCTGATTAGCTGACGGATGTCAGAATTTTTTATACGATCTGGGCATCTTCATGTACAACCCCATTCTCACATTTAATAATGCGCGAAGGAAAAGTACGGATAATGTGATAATCGTGGGTAGCCATTAAAACCGCAGTTCCGGCCTGGCTGATCTGTTTTAAAAGGGTTACAATTTCTTCTGATGTTTCAGGGTCTAAATTGCCCGTAGGCTCATCAGCAAGAATAATTTCCGGATCGTTTAACAAAGCTCTTGCGATCACAATACGCTGTTGCTCACCGCCTGAAATTTCGTGGGGCATTTTTTTAATTTTAGAACGCAAACCCACTTTATCCAATACATCTTTAACGCGCTCGTTAATCAGTTTCTCATCTTTCCAACCGGTTGCTTTTAGCACAAATTCGAGGTTTTTTTCGATGGTTCTATCAGTAAGCAATTGAAAATCCTGAAATACCACACCCAATTTACGACGTAAAAAAGGCACCTGACTTTCTTTTAAGTTTTTAAGGTCGAAACCGGCAATATTGCCTTCGCCATTGCCAATATGGAGGTCGCCATATAATATTTTAAGCAAACTGCTCTTGCCCGAACCTGTTTGTCCGATCAGGAACACGAATTCGTCTTTTTCGATGTGTAAATTTACGTTGGAGAGGACTAAATGTTTCTGCTGAAAAACATCAACATTGCTTAAATGAATAACTGAATTGCCTGCCATATTATATTTCTAATTTTGCAATCTGCCCGAAAGGCAGACCTTTAACCATTTCCATAATGTATTCTTGCTTGTCGCCAAGTCCGAGTTTTTCCAGCGATTTATCAGGTCTATCTACCCTAAAATAAGCTAAAAGTGTAAACTTGTCATCTCTTAACTGTACGTAATCTGGAATTTTGGCGATGCCTTTAACTTTAACGATATACATTGTGTCCAAAAATAGCATTTCCAAACGATAAGCGAAAGCAAGAAGTCCTTTTTATCTCATCAGCATTACCCATCCGCTGTACGTTTTAAAATCTTCGTTTAAATAAATGGTGTAATAATATACTGCAGGAGGGAGATCTTTGCCATTCATTTTTCCATCCCAGGGCTTAAAGGTACCTGTACTTTGATAAACGAGCTGGCCATAACGGTTGGTAATCTTTACAATGGGATTAGGAAAGGTAGCAGCAGCAGGAATATTCCAGGTATCGTTTACATTATCGCCATTTGGGCTAAAGGTATTTGGGATCACTACTTTTGGATATACTTTTATAAAAACCTCGTCGATGGCATTGGTACAGCCTGAATTTGAGATCGCGTGTAGGGTATAGGTAATGTCTTCAGTTGGTTTCGCAACAGGGTTTAGTTTGTTTGGGTCGTCGAGATAGTCGGATGGTGACCAATAATACCTAACATCATCGCCACTTACTTTACCGTTTAAATTTATTGACTGTCCGGTTAACATCTTCCGGTCTGCGCCTGCATCGGCAGTTGCGTTTTTATTTACCTTAACGGTGATTTGTGTGGTTTCAAAACATGCATCATTAGAAATCCTGACAATATAAGTGGTTGTCTCAGTTGGTGAAGCAATTGGATTGGATATCCCTGAATCTGATAATCCGGCTGATGGTTGCCAAAGATAAGTAGAACCTCCCGAGGCTTCCAGTTGAATGGACTTACCCTCGCAAATAGTTGCAGTTTGGATGTTGGTTGCCGGGATGATAGGATCTTTAACTTCAACATGGGTTGTTGCGTTTTGTGTGCATCCGTTTGCCTTAACCTCTACAGTGTAAGTGCCTTCCATCAATTTGGTAGCATTGGGAATGGAAGGGCTTTTTTCGGTAGATGTAAATTGGTTTGGTCCCGTCCAGCGGTAGCTCGTTCCGCCAGATGCATTGAGTTCAATTGTAGCGCCAATGCAAACGGAACCAGAATTTTCAGCCATTGGAATCGGTAATGGATTTACCGTAAGGGTTAACGGTGATCCGGCTATCCTGCAATTTGGAGAGTTGATGTTATTGCCATCACCTGCCAACATACGGTATTGATATACACCCTTAGCTGCATTTTGGAACGAGACAGTTAATTCTGTCATTTGCTCGTTGGGTAAATCGGTAAAGCCATTACCCGAATTTACCTGCCATTGGTACCTGGGATTTTGATAAACGCCAGGGGTAACCTCAGTTTTGAAATGGAACGTAGCACTCGATCCTTCGCAAATTTGTGCAAGTGTTGTACCGTTACCCTCTATGGAGGGTACAAGCGTTGGCCCGCAGGCACTAAAGGAAATGTCGTCTATAGCCAAATCGTTCCCTCCTCCACCAGGGTTCTGATTGGTCATTTTTAAGGTGATTGTACCTAAACTAATCGGGGTAACAAATGTTTTTGCATACTTGATCCAGCCCGTATTTTGTGGAATATCTTCGGTTGCGAACTGGAGAATTTCGACACCGTTATTTTCTATCGTAAACTTAACATTTGGTTTGATCCCAGTATTTCTTAAAATATTAATAATCCAGGCAGAAAATTCGTAGGTGGTGTTTGGACAAAGGTCGGTTATGGTGGTTTGATAAAATATCCCAGGACTACTGGAGGCGTTTACAACCATCATATATCCGTTGGGATCGCCGGGAGTATGATTTACAATCTGTTGGGTCCAACCCCCGTTTAATCCGGATATGGTTTTTGCTATAGTGTATTGCCCATCTTCTGGTGAGCCTGTAACATAAGTATAATTGGTAACACCATTGGGTAGAGCAGAACCAAAAGTACTTGTGCCTGATCCGAATGTTTCATTTTTGATCGGATCGCCCAGTGTTCCGTTACACTGGGCCGATGTGCGGTTGCCACAGAACAGGATAAGAAATAAAATTAAAAATATCGGGTGATAACGCATTGCTTAAGGGGCATTCAGCGAATATCTAAATAAAAAACTGTAATTCAATTTGTTGAAATTAATTCAACCCATTCAAAAACTCAACTGTATTTACATTATCCGCATAATCCCAAAGTTTCGGGTGTTGGCTTTGGCCAAAACCAAAAGTGTTAAAACTTAATGGCGATTTAGTAATCACACACTGGATGTTTTCTGCTTTATCCTTTAATTTTTCTTCCACCTCTCGAAGATTATCATATTCCTCATAAAAAAGAACTGCCAAAGGTGAAGTAAGGCTTTCATCTTCTTTTAATAACAAAAACCCATTATCATAATGTTTGGCTGCGTTTACCAAATAGATAGATTTATTATAATCGTAATTGTTGTTGTATTTAAAGTGGTTGATAATGGGCTGGAAACTTTCTATGCCTTCGTAAAAATTTGCAATGTCGTAACCTTTTGGAAAATAGAGTTTAGCTACATTTCTACAGCCCAGGCCAAAATAATCAAAGATATCAGCACCCAGATTTTGAATGTCCTCGAATGTCTCAGAACCATCTAAAACCGCTATGCTGTTCCTGTTTTTTCTGATGATGTTAGGTACCTTGCTGAAATAATAATCAAAATAACGCGATGAATTATTGCTTCCTGTGGCTATAACGGCATCAAAATCTTTTAATCGCTCTACATATTCTATTTGCGCTTCAAAGGCGGGCTCTATTTTAATCAGTTCGGCAAGCACGGCTTTAATCAGTTTATCATCCGCTGAAGAAAGTTTGATCAGTGCAATGTTACCCGTAGCCAGTACACTTAAAACATCGTGTAAACCCACTAATGGAATGTTGCCCGCCAGGATTAAACCAACCTTTTTTGGGGCAACGCTAAACCTGATGGATTTGAACCAAACAGTCAGATCAGCCTCATTTAACATCTCGGCAAAAGATAAAATTGATTTTTTTATATTTTCTGCGGTAAACCAGGCATTAGTACTTTCAGCGCTATAAAATGCATTTCCTAGTATGTCAGTAGGGTTTGTAAGCAATTCGCCAAGTCTGTTAAACGCGATTATTGCTTTTTCTTGAGTTAATGCTGACATATTTAGAATTATTATTAAGTGATTATATATTATATTTGCAGCGCAAAGGTAAACTAAGCAAAAGAATTAGACGAAAACATGGCGATTAAAATAACAGATGAGTGTATAAATTGTGGGGCTTGCGAACCGGAATGTCCTAACAACGCAATTTACGATGCCGGTACTGCATGGCGTTTTTCTGATGGTACCAATTTAAACGGTATCATTGATTTTGGTAATCAACAAATTGAAGCTGATGCAGCTCAGGAAGCAGTTTCGGATGAAGTTTATTACATTGTGTCCGATAAGTGTACAGAATGTAAGGGCTTCCATGATGAGCCACAGTGTGCAGCAGTTTGCCCGGTTGATTGTTGTGTAGACGACGAAGATATCCGCGAAACAGAAGATGAATTATTGGCTAAGAAAGCCTGGTTACACCAGGAAGGATAGTCTCTATCAAATATTATTAGGAAAGTCTCGCATAATGTGAGACTTTTTTGTTTAGGAGAATTTGTAAATTTTCAGCTCACAATTTTTTGTTTTTACGCCACAGAAGCACAGATTGACATGGAAATCTTCTACACCCCGGTAGCTAGTGAACAAGTGACGAACGAATTTAAAATTGGCAATCACCAATGAACGAATGACCAGTGAACTAATCTACGTCACATTTATTCGGGATTATCAAAACCGGACAGGCTGATTTCCTTGCCACGTGTTCTGCAACACTCCCCATTAGAAAATGATACAATCCGGTACGCCCGTAAGTGCCGATAACGATTAAATCTGATCCCCATTCGTCTGATTGCTGTATAATGCCATGTGCTGCAGTATCAACAATACTCAAATAAGTGGTTTTGGTGCCATTACCATATTTGATTTCCATCTCTTTAAGTAAGATGTGGCTGTTTTCTTCGCTGTTATCGTAGGTTTCCAAAAATACAGGTGCCAAAGTTAAATCGGGGTTTACATTGGCTGGGATAGGTTCGATAATGTTAACCAATGCTACTTCTGCCCCGAATTTTTCAGCCATGTCGTAACCGGCTTTTGCCGCTTTTTCTGAGCAGGTACTGTTGTCAACGGCAATTAATATTTTTTTAAAATCCATGGTGCGGTTGTTTAAAAGGTGATCATCATAAAAATAACAAATTTGTATGCAAAATGTTAGGCAATGAATGTATTTTATTAGTTTTACAATAGTTTCACGAGCAGATTCAAATGGAAAATCAATACGGTATTTGCAGGGTTGCCGTTGCACCCTTAAGAGCTGATGCATCAGATAAAGCAGAAATTGTTTCGCAACTTTTGTTCGGCGATCATGTCGAAATTATTCAAAAAGAAGAACGGTGGTGGCTGATCCAGAATGGCTATGATGGCTACGAAGGTTGGATGGATTTCAGACAATTGGCGCCAATCAGCCAAAATCAGTTTGCAGAAATGCACGATTGCAAATTGCTTGCCCCATTAAGTTTCAATAATGTGCTCACCGCGGCTGATGGCAGTGCCTATCATTTAAGTCCGGGCAGTAACCTTCCTTTTTTAAAAGATGGTTTTTGTTATGCAGGCGAGGAAAAATTCAAACTGAACTTCGAAACATACGACACTAGTGCCGTAAATTTTAATGATCAGGTAACCGAAACAGCTAAATTTTTTCAGAACATTCCATATCTCTGGGGTGGAAGGCACTTATTTGGTTTGGATTGCTCTGGTTTTACGCAAACCGTATTTAAAATGCTGGGCATTAAATTAAACCGTGATGCTTCACAACAGGCCGAACAAGGTGAGCTGGTTGGGTTTTTGGCCGAATGTAAAGCTGGCGATGTTGCCTTTTTTGATAATGATGAAGGCCGGATTACCCACGTGGGCATTATGTTGAGCCCGAATGAAATTATCCATTCTTCTGCTAAAGTAAAAATTGACCCGATTGATGATCAGGGTATTTTTAATAAGGAATTAGGGAAATATTCGCATAAACTGAGAATCATCAAGAGGTTTGTGGAATAGTAGGAGCGAAAGTGAGCATCACCCTGATCCGATAGCTATCGGATTATTTCAGGGTCTTTATTATATCAGGAAAGATGCTGAACTAAATTCAGCATGACGATCGCTTATCGATATTACAATAAAACTAACCTTCCATTTCCCAAACCATTACCTGCCGGTCATCACCTGTAGAGATCAGGTACTTGCCATCATGGCTCCAGATGATTTTATTGATGGAATGGGTATGGCCAATTCCGGTTTTCTCCAGACTTAATATTTTATACAATTTAAAGTTTTCTGCATCCCAAAGTTTAATGCTTTTATCCTGACTGCTTGTAGCAAAATAGGGTAGGGTAGGATGAAATGCAATGTCGTACACGGTAAACATGTGTGCAGGCACAGTTTCCCGCAGTTCATAATCAGGCAGGTTCCATATTTTTAACTGGGCATCCCTGCTTCCCGAAATCAGATATTTTCCTGTAGGATGGTAGGCCAACGAGGTTATAGGTAAAGAATGTCCATCTAATGATTGTTTCAGGCTATAATCGGCGAGGTTGTATATCCTGATCAAATGATCTTTACAGCCAAAAGCCACCTCACTTTCGTTGGGTGCAATTGCAATGACCCTAACCGTATCATAAGCTACCTGAAAGCGGTAAATCTCTGTAAAGTCACTCAACGACCAAACCGCTACACTTCCGTCTTCTCCTGTAGTTAAAAGCTCATTTTTATTTTTTACGGTTTGTATGTTGAAAATAGGTTTGGTATGGGCATTTATTCTGGCAATTACCTTTTCTTCTTTTAAATCGTATACACTGAAAGCGCCGCTGCGCTCTCCAATAAAAAGTTGGTTATTGTAATCATGCAAGCTATATACGGAACTCTGTACAGGCATTTTAACCTTTACAAAAGCCATGGTATGTAATGACCACTCTACAACACCCTTATCGTTCCCTGCGCTAAAAAATATACCTTCCTCATCCGAATTGGCTAAGGCATATACTGGATTTTGGTGTCCGGGAAGGGTTTGTAGGTATTTGAGCATGGTGCGGAGGTTGGAAGGTTGAGGGTTGAAAGGAGGGAAGGACAGTTGTATCCTTAATCTTTCAGCTTTCTACCTTTGATATCTGTTATTAAATGCAAAATTAAGTTATAGCTTTTCTGTATGCGAAGATAGAATCAAGAGGTGGGAATATTTCTTTGAAATTGTAAATTTTTAAATCATTACTATATATATTAAGCCATATTACTGAAAAATCTCAATTAAAAAAACACCAATCTGAATTCTAAATAAATATAATATCGAAATAGTTACTCCTGCTAATAAATAAGATTTTGCCCTTCTGAAATTCAGTTTCCTTACGTTTATGAATGTTAAAATAATACTTAGGAAAATAATTAATACTAATGCTCCCCATTCTCCGATAAACATATTGAATGGTAAACTTGCAATTCTATCTGACTCTGCACTTTCTCCTAAAGCCATCCGGAATATAATTGGAATAATTAACCAATATAATAACGAACAGATAAAAAAGGACCCAATAAAAATTAATAAAAAATGCCAGATCAAAATCTTCGACTTTATAATCGTATTAATTTTATATAGCATTTTTAAAACTAATTGTATCTTTTACTTTTTGGTTTAAAATTAAAGAAGGAACTTAAAACCTTACGCCCTCAACCTTCCAGCCCTCTACCTTTACTGATGTCTTTTCTCTAAATTTTTGGCAATATCCTGAATAGATAAGCCTTTTTCTTTTAATAAGAATAAAAGGTGGAAAACAAGATCTGATGCTTCTCCAATTAATTCTTCTTCAGTTTCGGCTAAAGCAGCAATTACGGTTTCCACACCTTCCTCACCAACTTTTTGGGCTATTTTATTAAGGCCTTTACTACGCATTTTGTTGATATACGACCCTTCAACCGGGTTTTCATATCGGTCGTTAATGATATTTTCGAGTTCGAAAATGAAATTCTGGTTAAAATCCGTTTTAAAACAGCTGCGGCTACCGGTATGGCAGGTTGGGCCAACGGCATCGGCTTTGATCAGAATGGTATCATTATCACAATCCACAAAAAGTTCTTTTACAAACAAAAAGTTATTGCTGGTTTCGCCTTTTGTCCAAAGACGGTTTTTTGAGCGCGAAAAGAAAGTTACTTTGCCTTCAGCTTGTGTTTTTTCCAATGCCTCAGCATTCATATAGCCAAGCATTAAAACCTCCAAAGTTTTATAATCCTGGATAATTACCGGAACCCCCCATCCCCCTGAAGGGGGAGTTTTACCAAAGTCAACTTGGCTAACGTCTATTTTTTTTTCAATCATTTATTATCTTATTTTATCCATTACCATATTACAAGGTAAAGTCCCCTTTAGGGGATTTAGGGGTTTATATTCTTACCGGAATGTTATTCCTTTTTAATTCTTGTTTTAAATCAGGGATCAGGATTTCGCCATAATGAAACACTGAAGCAGCAAGTGCCGCATCAACATTGGCTTTCTGAAAAACCTCGGTAAAATGTTCCATATTTCCTGCACCACCCGATGCAATAATCGGGATATTGATCATCTGGTTTACTTTAGCCAGCAATCCACAATCAAAACCCGCCTTAGTACCATCATGATCCATAGAGGTTAATAAAATTTCTCCTGCACCTAAATCTTCAGCTTGTTTAATCCAGGTTTCAGTTTCCAGTTCGGTTATTAACCTGCCCCCGTTTAAATGGACCATGTTTTTACCATTTACATATTTAGTATCGACTGCCAAAACCACAAACTGCACACCGAAAGTTTTAGCGAGGTCTTCTATTAGCTTAGGATTACGAACAGCTGCCGAATTGATACTGATTTTATCTGCGCCAGCATTTAATAAGGCTTCGGCATCGGCAATTTCTGTTATCCCGCCACCAATGGTAAAAGGAATATTCAATTGCCTTGCAACAGATTTAACCATTTCGATCATCGTTTTCCGACGTTCGTGTGTAGCTGTGATGTCCAGGAAAACCAATTCGTCGGCACCTTGTTGTGCATATTGGGCCGCCAGCTCAACCGGATCACCAGCATCGCGTAAATCAACAAAGTTTACACCTTTTACCGTGCGACCGTCTTTAACGTCTAAACAAGGGATAATTCTCTTACTAAGCCCCCCGCCCCCTAAAGGGGGAGATGCAAATTGCTTAGCCTGTATGGCTTCTTTTATCTTTTCCAAAACTGAGTCTAAATTATTGTAAAGTTCAGTATTCTTAAATCTAATTACTTTAATCCCAAATTCCTCGAGAGCTTTTTGTCTTTCGATATCATTATTAATAACCTCAGGTTGGTTGTGAATACTTCCATCTAATTCGATAATTAATTTTGCTTCATGAGAGTAAAAGTCAGCGATAAAATATGAAATGGGATGTTGTCTTCTAAATTTTACTCCTAATTGCTTATTACTGATGACCTGCCATAGCAAATTTTCTGCTTCAGTAACATTGTTCCTTAGGTGCTTAGCATTTTCAAAAATCATATTTGATGCACCATAAAACATATTGGGCTCATTGATTTGTAAAAAATCAAAATCGTCCTCGTACATTTCGTAGTTCATCTTTTATTGATGCTATTGGCTCCCCCCCTTCAGGGGGCTGGGGGGTTAGATACTAGACAAGGCCTTCAAATTCCACTCTTTAATCTCTTCAATCGTAATGCGGTCTTCGTAAATTGCTTTTCCAACCACTACACTTCTGATCGGGTATTTGGCGAGGTCGTAAATATCCTGCATTGAGCTTACGCCGCCTGAAGCGATCAGTTTGATCATAGGCGAATGTTCAAGCAGTTTTTCGTATAGATCAATGGCTGCACCACCTAATTTTCCATCCTTGCTGATATCGGTGCACAAGAAACGGAAAAAGCCTAATGAAAGACATTTGTCAACATAATCCATCAGTTTAATCGGTGAACTTTCCATCCAGCCCGAATATTTAATGACTTCATCTAAAACATCTATTGCAATTACAATGCGGTTAGCGTAATCGTCTTTTTTAGCAAAAGCTTCGCTTAATTGAGGTAAGAAATCAGGATTGGTAATGGCCTGGGTACCTACAATTACGCGGTGAATCCCGGCATCAAGCAAATTGGTCACCTGCTCAATAGTTCTGATCCCACCGCCATACTGCACTTTCATTTCCGTTTTTTTGATGATTTCGAAAAGTGTTTTCTGATTGCTAAAATCACCTTTAGCTCCGTTTAAATCGATAATATGAATAAAGTCGGTACCATTTGAACGGTATTTTTCTATCATATCAGGGATAGAAACATCGTATTCCGTTTTTTGGTTGTAATCGCCTTCACGAAGACGGACCACTTTTCCATCCAAAATATCAATAGCAGGTATTATGTACATTTTATAAGCTTAAGTTTGAAAAATTTTTTAATACTAGTTCGCCGGCTTTTCCCGATTTTTCGGGGTGGAATTGCACGCCGTAAAAATTGTCTTTTTGTACAGCTGCCGAAAACTTTAAACCATAATTAGCAGATGCGATGTCAAAAGTAGGGTTATATTCAATAAAGTACGAATGCACAAAGTAAAATTGTGTATTATCTTCAACACCTTCAAATAACGAATTGTTTTTTGGGCTAACCGCGTTCCAACCCATGTGCGGTATTTTGATATTCAACGACTTATCGAATTTTTTGGTTTTCACCGGAACAATATTCAACAGTGCTGCATCGCCCTCTTCTGAGTGTTCGGTAATCAGCTGCATGCCGACACAAATGCCAAGAACGGGTTTTGTCAGTTTTTTAATGGCTTCAACCAAGCCAGTTCCCTTTAGTTTTTCCATCGCAGCGCCTGCGTGGCCAACACCAGGGATGATGATATGGCTATATTTTTCGAGGTCGTTTTCTGTATTTACCATACCGTAAGTTACGTTCAAGCGATCTAGAGCTGCGGTAAGGGAGAAGATGTTACCTGCTCCGTAATTTACTATTCCAACCCCTAAATCCCCTGAAGGGGACTTTGAATTTTTATCGTTCATGTTATTGTGTATAACGAATTTATCTTAATATCAATTTGCTATCTGCTCCCCTTTAGGGGCCGGGGGTTACAACATCCCCTTTGTACTTGGCAATACCATTTTTTCTGCATCACGTTTAATGGCCATTTTAATGGCTTTAGCAAATGCTTTGAAAATAGCTTCAATTTTATGATGCTCGTTATCACCTTCTGCCTTTACGTTTAAATTGCATTTTGCCGCATCGCTGAACGACTTAAAGAAATGGTAAAACATCTCTGTTGGCATATCACCAACTTTCTCGCGTTTAAATTCAGCATCCCAAACAATCCAGTTTCTTCCGCCAAAATCAATGGCAACCTGAGCCAGGCAATCGTCCATTGGTAAGCAAAAACCATACCTTTCGATGCCTAGTTTATTGCCCAAACCTTTGGCAAAAGCTTCGCCCAGGGCAATACCGGTATCTTCTATGGTGTGGTGTTCGTCGATATGTAAATCGCCTTTGGCGATTACTTCCAAATCTACACTTCCATGGCGCGCAATCTGATCGAGCATGTGATCGAAAAAGTTTAAACCTGTTTCAATTTTGGCTTTCCCCGTTCCGTCCAAGTCAAGGTTGATGGTAATATCGGTTTCATTGGTTTTGCGTTCGTGGTGAATTTTTCTGCTTCCTGCTTTTAACAGGTTGTAGATATCTTCCCATTTCTTGGTTTCTAAAATGATAATGTCTAACAGCGTTTCATGTTTGTCTAATGCTTCTGTAGAACCCAACGCATCATTCTGGCGGAGAAAGATGGCTTTAGCCCCAAGATTTTTAGCCAAAACCACATCATTTAAACGATCACCGATTACAAAAGAGTTTTTCAGATCGTAATCCTCACTGAAATATTTTGTCAATAAAGCTGTGCCCGGCTTACGGGTAGGGGCATTGTCTTTTGCAAAAGTTCTGTCAATCACAATCTCGCTAAAATGAACACCTTCACCTTCAAAAGTATCCAACATAAAATTGTGGATCGGCCAGAAATTTTCTTCGGGATTTGACAATGTTCCCAATCCATCCTGATTGGTCACCATCACCAGTTCGTAATCTAATTCGGCCGCAATTTTCGATAAATAATATAAAGAGCGCGGATAGAATTTAAGCTTTGCAAAACTATCTACCTGTTCATCATCAGGCTCGATATTTAACGTACCATCGCGGTCTATAAATAATACTTTCACCCCCTGGCCCCCTGAAGGGGGAACAGGCATTGGAGTGTTTATATTTTGTTCCATAATTTAATATAGCTTTTTGAGTTGAAATTCCTTTAAGGAATGATGGTACTTAATATTTGTAGTAGTTGATTGTTTTCTTCTTTTGTACCCACCGTAATCCGTAAACAACCTTCACATAAAGTTACTTTAGAACGATCGCGTACAATGATGCCCTGATCTACCAAAGTGTCGTAAATTTTTAAGGCATCGGTAACTTCTACAAGGATAAAATTGGCATCAGATGGATACACTTTTGTTACTGCATTGATATTGTTTAAAGCAATCGATAAACGTTGTCTTTCCGATACCGATTCTTTGATCCAATCGTTCACCTGTGCGATATTTTTTAAGGCTTCGAAAGCTAAATCCTGAGTAGCCTGATTGATGTTGTAAGGTGGCTTTATTTTGTTCAAAACATCGATCACTTTTGTAGAAGAAAAAGCCATGCCCAAACGTAAAGCGGCAAGGCCCCAGGCCTTCGAAAAAGTTTGCAGAACAACCAGGTTTCCGTACTCGGTCAACTCCTGAATAAAGGTCTTCTGACGGGCGTAATTAATGTAAGCTTCATCCACTACAACGATGCCATTAAAGTTGGCTAAAATGGTCTCGATATCTTCACGGTTTATCGAATTTCCAGTTGGATTATTTGGCGAACAAATGAAGATTAATTTGGTGTTTTTATCAATTGTTTCGGCGATCTTTTCCATGTCCAGTTGGAAGTTTGAAAGCAGGCTCACTTTACGTATTTCTACATCATTTATGTTAGCCGAAACTTCGTACATTCCGTAAGTTGGAGGCAGTACAATTACGTTATCTTTTCCAGGGTTACAAAAAGCGCGGAACAATAAATCTATTGCTTCATCGCTACCATTTCCCAAAAAAGTATTCTCAATGGGTACACCTTTTATTTTGCTGATCGCGTCTTTTAAATCGAGCTGCAATGGGTCAGGATAGCGGTTATAATTTGCCGGTAATGGCGAACCATAACTGTTCTCGTTTGCATCCAAAAATACGGATGCCTGACCTTTAAATTCATCCCTCGCGGTGGAGTAGGGGCGAAGGTTTTTTATATTTTCTCTTACTAAATCGTTAATGTCCATTGTTATATTTTTATTCGTCACCCTGATCCGATAGCTATCGGATTTATTTCAGGGTCTTTTTGTGTATATAGATGCTGAAATAATTCAGCATGACGTATCATGAAGGTGTTTATCTAATTTAATTATTAAGTCTAATACTAATTGCATTTTTATGTGCATCCAGGCCTTCTGCTTCTGCGAGGATTTCAACGGTGTTTCCAATGTTGTTTAAGCCTTCGCGGGATAAATGCTGAAAGGTGATTTTTTTCAGAAAAGCATCCGTTGATACGCCTGAATAAGCCTTTGCAAAGCCGCTGGTTGGTAAAGTATGGTTGGTTCCGGAGGCGTAATCGCCAACACTTTCTGGTGTAAAATTGCCTAAGAACACCGATCCTGCATTTATAATCAATGGAATAAGACTCTGAAATTGCTCGGTAGCCAATATTAAGTGCTCTGGAGCATATTCATTCGAAAACTGCATTGCTTGTTCCAGATTTTCAGCTAGTACAGCATAAGAATTGGCGATTGCTTTGGCTGCAATATCCTTTCTGGGTAAGATAGCAAGCTGATTTTGAACTTCTTTTAGCGTTTCTGCAATGATTCGATCAGAAGTAGCCACCAAAATGGCCTGACTATCAGTTCCATGTTCAGCTTGGGCCAGTAAATCTGCACCAACAAATGACGGATTGGCAGTCTCATCAGCGATGATCAGCACCTCCGATGGACCTGCAGGCATATCAATGGCCACTTTGTTTTGGACCATTGTTTTTGCCGTAGTTACATAGCGGTTACCCGGGCCGAAGATCTTGTATACCTGTGGCACGCTTTCAGTTCCGAAGGCCATTGCCGCAACAGCTTGCGCACCACCTATCAGGAATACTTTTTCGATACCCAATAGCACAGCACAGTATGCCAGATAACAATTGGTCTTGCCATCACTTTGTGGCGGAGAACAAACTACGATTTCTTTGCAACCTGCTATGATTGCAGGTGTAGCAAGCATTAAAAAAGTGCTTGGCAAAACTGCGGTTCCGCCGGGAATGTAAAGTCCAACTTTTTCGATAGCCCTCGATTCGCGCCAGCAAATAACACCAGGCATGGTTTCGATTTTATCTTCGTTTCTTAATTGCGACTGGTGAAAATTTTTGATATTCTGATAAGCCGTATCAATTGCTTTTTTTGCTTCAGCTGGAATGGTAGCCGCAATCGCTTTTAATTCTTCAGCATCTAAAAAAAGCTTTTCCAGATCAACTTTATCAAATGCTTTTGCGAAGTTTAAGAGCGCCTGATCGCCATCATTTTTTACCGTATTGATGATGTCGGCTACCCGTTCTTCGATCAGTTTATCGTCTTCAATCTGTCTTGAACACAGTTCTTCAATTTTTGATTTAGATAAATCTGTATAATTGTAGATTTTCAATGTTTTATGATTTTAAATTAACTAATAGTTAATGTCTGTTTAAACGATTTTACCTGATTATTTTCTCAATTGGCATCACCAAGATGCCTTCAGCGCCTGCTGCTTTTAAACTGTTTATTTTATCCCAAAAATCCTCCTCCGCAATTACAGAGTGAACAGCAACCCAGTTCGGTTCGAAGAGTGGAACTACTGTCGGGCTTTTCACGCCTGGAAGTAAATCCACTACTTTTTGAAGGTTATCTTTTGATACATTGAGCACCACATATTTATTGGATTTTGCGCTGAGCACGGAGCGGATGCGTTGGAGCAATTCGGCCACTTCAGGATTGTCTGCTATGGATTTGTTTCCGATTAAAACGGCTTCCGATTGCATCACATCGGCGAAAGGTTTTAGTCCGTTGCTCTTTAATGTTCCGCCTGTTGATACGATATCAAAAATCGCGTCACTTAGGCCTAAACCCGGACCAATTTCTACCGATCCTGAAATCGTTCTGATATCCGATTTGATACCTTTTTCCTGTAAGAATTTTTCGAGGATTACCGGGTAAGAAGTAGCGATGGCTTTACCATTTAATTCATCCAGGTTTTGGATGTTACTCGTGGCCTGAACGGCGATTTTTAAAGTACATTTTCCAAAGCCTAACTTTTGCAGATAGTCAACCTCGGCTTTGGTTTCTACAATCACATTTTCGCCAACGATACCCAGATCGGCAATGCCATCCTGTACGTATTCCGGAATATCATCATCACGGAGGAAAAGAATTTCTAAAGGGAAATTGGTAACAGTTGAGATCAGGGAACTTTTGTAGTTTTCGAAAGATAAACCACAGTTTTTAAGTATTTCTACAGATTTTTCGTTTAACCTACCCGACTTCTGGATAGCGATTTTAAGTGTTTTCAAAGTATTGAATATAGAGTGAACAGGAAATTATTTTACGGAAAAAAGTTTTGAAGTACAAAACAAACATATCATATCGCCTATCGGCGATGGTGTAGATGTAAGTGATGGTTCAAAGTTAAATTCATAAATTATTTCTGCCAGTATCAATACGTTAGCTGATAAGCGCTGGCAAATATAGCGTTTGAAATGGTAAAACAAAAAATAATGGCACTTAATTTGCCATTATGCTGTTTTTATTGCCAATAACCCTTATTTTGTATTAAAATTTTACTTGTTTGAAAAAGTTTCGCTTTCTAATCCTGCCCATTATTTTGTTCATTTCTGCCTGTGGATGGTTTAAAAGCCCACCCGAGATTGGAAAAGTGCTTTCTGAACATTTTAAAAATAAGATCTATAAAGATTTTGATACTGTAGCTTACGACAGCATTTTTGTGAAAACAATGGACAGTCTTTCGGGTAAATTCGTTAATCCTAAAACAATCAAAACATTTTATGCACATCATTATGCTGAGCCTAAATTGGTTACGCAGTTTTATATCAATGGGGAATTAGATTCGTTAGTAAGCTATTTAGAACAAAGTAAAGTGCATGGATTAAATCCAAAACTCTTTAAGGGAGAAGAGATTAAAGGTTTATTAGAAGCGTTAAGCGCCAATAAATTTAAAAAGGTAGAAGAAAGTTATCCTGTGATTGCCAAGCTTGAGCTGTTATCTGCAAATGCCTATTTAAACTATAATAATTATCTTAAATACGGGGTGGTAAATCCGCGCACTATTTTTTCTCGCTATTATATTAAAATTAGGCGTCCGGATAGCGCAGGAATGAACAATCTTTTGAATAGTAAAAGTCTAGTGGATACCTTAAGAGCTGTTCAGCCAAAATCGCTTCAGTATAAAGCTTTGCAGGCAGCGTATTTAGGGGCAAACACGGAAAACGAAAAACGGATTTTACTGTTGAATATGGAACGCTTCCGCTGGAAAATGCCGGAGACCGGAGGCAACTATGTACAGGTGAATATTCCCGATTTTAGGTTAACCTGGTTGGATAAATTGGATACCGTAATTTCTATGAAAGTTTGTGTTGGCGGCAAACGCGAAGAGGGTTATGAAGAGAAGTTAAAAGCTTTCGCAAAATCGGGCAATTTAGACGACAAACCGAAGAACCATGAAACGCCTTTATTGTTTAGTAAAATCAATTCGATTCAGGCCAATCCGATATGGAATATTCCGGTTAGTATTGCACAAAGTGAGATCTATTGGATGGCACGAAAAGATCCTTTTTATTTATCGAATAGTAACATCAAAGTGTACTACAAAGATAAGCTGATTGGAGAGCCAGATACCATCAATTGGAATAAGTATTCGAGAGATAAATTGCCCTTCAAATTTAAGCAGGGTTCGGGTGGCGGTAACGCCTTAGGGAAATTCAAATTTATCTTCGATAACAGCTCGAGTATTTATTTGCACGATACCAATAACAAGAACGGATTTAACCTCACCAACCGGGCCATTAGTCATGGGTGTGTACGTATCGAAAAACCACTTGAATTTGCCGAACTTTTAGTGAAAGATGCTTATACTTATGATAAGCTTAGGGCAGAGGTTGATTTACCGCCAATTGATAGTACCCATGTAAAATGGTATAAAAAACGCATGGCACAAAAGGCAGATACCACTAAAGCTTTTCAATTGAAACCGGCCTGGTTCGGCCCAAAGAAAGCTGTGCCATTAATCATCACTTATATTACGGCCTGGTCGCAAAATGACAGGATAGAATACAGGCCTGATGTATATGGCATGGATGAAAAACTTTGGACAGCAATGAAAAAGTTCAGATAGAATTTAGTGTGCTATTTCGATCTTATTCATTAAAAAAATTAACTTTGTGTTGTTTTAACACAAATTAATAGATGATCGATCAAAATATCAAAATTGCTGTTGATGCCATTGTTTTTGGCTACGAAAAGGGAACGCTTTATGTGCTGGCGGTTCAACAGCGATTTGGCAAACTGGCCGATAGATGGGTTTTACCAGGCGGATTTATTTTAAATGATGAGCCTTTGCTTAAGGCAGTAGAGCGCGAACTTAAAGAGGAGGCTGGTATCACGGTAAATTATCTTGAGCAGCTGGGTACTTTTGGTGATGACATCAATCGAGATGATCGGTTTAGGGTAATTTCTGTTGCGTATTTTGCCCTGGTTAATCCTAAAAACTTTGTATTAAAGGCGGATACCGATGCCAAAGACGCAAAATGGTTTCCGGTTGCTCAAATTCCGGAATTAGGCTATGATCACAATGAAATGGTTAGTCTGGCCCATCAACGTTTAAAAAGCAAACTCACTTATCAGCCCATTGGTTTTGATCTGTTGGATCATGAATTTCTGTTTTCGGATTTGGAGAACCTATATTGCTCCATTTTAGAAAGGGATATTGACCGAAGAAATTTCAGAAAAAAAATATTAAGTTTTGGAATTGTTACAGAAACTGATAAAGTGGTTAAAATGGGCGCTAGTGGTCGTCCAGGTAAACTTTTTACCTTCGATAAGCCAAAATATAACCAGCTTGTAAAGGAAAATTTCCAATTTGACATTAGGTTTGCGTAAAATAAACACAAATTATTCTTTGCATTCTAAAAATGATTTTTATATTTGTGTAAATAATACGCAAATATATGTTAAATCTAGATCCAAGTTTTACTCCGCTAGGCGAAAATAACTTAATTGAATACAAATCTTTTTTATTTGCAGGTGGCGAACCACACATTAAAATTTCAAATAATTTTAATGTTGCTGCTCCGGTTACCATTACGCAAAGAATAAATTCCTTCAATGATTTAGGTATGATCTGTATCACAGTTGATGCCTTGAGAAGGATGGGTGTAAAAGAAATCAATCTTTTTATTCCCTATTTTCCTGCGGCAAGGCAAGACCGGGTGATGATTCCAGGCGAACCCTTATCGGTGAAGGTTTATGCCGATATCATTAATGCCATGGCTTTGGCAAGTGTTACCGTTTTCGATCCACATAGTGAAGTAACCCCAGCCTTGCTCAACAACTGTGTGACAGTTTCGAACCACGAATTTATAAAACAAGTAATTGAAAACATTGGAACTGAAGTCAAACTCATTTCTCCTGATGGTGGTGCCTTAAAGAAAATTTATAAGGTGTCCGAATTTTTAGGTGGGGCAGAGGTGGTAGAATGCTCAAAAAGCAGGGATGTAAAAACAGGCAAGCTTTCAGGATTTAAAGTATATGCCGATGATCTTGAAGGTGCAGATTGCCTGATTGTAGATGACATCTGCGACGGTGGTGGTACATTTATCGGTTTGGCAGAAGCGCTAAAAACGAAAAATGCAGGGAAATTATATCTGGCGATTAGTCATGGTATTTTTAGCAAAGGTTTTGATGAATTAGGCAAATATTTTGAACAGATTTTTACAACAGATTCTATCAAAGAGGTTGATCATGAAGGGGTAACACAGATCAAATTGGCAGATATTTTATAAAAATAAGATGAAAACGATACTTCCTCCACAGGTTATTACACCTTCCGATGTTTCGGTATTTCTGGCCGGAACCATTGATATGGGCAATTCGATTGATTGGCAACAAAAATTTATCAATAAGGCAAGCACCGAAGAAACCTTAGATGATGTAATTGTTTTCAATCCACGCAGAGCATCCTGGGATCACACCTGGACACAGACCATTGAAAATGAACCATTCAGCGAGCAGGTGAACTGGGAGTTGGATGCGATGGAAAATGCGGATGTGATTTTATTGTTCCTTGAAGGCAATTCAAAATCGCCCATTTCGATGATGGAGTTGGGTTTGTTTGCCGATTCTGGCAAATTAATGGTTTGTTGTGAAGAGGGATTTTGGAGAAAAGGAAATATCGATATTGTTTGTCGAAGGAAAGGGATCGACCAGTATAAAACATTTGATGAACTTGTTGATGCAGTAATTGATAAGCTTAAAAAGTTAGTGGAGAGCAATAAAAATTAGTTTGTTATGAAGTATAATATAAATTGGTTGCTGAAAACACAAGGTGAAAAAAAGGTCGACTCTTTAATGTTCTGGGGGCACCAAAGGAGCCAGGATGGCTCAATCATTAAAACTTGTTTAAGCCAATGGTGGCCATCTCCGTTTGTGGAAAATGACATCACTTATCATACAGCCGAGCATTACATGATGGCAAAAAAAGCTTTGTTGTTTAATGATCGGGAGATTTTTGAAAAAGTATTAACAAAAGAATCGCCGAAAGATGTAAAAGATCTGGGTAGACAGATCAAGAGTTTTGATGTCGAAAAATGGGATGCACATAAATATGAAATTGTAAAACAGGGGAACCTGCTTAAGTTTTCTCAACATGAAGCATTGAAATCATTCCTTTTGCAAACCAAAGGAAAAATTCTGGTTGAAGCCAGTCCGGTTGATGCCATTTGGGGAATCGGTTTGGCAGAGGATCATTCAGATGCTTCAATTCCAGCAAGTTGGAAAGGTTTAAATCTGTTGGGTTTTGCATTGATGGAAGTAAGGGATGAGATATCCAGGAATTAGGTTTATTAACCTCACTCTTACATCCGTCACCCTGAATTTATTTCAGGGTCTATCTCAGAAAGAAGCTTGGTCCCGAATTTTAGAAGATCATGGCATTTATGATGGGATAGTTTATTAATAAGAATTTAAAAAATGATTTTAGAACTAATCAAAGCCGATATTACAGAAATTAAAGCCGATGCCATTGTGAATGCGGCAAACAGTTCCTTGCTCGGTGGTGGTGGGGTTGATGGTGCCATTCACAGAAAGGGTGGCAAAGCCATCTTGGAGGCGTGTGTAGCCATCAGAGATAAACAGGGGAAATGCGAAACAGGCAATGCTGTAATTACAACGGCAGGTAATTTACCTGCAAAATATGTAATCCATACGGTTGGCCCGGTATGGAATGGAGAAAGTGAAAAAAATAATACTTTACTGGCCGATTGTTACCGCAATAGTTTAATCCTCGCGGTCGAAAATGGTGCTAAGGTTATTGCTTTCCCTAACATCAGCACAGGGATTTATCATTTTCCTAAAGATAAAGCAGCAGCTATCGCCATTGCCACGGTAAACAATTTCGCTGAAAAAGAAAAGATAGAAAAAGTAATCTTCGTTTGTTTCGACGAGGAGAATTACCTGCTCTATGAAGAAAGGCTCAATCGCATTAACAAATGAGATGAGATGTTAACAGAATTACAAAATGAAAATAACAGTAAAAAAATATACAGAACAGATATTACAATGGCCAAAATCAGGATGCCATATTATGGCCCAGTATGATGACGAAAAAATAATCGTTTATCAGGCTTACAAAAAAGAAATAGCTGAATTTGCAGTCAAAAATCAATTTTTTGGAGGTGCGTTCAGTTTTAACCGGATGACATGGATTAAGCCTAATTTTTTATGGATGATGTACAGAAGTGGCTGGGGAACAAAAACGGGGCAAGAAATCATCCTGGCAATACATCTTAAAAAATCTGCGTTCCACACTTACCTGCAACATGCGGTTTACACTTCCTATGATCAAACGGAAGACATTTCTCATGACGAATGGAGAAATGAATTAGAAAGTTCTGACATCAGGTTGCAGTGGGATCCAGATCACGACCCGCATGGTGCAAAACAAGAAAGAAGGGCAATTCAGATCGGATTGAAGGATAACTTTATCAAATCTTTTGCAAAAGATGATATTTTATTAATTGAGGATATCAGTCAATTCGTAAAGGAGCAGTATAGTTTTGTTCAAAACGGTCAACTGGAAAATTTAATGCTACCAGCAGAAAAGCCTTTCACATTTAGTGATGTGGCAATTAATAAAAAGTTGAAGATCTTGGATGAATACGCTCATGGACAATAAAATAACGAAAGGCATCAGTAAGCTTTTAAGCTATATTTTGAGGCATTCGCCTGAAACTATAGGTTTAGAGCTTGACCAGAATGGCTGGGCAGATGTAGATGAGCTAATTGCCAAATTTGATCTTTATGAGAGACGAATAGATTTTGAACTGCTTGATTACATTGTTGAAAATAACGACAAAAAACGATTTGCCTTCAACGAAGATAAAACCAGGATCAGGGCTAATCAGGGACATTCTATTTCAACCGAATTAAACCTTGATGAAGCAGAACCGCTAGAATATCTCTTTCATGGTACAGTAGAAAAGTTCCTGTCGGATATTAAAACGCATGGCTTACAAAAAATGAGCAGGCAACATGTGCATTTAAGCGCCGATAGAGAAACGGCCAACAAAGTAGGTAGTAGGAGGGGAAAACCGGTTATACTTACTATAAATAGCGGCGCCATGCACAGGGCCGGATATAAATTTTATTTATCAGATAACAATGTGTGGCTTACAGCTGTTGTGCCTGCTGAGTTTATAACGTTTTAAAAATGGACAGAACATTAGTCATAGGTGATATACACGGTGGATTAAGCGGTTTAATTCAACTATTTGAACGTGCAGAAATATCAACGGATGATAAACTGATTTTTCTGGGTGATTATGTAGATGGCTGGAGCGAATCGGCGCAAGTAATCGATTATCTCATGAAACTGGAAAATAGCCATCAATGCATCTTTATCAAAGGCAATCACGATGCCTGGTGTATCGATTGGCTCGAAAAAGGAATCATAGATGAGGTTTGGTTTGTACACGGGGGTAAATTAACCATCGAAAGTTATAACGGTCTGTCCGATCAGCTCAAAAAAGAACATTTAAGTTTCTTTAAACGAATGAAAGATTACCACATAGATGAAGATAACAACCTCTTTATCCATGCCGGGTTCTCTTCCATGCATGGGCCGGAAAAAGAACGTTATTCGTCCAATTATTCGTGGGACAGGACGCTTTGGGAAATGGCATTGACGATGGATAGCCGGATTAAAAAAGATTCGGCAATTTATCCTAAACGGTTATTGCTTTATCACGAAATCTATATTGGCCATACACCAACACTTTATTACCATGTTGATGTACCTATGCAGGGCTGTAATGTATGGAATATTGATACCGGTGCTGCATTTACCGGAAAATTGACCTGTTTGGATATCAAAACAAAGGCATTTTGGCAGAGTGATACTTTACAAAGTCTTTATCCAAACGAAAAAGGAAGAAATAACATTTAACTATAAATATAAAAACGATGAACCCATTATTATTAACAGACGGATACAAGGTAGATCACCGCAGGCAATACCCTGAAAATACCACATTGGTTTACTCCAATTGGACACCCAGAAAATGCAGGCTTGAAAATGTAAATCATGTGGTGCTTTTTGGCTTGCAGTACTTTATTAAAAAATACATTATTGAAGATTTTAACCAAAATTTCTTTAAACAGCCAAAAGAAGAAATCCTTAAAAAATATGCCCGCAGAATCAACAATTACTTAGGTGAAAATTTAGTGGGTACACAGCATATCGCCGATCTGCACGATCTGGGTTATATTCCAATGGTTTTCAAATCGCTGCCAGAAGGTGCAGAAGTGCCTTTGCGTGTGCCAATGTTTACCATGTACAATACCAAACCAGAGTTTTTCTGGCTGACCAATTATTTCGAAACTTTATTATCGGCCGTGGTTTGGTTGCCATGCAATTCGGCCACCATAGCCAAACAGTACCGTGCCATTTTGGATCAATATGCGGCAGAAACTTCATCTGTTCCAGAATTTGTGGATTGGCAGGGGCATGACTTTTCTATGCGGGGCATGGGCGGCATCGAAGCTGCAGTAACTTCTGCAGCCGGGCATTTGTTGAGTTTTACAGGTACAGATACCATTCCAGCCATCGATTTTTTAGAAGAATATTATAAGGCAGATTCAGATCAGGAGTTGATCGGCGGCTCGGTAGCTGCAACTGAACATTCGGTAATGTGTATGGGGACCAATACCGGAGAGCTCGAAACCTTCAAAAGATTGATTTTAGAAGTGTATCCAAAAGGAATCGTATCTATCGTTTCTGATACCTGGGATTTATGGAAGGTGCTGACTGAATATCTGCCTGTGTTAAAAGAAGATATTATCGCCAGGCCAGGCAAGGTAGTGATCAGGCCGGACTCAGGAGATCCGGTTGATATTATCTGTGGTAATCCGAATGGTAAAAACGAAAAGGAGAAAAAAGGTGTGATCGAACTGCTTTGGGATGTTTTTGGTGGAAAAACCAACGATAAAGGTTTTAAAGAGCTTGTTCCACAAATCGGCGCTATATATGGTGACAGCATTACGACAGAAAGGGCGACACAGATCTGCGAGCGCTTAAAAACTAAAGGTTTTGCCTCTACCAATGTGGTTTTTGGCATTGGCTCATTCACTTATCAATACAATACACGCGATACCTTTGGTTTTGCCATGAAAGCCACTTATGGAGAAGTAGATGGTGTTGGTCGTGAAATATTTAAAGATCCGATTACCGATGATGGAACCAAAAAATCGGCAAAGGGTTTATTGCAGATTTTCAAAAATGCACTGGGTGAATATGAACTGAAAGATCAATGCACCTGGGAAGAAGAAGCACAAGGCGAATTGAAAGAAGTTTTCAGAGATGGAAAGTTATTGATCGATTATTCTCTCGCCGAAATTAGAGAAAGGCTAAAGAATAGTTAACTTCGCCAAGTTTTTAATCGGCCAGCTTTTGGCTGGCCGATTAATTTTTTGAAAGATACAATGCAGAACAACCCCACATTTAACCATCAGGCTGATATCGTAAATAGTGCCATCAGATTTATAAATGCATGGTTTAAACAATCCAAGGCGATTACCGATGAACTGAATGATTTTTTTATCCTGCCAGGTAATAAGATTATCGATAAAAATGTGATCATTAGCAGGTTGAAAGGTATCTTCGGTCGGTCAGATGAATATGTTGGTGGCAGATACGATATTATTGATGTTAATTTCGAATTATTGAATGAGGGTAAGGGCATGGGTTTTGTTGAAGGCGTGGCTGGTTATAGGGATGTTATTCAAAAACAATCAAAAATAGTAAGCGGGCCTTTTAAATTATATTTTGCTTTGCAAAACGGAGAATGGAAGATAGTGAATATCGAATTTCCAGGCTTTAAGTATTAATTGAACTGTTTTTTTAGTTTATTCAATATTATCCGTAGCTTGTCTCAGGTTAGCCGGCTTCATTATGAGAAATTTTCACACCATCTTTTTATTGTTTATCTTGTTTTTAGCCTCATGTTCTCAAAATCCTGAATCAAAAAAAGTCAGCGCGAATTCTGTTAAGGTTCTATCAGTAAAAGAAGACAGATTAAAAGCTGGAGAACCCGAATTTCCTCTCCACTCCATAACTGTAGATTTTATGAGTTATTGGACTTATCACGTTCAATATGTAAAGCTTTACAGAGATTTTACAGCAACAGATGAAAAGGATAAATCGATCAGAAAAGAAGATTTTTTATTGGCCCTCACTACGGGAAAATATCTACCCCTTTTAATCCATACTATAGATTCGACAACCAATTATAAGCTGATAAAAATACCAGCCAAGTTATTGAAAGATATAGGAGGAGTGGTTGCCGATTATGCCAAAACCCAACTGGGTTATTTTAAAATGGAAGGCAAACCAATTCCTAAGTTTAGTTTTTCTGACGTAAATGGTGTCAAATATTCGTCAGATGAAACAAAAGGTAAAATCGTTTTATTTAAGTGCTGGTTTATTAAATGCGTGGCCTGCGTAGAAGAAATGCCGGAATTAAATGAACTGGTACAAAAGTATAACAATAGAAAAGACATACTCTTTGTGAGTTTGGCTATCGATGATCAAAAAGCACTTCAGGATTTCTTGCTTAAAACAAAATTCGATTATGCCGTTGTGCCTGATCAGGAGCGGTATATGGCCGAAAAATTAAAAGTGAGACAATACCCAACCCACTTTTTGATTGATAAAAATGGGATTTTAGTTAAAACTGTTCAGAATGCTGCAGAGACGGCAGAAATTTTAGAAAAGTTGATAAGTCAATGAGTTTTATTACATTTCAAATTCGCCAGTTTCCATAATTTTTCTATCTTTGGTTTTTAATGAATTTCCTTTATCCGGGTTTTCTTTTCGCACTAATATCGGTTGCCATCCCGGTCATCATCCATTTATTCAATTTCAGGAAATTTAAAAAGCTTTATTTCTCTAATGTTCAGCTTTTAAAAGAGGTAGAACAGCAAAATTCTTCCAAAGAAAAACTTAAAAACCTGCTTATTCTGCTATCACGGATGCTAGCCATTATCTTTTTGGTGCTGGCATTTGCACAGCCTTATATCCCGGAGCATCATCAGAAAACTACGGCGGTAAACAATGTAGTAAGCATTTACATCGATAATTCTTATAGTATGGAAGCCATTAATAAAGATGGTAACCTATTTGATGAAGCAAAGAGGAGGGCAAAAGAACTGGTAAAAGGTTTTGGTATAAATGATCGTTTTCAACTCCTGACCAATAATTTCGAAGGGAAACACCAACGTTTATTAAATGAAGAAGAGTTTTTGAAAGCATTGGATGGTGTGAAAATCTCTGCGGCAAACCGAAACCTTCAACAAATAGTAAATAGGCAAGGAAACGTTTTAACAGGTTCTGCAAATAAGTATAGCTTTTTAATATCCGATTTTCAAAAAAATATCTCATCAACAAAGAAACTCGAAACCAAGAGCGATATTCAGTATTCATTTTTGAAGCTGAATGCCAATACCTTGCCTAATGTTGCAATAGATAGTGTTTGGGCGCTTTCGCCAAACCATCAGCCAGGAGCTAACGAACGATTGGTGGTACAGTTAAAAAATTATTCTGAAGAAGAAGCAAAAAATATTCCGTTAAAACTAAGCATCAACAACCAGCAAAAAGGATTGGGCGCCGTAAGCATTCCTGCAGGAAAAACAGTTAAGGATACGCTGAATTTCTCAGGGCTTAATGCGGGCTGGCAAAAGGGGATCGTTAGCATTAAAGATTTTCCGGTAACCTTTGATGATACATTATCGTTCAGTTTTAAAGTAGATGAAAGTTTTCCTGTGCTGAGCATAAACGGGGCTAATGCAGGAAATTATATTAAAGCACTGTTTGCAGCCGATCGTTATTACAAGCTTACCGAAAATGCTGAAAGTAATGTAAACTACAGCAGTTTTGCCAATTATGGTCTCATTGTATTAAATGGATTGAAAAATCCATCAACAGGTTTGGCACAACAACTTAAAACCTATCTGAATGCAGGTGGTACAGTGGTACTTTTCCCGGATTTAGATGCCAACATTCAAAATTACAATTCGTTTCTAAGTGGGTTATCGCTTCCTGCAATTCAAGCGTTAAACACTTCAGCGACCAAGGTAGATCAGATTGACCTGCAAAACCCCATTTTCAAAACGGTTTTTGAAGAAATTCCTAAAAATTTAGATCTTCCGGCTGTTTCCCGTTATTATTCTTTTGTAGAGAGGAATACCGCTAATAAGGAGGATATCATGTTATTGCCGGGCCGAAAATCATTTTTCTCTAAATATGGAATTGGTAACGGACAGGTTTATTTATCAGCCTCTGGATTAAATACAAATGATGGAAATCTGGCACGTCATCCGGTTTTTGTACCACTGATCTATCGTTTGGCTTTGAACGGGGGAAATGAAACCCCATTGTATAACACTCTTGGAAACGACAATGCACTGGCCAGTAAAAAGATCATGTTGGGGAAAAACCAAAGCTTAAAAATTACTGCAGATCATTTCGAAGCGATCCCCGAAATTCGGCAGGCGGATGGAAAAACATTGATTTACATTGCCGATCAGGTTAAAAATGCAGGCTTTTATAATCTAAAACTAGCCGATTCCCTGATTGCTGTTTATAGTTTCAATAATGGCAGAACAGAATCTGATATGCATTATTTGAGCAAGAATGAGCTTGATCAACTGGCTGGTAAAAGTAATTTGAAAATATTCGATACCGATAAAGATGCTGTCAAATTAATTGCCGGCGCCAATAAAATCGGACAAACTTTATGGAAACTTTGTCTAATTTTGTCGCTGATTTTTATTGCAGCAGAAATTTTGCTCATCCGATTTTTTAACAACACAAAAAAAACAATATGAATCTCCTGGTTAAAAATGTAACCGTTGCCGATCCGCAAAGTAAATTTAACAATCAACAATGCGATGTTCGGATAGAAAATGGTAAAATTAAAAACATAGGTAAATTAACTGCAGATAAAAACGAAACCGTTTTTGATGGTCAGGATGCTTTTTTGATGCCGGGCTTTTTCGATTTAAACTGTGTAGCCGGCGATCCGGGTTTCGAAACCAAGGAAGATATCCAAACCTTAACCGCAACAGCAAAAGCTGGAGGTTTTACGGGATTGGCATTATTGCCACAAACCAGTCCGGTTGTGCAATCAAAATCACAGGTAGAATACATTATCAATAGGGCAAAAAATAACCTGGTTGATGTATTGCCTGTAGGGGCGATCAGTCAGAACCGTGAAGCAAAGGAACTGGCCGAACTGTTCGATATGCAACAGGCTGGTGCCGTAGCTTTCTCAGATGGCGATAGGGCTTTACAGGATGATGGTTTTATGAGCCGTGCCTTACAGTATGCAAAAGGCTTTGATGCACTTTTAATGGTTTATCCCGAAAATAAATCAATAGCTGGCAAATCGCAGATTAATGAAAGCAAAAACTCCGTGCTTTTGGGTATGAAGGGACTACCAGCATTGGCTGAAGAAATGCACATTGCACGCGATATTTTCCTGGCAGCATACAACGAAACGAAAGTCCATATCAGCAATATTTCTACTGCAGGTGCTGTGGCTCTGGTCCGTAAGGCGAAAAAAGATGGCGTTCAGGTTTCTTGTGATGTAACCGCGCATCACCTGGTATTTACAGAAGAACTTTTAAACGATTTCGATAGCAATTATAAGGTTAAACCTCCATTACGTAGCAAAACCGATATTAAAGCCTTAATTGCTGGTTTAAAAGATGGAACAATTGATGCCATTACTTCTCAACATCGCCCGGAGGAGATCGAATTTAAAAATGTGGAGTTCGAAATTGCGCATTTTGGTATTATTGCCTTGCAAACGGTGTTGCCATTGTTATTGAAGGCTGGTTTGGAGATTACTTTAATTGCGGAGAAATTGGCCATTAATCCACGTAAATTATTAAATTTAACTGTTCCTGTAATAGAAGAAGGGGCTGAAGCCAACTTTACTGTTTTTAATACGACAGAAAAATGGTTATACAATGCTGCCAGCAACCGCTCAAAATCGGCGAACAGTCCGTTGTTGGGTACCGAACTTACCGGAAAAGTAAAATTGGTTTATAATCATAATCAATACTCGGAGAATTAGTTTAAAATAACTTTTAATTACCATTATTTATGTATAGATGCTGGAATAAATTCAGCATGACGACCGAGATAATGATCTTACAATCCTTAAATCCAAAATATCTTAATCATGGATAATAGAGTAAAAAAAGCGCTCAGCGCCACCATTAATCAATATGCTGAAGTTTCGGCAACCAATGTTGAAGGTTTTGAAACAGAGTTATTGGCAGCTTTTGAGCTGGATGCTAACTTTTTAGATAAAGCAGCAGCTTTCGACGCAGTTTTTGATGCTCATCCTAAATTTGAAGAATTGCGCGAAGTGTTTTTCGACTTATTAATGGTAAATTTCTTTAGCAGTGACGTACAGAAACTGGAAGATGATTATTTAGAAAGCGACGAATGGGCGAATATCGAAGAAGAAACCATCGACAGGGGAACTGAACTTTTAAATCTCCTATTGTATATTAAAGAGTGTAAGGATGAAGATTTAGATCCTGAATTAGGCGATTTCCTTAAAGAATTTTTATTGGTAGAAGATGACGAGTTTCAGGATGAATTTGAGATTTATGAAGAACTGATCAGCAACCAGCAACTGGCCGAAAGCAGTGTAGAAGAAATTTGCAAAACAGCTCCAACTTTAAATATCAGTGAAGAAATGCAAGAATTGTTCATTCCGTTTATGGCTTTTTTTCTCGATGTAGAGGGGAGTGCGGAAACTACAAAAGAAATAATTCGCTATAGCAGTAACAAATCGTTTGATTCTGCTACTTATATATTGATTACAACAATTAATAACTAAATTAAATTGATCATGGAACAACAGATACTTCAGGAGGAAAAGAAACCTAATGCATTGGCATTTAAAGTTGCCTTGGGCTTTTCGCTTTATACATTAGCAATTATTTATGTTTTTAAACTGATTGGAATTGATACCACGAGTGCTGATGTGCCGGTAGTGACTAAAGTTATCGTGTTCATTTTATCGTACGGAATATTCATTTTGGCCATATATTTTACACAGGCAACACATAAAAAGGAGCTTGGTGATTATATTACTTTTGGGAGAGCATTTTCAACTGGTTTTAAGGTTGCTGCCTACTCCGGGTTATTTATAGGTATTCTATACGCTATATATTTTAAGATATTAGATCCTTCAGCAATTGATAAAATAGCAAACGCTGCAATTGAAAAAGCAGGTGATAATGAACAGCAAATAAAAGGGATAGACATGATGAAGCCATACATGTGGATTTTTGCGACTTTTACGGCAGCAATTAGCTATACTATTTTTGGTTTAATCGTGAGTTTAATCACAGCGGCAGTAATTAAAAAAGACAGGGTTTAATTTCTCTATAAAATTTTGAACGTGCAGGTTTTATCATTTAATTTGATGAAATTTGCACGTTTTAATTTTGAACTGGATTTGGTTGGGAAAGTCTCAAATCTCAGATCTCAAATCTCAAATCACTAAATGGATATATCAGTTGTAGTACCCTTATTTAATGAAGATGAATCTCTGCCGGAATTAACGGCCTGGATTGATAAAGTGATGACCGACAATAATTTCAGTTACGAGATTGTTTTGGTTGATGATGGTAGTACCGATAGATCCTGGGCGGTCATTGAAGAATTAAGACTTCAAAATCCTGCTATAAAAGGCATTAAGTTCAGGCGGAATTATGGTAAATCGGCTGCTTTGAATGTTGGTTTTGAAGCTACACAGGGCGATGTGGTGATTACCATGGATGCCGATCTGCAGGATAGCCCGGATGAAATTCCTGAACTGTACCGCCGGATCAGAGAAGAAAAACTCGATATCATTTCAGGCTGGAAAAAGAAACGTCACGATCCGATTACCAAAACTATACCTACCAAACTCTTCAATGCCGCTACACGTAAAATGAGTGGTATAGAATTAAACGATTTTAACTGTGGATTGAAAGCCTACCGCAGCGATGTGATCAAAACGATCGAAGTTTACGGCGAAATGCACCGTTATATTCCGGTAATCGCCAAATGGGCCGGATTTAGTAAGATAGCAGAACAAGTGGTAGAGCACCGTGCCCGTAAATATGGAACAACAAAGTTTGGTTTCAGCAGATTTATAAACGGCTTTTTAGATTTACTCTCTATTTTCTTTGTGGGTAAATTTGGCAAAAGGCCAATGCATTTTTTTGGTTCGTTAGGCGTATTGAGTTTCTTTATCGGTATCATCATGGCTTTGTACATTTTGTTCGAAAAGAAATACTTAATATGGCAAGGCTTACCCTATCGTGATGTAACCGATCAACCATTATTTTATCTGTCGCTGGTTGCCATTGTAGTGGGCTCGCAAATGTTCCTTGCAGGTTTCATTGCCGAACTCTTATCACGTAACGCACCAGAAAGAAACCAATATTTAATCGAAAAAGAACTTAAGTAAATGTAAAATGTAAGATGTAAAATGGAATTGCCATTATACATCTTACATTTTCCCTTTTCCATTTCAAACATGTTTTTCTCCATCATCATTCCACTTTATAATCGTCCTCAGGAAATCGACGAACTTTTAAACACCCTAACCAAACAGACTTATTTACAGTTTGAAGTTTTGGTGATTGAAGATGGTTCGAAAAACGATGCCAAGGCAATTGTAGCGTCGTATGCAGATAAACTGGATATTAAATATTATTTCAAAGAAAATGCCGGACAGGGTTTTGCCCGTAATTTTGGCTTTGAAAGGGCTACTGGCGATTACTTTGTTATTTTCGATTCGGATTGTTTAATCCCTGCAAATTACCTGGAAACGGTTAAGAATTATTTATATGAGCATCATTTAGATGCTTATGGTGGTCCGGATGCCGCGCACGATAGCTTTACCCCTGTGCAAAAAGCAATCAGCTACGCCATGACATCGCCATTCACCACTGGAGGGATCCGAGGAAACAAACAGCATGTTGGGCAGTTTCACCCACGGAGCTTTAATATGGGCGTTTCCCGTCAGGCCTGGGAAAAGGTAGGCGGATTTATTTTAACCAGATTAGGAGAGGATATCGAATATAGCATCCGAATCCATGAAAATGGATTTAAGATCGGATTGATACCGGACGCAAAGGTTTACCACAAGCGCAGGACAAGTTTTAGCCAGTTTTACAAACAATTGCACTTTTTCGGAAGGGCGAGGATCAATATTTATAAACATTTTCCGAAGGAATTAAAGCCAGTTCACTTTTTTCCTGCCTTATTCACTTTGGGCTTTGGTTTTACTATTTTGTGTAACTTTATCTATCCGCCATTGGCATATGTTTGTAACTTCTTCTTATTGATTTACTTTATGTTGATATTTTTTCATTCATGGTCTGTAAATAAATCGTTAAAAGTTGCATTTTTGAGCATTATATCTTCGTTTATCCAACTAACCGCTTATGGTTTAGGATTTATACAGGATTTATTTAAACGAGTGGTATTCAAACAACAATGATAAATTACCTAAAAGAAAGTACGTTCGCCGTTAATGATGTAATCCAAAAGGCATGGAGCATTACCAAGAAACACTATTTCTCGATTGCTACGTTATGCTTTTTAATGTTCATCACAGCAAGTGCATCAAGTTTGATGGCCTTTTTTATTAAAGATGTAAGTAAGGCATTAAGCGTGGTGATGGTAATTATTTTTGTACTGCTTTATTTCACGATCAATCTTTCGCTGTTCAAATATATATTCCATTTAATGGATGATGAGGAAAACGATGTGAAAATTGTTGATACACTCCCAACCCGATTGCAGATTATCAGGTTCTTAGTTGCTACGCTTTATTTTGTAGGCTGTATTCTTGGTGTTTACCTGGTGGTAATCCTTGTGGCCTTTCCATTCATTTATACCGGAATTAATGTGGCTATCGTTAAAAATGTGGCCATATCGGTTGGTATTATAGCCATTTTTATTACTTGGTTAAGAATTTCTTTCTTTCCATTTTTTATCATCGATAAAGGTGCAACACCTTTCGATTCGATTAAACTGAGCTTAGCTACCACTAAAGGAAATTTCACTAAAATTTTATTGTTATTAGTGGTCTTAGGAGGGGGATATTTAATTTATCTGTTGCTTAACTACCTGCAATGGCCATTAATCGCCTTTATAGTAAATATTTTAAGTTCATTTATTATTGTTCCGCTATCTAGCGTAGCTTTAACGGTTGCTTACCGTAAAATTTCGAGTGAATATAAAGGCGGCGAACATCCGGATATTTTGCATAATATCGTTTAACCCCCAGCCCCTGAAGGGAGTTAAAATTCAAATTAAAATTTATGGAAAAAGAGAAGAACGGTAGAAAAGAAAAGTCTCCTTCAGGGGGTTGGGGGCTTAAAGCAGCATTAAGTAAACCCTTTGCTGCATTTGCGGTTTGGCAGATTAACAAATGGAAGAATAATGCTGTTAATGCTCAAAATAAAATATTAAGTAAGCTGATTGATGAAGCTAAGCATACTGCGTTTGGGCAAGACCACCATTTTGCCGATATTAAAACCTATGCTGATTTTAAAAACCATGTTCCGGTTCAGGATTATGAAGGATTAAAACCTTATGTAGATCGTGTAGTAGCAGGTGAATCCGATGTACTTTGGAAAGGTAAACCACTTTATTTTGCCAAAACATCGGGTACTACTTCCGGTGTAAAATATATTCCGCTTTCTAAAGAATCAATGCCCGAGCATATTAAGGCTGCACGGAATGCCATTTTAACTTACATTCATGAAACGGGTAAGGCCGGTTTTGTAAACGGTAAAATGATCTTTCTTCAGGGGAGTCCGGTTTTAAGCGTAAAACATGGAATCAATGTGGGGCGTTTATCCGGAATCGTAGCACATCATGTGCCAGCTTATCTGCAAAAGAACCGTTTACCTTCTTACGAAACCAATATTATCGAAGATTGGGAGCAAAAAGTTGATGCTATCGTTGAGGAAACCATCAACGAAAACATGACGCTGATTTCGGGCATTCCACCATGGGTGCAAATGTATTTCGATAAACTTTCAGAGAAATCAGGAGGGAAGAAAATTGCTGAAATATTCAGGAATTTTAGTTTGTTTATTTATGGTGGTGTAAATTTCGAGCCTTACCGAGCAAAAATTGAACAAAGTATCGGCAGAAAAATTGATGCCATTGAAACCTATCCGGCTTCTGAAGGATTTATTGCCTATCAGGATTCGCAGAAAGATAAGGGTTTATTGTTATTGGCCGATGCAGGTATTTTTTACGAATTTGTTCCTGCGGATGAATATTATAATGATCATCCAACACGCTTATCGCTTGGTGAAGTAGAACTGGATACCAATTATGCACTTATTTTAAATACCAATGCAGGTTTGTGGGGCTATAGCATTGGCGATACGATAAAGTTTGTCTCTAAAAATCCTTATAAAATTGTGGTCACAGGTAGAATTAAACATTTTATTTCTGCTTTTGGGGAACATGTTATTGGCGAAGAGGTAGAACAGGCGATTTTAAGTGTGGCTAATGACGAGCAGGTTGAAATTACTGAATTTACGGTTGCACCGCAGGTTAATCCTGAAGCCGGGCAATTGCCTTATCACGAATGGTTTGTAGAATTTTCTGCCGCACCAAAAGATATGGTAGCTTTTAGTAAAAAGGTAGATGCCGCTTTGCAAAAGAAAAATATTTATTACTTTGACCTGATTGAAGGAAACATCCTTCAGCCATTGATTATACGTACTTTGCAAAAAGATGCCTTTGTAAATTATATGAAAAGTGAGGGGAAGTTAGGCGGACAGAATAAAGTGCCACGTTTAAGCAATGATCGGAAACTGGCGGACGGGTTAGAAAAGTATATTGTTTAACCACTTGTCGTCATTTCGAGCGGAGTGTAACGCAGTCGGGAAATCTCTATAAAGATCTCTCCATTTCTCTGCGCTCCAGTCGAGATGACGATCGGTTCAACAGATGCTTATCAGAATGGCAGAAACGGGTGAATAATAAAAATAATAAATAAAATGCTTAATTATAATTAAGCAGAACGATATTAAACGATTTGAAAAGAATAACCATATTAGGTTCTACAGGAAGCGTAGGTACGCAAGCACTTGAAGTTGTCCGGGATCATCCCGCAGTTTTTAAAGTAGCTGTTTTATCTGCATTGAAAAATTCAGAATTACTCATTCAACAAGCAAGGGAATTTAAACCTCATGTTGTGGTGATCTGTGATGAAAGCAAATATAACGAAGTTAAAAATGCTTTGTCTACGTTAAACATTAAAGTTCTGGCCGGTGAAGCCGCTTTGGCAGAAGTTGCAGCCTATGAGGAGAGTGATGTAGTATTGACTGCATTAATGGGGTCAGTTGGATTAAAACCCACTATTGCCGCTATACAGGCCGGTAAAAATATTGCCTTAGCAAACAAGGAAACGTTAGTTGTTGCAGGCGAATTGATCACGCAGTTGGCCACAGCACATCAGGTTAAAATTTTACCGGTTGATTCAGAGCATTCGGCAATATTCCAGTGTTTAGTAGGAGAGGAGCAAAATGAAATCGAAAAGATTTATTTAACGGCCTCCGGCGGACCGTTTTTGGGCAAAACGCGAGATTTTTTATCCACGGTAAAAAAGGATCAGGCCTTAAAACATCCCAATTGGGTAATGGGGGCGAAAATCACGATTGATTCTGCATCCTTAATGAATAAAGGCCTGGAAGTAATTGAAGCCAAATGGCTGTTTAATCTGGATGTTGATCAGATTGATGTGATAGTGCATCCTCAATCGATTGTACACTCCCTCGTTCAATTTACCGATGGCTCTATGAAAGCGCAGATGGGTGTTCCGGATATGAAACTGCCCATCCAATATGCTTTAAATTATCCCGACAGGCTAAAAAACAATTTTAAGCGTTTTAACTTCTTAGATTATCCGAATTTTAGCTTTCAAAAGGCAGACATGGAAACATTTAGAAATTTAGGTCTGGCTTATAGTTCCTTAAGAAAAGGGGGGAATATGCCCTGTATTTTAAATGCCGCAAATGAAATTGTTGTGGAAGCATTTTTAAAAGATAAAATCGGTTTTCTGCAAATGAGTGAGGTTATTGAGCAATGTATGGAAGAAATCAGTTTCGTGGAAAATCCACAATTGAGTGATTATTTAGAAACTGACAAACATAGCCGTATCTTAGCCGGAGAATTAGTAACAAAAAGTATAGTTTAACATCTAACATAAAATTTTATAAGAAAATATGAATGGATTGATTATGGCGGGGCAGCTGCTGCTCGGATTGTCTTTATTGGTAATATTACACGAATTAGGGCATTTCTTGGCGGCCAGGGCATTTGGTATTAAAGTAGAAAAGTTTTATTTATTTTTTGATGCCTGGGGCTTCAAGCTTTTCAGTTTCAAAAAAGGAGACGTTGAATATGGAGTGGGATGGCTGCCACTCGGGGGTTATGTGAAAATTGCCGGAATGATTGACGAGAGTATGGATACCGAGCAAATGGCTCAGCCTGCTCAACCATGGGAATTTCGTTCTAAACCAGCCTGGCAACGTTTAATCGTGATGCTTGGCGGTATCATCGTAAACGTGATTGTCGGTATTTTTATCTTTTGGATGTTAACTTTCAACATCGGGCAGAATTATACGGTTAACGGTAAATTGAACGATGGTATTTCTGTGGGAGCAATCGGCAAAGAAATCGGCTTAAAAAATGGAGATAAGATTTTAGCTATCAATGGCAATAAACTGATCCGTTTTGAGGATGCAATATCAAGCAAGGTGTTGTTTGACGGGGCTCAATTAACGATTTTGAGGGAAAATAAAACCCTTTATATCTCTGTTCCGGATACCATCCTAAACAAGATATCAAAAAACGATAAGGAAAATTTTATCTCGCCCCGTTACAGAATGGAAAGCGTAGATAAGGTAAGTGCGCCAGATGAAAAAGTTGATAAGCCTTCATTTTTTGATAAACTGTTTGGCAGAAAGTTCGAGAAACCGGCCTATCCGGCTTATGCTGCGGGCATTAAACCAGGAGATAGCATTATTGCTGTTAATGGAAAATCGATCACCTTCTTTGATCAGTTTAAAGAAGAGGTGTCTACCAATAAGTTAAAGCCCATTAGCATCAAAGCCTTGCGTAAAGGCAAGGAAATAAATTTCGACCTTAAGGTAAGCAAAGAGGGAACCATAGGTATTATTCCTAACTTGAGTAGCCCTGAAACCGCGCATGTTGATTTTGGTTTTATCGAATCGTTTCCGGTTGGTGCAACCATGGCCTGGAGCACTTTTGTAGACAATGCAAAGGGTATTGGCAAAATGATCACCGGTAAACTGAGCGCACGTAATATCAGCAGTCCGATCGGGATTGCCAAGGTTTACGGAAGTACCTTCGACTGGGTTAAATTCTGGACTTTAACCGGATTGATTTCAATGGCCCTGGCCTTTATGAATTTGTTGCCTATTCCTGGCTTAGATGGAGGTCACGTAGTGTTTCTTTTAATCGAGATGGTGCAACGTAAGCCTGTAAGCGAAAAAGTCCTGGAGAAGGCTCAAATTGTAGGTTTTGTGATCTTGATCGGTTTAATGGTGTTTGCTTTTGGTAATGATATTTTAAAATCCTTCGGTAAGTAAAACCAAATTGATATAATTGCCGCAGATGTGCAGATTTGATCATTCAATCTGAACGTCTGCGGCTTTTTTAATTTAATACACATCATGAGTACAGCAAAAGCGGAAACCAATTATTTTGATTTTTATGAATTGCCGATCCAGTTTAATCCTGATCAAAGTGCAGTTAAAGCTAAATTTTATGCTTTTAGTAAGCAATTTCATCCCGATTTTTATGCCAATGAAAGCGAAGAGAAACAGCAGGAAGTACTTGATCTGTCAACTTTAAATAATAAGGCTTTCCAAACGCTGAGCAACCCTAAAAAACGATTAAAATATGTGCTCGAATTAAAGGGAATTGTAGCAACAGATGAGGGTTATCAACTGCCCCAATCTTTTTTAATGGAAATGATGGATGTAAATGAGGCTTTGATGGATCTGGAATTTGATCCAGACGCTGAAAAACTTGAGCAGGTAAAGAAAGATGTGGAAACGATAGAAAAAGATTTGGCCAATGAGTTAAATCATCTGATTGATCAGTTCGACAGCAATCCAACAACGTCTGATGCATTATTACCTTTAATAAAAGATAATTTTTATCGTCAGAAGTATATTGATAGAATTAGAGAGCGCTTAGTAAAATAGATGGAAGGTGTGCGATGGGAAATGGATGATGGAAGGAGTCCAATGTTGGAGGCTACATGGCCAAAGATAATAATTTAGAATCATAGGCGCCCAACTCTGTACGCTTTTGCGGTTAAAAAACAATAGATTTAGGCAATAAGGTCCCTGAAAAAAGTTCAGCGTAGCGATCGCATGACCTTAAACTTTTCGCCCGCTAACTTTTTAACAGCTCATTGTAAAATCATTTTTTAGTTTTTGATAGGCAAAGGCTTTGTTTTATTTTCGGAACAAAATATCAGACTCAATGAACAGCTCCCTTTCTATTTTTCGTAAAATAGCCGTAGCAGAAGGTATATCCTATCTGCTTTTGTTATTTGTAGCCATGCCGTTAAAATATTTTGCAGATCTTCCTTTGTACGTAAAGTACACTGGGTGGGCCCACGGTTTGTTATTTGTTTTATATGCGGCTACATTAGTCTTGGCCTGGCAAGAGCAAAAATGGAAGTTCGGTAAAGTCATTCTCATCTTTTTAGCATCACTTTTACCCTTCATGCCATTTGTTGTCGATAGAAAATTGAAAGATAAGCGATTAAAATAACTGTCTATCAGGGTATTAAAACTAATTGAAAATAATTTTTGCATTTTAACTTTCAATATCTACATTTGCAACCCCGTCCAACACGAATGCCCGGATGGCGGAATTGGTAGACGCGCTGGTCTCAAACACCTGTGGGAAACCGTGCCGGTTCGACTCCGGCTCCGGGTACTAACCGGGCTCAGGCCCAAAACCTTAAAGGGTTGCTCGTTAAAAAGCAGCCCTTTTTGCTTTCAGTATGTTATCGTTGAAGATTAGGTCAATAAAAGCGGTTCAGGTATTGGATGCGTTGCCAGGGGAGTCGAATAATCTGTTTCTTTTACAAAAAAAAATCCAGTCATAAACCGATTTCGCTGTAGCTTTTGTTTACTCTACATTGATGTTCAGTGTATTGGATTGTACGCCTATCCTGTTTTTTGCCTCCAGAACTCCTTTTGTACCTAGAAGGTCTTCCTCAAAAGCCTCTTCATAAGGGTAGATCTTATAATCAAACCGGCTTGGCAGAATGGTAAAATTGCCTGTATGTTTGGCGATCATCTTCATTTCAAATATTTGTTGCTTAATAAAATGCCCCTGATCTAATGTTGACATCTGCTTACCAATTTCATTTACGTTCCAGGTAAATTTCGCCACGTTAAAATTGGCATCGATATATGCTTTGAAACCAACTATCCCCACTTTGTAATCAATATTTCCTTCGTCGATCACTGCGAAGAGCGCCTCAGGTGCTCCCTTTTTAACCAGATCAGCGGGCATAAACTTTGCGGTATTCGAAAATTTGGCATATTCGTATAATGAGACTTTTATAGTGTCGTGCAGCTGGTACCGATCCTTATCAGCTACTAGGACTAATTGTACGGCGTTACTATCTACATCCTGCTTTTTAACGACTTCAACAGCATTTGTGGCGCTCTGATAGTTTTTGCCTTCTATTTTTGCTTCTATAATTGGGAGATCTGACTTCCCTATACTACCGGCAGTAAAAATGATATCGTAATAATAGTTCGTTCCGTCAGATTTGATATTCTTTTCGATTTCCGCACCTTCTAAGTCAAAATCATTATTGTTCTTTTGGATCACCCGAACTGTACCCTGATCCGGTTTACTTTTAAAGTAGATTTTTATACTAATAGATTTGTGTAATTCGACCTGTGGCTGCACTATGATCCATATCTTATCATCTTCTTTTTCTTTAACTGAGTGTTGGCAGGCGAATAGGAAAAAAATTAAATTTAGCGATGAAAGGATAATGGCGATCTTTTTCATTAAGGAGAGGTTTAGCTTCATAATTCTGTTTCATTTCACGATTTAACAATGTAGCAGGTTTTTAGTTCTACTTCACTCACATTCTCAAATGAGAAATAATAAACTGATCATTACGTTTCAATTTCTATGCCTGAAATTATATAGTGAGCTAAATGAATTTAATAGTTAGTTTTTGTCATAATTTTTTGAAAAGAAAATATCAATAATGACACTAATCTGAAACGATTGTTTCAGATTAGTGTTAAGTTTGGCATGAATAAATAGCTATGGCAAGAAATGTTGAGTTTAATGAGAAGGAGGCAGTACAAAAAGCCATGGAGGTTTTTTGGGAAAAGGGCTATAATGGCACCTCTCTTCGCGATCTGACTGACGCGATGAAGATTAACAGCAGTAGCTTATACAACACCATTGGTGACAAGAAAGAATTATTTGTGAAGTGTATTGCGCTTTATACCGAAATTAGAGCAAAAGATTTAATCCAGCGGGAAAAGAGTAAAGCTTCGGCGTTATCCATACTAACTAAATACATAGAGGATTCTGTAAAGATCGTGATCATTGAAAAAAATGGCTGTCTTGCCATTAAAACTGCATTTGAAGGCGCCACTGATGATGCCAGAATCAAGAATCTAATCAAAAACGATAACGATAATAATTACAAATTTATAAGCGACACCATAGCAAAGGCAATGGCTGCAGGAGACATATCGAATGATGAAAGTCCGGAATTACTTGCAGATTTCTTCATCAGTGTATGGACTGGGTGGTACGAGTCTTACCTAATCCATAGAGATCCTGTGAAGATCAAAAAAATGGCACAGTATTTTATTAAACAAATCACAAAATAATCTTTTTTTTCTCGCATTCTGAAATGATTACTTCAGAATGCGGTGGGGTTGGATTTATTTTGAAACAATCAATTCAGAATTATAATTTAAAAACATGAGTCAAGAAAATCAAAATCAAGAGTTGCAGGGTAAAATCGCCCTGGTAACTGGCGGAACTAAAGGGATCGGTAAAGCCATCGCCGACAGACTGTCGAGCAATGGGGCGAAAGTAATCGTGACCGCAAGGAATCTACCAAAAGATTTAAATCCGGAGCATTATTTTATAGCGGCTGATCTGGCTTTGCCAGAAAGCATAGCCAGTGTTGTAGAAGCAATTAACACAAAGTTTAATAAGGTAGATATACTGATCAATAACGCCGGTGCAAATAACGGCCCTGCCGGAGGCTTTAGTGTATTAAGTGATCAGGATTGGACTAATGCACTGGAAATAAACCTCTTTACTGCGATCAGATTCGACAGGGCTTTGTTGCCAAAAATGCTGGAGCAAGGAAGTGGTGTGATTATCCATATTTCTTCGGGGGTAGGGATGTTACCTCTTTGGCAAACCACTATGCCTTATGCAGCAGCTAAAGCTGCGCTTAATAATTATAGTAAGGCATTGTCTGCTGAAGTGGCCGCTAAAGGTGTGCGGGTAGTTACCGTTTCACCCGGAGCAATAAGGACAGGGGCTATGGAAGCGTTTTTACAGGACTTAGCTGAAAAATCAGCGACTAGCGTTGAAGAAATAACAAAGCAGATTATTTCCCAAATTGGAGGAATTCCTTTAGATAGAATGGGCGAAGCAGATGAGGTCGCGAATCTGGTAGCCTTTTTGGTTTCACCTGGAGCATCATACATCACCGGACAGAATTATGCCATTGATGGTGGTGCCAAACCAGTAGTATAACATGTTGAGGCCTATAAATCACGACTGATTGGTCGGGGGTTTATAGGCCTTTCTTGATTATCTTTTTTTACAGCATGTGTTATTCGTAAGCCTTATCGATCAAAAAGGAAATAGCATTTTCAATTTCTGATCTACCTGTTGTACTTTTTAGGTCTAATCCACAAAATGTGCAGTCGTTTGTAGTAGCGTAAATATCCAGGTAGTAAATTCCCGAAATCAGCAGTGCGATAATGGCCCTATACCTTTTTGCGTTTTCATTGAAATGCGGGTCGGTTATACTTTCAAATAGGATTGCCCCATTTTCTTCGCGGTTATCGGCCAGTTTTTTTAACGATTTCCTGTTCTCTATTAATCCCCAAAGCAGGATTTTCTGAAATTCCTTATTCCTGAAAACATAATCGAACTGAGATAGCAACATCGTTTTTGAAAATGTTTTTCCACCATCATTTACCATAGGACCGGCGGATTCATTTTTTACATTGCTCCAGAAATCCTGCGAACGTATATATGCATCGATGAGTTCGTCTTTTCCCCCAAAATAGTTATACATCAGTTTTTTGTCCAAACCTGCAGTTCGCGCAATGTCATTAACCTTAAGCCCTGCAAAACCTTTGGTATGGAGTATTTTCTCTACTGCATCTAAAAACTTTTGTTTACTTTTTTCCTTGTTCCTTAACGATTTAACCGCTGTTTCCTGTTCCATTTGATGAAAAATTATCCCGCTGGAAAATTACGCAATCAAATTTAAATATTTTTATCACCAATTGGTGATATATTGTATATTTGTTCACCGTAAAGGATGCATAAATGATGTATCTCTACACGATAAGCAAGCTTTATTAACCTCATCAATCATGAATATGAAAAAGGGAATTCCAATTACTGAATTATCTGTACAAGAATTATACAACAAGAAGCAAAGTTTGCAGGGAGTACTCATTGGGCTTGGCTTGGTGATGTTGGTTGCCAGCGTGATCATACTTTATCTTGTTTTCTCATCTAAAACACCTAAAGTACTTATTATAATACCAATTACTTGTTCCCTAACTTTTTTGCCAGCTTTTATAAGTTTGAGTCAAATTAATACAGAAATTAAAAACAGGAATTCCAAATAGCCACATCGATGTCACCAGATTGCCTGAATTGTGCCGCCCCGATTACACAGAATTTTTGTCCAAACTGCGGGCAAAAATCTACTACACACCGTTATTCCATTAAACATTTCCTTATCCATGATTTTATCCATAGTGTTTGGCATGTAGATAAAGGTATTTTATTTACGCTTAAAGCGTTGTTTACCCGCCCTGGGCATAGCGTCCGCGAATTTATCCAAGGCAAAAGGGTACCCTATTTTAGTTTTGTGACGCTCATCCTGCTCATTCTGACGGTATCAGGTCTCATTGCGCCGTATACACACGGCAACATGTCTGGTCTGATGCCTCAGGGAAGCAGAGCGATGATGAATGATCTCGAGAAATTTATGTCTGGCCACCCTAAACTGATACTCATTGTGGCCATTCCTGTTTATTCGGTTTTTAGTTTTTTGTGGTTTAGAAAAGCGAAGCTTAATTTTTCCGAACATCTGGTTTTAAATTCAAACCGGATTATTGTGGAGTTAGTCGCTGGCCTTCTTGTTTCGGTACTGACCATTTTTTACACCGGTAATATAGTATTCGCATTTTTGTATTTCGGTGTGCTGAGCTTTTTAGCACTTATTTATAATATCTGGTTTTTTTATCAGTTTTTTTCGGGATTTAATTATAGTAAAAGGGCATTGCTGCTTAGGAGTATACTTGTTCCGGTTTCTTATTACTTATTGTCATTTTTAATCGGAGTAGCATTTGCCATTGTTAAAATAAAACATTGATTATTTTTTTATCTACCTATGAAAAATAATGTTATGCTTAATAGTAAATTTGCATAGATATTCCTATCCGTAAAGTTACTGCTCCTTAATATTTTCTTAATATTTATACAACTTTAAGGGCATCTTACAGAAATACCTTCGCGTAAAAATAATTTTATGAAGAAGATCGTTTCGCTGATCGCCTTAGTTTGGCTTTCAGCAGGGTGTTTATCGGCCCAGGAGAATCACGTAGTATTGATCAGTATAGATGGTTTACGCCCTGAATTTTATTTAGACCCGCAGTGGGGAATGGTTAATGTACGTCAGGGCATGAAAAGTGGCGCTTATGCAGAAGGTGTCCGTGGAAGTTTTCCAACAGTAACCTATCCGTCACATACCACCATAGTAAGTGGTGTATTGCCGGCAAAACATGGTATTTATTACAATACACCGGTTGAGCCTTTAGGTATTTCGGGTAAATGGTTCTGGTACTATAAAGATATTAAAGTGCCAACCATATGGACTGCAGCTAAAGATGCAGGTTTAACTACCGCCGGGGTAAGTTGGCCTGTTACCGTGGGGGCGCCAATCGATTATAACCTGCCGGAATATGTAATCCTTCCAAAAGATAAAAGCGAGAAAAAAGACGAGATTAAAGCCATGTCGCAGGAGTCTAATCCAAAAGATCTTTTTCAGGAAGTTCAGGATAATGCTATAGGCAAATTTGGGGAATACGGTGCTTCTATTGATTTCTACACCAGCGACCAAAATAAGTCGAGAATGGCTGCCTATATTCTGAAACGTTATAAACCTTCTTTTTTAGCCTTGCATATTGCACTTCTTGATCATTTTGAACACGAACAAGGTCGTGATGGGGATAAAGTCAGATCGGCTATCGTTGGTGCTGATGTAGCCATTAAAACCATTATGGATGCTGCAGAAGCCGAAGGTATCAGTAAAAATACCACTTTTATCATTACCGGCGACCATGGTTTTGTGGATATTCATACGCAATTTAATCCTAACGTGATGTTGGCTAAACTGGGCTTGTATAGCGACACCAATAGAGAAGCCTGGAAAGCCTATTTTCAACAAAGTGGAGGTTCTTCTTTCTTACATTTAAGAGATCCAAAGGATAAGGCAACTTTAGAAAAAATCAAACTGGCCTTAGGTCAACTGCCAGAGGGCGTACGAAGAACCTTCCATGTACTGGATAAGGAAGCGTTAACCAAAGCGCAGGGCGATCCAAATGCTTTTATGGCACTGGCCGCAAACCAGGGTTTTAGTTTTGGTGCTGCTGCATCCGGCGAAATGCTTACTCCGGCAAGCGGGGGTACACATGGTTATCTGCCAACTGATTTTAAAGAAATACAGACTGGTTTTGTTGTGTTCGGCAAAGGAATTAAACAGGGTACGCTATTGCCGTTGATGGGACAGGAAGATATTGCACCGTTAATCGCAAAACTTTTAAACCTGAACCTCAAAACGGATGGTGTGTTATATCCTGGTTTGCTTGCGCCTGTTAAAAAATAAGTTATTACCTCTATTTTCGGCCTGTGGAAACGCAGGCCGAAAATTATTGTGAAAAGCATCGCAATTTTGATCGCCTATGTGCAACGGGCCGTAGAAGAGCGCTTTTTCTATTCCATTCTGCATCATCCATTTTCCATCTTCTTCTTTGTAACTTCTGTCCAAAATGGTATTTTTCGCCAATGGATGTGATTGCAAATTTCCCGACACTCGATATCAGTGAATTTTGGCCAAACCAGGATGCAGGAAATAGTTTATTGTATCATGAAATAATAGGGGAAAGGTATATCGAAAAACCGCATATGCACGATTTTTTCCTGTTTATGCTTTTTGAAGAAGGGAGTGGCACACACAGTATCGATTTTATAAATCATCAGGTAAAGCCTAAACAGTTGCACCTCCTGTTCCCTGAGCAGATACACAAATGGAAACTTGGTGAAGAAACCCATGCCCACCAATTGATGATCAGTAAAAGTGTATTCGAAACGCTGGCCAATTCTTTGCGCTTTTCATTAATCCTGTACCAAAATGATCCGGTTATAAACCTAAGTGCCGAAGCTTATGATAAAATCCTGTACGAATTTCTGTGTGTTAGCGCAGAGCTTAAAAAAACAGAAATCTTGTGGGAAATCATTAACGCGAGGGTCAGGCTTATTGCGCTGATGATTAGCCGAGAAGCAGAAACACTGTTTAATAATCAAACCGTTTACCAGACTAAACCGGTGCTTTTCAAATACCGTTCGTTAATAAATACTTATTACAAAAAAGAAAAACTTGTTGCTTTTTATGCCGATCGCTTGAACATTTCGGCAAATTACCTGAATATTCTTTGTAAGAAACATTTCCATGTATCTGCTACTGCACTGATTCATGAGCGGTTAATTCTTGAAGCAAAGCGGATTTTATTGACAACCGAAATTCCCATTAAAGAAATCGCTTTCGATCTTGGCTTTTATGATGTAGCTTATTTTTCCAAATTTTTTAAAAATCAGACTCAAATTACCCCTCGTAAATTTAGAGGACAGTGATGGATTAAACCATATTCGGTGCGTTTATTTGTGAAATAGGTGCGCGTAGTGATAAATGATACAATTTTTAGCATAAATCCTACTATTCGTAAACCCGGCAGAACGTTATTTTTGTAACAAGAAACCCTGCTATCATGAATCCACAATCCATATCCAGAAAAGATTTTATTAAAAGTTCTTCTATTTTATTGGCCAGCAGTTACCTGCTTTCAGCAGAACAGGCAAACGCAGCGCAAAGCGCAACAGAAAATGCTGTTGGTAAAACGCTTGTGCTAAAAAATGTAAGGCTCGAAACTGGGTTTGATTATGATGGAGATGAGGTAATTCATACTAAAACTGAATTATTTACTGTTGAAATTGAGGCTGGGAAGATCAAAAATGTGCTGCCCAATAGCCCTAAAGCGAAAGCCATTGATGCAAAAGGCTTATTAATGCTCCCTGCATTTAGAGATATGCACATTCATTTGGATAAAACATATTACGGACTGCCTTGGCAGGCGCATCTGAAAAAGAACAAATCTGTAAAAGATATGATCGCCTTTGAGCAACAGGTAATCCCCGAGCTTTTAAAAACCTCTATTCCGCGTACTGAAAAATTGATTGGGTTACTGCAATCCTATGGGACCAGTTATGCACGATCACATGTAAATATCGATCCTACTTCTCAACTGGATTCCTTAAAACATTTACAAGCTGCTTTAGAACATAAAAATAAATCTTTTGGGGCCGAATTGGTGGCTTTCCCTCAGCATGGTATTTATTACACCAAATCTGCAGCGCTATTAAAAGAGGCCGCCAAAATGGACATTGATTTTATCGGTGGCCTAGATCCGACCTCAATTGATGGTGGTATTGAAAAACATATGGATTTTGTAGTGCAATTGGCATTAGACCATGGGAAAGGAATTGATATCCACCTGCACGAGTCGGGCGAATCTGGGGTGAAAACAATAGAATACCTGATGGCTAAAGTAATGGAAAACCCGGTGTTAAAAGGGAAAACTTATGTGAGCCACGCTTTTGCTTTGCGGTATCTGGATCAAACCAAAACAGAAGAAATCGCCGAAAAATTGGGTGCTGCAAAAATGGGAATTGCCTCAACCATTCCACTTTCCGGTAATCCGATGCCAATCCCAACTTTATACAAATATGGTGTAGAAGTACTTGCGGGCAATGATTGTATTGTTGACCATTGGAATACATTTGGTACTGGTAGTATTTTACAGAAAGCAAATATTGCTGCGCAGATTTATGGTTACCGTACAGAATTTGATTTGTCAAGAATATTGAAACTCGCTACCGGGAATATCCTTCCATTGGATGACAAGGGGAATAAACAATGGCCAAAAAAAGGAGATCAGGCCAATGTGGTACTGGTTGATGCCAGTTGTTCTGCTGAAGCAGTGTCGAGGGTATCGCCGGTTAAATCACTGATCCATAATGGAAATCTGGTTTTCTGATTTTAACGTGTTATGCTTGTTTGGTAATATTTTACTACCTTAAACTCATGAATGTTAGTCCCGAATTACAGCTAGAAGCCCAGTCGCTCATCGCTAATAATCAGAAAATTTTAGCCGTTAAGTTAATTATCGACAATACAAGCTGCGGTTTAAAAGAAGCAAAAGATTATATAGATGGCTTACAGGCCGGATACCCAAAAACTACGGTAGATCTCTCTAATCTGGATGAACAGATATTGACTATTTTGGGCCAGGGCAACAAGTTGAATGCCATTAAATATTATAAAGATGCCACAGGTGCAGGCTTAGCTGAAAGTAAGGATTATGTCGAAAATTTAATGGAAAACCGCAATGGTAGCAACAATATACAGCAAAATAGAGAGACCGATATTAAAAACATCATTGCCTACAATGCCATAGAAAACAATGGTGCGCTTAAAAATTTTCTGGTCAAACTGTTGATCATTATCTTCATTGCTGTGGCCTTAACCTATCTGATGTTTATCATCTAATGAGTACAAAAGAGCACTAACAGATTGCAATATTTCTGATAGAATGAAAATGTGGCGGTCAAATGTCTTATCTTGATTTTACACACAAATAAATCTTGAGAATATGAAAATTACATTAGACACAAAGTCTCTTTTGCTGGGCTTTTTATGCGCTGGCTTAATGTTTACCGCCATCAGTTTTAAAAAGGGGCAAGATCAAACAGATGGAAGGTATCATACAGAGGTAAATGCCAACAATATGGTAGTAATCCTTGATAGTGAAACAGGGAATTACATTATAGGGCCAGCTGTGCAATCGGCAGGGAAAGTACAATGGATTAAGGGAGAATTCAATAAAACATTCAGCACAGCTGTTGATAATAAAAAAGAACCTAAATAGTACTTTGTTGGCATTCTGAGCCTGTTGAAGGACAATCAATATATTTCGACGGGCTCAACATGACATATCTTATATTCAGTAGGAATAAGTTTATTTTACACTTATCCGTTCCACTATGGGTTTACCTGTCGATTCTTCAGTGCCCTCTACTTCTGCATATTTCACGTGGGGAGCCAGAAACTCCCACCCTGTATCCTGATAAATAACCGGGTAACCCTGATGGTGTGATTGTTAATGCTTACTGAAACATGGTAGCTTTTATCGCTATATTTCTGCAGATAAAAAGGCAGTTTTTTATGCGATACAAACCTGAATTCATACTTGTCGGCTCCCAGTGCTTTTGTATCAATGCCATAAGCGAATTTCCGTTGAATATAACCAAGGTCTTTTTTCTGTCCTTTTTCGCCATAACGGATCCAGTAGACCTGGATGGGAGCATTAGCATCGATACTACCGTTTTCTTTGATATTTAGTGCATAGATCAGTGTATTTGTATTTGGATCACGTTGAAGATAAAAAAGCAGATGGTCTACATTTTTTGGGCTAGGAAAGCTGATGGGCGAAGGATCTTTCGATTGTGCCCATGTTTGAATGGAGCAAAGAAAAAAGCTTAAAATAATGAAAAATAAGATTTTGAATATTCGAGGTGGTATTGAAAACATTTTAGTTTTTTTTATATAGAGGCAGTTGAAATGATATTAAGTGTCTGTTTTGTGCTGATTTTTTGCAGGAATTTCTTCATCTGTTTCATTTAGTTGCTCATTGTACAGCCGATCCGATTCCGCCTTACAATGTTCGTAGTCATCTAATTTTTCGCAGGAAGTGTTTCCATGGATTTCGAAAAAATCCCTGATGGATGGATAATCAAAATAAACAGACATATCATAAAGTTTAGGTTACCAGTTTCAGAAGGGGATAGCTTTGATTGTCTGCCGAAAACAGAAATAGATCTGCTTTCAAACTCATCTTTTCTGCAATTGCAAAAGGAATTAGCACCTTGTTGGTAAACAGGTTGCTAAGACATCAAAGGGCCATTCCCTACGTCTTTCTTGATAAGTATTAGACGTCATGGACGGAATCGAACCGCCGTACTAGGTTTTGCAGACCTTTACCTAACCACTCGGCCACATGACTATATGATCTTTTCAAAAGCTATATAATCCGCTTTAGAATAAGACTCAGCAAAAGTATAAAATAATTACTATAATTTCTATAGAAATAGTAGTAATTTTTTGCTTTGATATTTTTTGTCTTTTAATGTTTTGATTTTTAGCTACTTATTTGATGTGGGTTTGTGAAATTACAGCGATGAAAGATTCTTAAAAATTACCCAATACAGATTGCGATAAAAGGTCATATTTCCCGTGCAGGCGGGGTATTTTAATGCATGTAAACTATAGATCTTTCGACTATGATCAAGGTGACAGCACATCCTTTCGAATGCTAAAATCGCTATGCTCACCAGAGTAGTTAATCCTATATGTAAATTATATTATTGTAAATCAGTTATTTGATAATAAAGTCTATATAATCTATAGGAATACTTGTATAAATTAAACAAAGTTTATACTTTTACAAAAAATACAATAGTTCACTAGCAAAATTTACGTTCGATATGAAATTCCGCAGACAACCTCAGCCATATTTTCTGATTAATGATTCAGATCAGTATAACTGCTGTTGCCGCTAATATAAACTAAGATACGGATCACCCTGTTAAAGGTTTCATTCAGATATTCTTATTTAAAAATCCTGGTACCCCGGGGCATTTTGATAGAATATTATGGTGGTCATGTATTTCAGTCAATAAGTTGCCGGGGTATCAGGAACGGCCTAACTAATCACCACCATTAGTTTAGGTTATTACTCTAATTAATTTGCCACCATTAATTAGCTGATTAATATTGAAGAAGGGAGAGTCAGTACTCGTCGGGGTTCTAGCAACTTTCCACAGAAAAAAGTGCGCGAACTGATCTAGCGATAGATTATAAATTAACCGGTAACATTTAACTCATTGTTTCCTGTCGGGGATTTCATTAAAGCAGAAACACTGTATCAACAGTTTGTATCCATGATTTCTGGATTTTTCTAAGGAAGATTTGTGCCTTGTTATTAAAAAACGCTAAAACGATAATGTTTAACTCATAAAAGCATATGCTCAATGAATAATAAAGATTAGCATCAGATAGATGGTTAAAAAAACTCCTGGTTCACACAGGTTTATATTTGGTTAGAAAAAGGGGCATGTCTGGATAGAATGCCCCTTTATTTTTATCTGGCATGATCCTCGTTTACAACTTGGATCTATGAGATCTGTATTTGTAATGCAGCACTTATGGCGATATAACCACCTTTCTCATGCATCCCTGCTGTTCCAAAGAATCACTTTATGATCAGCAGGAAGATAATTGATTGCTTTTGCCATACAGCTATTTAAGAAAAAATAAGCTCAAAATGGCCTTCTCTTACTAATGTGGCGAATATATGGCGCATTGGTTAATGGGGGTAAGTCGACCACTCTGTATTATTTTTATTTTCAATAATTTTTGAAAGTTTAAAAATATATTTTACTTTTGATCAAACAATAATATAATATGAAAACGTTTCTCCAATCAAAATTGCTTCAAGGAATTATCATTTCAAATGGAATAACCTTATTGATCATCTGGTTAAATAACCTGCTCCATAGCACTAAGGATGGTATTTTGGTGTTTTCAGAATTCGTGATCTTACCATTATTAATGGGCGTAATTAGTGCCTGGTTTTGGAGAACTCTGAACTTGAAAAGTAGATCGGTTATCTGGTATTCAATCCTAAATGGCTTTCTTGCCATTCTTTTGAGTTACATTTTCTTAAAAGAGGGAACAATTTGTTTAATTATTGTTTCTCCTCTCATTTTTGCTTTTGTAATTACAGGAGCTTTTATCGGTAAAGCAATGTTTAGGAAAGGTAATCAAACCTTAAATGTAAGTGTTGTTTCTTTATTGCTTGTGGTTTTTATAGCTGATTCCATTTCTGATCATCAATATCGAAATATGGTAAGTGATGAGGTAATCATTAAAGCCAGACCGGAAAAAATTTGGAAAAATGTAATTGCGTTTGAAAAGATCAAACAGGCAAATAGCTACTGGCTTTTTAAAGCAGGAATGCCAAGCCCCATGCAGACTACGGTTACTGCTTATAAAATAGGAGCGGGAAGAAAATGTATTTTTAGTAACGGATATGTATTTGATGAAAAGATCGTAACTTTTGATATCAATAAGGACTTAACATTTGATATTATCGGCCAGCCCCAAGATCCTGAGATTATGGGCCATATTGATATCGAAAGAGGGCAGTTTTTATTAAAAGATAATGGCGATGGAACCACTACACTTGTTGGGAACAGCTGGTATAGTTTAAAAGTTTTTCCAATCTGGTATTACGATTTATGGGCGGAAAGTATTACCAGAAATGTTCATTTGCGCGTAATGGATCATATTAAAGTACTTAGCGAAAAGAATTAAACATGTTTTCATTCGTAGTGACCAGATTGAATTTTCTTAAATCAATACCTTTGTTTGCGCTGGTATTTGATAGCTTAATAAAAATATGGATGCTGCTTACTCAACCAGCATGTCTAGATCAGATTGATAAAATAGAAAATGAAGTTTTAAAATGGAAAGATACTTCCGTTAGCCTGCATAAATTCGGTGGTTCTCAGTTTAACCATCACCGACGAGAATTTGCGCATATCCACAGTAATGGTTTATTGGATATTCTTTTTACACAGAAAATTAAAGCAGAACTCATGCTGGATGGAAGGGTGGAACCGCATCATGTATTTAAGAAATCGGGGTGGATAAGTTTTTATGTTCGGCATGGTGAAGATGTTGATTACGCCTTGTTTTTGTTGAAATTATCGTATGATAAAATTACCGGCAACTTATACCGGCAATTTTAATTACCTGAACATGATCCTCTTGAGGAGCTAAATCTTTCAGAATAAATCTCTGTGTTCCATCCGATAGCTATCGGATCGGGATGACGTATTGAGAGAGGAGAAAAGACCTTACCCCAACTTCCTTCCGGTATTAATTACATTAACGCCATTAAAGCGGGTAGTAGCACTCCCATGCGAAACAGCACTTGCCTGTCCGGGCTGGCCTTTTCCATCTGAAAATGTTCCACCCAATCTATAATCGTTTTGGTCGCAGCGTTGTACGCAGGAGTTCCAGAATTCTTGTGTATTCGCCTGATAAGCTGCATCTTTAAACATGCCTACAATTTTGCCTTCCTTAATTTCGTAGGCCAGCTGTGCGCTAAACTGAAAATTATAGCGCTGTTGGTCGATGGAATAAGAATTCCGGCCAAACATATAGATGCCTTTCTCTACATTTTTAACCATATCGGCGGCGCTCAAAGCCGCCTTTCCAGGCGCCAGGGAAACATTTGGCATCCTTTGGAACTGGATACTGTCCCAGCTGTCGGCATAACAACAGCCCTGTGATTCTTTCAAGCCTAAAATATGTGCCTGATCGCGTATGGTTTGATAATTTACCAAAATTCCATCTTTAATGATGTCCCATTGACCGCATTTTACACCTTCGTCATCATAACCAACCGCACCTAAGGAGCCTGTTTCGAGTTTATCGGCAATAATGTTGACCTCTTTACTGCCAAAGTTAAATTTTTTGCTTTCCCATTTATCCAGTGTTAAAAAACTGGTTCCGGCATAATTGGCCTCATAACCTAACACACGGTCTAACTCGGTGGGGTGGCCTACAGATTCGTGGATAGTTAAAAATAGGTGCGAGGGATCCAAAACCAGGTCGTATTTGCCCGGTGTTATCGGTTTGGCTTTTAATTTCTCGTCTACATGTGTTGCAGCTTCGCGCACATCTTCCAAGATATCATAACGCTTTTTATACATCGTAACGGGGCCGCCCTTAATTTTTTCTTCGTCTTTAGGTTTAAGGTATTCGAAGCCCATACCCATTGGCGCGCTTAGGGCATTCCGAGTTTCGAACTTGCCATTAGCCGCATCCGTTTTGGTGAGGATAAAAGTCGGCCATATCCTGTGGATATCCTGGTCGATATAGGAACCATCGGTTGAAGCAAAATACTTCTGCTCGTTAATCATGAAAAGATTGGAGCTGATGTACTTTGCACCGCCCTTCATCGCCTCGCTATTTACCTTTAAAAGAAGATCAACCTTATCTGCAATGGGTACTTCAAAAGCATTGATTTCTACTGGAGTTTTCCAGCTTACTTCTCCATATCCTTTTTGTGCGGCCAATTGAACAGGTTCTTCCATGAGTTTGGAATTTCCTTTTGCAATGGCTACGGCAGCTTCTGCAGCTTTGGCAATGCTGGCATCATCCATATTGTTCGTTGCAGCAAAACCCCAACTACCATTAGCGATAACACGTACGCCTAAACCGTAAGATTCTGAATTGGAAATGTTCTCTACCCTGGCCTCCCTTGTGGCCACAACCTGGTTTAAATACCGGCCTATCCGCACATCGGCATAGGTGGCGCCCTTGCTTTTTGCCGCGTTAAGTGCAACATCGGCCATTTTTTTCTTTAAGGCAACATCAACGGGTGTTAAAGATTCTTCAACAGAAATCATTTTGCCAAAGGCAGGGATATTGGGTATCATGCTGGCACCAAGGCCAACACCTGTCATGTATAGGAAATCTCTTCTTCTCAATTTTGTTTCTTTTAATAAAAATGTCGTCATCTCGATCCGATAGCTATCGGATCGAGATGACAGTATTTCGTAAGGAATTTCTTAAATCGCGTCTGATAGTGAAGTAAACGTAAAATCCCTGATTTTCATTGGGGGAATCAATCCACTTCCTGTCCGCACTGGTTTGCCCAAAGCTTCCACATTGTTGAGCATAATTACCGGACTCTCGTTAAACCTGAAATTCTTGATCGGGAATTTGATTTCGCCGTTTTCGATATAAAAAGTACCGTCGCGCGTTAATCCTGTTAATAATAAGGTTTGCGGATCAACCGAACGGATGTACCAGAAACGGGTAACCAATATGCCTTTTTCAGTGCTTTTGATTAAATCTTCCAGCGATTGTGTTCCGCCCTCGATGATTACGCTGCGGCTAAACGGTATAGGCTGAACATTTTTTTGTGCGGCCCAATACCTCGAATAAGAAAGGTTTTTAACAATTCCTTTTTCTACCCACTGTGTCCGTTTTACCGGCAATCCATCACCATTCCAGGTTGCAGAAGGAATTTCGGTATTCATCGGATCCGAATAGATATTCACATTTTCAGAGAACAACTGTTCTCCCAAACGCGTACCGCCACCTTTTTTGCTCATAAAACTTCTGCCTTCATCGGCACTTCTGGCATCGAAGCCCCGAAACATATTGCCTAAAATATCGCTGGCTGCAAGTGGCTCTAAAATAACGGTATACTTTCCGGGCTCAATGGCTTTTGCACCTGCAGAACCATTGGCTTTACTGGAGGCAATTTTGCTTAAAGCAAGGGTATCCATCTTGTCGAGATCATTAAAGCTTTGCTCAACATATCCGGAGCCGGTTCCCTGTTTATTTCTAACGGTTACCGAAAAGGAAACATCCGTTCCCTTATTGTAGGCAAACAAACCTTTAGAGTTCATGATGGCATTAAAACGGGTCGAGTTTTCTAAAAAACCTGCGGCATCCAAACCGGCCGCTTTTGATACACTTAAACTTTTTCCAACCATTTCGGCTCTGGTATCGGGCGTCATGGCGGCAGTTTTAGCATTGAAGGTATTCGATTCTGCGAAGGTCTGCGGACCTAAAAGTGGCATAAACTCAGGATTTTCCGGTGCCAGCATGGCCAATTCTTCTGCTCTTTTTACCACTTTTTGCAAAGAGGCATCATCAAATTCGTTTATCGTTGCTGAACCTGTCTTCTTCCCAAAGGTTGAGCTTACCCCTAAGCTCATGGTACTGATCTGTCCGGCAGTGGAAACTGCATTACGTGCATAACGGATATTTCCACCGTCTGAACCATTTAAACCTACTTCGCAGAAATCGGCTTTCGAAAAACCAATTACTTTTTTTAATATCGCCTGGGCTTCTTCTTTACTTAATATGGCCATAATTATATTTTTCTTGCTGTATTGATAACATTAACTCCATTGAACCGTGTGGTAGAACTGCCATGCGAAACCGCACTGCTTTGAGAAGGCTGGCCCTTTCCATCATTAAACGAACCACCTAAACGGTAATCGCTTTCATCGCAGATCGAATTGCATGAATTCCAAAACTCCTGTGTATTGGCCTGATAAGCCACATCGTTAAGCATACCCACAATTTTACCTTCCTTAATTTCATAAAATATCTGTCCGCCGAACTGGAAGTTGTAGCGTTGCTGATCAATGGAAAAACTGCCGTCGCCAATGATGTAAATGCCTTTTTCAACATTCTTGATCATATCATCTACACTTAATTTTTCTTTGCCCGGTTGTAAGGAAACATTTGGCATACGCTGAAACTGGACATCATCCCAGCCCTGCGAATAACAACAGCCGTTTGATTCTGTTAAACCGATAATGTGCGCCTGATCGCGGATGGCCTGATAACTGACCAATACCCCATCTTTAATCAGGTCCCATTTTTTACATTTGACCCCTTCATCATCATATCCAACAGCACCCAGAGAACCTACCTGGGTTTTATCGGCCAGGATATTCACTTTATCACTGCCGAATTTGAATTTTTTCGATTCCCATTTATCTAAGGTGAGAAAACTCGTACCTGCATAATTGGCCTCATAACCCAAAACGCGGTCTAACTCAGTCGGGTGGCCAACAGACTCGTGGATGGTTAACCAAAGATGCGATGGATCTAATACCAGATCGTATTTGCCTGGTTCGACCGATTTTGCCTTTACCTTTTCGGTAGCTACGCGGGCGGCTTCTTTAACATCTTCGAGCATATCGTAACGTCCTTTATAACGGGTTACAATACCGGTAACTTTATCTTCCGGACGGGCATGCATGTATTCGTAGCCTTTGCCCATGGGCGAACTGAGCGAATTGCGGGTCTTAAATTTGCCCGATTCAGGGTCTACTTTAGTTACGTTGAAGGTTGGAAAAATGCGGTGAACATCCTGATCGATATAAGAACCATCGGTAGAAGCGAAGTATTTCTGCTCATTAACGGCAAAAATAACCGAGTTTATAAAGTTCGCACCGTTTTGCATGGCTACATCGTTCACATTTAAAAGCAGATCTACTTTTTCTTTTACCGGAACTTCAAAGGCATTAATTTCGATAGGGGTTTTCCAGCTTACCTCGCCATAGCCTTTTTGAGGCGCGAGTTGAACAGGTTCTCCCTGTATTTTGGCGTTTGCTTTTGCCACGGCTACAGCCTGTTCTGCGGCTTTGGCAATGGCATCTTTGGTTACATTATTTGTTGCGGCAAAACCCCAACAGCCATTTGCCAGCACGCGGATACCTACACCATACGATTCGGTATTGGCTACGCCTTGTACGCGTTTTTCGCGGGTAGCTACAAATTGGTTTAAGTAACGGCCAATGCGGATATCGGCATAGGTTGCACCCTTAGATTTTGCTGCATTTAGCGCAACATCCGCAAGTTCCTTTTTAATTTTTACATCCACTCCATCTAAGGCCTGTAAAGGGTCGATGGGAGTTCCGAATGCAGAGAGATCGGGCAGGAGCAAGGCACCCATACCCATTCCGGATAAGTAGAGGAAATCTTTTCTTTTCAATTGGTTTAGTTTAGTAGGTTTACGATCTCAATATAACCAATTTCGAGGTCAAAGGCGCCAAATTCATTATAACATTTTAGTTTCAAACCTAAAAAACAGCTGTTTTTTATAGAATGGTACTTTTAATCACGGATAAATACAGGTTTTAAGTTTTTTGCCCTGCATGCGCATGTGTTTTGCCATGGAAAACACAGAAAGCACGGAATATTTGTTTATTTGTCATTCATGTTTGCGCTCGTTTCTAAACGAGTGCATCAATAGCTCTACGATTTTATCGTTGTAAATGATAGTTTATTCAAAGCTCGTTAGAAACGAGCGTTAGCAGGTAGTCAGTTTTTTTGAAAATTTGATCTTTAAACAGCCAGAATTCTCGCTTCATACCATAAAAAGGCAGCTGCAAATAAAAATCCCATAAAGAACCACCACATCGATACTTGTTCTTCTATCACTATGTCTTTTAACTGTGTATTGTTTTTAACACTCGCCGACGTTTTCATAAATCTATGCGTATCGTTTAGCTTTTGCTGATTTTTAAGCGCCAGCCAATCATTTTTTTGGTAAATATATGCGGTTTCGATCTTTTGATTTACCTGTAAATCGGTCCATCCGGTTTTTTGAGGCCAATAGTATGCATCCCATTGAAAAGGAAGTTCCATGTTTTGCCGAGGACTCAATTGTATACCTTCCATTTTTAAGATGGGTACTTTGCCTGATTCTGCTAAATCAACAATAATGTTCATTCTTTGGCTTACAACCGGGAATTGAGGGACGATGTTAACCGACTGGGTAGCATTCTTTTTTCGGGCCGCATTGGCCAAAACTTTAGACCAGTAAGTAGCATAATCCGTTTTTTGTCCCGAAAGGAGCCAGTTATAGGTAGAGGAAATAGTAGAGATTAAAATTTTACCATAACCATTGATGTTGCTGTTCAACAGGCTTTTACCTGTGGCATCAGTAACAAGAGGCAGATCGTTCTGATTGATTTTTAAAAACAAAGCTTGCTCAAGAGGCAATGCATTAAATTTAAAATGATCTTCTTGAAGCATTAAATTAAGTCCCTTCCCTTTTAATACCGGAGATTCATAACGACTAAATTTCGCACCGATTGTGGTTGTGGCTTTTACATTTGTAACCCTCATCAGTAAGCCCATTCCACTTTTAACCGCAACATCGATTGATGCCCTTTCGGCCGGACTTAATGCAGCCAATTCTTCCTCATCAATAATCAGTATATCGAATTTTTTTAAAACTGCGGCATTGATCTGATTCAGGTTTACACTATCTGTGTTCAGAAAATCGAAAGCATATTTGTTTTTACTGATCTGACTTCTGAAAGCCAATGGATATTGATTTTCGAACAACCAGTTTTTTAAAAATTTATATTCGAAATCCGGGAAAGAAGCCAGTATTAATACTTTCATTGGGGCCTGATCGCCCACTTGTACCGGAACAGGTTCTTTAGCAAGTGTATCATGCTGCTGTAGCGCAATTAACTCGTAAACGGCTTTTCCTGTTTGCTTAGGGGTGGTTTTGAAGGAAAAGGATTTATTCGATCTAGCATCAATAGATATAGAATCTATTGCTCGACCTAAGCCCTTGAGCAAGAGCTTAACCGAATCACTGCCGGAGTTTTGATAAGTTCCCCGGACCTGTAACGGTTCGCTGGTTTTTAGTCTGCCTGGCCAGTTGGCAGCAATAATCCCTGTTGGATTTGTTGAAGGATGAAAAACGATCTGGTACCCTTCGAGGTTTTTTAGTTCTGTTGCACTTAAGCCATAACCGTAAATATTCAGTTTTTGGATGTTGGGATTCGATTTTAAAAAATAAGAGAGATCAGGAATGGTTGCGGCCTGTACATTTTTTAAATTTACCGAAGGAAGTGCATATTTTTTCGCTTTTAGCTTGGCCACCGAATCAAGGTTTGTGCCTGCGGTGAGCAAAATCACTTCATCAGCGTTTTGTTGTTCATGTGTTTCGTATTTGATCGGGACGATTAACAGCACGAAACAACCAACGGCAATGATACTCGCTAAAATCCGCCAGATCAACCTTGCGTGATTAGTGCGGCGTACCTCTTTGAAAACCAAAAAGGCCAACAATAATATACCGAGCAGCATAGCGATGTATTTAAATTCCATATCTATCTGCCGGCTTTATTGAGGTTATTAAAGTAGGTCTGGTACAAGGCCGAAGCTGTACCAGCACTTTGTGTTTGCGGTTTAGCCGGTTCCAAACTGATCATTTTTTGTATCGCCTGTTGCACCACATCGATGTCTTTTACCATCATTTTATTTCCAGTGCTTAACTTTCTTAAACTGCTGAGTCCATTTAAATACGTAGCAGGATGATCAGCGGCGGCACCAATCATATATTTTTCGGTTTCACCGAGTAAGAAACGATCTTGCTCACTAAAGTGTTTACCTGTTTTTCTGCTTTCCAATAAGGAAAGGGCTGTTTTTATAAAATTGATCCTTTTTTCTTTTTGTTCAAACGACATTTTTTGCACAGGTTGCGTAATCTTATCCAGCTCGCCACTTAAACGTTTCTCAGGTTTTAACGCTGATGTTTTTACAGTGGTTTTGGCCACATAAGCCCGCGATTTCTGTTGCAGGTCTTTCAGTAATCTAAGTGCCTTATATTCGTAAGGTAAAGCTTCCTGAGGTTTATAGGTTCTTAATCGGAGTTCGGCATTCCACATTTCGGTTAGAACGGCTTTTAGCTGTGCTTTCATTTCGGGTTCGAAAAAAGTGGCATCTTCCGCAATATCATGTTTATGGGCATATTTATCCATGATAGTGGTTACATCGCCAAATTTCTCTCCTTCGCCCTTATGTTCGCCATGTTCATCATGGTCTTCATGATCGCCGCCGATTTCAGTTTCGTTTTCTTCGCCCAAAAACTGTCCGTAACGTAATCTTAATAATTTTTGGTCGATACCTAAATCGTTGCTTCTGGTTTTGAATGTCTGCGCAGGTAATGTGGATTGCTCTTTCAATAGTTTTTCCGTATCGATAATGATCTGCCGCTCACTTCTAAAATATTCCGGAACCAGGTTAACGCCATTGGTCATGCCTGCTAAACTCATCAATTCTGTGGTGTCTACTATGGAAACAAAATAGACATCAGAGCGGCTCGACTGACCGTGATTATCCATGGCTTTGATAAAAAAGTAAAGTTCGTCGCCGGGTTTCATGCCCAGTGTTTTTAATTCGATCAATTTACTTAAAGCAAGGTTTTTCTTGTTATCAAAGTTCGTATTGAAAGAAAGTTTTTTCTCTGTAAAACTTACGCCTTCGCCTTTTCCGCTGGCCATTGTTGCCGATATAAAAGCATCATTGATCCCATAATCATCGCTAAGTGAAACATTAAGGTTGAACTTTTGCGGTTGGCCGATATCAATAGTGGTATGCGGTTTGGGACTCGTAATTTTAATCGTAACCGGTAAATCAGGAATCATTTCGATCTGGTAGAGATCTGATTTTTTACCATCCAGATCCAGTTGATAGAAGCCAGATTTGTTGATGCTTTTGCTGTAGCTCCATAGTGTATGTGCTGCGTTTAAGGCTTTTAATACGACAGTTTCGTTATTGTTAAAAATAAGTTTCAGTTTTTTGATGCCAATGTTTGTCTCTATTTTCCAGTTGATTTGCGCACCGGTTTCAGCATTAAGGCTGAACTGTTTTTGTTTGCGTTCTCCTTTTCCGGTATAGGCAGGCGGAATAATAGTGGCACTGAAGCTGGAAATTTCTGCAGGGATATTTTCTTTAATTGTAGCCGTTGATGTTTTGAGTTTCTGAGTGGCTGGATCGGACTTTTTAATTTGGGGAATTTTGGTTATTCCAAAGCTGATAAGCAATGCCACAACAAGTATGGCTAAACCAAAATATAATTTGTTTGCTGGTTGCTTTGGCTGAGGTAGACTAAGGATGATGTTTTCAATTTTACGGTGTTGCAATTGTTGCAACATGGATAATTCTTCCTCGTTTTGAAGCAGGAGACCGGCACTTTCTTCCAGTTCGGGATATTGATTGTTTACAAAACGGGAAACATCATGTTCTGTAATCTTCCAAACAGGTTTACTAAAAAGTGAAATGGCCAGAATAACGGGGGTAACAACTGCACAAACCCATGGTGAAAGATGTAGCAGATATACAACACATGCCGACAAAACCAGCGCAATGGACAAAGCAATGGCAATAGTACTGACCAGATAAAATCCGATCCACTTTATCCTTAAGTTACGGATCCAATTTTGCCCTTCAGTTTTTAACATAATCTGTTTTTTTTCTGAATGATAAAATGCGTTCTGTGGTAAAAAGCAATAAAGCGGCTATCCACAATAGAGAAGCAAGTGGTCTATTTTGAGTGATTATGGCAGGTACTTTAACTGTATTGATTCTGGTAGTTCCTTGCTGATTTACAGAAAAAATCCGTTGATCAGCCTGATTGTCTTCAAACCCAAAATCGGCTGGGCTTTTATCCCTGATCACGATTGGCATCATTGCTTTCACAAACAGACCGTCCCAAACCAGTTCGTTCCATTGTGCATTGAAGCGGCTGTAAAAATGGTAGATGTTTAAATCATTGGTGTTTTCATTTGCCAGAATAGCGTTTCCAAAGCCATCGGTCCATATCTTTTGATTCCGATCGGTGGATGATATTCTTTTGCTCAATTTTACATGGTGGCCATTTAAGTTTATAAATGATGGCTCAGAAATTACCTTCCCTTTTTCGTATTGAAACAAGGCTCCATCCGGTGCAATAGAAGATTTAAAATTTGCAGAAACCACATCATGCGATAACCAGAAACCAATATCGGCTTTCCCTGCCTCTGGATTGATTATGATCTTTCTTCCGGTAAAACTGCCAATTGCTTTTAACGCCGCAATTAAATATTGGCCATCTGTAATTCCCCGGGCTTCGTGTATGGTAACATTTATCGCCGTATCATCTTCCGGATCCAGCGCCTGATAAGTGGTGTTGGATGGATTTGATTTCGCTCTATATTTCTTCCCGGCATAGGTAATTATCCAACTGCTTAAGGTATCGGTTTGGTTTAATGGAACCCAGTTCAGATTATAACCGACAGTAGACAACTCGTTTGCAAAATGCTTTAAACGGTGATCTGCAAAAAGATAAACGACAGTTCCCGGAGGCACTATTTGGTTCGCTGCACTTAATAAGGCGGTATGAGTTAACGGATGGGGTTCTTTTAGTCCTTTATCCGCGGTGTCCTTCAAAGTCAGCTGCGCAAAACCATAGTTGAAATCATGGATTTCGTAACCTTTTTTGAGTAGGGAATCTATCATGTTGCGCTGCGACTTAAAAACAGATGGGAATATTGTTTTATCGACCAAAACCCATCCGGTTTTATTTTTACCTGAGATTATTTTTTTGAGGTAGGGTTGCGCCAAAAGGAAAACAAGAATTATTAGAAGTAAGCAGCGCAGCAGCAATAAAAGCCAGTCGTTAATTTTAAAACTTTTTGAGCTTGCCCTCGAACTTTCGCCTAACAATGCAATGCTGCCAATCTTAATGGTTTTGCCTTGTTTAACATTCCACAGGTGGATCATGAGCGGAACAATTAAGCCTGCAAGCGCCAGTAAACCTATGGGATATAAAAATTGCACAGTTAAATTTTAAGTTTGCTTCTCTGTTTTAAAAAATCTCTTAAGACCTGATCTAAAGCTTCATCGGTGCAAATAGTCCGGTAGAAAATTCTTCTATCCAGCATTTGGATCCTCGTTTCTTCTAAATAGGCACTCAATTTATTTTTATAATCTATTCTGGCTTTTGCCTGATCGATCTGAATGGTTTCACCGGTTTCGAGGTCTTCGAAAGTAGTGTAACCCTTAAAATCCAGGTCGAGTTCGTTTCTAGATAACACATGGAAAATTACAATCTCATGCCGAAGGGTATTTAATGTATCCAACAGGTTGATCATTTCATTATCTGTTTGATAAAGATCGGTAACGAAGATCAATAGCTCCCGTTTCTGCGAACCAGCGAACAGCTCTTTATAATGGATAGGCTTAGTGAACTTTCCATCCGGATGAATCTGCTCCAGCTGGTAAAATAATCTCGCCAGATGCTGATAATCCTGTTTTGGGGTCATGGCAAAGATTCCCGAACTTTTCAGCACATATAAGCCAATGGCATCGCCCTGTAAATTGGCCAGATAAGCTAGCGATGCACCAAGATATTTTGCGTAGTCTATTTTGGTGAAATCGCCGTCGTTATGGTTCATCGAGGCGCTGGCATCAATGAGTAAACGTACGGCAATATTGGTTTCTACTTCCGATTCGCGGATGTAATAACGGTCAGACCGGGCAAACATTTTCCAGTCGAGCGAGCGCAGGTCATCGCCAGGCTGGTAACTCCTATACTGGCTAAACTCCAATCCCGGACCTTTTACGGTACTTTTATTAATGCCGTTCATAAAACCATCTATCGTCATTTTAGCTGATAAGGAAAGGTCTTTAATGGCCATCAATACTTTCGGATCGAGCAGTGTACGCATTAAATGTTTGCTTTTGGTTTCGAAATGGCTTTAATTAATTCATCTGTCACTTTATCCGACGAAACATTTTCAGCTTCCGCCTTAAAGTTCATCAATACCCTATGCCGCAATACCGGATAGGCCATGGCCTGTAAATCTTCCATAATTACCGCATAGCGGCCTTTAAATAAAGCCCTTGCTTTTGCGGTTAAAATCAAAGCTTGCCCTGCGCGTGGGCCAGCTCCCCAGCGAACCCATTCTTTTACGAAATTTACCGTTGTTGTATCGGGACGGGTTGCACGGATGATTTCGCTCACATATGTGATAAGGTCATCACTGATATTAACCTCACGGGTAATAGCTTGTAACTCCTTAATTTCTTCAGCACCAATAATCGGATTGATCACTGCTTTTTTACTACCTGTTGTACTGCTTAAAATCCGGGTTTCTTCTGCTGCGGTAGGATAGCCGATTTTGATATACAACAGAAAACGGTCTAGTTGTGCTTCGGGTAGCGGGTAGGTGCCAGCCTGTTCAATCGGGTTTTGCGTAGCGAGGATAAAAAACGGCCGGTCTAATGGGTAAGTTTGTCCGCCATAGGTTACCTCAAACTCCTGCATGGCCTCTAATAATGCCGATTGCGTTTTTGGCGGAGTTCTGTTTACCTCATCTGCCAGGATAATATTGGCAAATAATGGCCCCTTATTAAACTTAAAAAAACGTTTGCCGGTTACATGGTCTTCTTCCAGAATTTCGGTGCCCACAATATCCGTAGGCATTAAATCAGGCGTAAACTGGATCCTGCGGAAAGAAAGGTCTAAAGCCTGCGACATGGTCCTTACCATTAAGGTTTTTGCTAAGCCGGGTACCCCTTCCAGCAAACAATGTCCACCAGCCATTAAAGCGATCAACATTTCTTCGATGATCACATCCTGACCAACAATTATCTTCTGTATTTCGCTTTTTAATTGGGAGATCTTATCGATCAATATTTTTAGCTTGCTTTCTGAACGCTCCAAAACGGTTGAATTTTTAGTTTGACGATATGGTGCTTCAATATAGCGCATATTGGTATATAGTTTTTAGCCTACCGGAAAGAATATCAAAAAATTTACAAGATAATTGGCATAAAAAAGCCGTTTTATGAAAAATGAAGGTAATTTTAGGGTGATGCAAAGAGCTAAATTTACATTTGCGAGGTTAAAATATAATTCGGGCGACTGGGATACCGATCAGCGTATGCCTTCTAATCTTTTAAATTCTCTCTTAGAATATACCACCATTCCCCTGGATGAAGAAGAGAAGATTGTAGAACTGAGCAGCCGCGATTTATTTAAATATCCATTCTGTTATTTAAGCGGACATAAACTGGTACAGTTTAATCAGCAGGAAGCCGTAAATTTTAAAACCTATGTACATAATGGCGGCTTTGTTTTTGTGGATGACTGCAATCACGATATCGATGGTTTATTTGCCCGCTCTTTTGAAACCCAGATGAGCAACCTTTTTGGTGCGCAGGCACTGAAAAAAATTCCTAATAACCATGGCATTTACAGTTCTTTTTTCAAATTTGAGAAAGGACCACCAACTACATCATTTGAATTAAACGGCTGGGGCGATGATCTGGTGCACGATTATCTGAAGGCCATTACCATTAACAACCGGATAGGGGTATTGTACAGTAATAAGGATTATGGCTGTGAGTGGGATTACGATTTCAGGAACAAACGTTTTTTAGCTGAAGACAATACCAAGTTCGGGGTAAACATTATCCTGTATGCGATGGGGATTAACAGCTAGGTTTTTCTGGCGCTGTCAATAACCATCTGACAGATTGAGTTGTTTATTTGAATCTACATCCTATATTTTCTATGTTTTATAATCAACCATATCAAGCATATAAGGACATAATCACGTTGAGCTTATATGGTTCCAAATGAAATTGTATGGTATATAATCAATTTCTCATGCATTATGCCTTTATTTTACCACCTGAGTCACCTGAGAGCATCTTAGTTACAGTTGCATGGAGTCCTTTTTAGTTGTACTAAGGTGACTTAGGTGGTTCAAATGTAATAAGGCAGATAGTTAGGTATTCGGTTCTATACTATCTGTACTGTAAAGTATGAGCTCTATTGTTCGATCATGAACATCATCTGTCCGATATTGAACAGGTGCTAGATGTTGATTTTTTGTAACTTGTTGATTTTTAATTTGTTTAGCTATTTTTTAAATTTGGTATGCACTTAGATATAAGCAGGTTACTAAATAAAATTTAAATCAATAATTGGAAATGTTCAGATTAAACATAAAAATTGCCTGGCGGAATGTCTGGAGAAATAAAACTTCTTCACTCATCAATATTATAGGTTTGGCAATCGGTTTGGCCTCCTGCCTGTTATTGCTCCTCTACGTAAATTACGAATGGAGATTTGATAAACAGTTTAAAGGCGCTGACCAGGTTTACCAGGTATTGACCAATTTCGAAGATGCAAACGGAAAGATTACAGGAACAGGTGATGCAACAGGAAATACTTTAGCTGGTTTTTTACAGGATAGAATTCCGGGGGTGGAAACCGCTACACGTATTGGTTCATTCGGGCAATCGTTAATTGCCAATAAAGAAAACAGCTTTAAACGGGACGTAAAGTTTGCAGATCCTGGTATTTTAAGGATTTATCAATATGAATTTATCCAGGGAAATCCGAGAACAGCTTTAAATGATCCAAAATCTGTTATTTTAACAGAACAAACTGCCAAAGTATTGTTCGGATCAACCGACGTACTGAATAAAGAAGTACAATTTGATAATAAAACGGCTTTGAAGGTTACTGGTGTGGTAAAGGATTTGCCTGCAAATATGTCTAACCGTTTCGATCTGTTAATGCCCTGGACTTTTTACGAAACGCTTTTTGATTGGGTGAAAGATCCGAGCTGGACAAATTTTAACTGGCAAACCATCGTTAAACTAACGCCGGGAACCAATGTTGGCCAGGTGAATGCGAAGATCAGAAACCTGATCAAAGAAAACAGTACTACCAGGGCCGAAAGCTTTTTATTTCCACTGGCAGATAAACATTTGTACGGCGAGTTTGTAAACGGCAAAAGTGTTGGTGGAAACATCGAAAGGATTTACCTTTTTATGGGTCTTGCTTTAGGAATATTACTTATTGCCTGCATCAATTTTATGAATATGGCCACAGCTAAATCAGAAAGAAGGGCGAAAGAAGTGGGCATTAAAAAAACAATAGGTGCCAACCGGACATCACTTGTTACTCAGTTTTTAACCGAATCGATGTTGCTCACCATTATTGCCGTTTTGATTTCGGTGGTGATTGTAGAAACCACCCTGCCTACTTTTAACCATCTATTGAATATTAAATTAGCCATCAATTATCATAACATCAGTTATTGGCTGGGTATTGTTGGGGTAGTTTTAATCACAGGCTTTTTGTCGGGAAGTTATCCTGCGTTATATCTCTCATCCTTTAACCCGATCCAGATTTTAAGGCGCAAGGGCACAGGTGCAAAAAAACTTCCTTTTACATTGAGGCAGGTTCTGGTGGTTGGCCAGTTCTGTTTTGCCATTATGCTCATCATTGCCACCATGGTGATTTATAAACAGATCCAGTTTATTAAAGAACGCCCGATAGGTTACGACATTAATTCGATTGTAGAAATGCAACAGGATGGCGAATTGTACGGTAAATTTGAGGTTTTTAAATCCGAGCTGATTAAAAAAGGAGCCGTAACTTCAGTAAGCCAGTCATCAGGGAGCATTTCGCATGATGGTTCTAATTTCTGGAATTTCGAATGGCCTGGAATGGCCGAAGCCGATAAACAGATTGTTTTTAACCAGATTGCAACTTCATACGATTTTATTAAAACCAACGGGGTTAAATTGCTTTCAGGACGCGATTTTTCTAAAAATTTTGCTTCTGATTCTGCTGCGGTAATGTTGAGCAGCTCGGCGGTAAAGCAAATGAACCTGAAAAACCCGGTAGGTACTATGGTGAAATATCACGGTAACGATGCTAAGGTTGTGGGGGTATTTAATGATTTTATCTGGGGTTCGCCATATTATCGCGACAGGCCAATGGTAATTGCATTCAGCAAAGATTGGTCGGGAAATATTACCATGAGACTAAATCCAGATAACAGTTTGAGTAAAAATATCGAAATCATTACACAGGTAAGCAAGCAACTTAATCCGGCTTATCCGGTAGATATTAAGTTTGTAAACGAACTTTATGCAGAAAAGCTACAGGGTGAAAAGATTTTAGGCATACTATCTAATCTTTTCGGTGGACTGGCTATTTTTATTTCCTGTTTGGGGCTTTTTGGTCTGGCTGCCTATAGTGCCGAGCAACGTACCAAAGAATTTGGCGTACGCAGGGTTTTAGGTGCTTCGGTAAACAGCATTATGAATCTGCTATCGGTGTCTTTTATGAAAATGGTGCTGATTGCAGTTTTTATCGGTGTGCCTGTAGCCTGTTATTTTATGAACAAATGGCTCAGTCATTTTGAATACAAAACAGATATTTCATGGTCGATCGTATTGACCAGTGTGTTCGGAACCATGGTTGTTGCCTTTGCTACTGTGAGCGTACAATCGTACAGGGCAGCAACGGCAAATCCGGTAGATGCATTAAAATATGAATAGTTCAGTTAGTAATTTGCAGTAAACAATAAACCAATTTGACAATTTGTACAAGTAATCCTAAAAAAATTATCGCAATGAAAAAACTCATCTTTTTCTGTATCTCTATTTTTATCAGTACAATGGCCATTGCCCAACCCGGAGCTCCAGCTGTTAGCGATTTTAAGGATTATACGGTTAAATTGGAAAACAGCAGGCGAGCAGCTTCAGAGAAAAAAGATTACGCTACCGCTGCCGGTTTAATGAGCGAATGGGTTGATAAATATGAAAAATCTCCCGCGGATATAAAAAAAGAATATAAGCCATATTATCCTGGGATGTACTATAACCTGGCCTGTTATGAAAACCTTCAGGGGAAAAAACTGGCCGCATTAAATGCACTTGATAACGCCGTAGCTCTAGGCTATTCCAATTACGCAAATACTTTGGTTGATACCGACCTAAAAAGTCTTCGCGAAGAGAAACGTTTTAAAGCCGCATTGCAAACGTTGAGGGAGCGTGGTGACATGAATTATATCCTGCAGAAATCGGCACCCTATAAAAATGAGCAAATAAAAGATGTACCAGCTTTCAGATATCAATCAGCAGATGCTGCAGAACTGGTGAGATTTAAAAAAGAATTTAACCTGGATTCGGTAGCAGGTAAGGGAGATGAAATCAGTAAAATAAAAAATCTGCTCTACTGGGTACACAATGTAGTGCGCCATGATGGTAGTTCTGATAATCCATTATCAAGAAACGGAAAAGATATTATAGCTGTGTGTAAAAAGGATAACCGCGGTGTAAACTGCCGGATGATGGCAACCATTTTAAAAGATGCTTACCTGGCAGAGGGTTTTAAGGCCAGGGTAGTTACCTGTATGCCCAAAGATACCGCCGACTTTGACTGCCACGTAATTAATGTGGTATGGTCTAATACCTTGAGTAAATGGGTTTGGATGGATCCTACTTTTAATGCATATGTAAGTGATGCGCAGGGAAATTTACTGAATATTGAAGAAGTACGCGAAAGATTAAAAACAGGAGGAGATTTAACTTTAAATGAAGATGCCAACTGGAACAATAAAAATAAACAGACCAAAGCATACTATTTGGACTATTATATGTCCAAAAACCTATATTGGATACAGTGTGCAGTTAACAGTACCTGGGATTTAGAAACCTATAAAGCAGATGCTCCGGCTGTGGAGTATATTAATCTATATCCGGGAAACTTTAATACCTTAAAAACAGAAAAGAAGGTTACCAAAGGATCGGTGAGATATCCCATCAGCAATCCAGCGTATTTTTGGCAAAAACCAGAGTAGGCAGGGGTTGTAAGTATTCGGTACCTGGTTTTTATTGGATAGCTCATCTGGGGCAATTGGCTGTAACTAATGGCTATTGGACCAGGCCAGCAGGTTCGTCCAGAATCTGAAGTCTTTAGTCAGGAGTCGGTTTATCATTCGAAATCAGCCTTGCGATTGGCATGAGGTATTCGGCGCAATTGACCAGTTTCAACAGTTAATTGATTAACCGCTAATGAACCGATGAACTACAGTGCATATGCCGTTTCTGCCTTTGATTGATTCAGGACCAGAAAGCTCTGAATGTTTCCTACATAGGCCAGTGCCCCGATATTGTCTCTCAGGAAATTGTTATACGAAACCATATCAGGCATCGCCACTTTAAGCATAAAATCGAAATGACCGGTAAGGTGGTAACATTCCATTACCTCTGGATATTTTTCCATTTCGGCCTTAAATGCCCGAACAATGTCTTCTGAATGAACGGTAAGCTGAATATGCGGGAACGCAATAAAATGTGACCTTAGTTTATCGATATCTACAAGGGCAACTGTCGATTTTATGTAGCCATTGGTTCTCAATTTTTTTATGCGTTCTACAATGTGGGTCATGCTTTTTTTAAGCTTTCCCGAAACTTCCTTATAGGTTAATAATCCATCGCGTTGTAAAAGATTCAGGATTTCGATATCGGTCTGGTCAACTTTTTGAGGCTGCATGTAAATACTTAGTGTATAATTGTTTCTTTTTCACTTACTTTTATAAAACCTAAAAATAGTTAAAATAAGGTATAATTAAGATAATTTATTGTTGTTTGCTGAATTCTTACTTAGTGTAATTTTTACAATAATAATGAAATTTTATTTTGTCAATACGAATTATATTCTGTAAGCCTGTTTTCCTGATCTGCTTTACCAAATTTTTGGGAAGTCGAATGCTTTGTAAAAAATAATTTTTACCAAAAAAAAAGCTTCTTGCTTTATAATTTGCTTAACTCCTGATCTTTACACGGTAATAATTTTAACCGAATATTATTTTCTCATGCATAAAAAACACAACTTTGGTGCCGGTCCGTGCATATTGCCGTCATCTGTAATGGAAAAAGCAGCCCAGGCTGTTATCAATTGGGATGGAATGGGTTTATCTATTTTAGAAGTGTCCCATCGCTCGCCGGAATTTGAAGAGGTTGTACTTAAAACGCAGCTTCTTGTCCGTGAGTTATTGTCAGTTCCTGATCATTATTCGGTGCTTTTTTTACAGGGTGGCGCCAGTACACAATTTGCGATGGTACCGATGAATTTTTTGAACGGAACGAAAAAAGCATCTTATCTGGATACTGGCTATTTTGCACAGAAAGCAATCAAAGAAGCAAAATTGTTCGGTGAAGTGGAAATAGTGGCCACTTCAAAAGATAAGGGTTATGCTTATATTCCCGATCAGTTTATAGTGGATGCACAATCTGCTTATCTGCACTGCACTTCCAATAATACGATAGAAGGGACAGAAATATTTGATTTCGCTCAACATGGTGTACCACTGGTTTGCGATATGTCGTCTGATATCTTCTCCAGAAGCATTAATGTGAACGATTTTGACCTGATTTATGCCGGTGCCCAGAAAAATATGGGTCCAGCAGGGATGACACTGGTGATTGCTAAAAATTCGTTCCTAGATCAGGCAAAAAAGGAAATCCCTTCTATGTTGGATTACCGGGTATTCCGCGATAATATGAGTATGTACAATACACCTCCTGTTTTTTCGATTTATGTGTCCATGTTAAATCTTTTATGGCTTAAAGATCAGGGAGGTGTAAGCGGTATAGCGGAACAAAACATTGAGAAAGCAGCGTTGTTGTATAAAGAGATCGATCGGAATCCGCTTTTTTATGGTACTGCCGATATCACAAGCCGTTCCCGGATGAATGTTACTTTTCAGGCTGTTAATCAAGAGGTTGAGTATGCATTTTTGACATTCGCAGCTCATAGAGGAATTGTAGGTATTAAAGGTTACCGAACAGCGGGCGGATTCCGTGCCTCACTCTATAATGCACTTCCAATATCCAGCGTTGAAGTATTGGTAGGTGCTATGACTGATTTTGAAAAAATATACAGTGATAAAACAGTGCTTGAACTTGAATAATCGGTTGAGAAATGATAAAAATATTTCCTTTAAAGGCATTAAAACCAGGTAAAGATATATTTGATCTGATGATTTCGGATCAGGTAAATGGCAAGGTGCATAAAAATGAGCAACTTTCCTTTGAAGACCTGATCAACCTTTTTGGCTGTGCTTTGGAAGACCGGCCTTCGCTCTATATTTATGAATTTATGGGTGAGGGTAAAACCATGAGGGGCGTTTGGGCAAAAACCGATCTTTCCGGAACCCTAAGCGAAAGCATTAAACGCCACGAAGAAACAGTATCATCTAAAGTAGCCTCGCTTAAAACTGATAAAGGAAAGGGAATAATAGAAAAGTCGCCCATACTATTGGTTTATCAACAGGATGAAGGTATCGATACGCTGATTGATTTTGTGGTGGCTCAGCAAAAGCCCCTGGAGAGCGAATGGTCGCAGCTCGGCCATTTTCTGTATCAGGTGACCGATGATAAACTGATTGATAAATTTACCGTTCAATTTGCAAAACTTGACCAGGTTTACCTGGCTGATGGGCACCACCGGTTAGAAGCTGCGTATGCGTTACAGAAAATGGTTCCACAGCAGATTAGTAGTTTGTTTGTCTCCTCTGAATCGATTTCAATAGCAGCCTTTCATCGGTTGATCAGGAAAATTGATATCCCCCATAACACATTGATGGAAAAACTTGAACAGTACTATTTTGTTTCCAAGATCCCGAACAATAAACCTTATAAGCCTGACCGAAAAAACAGAATGGGACTTTGTTTTAAGGGGGAGTGGTACCAGTTAGACCTTAACACCAACCTGAACGGATTCTCGCAAAAGCCAGATACGGCAATGCTTCAGGATCTGATCCTTGCACCCGTACTTGGTATTGAGAAACCAAAAGAAGATGATAGATTGAACTGTTTTCCTGATTGCAAATGGGATCAGTTTTTGGCTGAACTTGGAACATCAACCGTTACGATTGGTTTTTCGCTTTATCCAATGACAGCGGATGAGTTTATCGCGACAGCAGACAAAGGCAGGTTCCTCCCGCCAAAATCTACCTGGATAGAACCTAAAATTCCGCAGGGCTTTATGGCAAGCAGTCAAACAGCCATAACGGCAAATGGAGAGCAAATAAGATTAAATTAAACGCTAAACCAACAGTATGTTCGATCTGGATTTAGAAAGTATAGGGCAATTGATGGCCACTTTTATGATTGTTTGTTTTTTTCTGATTTCCTTATATAAAAAGCGCCTGAAATAAAAGGGTATAAAATAATGAGCAGATGTCTGATTATCGTTAAATTTTATACTTTTGGGATACCGCTCCATTTACAATTTAACCATATATGTTTATGAAAATGCTTTTTAGGCTTTGTATCTTTTCTATTTTAATCTGCTCGTCTATTCTGGCGGGTGCTCAAACCGTTACTTTAGATTATTTCTTTAACCGTGAAACCCGGAAAGATAAAGCAGGTAAGGAGGTACGTTTTCATTATCTGTGGAACGAACATGCAATGAGTGGTTTTTCTATTCTTGGCAATGTATTTAAAAAAGAAGGTTTTAAGTTAGATTCATTGGAAACTGCACCGACCCTTGCTAAATTAAAAGGAAGTGATGTTTACCTGATTGTAGATCCCGATAGGCCAAAAGAAAACCCGAAACCAAATTATATTGAGGCCAAAGATATTGCAGAAATTTCTGCCTGGGTAAAACAGGGCGGGGTATTGGTGATGTTTGCCAACGATAGTGCCAATGTGGAACTGCCTCATTTTAATCAACTGGCGAATGTATTTGGCTTACACTTTACCAACCAAATGCAAAATCATGTTATTGACGATGCACACTTTGAAGATGGCGCCATTGTAATCAGAAACAACCCGGTATTTAAAACAGCCAATAAAATCTTTATGAAAGATGTTTGTGCCATCGATACTAAAAATGGCGCAAAACCGGTGCTTAAAAATGCAGCTGGCGCAACCGTAATTGCTTCATCCAAATTTGGTAAAGGAAATGTAATTGCCATTGCCGACCCATGGTTGTACGATGAATATGTAAACGGACGCTTGCCTAAAGAAATGGGTTTCGAAAATGATAAAGCAGCATACGATTTAGTGCTTTGGTTGAAAAGCCTGACTCATAAATAAACCGTTATGGGATTTACAACTTATCCAGTTTAAAATAGCCCAAATGAATTTCATCTTCAGGCAAGCCTGGAGATGGCTTTATTTCGATATGATATTTTTGTTTGGCCTGTTCGCTTAAAATATCTTCGATCTTGTAAATATCATCTACATCGATGCCATATTTTTCATCGATATGGGAATTTGCCCCTTTGATGGAATTTGTTTTGAAAAACACTGTTTTTTTTGCTTCCTGTATGGCTTTGGCCCTTTCATCATGCACCGATAGCACAATGTAATGCTGTTCATTCAGTTTACCCGATTGGTAGCCCCCCAGGTTGATGAAAAATAATTTATGCGCAGAAAGTGGTGTATGTTGATCTCTCAGTTTAATACTGATTTCATAGTCGTCTACACTTTTAACTTCCCTCCAACCGTCCAAATGAAGGCTTGCACCTGCCTCTGGCCAAAATGCTTTAATTTCCGGAACAAGTTCTTTAAGGGAATGGGCAATACCGAAGAAATAATCGTGTTGTTCTACATTTCTTTTCTGTGCTTTTGAGCCCAGTAGAATCATATATAATTTTAAATCGTTCATTATTAGGGTAAATCGGTTAATTGTTTGAATCGGTTAATCGTCTCGAAGTGCATAACGCAAACCGCCAAACTCGTTCGTCGTTATAGGTTCATCTATGATTGATTATTTCCCAGTGGTCATTAAAACTCACTCATTAATCTTTTAACACCATTAATCAGAATTGGTTCTTATCAATCGTAAATTTTTACTCCTGCTATCATCATCCTGAACTTGTTTCAGGATCTTTATCAGGAGGGAAATAGCTATGCATCTGAGAGGTAGAATACTATCCAGATGGATCCTGAAATAAATTCAGAATGACGTAATAAGTAAAGTTTTCTGTGCATACTATACCTGCATACCTGAAAAGATGAGCATGTATGGCAAAAAAACAAAACAATTTCGTTTTTTTTGGATTATATGATCTGATGAGTTAGGACAATCAATCTTCATCTTAACCCCCATAAATTTCAGCTTTATAAATGGATACCAAAACAGCAAAAAAGAAAATCGCGATTATAGGAGGTGGCCCAAGCGGGCTTTTCATGTATAAAAGGTTAACGGAATCTAAGGTTACTAATTTTGAGATAGATATTTTCGAACGTAAAGATTATTTGGGTGCTGGTATGCCATACAGTGCTGAGGGTGCAAATGAAGAGCATATTACCAATGTTTCGGATAATGAAATTCCGATTATCTTTAATTCTATAGAAGATTGGGTTAAAATCGCACCAAAAGAGATTTTAAAAAAGTTTAATATCAACGAAAAAAAATTTAATGAATATAAGGTATTGCCCCGGCTGTTTTTTGGCGAATATCTTTCGGCACAGTTTAATCTTTTACAAGAAGCCGCGGCAAAAAGGGGAATCAAAACCAATGTTCATTTAAATTGCATTGTTGAAGATATGATTGATCTTCCCGAAGATAACCGGGTAGCAATAAATGTTCGAAACCAGGATCCATATTACTTTGACCAGGTCATTATTTGTACCGGGCACAATTGGCCAAAGAAATATGAAGGCAGTATCCCTAATTATTTTGATTCGCCTTATCCACCAAAAAAAATATCGTTAAAACTTGATCATGCTGTGGGCATTATGGGCTCATCTTTAACAGCTATTGATGCCTTAAGAACATTGGCCAGACAGAATGGTAAGTTTGAGGACAACGAAGACGGAACCTATGCCTATCATTTAGAGAGCGAGGGATTTAAAATCGTAATGCACTCGCGCAGCGGATTATTGCCTGCCATCAGGTTTCATTTGGAAGATTCACATCTTGGAAAGGATGAAACTTTAAGCAAGGCAGAAATTCATAAAAGTATTGCCGAAAATGGAGGTTTTTTGCCTTTAGATTTTGTATTTGAAAAGAATTTCAAAGAAATGTTTATTGAAAAAGATCCTGCTTTTTACGGGCAGATCAAAAATATGAACCTGGAGGGGTTTGTTGGTGCCATGATGGATTACAGGGAGAAAATGGAACCATTTGATCTTTTCAAAAAAGAATATGATGAAGCAGAGCGATCTATCGAAAAGCGGAAATCCATTTACTGGAAGGAAGCTTTGGCCGTATTGAGTTTTGCTATGAATTATCCAGCCAAATATTTATCTGCAGAAGATATGGAGCGACTTCAAAAAGTATTAATGCCTTTAATTTCTATCGTAATTGCTTTTGTGCCACAAAGTTCGTGCAGAGAGTTACTGGCGCTGCACAAGGCAGGTGTTTTGAGTATTGTTGCTGTTGGAGATGATGCAGAAGTAAGACCCCTAAAAACTGGTGGCGCAGATTATCACTATAAAATTGATGATAAGGAAGTGGCCGTACATTTCGATACTTTTATCGATTGTATTGGTCAACCGCATCTTTCCTTTAGTGATTTTCCTTTTAAGAGCTTAATCAATAAAGGAACCTTGAGTCCTGCGCAGTTACAATTTCAATCTGCAAAAAAAGGTGAGGCAGAAATGAAGAATAACGATTTAGTAACGCAAGGAAAAGACCATACTTATTTTTTAACGGTACCAGGAATTACAATCAATGATCATTTTCAGGTGGTGGATAAAGAGGGGGAAGCCAATAAAAGAATCTACATTATGGCTGTTCCTTATATTGGGGGTTATAACCCTGATTATTCCGGAATCGACTTTTGCGAGGCGGCATCGGAAGCGGTGTTAAGCAGCATTTTAGCTTAAAATTTCAACCTGATTAGTACCTAATCCCTGTCTCGATTAATATATCCTGAAAAATATGTTTAGGGATTTATTCTTTGTAAATACCTGTTAATCAGTAATATATTTTGAATTTTTAATTGTGTGTTTTAAAAAAAACAAACGTTTGCGCTTAATTTGTTTGCTACAACGATTGCAACTTTTTTAACAAGTTTATCGCTGCAGTTCAAAATCTATTGCCAGGCAAAATATAATTATAATGGGTTAATTTCGCATCAAATATAATTGTCATTTTAATGTTTTCCTGATCCTGCTATTTGATAAAAGAATTTCAATAATTGAAATAATAGAAATTAGCATATTTCTGCCGTTGTTAATGTTACACAAGTATTTATCTTCTCGGTATTGATGCATTTTTTTAAGCAAACGTTTGCGTTAAGAAAAAAAAAAAACGCCCTTGCTTAATCTATATCTTGCATTACCAAATCATAACGAGCCGACATTTTATTTTAATATTACGAGCAAAAAAACTGTTAACTGGCAGGAAAATAATTAATAAATAAAATAATAAAAGAACCTCTAACCAAGGTATAACAAACAAGCAACCAAAAACTAATCGTTCATGGCACCTATTAATGTCATGGATTAACTAATCATCCTAATCCCAACCGCATGTTCAAAAATTTTACACTTTGTCCCCAGGCATTGCTATGCCTAAAAATCTCAGACAGATACTATCCGTTGCCATTCTTATAGCAATTGCATTTTCAATCAAATACTTAAAATTTAATAAAAACTAATCAAATGGTTAAAATTTACACAAGCATTTATTTTGCTTTGTTTTTATCTGTTTTTGGATTTCAGTCTTTGCATGCCAATGAGGTATTGATTAAGAGGATTAACAAAAATTATCTTGCTTTTCAGCAGGATACCTCAAAATCTAAAAAAGATTCATCCGCTTATTCTATAAAAACGGATACAATTGGGCAAATGATTAAGGCATTACAGAAATTTAAAGCTGTACGCGATACGATTAATATCCGTTCGGCCATAGCTGTTCCAAATTTATCATTGCAGCAGATTATCAAGGGTAATCTGGCCGGGGTTTATGTACAGGAACCAAACGGCGAACCTGGTACCGAGCAGAGCATTATTGTTCAGGGAACATCAGGTCTGTTATTTAACAAGAAAGACATTTATGCCCTACAGCCTGCCATTTATTTAAATGGTGTGCCTTTGGTGGCTGATAATCCTTTTGCCTTCGATATACAGAAATATGATTACAATAGGATTGGTACTGCAACTAACTTGCTATCGCAGGTAGATATCAATAATATACAGTCAATTACGGTAATCAAAGATCCTTTCGAACTGGCCAAACTTGGGCCAAATGCAGCTAATGGAGCCATATACATTACCACGAAAAATGCCAAGGCTGGTTTAAGAGACATTAGCCTGAATACTTATTTTGGCTATGTAACTGCTCCGCAGGTGAATACGGTTAATGGAGTTTACGAAAACAGCTTCAGGAACCAGTTTTATCAAAAATATAATCCGGGCGGAAGTCCGGCTTCTTACCTGCGCGATTCAACCAATGTGGCCTATTTTGGCCCATCCAACTGGACAGATTTATATTATCAGAATACACCAACGTTTTCGGCCGATCTAGGGATTACAGGTGGTACAGAAAGGGCGAATTTTAGATTTTTTGGCTCAGGGACAAAAAATGCCGGAAATGCCGATGATACGGGTATTGATCGTTACAATTTATTTTTTGGGATCAATATGGCACCATTTAAATGGCTTACCGTATCAAGTACAGTAAATACAGCCCGTTTAGACCGTACCCGGAACAAAAGCTTGCGTGATCGTTTTGCCGAAACCCGTTACATCCCCGATTTGAGTAGCCCACTTTCTCCAAATGCCGATTCGTACGCTTCATATTTAACACAAAATGACAGAAACGTTGATAACAACCGTTCTACAGTATTAAATGGTAGTTTAACGCTGAGTGCGAAAATAAACAAATTTGTAATCTCAAGTACTGGGCTGTTTAATTATAATGAAGGTGTTAGAGATTATTTTATACCCTCTACCCTGTTGGCAGGGATAAGTTATATATCCAACTATTTTGGTTATAGCCAAAGGGTATCCATCAACAATAGCATTAGCTATAAGTATGATATCAATAAAAGCCATGCGGTAGATTTTGAACTTGGGCAAAGTTTACAGGGCGATACTTATAAATACAATTACGCCAGGGCATATAACGGTCCGAATGATTATGTAAAACTGTCCTTTGTGGATGGAAACCCCACGACAGCCGGATCGCCGAATCCAGATTACCTGAATGTACTGGCCAAAAATAATTTTTATGTATTCAGGTATATCGATAAAGAACGTAATAATTTAATGTCGTTTTATGGCACCGCTAAATATTCATATAAAAGTTTATTCACCTTGAGTGCATTGATTAGGAGAGATGGCGCTTCTAATGGCCAGCCCGATAGCCGTTGGGTAACCACTCCGGCATTTAGCGCCAACTGGAATTTAAAAGAGCAGTTCTTAAAAAACAACAATGCCTTTGAAACACTGCATTTAAGTGCTGCCTGGGGACGTACTTTAAGAATTTTCCAGGATGACCGTTTTGCCGCCGGACCTCAATACCGCTCAGAAAATGGATGGGAGGAAGAACCGACCATTCCTGGATATGGAGGTTTATTGGGTATTAACCGTCCTTACAACAGCGGTTTTATTGGCTACAACATTAGCCTGCCATTTGCCGATCGGACCAGTATCACCTTAGATGCATCATTTTTAAACAGCCGCATCAATACGGCAGTAACGGTATATAACCGTAATGATAAAAACAGCGTAATCGGTTTACCGGTGCCAGTTGAAACAGGTTATTCTACCGAATACAAATCGGGCATGGATATCAACAATAAAGGTATCGAGCTTTTGGTTAACGGATCGGTTTTACAACAAAAGAACGGTTTGAACTGGAGTACAGGTTTAAATCTGAATTATAACAGAAACAAGCTATCGGCTTTACCAGAAGGCTTAACTGAACTGATTTATCAGAACGACAACAAACTTGAGGTAGGTAAATCAGTGGGTAGCTATTGGTTGTACACCAATCAGGGTATTTATAATAGTGATGCTGAGGTACCAGCTGGCAGAACCTTTAATGGTATCCCATTAAAAGCGGGTGATCCGAAATGGGTTGATTACAATAATGATAACCGAATAGACAGTAAGGATAAGATATTAACTGGAGACAGGTTGCCAAAATTTGTTGGGGGGTGGAACAATAACCTGGCTTATAAAAACTTCGATTTAAACTTCAATTTTATTTTTGCTGCGGGTCAAAAAGCAATCAACCAGTACGAAGCTACCCGTTATGGCTTTGTTAACCGCGAGGCTGGAAACGATATTAACTCTGTTAAAGAAGTATCTTCCTGGCAGTCGTTCGATAATGAGAAAAACTATCCGATCTATAATCCATGGAGCCCGGTAGATGCCTACCGTACCGATCAGGATCTGTTTTTAGAAAGTGCTTCTTATATCAAATTAAGATCGGTTACACTAGGCTATGATTTTAGTAAATCGGGCTTGCTTAAGAAAGCAGGTGGGAAAATAAGAAGAGCTTATTTGTACGCCACCGCCTTAAATGTATTTACAGTGACCGATTTTTCAGGGGTTGATCCAGAATTGATCAATTACAATGGAATATACGATGGCGCAAATATCACTATCCCACGCACATTTGTTGTGGGCTTCAAACTGGATTTATAAAATATGACCATGATTAATATGAAATATTCTAATTATAAAATGAGTATCTGCCGAACGGTTGCGCTTGCTTTATTACTAAGCCTGGTTGGTATCGGCAATTTCTCCTGTAAGAAAATTGAGGATGTGCAATCAACAAGATTGGCTACCGAAGAAAGTAACTGGAAGACATTGGAAGATGCCAGGGCAAATTTGCTTTCGGTATATGGCCTGATGCGTTCGGCTACAGTATCTGATAATACCCATTGGTTGATGGGCGACCTTCGTCAGGGCGATTTTCAGATTACCAATAGGGCAGATTTAAAATCGATCGTTACAGGGCAACTAAATGCACAGTATCCTGTAATTAACAGGATTACCAACTGGCGCAGATTTTATGCTGTAATTAATGCAGCGAGCTTGTTTATTGAGCGTTCTAAACAGATTGTACCTTTAGATTCCCGTTACACTCAGATCAATAATAATGTTGATGTAGCGCAGGTTAGAATATTAAGGGCTTTTGCCTATTTCTATATGGTCAGGATTTGGGGGGATGTACCTTTGCTCACCTCTTCTCATGACGGGGATTTTATTAAACTGCCAAGAATAAGCAAAGATAAAGTACTACAGTTTGCTACTTCCGAATTATTGGCTGCGGCACAGGTGGTACCTTTTAAATATGGAGGGGACGACCCAATTCTTCCGGGCCTTTATTATGGTGAGGGCTGGTCAAGCTGGAACGGAAATATCTTTACGCGTTTATCAGCTTATATTATTTTAGGCCATATTGCTGCCTGGCAAGGTAATTATCTGGATGCTGCGACGTATACAAAATTTGTGCTTGATAACTATACCAAATCAAACGGAAGTGGTTCAAACGGTATTGTTTATTTAGATATGGATGCCTTAACGGAGAATGTAAACTACTATAGTCCATTCGCTTTTAAACGTGCAACGGTATTGGTTGGCTTTCCATTCGAGGCAGGTAACGGTTTATCAACTGCAAATGGTCATATCGAACAATTAACCCTGGCATCACCTTTTATTCCGAAAGCACAGCCGGAAATGTTTGTACCGAAAGACAGTATCCTTAAAATATTCACCGATCCGACTGATTTAAGATTTAGTGTTAATCCTGTAAATGGCTTATACAGGACAAATTACTTTTACAACTTCACTTCTGAACAACCTATTTTTAATAAAATCAAAGTAATTTATACTGCTCAAACCTCAGGTAACTTAACCCTTTTTAGTTCTACCATGCTGTTTAGCCGGATAGAGGAAGTTACCCTGTTGAGGGCCGAAGCCTGTGCCGCGTTAGGCCAACGCGACGAAGCCATTGCAGCACTGAATAAAGCATCTAATTTAAGAGGTACCGATCCTTATGATCCGTCGTCGGGTAAAAATTTGGTTGATGCCATTTTTGAGGAACGCAGAAGGGAGTTAATGGGAGAAGGCTGGAGATGGTATGATATTGTGCGTTTTAACCGGCTTAAAAATCCTACCGGAACCTTTATCAAGAGAAATGGTACACCACTTACATTCAGGCAATTTGAAAGTATGGGTGGTATTTACTGGCCCGTATCACAAGATGTAATCAATGCAAATCCATTGGTTACCCAAAATGCATATTGGCAATAATCAACTAGAAGATCATGAAAAAGAAATTATATAAGTGTAGCGTTTTTATGCTACTAGCGGTTATAGGCACTTACTTAAGTGGTTGCAAAAAAAACGACTCGGCTTATTACGATTATACCAATACCATACAAACCTTTAAGGGATCGGCATTGGATTATTTAAAGTCAAAGCCCAATACTTTCGATTCGCTGTTATTGGTATTGGATCGTTTCCCTTTTCTGAAAGATTCTTTAACCAATCAGCAGGTCACCCTGTTTGCACCTGTAAATGAAAATTTTGTGGCATCGGTTAAATATTTAAACCAATACAGAAAAGCAGAAGGAAGAGCGCCAATTTATTTAAAGACGGCAGATCCCGACGAATTATTGTACATGCTTAGCAAGTATATCATTAGGGGGAATCAAACGGCTGATGCCTATGCCGGTACGATAGATGGTATTTCGCTAAATACAATAGGGACTAACTATCCTATGCACATTAAAGCCATAAAATCAAATGCTTCTGGTTTTGTAGGTGGGGGTGCCACAACACTGGAGTACAGCGATATGTATGATTCGACAATTCAAACCAATTGGGTTACCACCAGTACCAACGCCATCAATATCAAAACCAATAATGCGACCATTAACATCTTAACCCCACTGCACAATTTCGGGTTTGATGAATTTACATACAGATTAGACCAATAGCCTTATGAAGATGAAAACGAATAAATACATCCTGACCATTGGAATTATGCTTTCCAGCATGGTACTCTTATTGGGGGCGTGTAAGAAAAATTTACCTGACAACAGATTGTCTATCTCCGGCGATAGCCAATATACGCAGTTTATCTATCAACCTACATTGGGTAGAAATACTTTATTTACAAACAATTTTACTTATGGCAATTCGAGCAGGCCTTTAGATTTTAAAATTGTAAACATGCGAACATTTGGTGGCGAACCCGCCCCCGAACTTACTAAGTTGTACCCTGTAAAAGTGTGGAAAACAGCTTATGATGGTACAGAAAAATCTTTGGCGGCAATCGAGGCTAAACGCGTAATCGAAAACCATCCTTTGTTCGAAGTCCGCCCTCATTCTGGCGAGTTTTTGATGTGGGCAGAGGCCAATTCCAATATGATTAAGGCTCAGCCAGATTCGGGTTATGTTTTTGATGTGGAAATGTCGAATACCGGAGGAAGGAAATATTTTCAAAACTTTCGTTTAAGTCCGCTACGTGAACGGCCATATGAGCCATCACCGCTAGATCCGGTAACAGGGCAGGGAACATCTACTTCAGTTAGTCCATCCGATATGTTCATTATAGGAACCCGGACCAATCAATATTTAACTTCCCGCGATGTACAGGTAGTATTCAATAAGCTGCCTAAAGGTTTACCTGGTTATTCAGGGCACAGCATCAGTTTCAAATTTATCGATACGCTTGCCCAGGTTATCGATCCAAATAAGTTTGCCTTAACCGATTGGGGCAATTTGGTGCACGGTTTTAATATGGTAAAAGATGCCTCTAAAGTAAAATTCGATGTGGCCTACCCAGTTCCGTTAACCGCATACCCTACCAAATTTACCACAGCCGATGGTGGTGCGGCAAGGGTAGTGTTCAGGTTCGACAGGCAGGCATTTGGCGCTGTTTTACTTCACTGTTATCTGGCTTTAAACTTCAAAATCTATGAGGAGGGTGATTGGGAAATTATTTTCCAGTTTAAAACTGATAAACCAAAATTTGATAACGACTGATGAAACTAACTAAATCAAAACAAAATATATTTCCAATGAAGTATTTTTACAGCATAGTAATTTTATTGATTTTTGGTTTGCACAATCTTGCCTTCGCTCAACAGCAAATTGCGGTTTCGGGTACGGTTTATGACGGCGAATCGAAAAAGAAGGAAACCATGCCAGGTGTGAGCATTATAAGCAACGGCAAGGTTTTAGGTCAAACCGATGGCGATGGTCGCTTTAGGGTAACTGTTGCATCAAATGCCGAGATTACCTTTAAATATTTAAGTTACATCACGCAAACGGTAAAAGTAAATAACCGTGCTGTTATTAACCTCACTTTGCAGGGCGATAACACTACACTTAAAGAGGTGCAGGTTACGGCAGGTTATCAGACCAAAACAAGAACCTTAAGTACAGGATCTACGGTAACGATTTCGGGTAAAGATATCCAGGGCCAGCCCGCAAGTGATGTGATGTCGCTTTTACAGGGTAAGGTTGCCGGTCTTAATATTCAGAACAGTACTGGTGCACCAGGTTTCAGGGGGTCTATTACCTTACGCGGTATTTCTAATATCAATGTATCAGGTTCAGGAAGTTCTAGTTTCTTAACGCCAACTTCGCCACTGTTTGTAATTGATGGTGTACCCGTTGATGACAATACCAACTATTCTTATGGTTTTCAACAGGCCGGACCAGGTGTATCACCTATTTCGCAGATACCACCAGAAGATATAGAAGACCTTACAGTATTAAAAGATGCAGCAGCAACAGCTTTATATGGATCGAGGGGAGCTTATGGGGTAATTTTGGTGACCACCAAACGTGGTAATTCAAAAGTTCCTGTTGTACGTTATAATGGTGCATCATTCTTTTCGATGGTACCTCAGCTGCGTAGTGTTATTGGAGGTAAGGGTGAAAGGGATTTGCGTATCTGGCAGATTTTGCAGAATGATACCAGTTATAACCATGCAATAGACATGATCAATTCATCACCAATTTTATCGGATAGTTTAAATGCTTATTTTAATAACTCAACAGATTGGCAATCTTATTTTTACAGGAATACCTTTAACCAAACCCACAATGTGAGTATTTCGGGTGGTGATGTGGCTTTCAACTATAAGGTGGGTGTGGGTGCTTACGATGAAACCGGGATTCAGGAGAATACAGGTTACTCCAGGTACAACCTGAATATGAACATGCAGTATAATCCAACTCCCAAATTTAAATTGGTTGGTCAGTTGCAAAATTCAATACAAAAACAACAAACAGGTAGCGGTAACGGCTTGCTGAATAGTGGTTTGGCTACTACAGGCTCCGCATCGAGCTTATTGCCTTCACCTTCCTTGTATTCGTCGCAAAGCGGGGTGTTGGCACAACTTCAAACCGATAACGACAATAAGTCATTACAAACTTTTGCAACCATTAATGCAGAATACGAGGTTTTTAGGAATTTTAGGATTTCAACATTTTTAAATTATACCAATAGTACAGGTACAAAAGATAATTTTTCGCCGGCAGCATTAAATGGCAACCAATCGAAATATTATACCTACAACGACCGCGCCACCAAGTTATATAACCGTAATCAGTTCTCTTATGTATATAGTTTAAAGGATGCTGCCGGAGAAGATGCGCATAACTTCAATTTGTTTGCCTTTACAGAAATAAACTCCAGCTTTTTTAAAGCCGATGCTATTTTGAACGAAAGAGGTGTTAATGATCAGTTAAGGGGGCCTTTAACCAATATGACCAATTACCTGACTTCGTTGGGCGGAACAATTGATTATACGGACGTGAGAAGCGTTGCTTTTGCCGGAGCATTTTCGTATAACTACAGACAAAAATATGTATTAGACCTTAATTACCGTTTAGATGCCAACTCGGCCAATGGCGAAAATGCAAAATACATTGCTAATCCATCCATAGCTTTAAAGTGGAACTTTAACAAAGAAAAGTTTATGGAAAACATCAAATGGGTTGATTATGCCGATATCCGTTTAAGTTATGGTTCTAACATCCAACCTGTAGGCGGTATTTTTGATGGATATGGTAAATATGTAGGTGGAAACCGCTACAATAACGCAAACTCGGTGATATTAGACCTGGGGAGACTACCAAATTTAGATTTGCAGCCTACCAAAGCAACTACTTACAACGCTGGTGTTGATTTTAGCTTGTTTCAAAACCGTTTTTCATTCGTTTTTGATACTTATTACAAGCAAAATGATAATATTTTTAAGTATAAGGATATTTCGAGTACCAATTCATTTGGAAGCATCGCTTCAAATGAAATCAGTAACGTAAATTATGGCTGGGAGTTTCAAACCACTGCCCGCCCATTAAGTTCTACAAGTCCTTTTAAGTGGACAATATCGGCAAACTTAGCCATCAACAGAGAAGTTTTGGCACAATTGCCTGATGGTTTAAGAGATTATATTTATTATGATAAAGATCTGCAACAGGATATTTATTACCGTTTAGGTATCAACTCATTATCTAATTATCTGTACAATACCAAAGGTGTATATTCTACCAATGCACAGGTTCCTGTTGATCCGAATACAGGTTTGCCTTATCGCGTGGGTGGTACCGGCCGCTTAAATTATTTTAAGGCAGGCGATCCGGTTTTTACCGATCTGGATGGAAATTACGTACTTGATGGCAACGACCGCGTTATTGCCGGTAATTCGCAGCCGCAGATAACCGGGGGGTTCACTTCCTACCTGCAATGGAAAAACTGGAGTTTGGAGGTCAATACTTCCTTTACGTTAATCCGCGATATTATCAATAACCCACTGGGCAAACAATTAAAAAACTATAGTGATTTTAAAAACTTCGGTAGTTTGGTGCCTTTAGAACAGCTTAATTACTGGAGTTCTGCCGGTGATGCTGCAACTTATGCCAATCCTTTAGATTTTGTTCGTGCAGCTATTATCGATCCTTTCAGATTAAATCAAACCGCATTTCAGGAAGATGGTTCCTATTTTAAGTTGAACTCGGTTAAAGTGTATTACATCTTTGATAAAAAATTCACCAGCAAATTAGGGATGAACAGGGTGAGTTTAAACGCTACTGCCGCTAACCTTGGTTTTATTACACGCTATTCCGGACCAAATCCCGAAAATGTAACCAGTTTGGGTAGAGATGATTCGGGAGGTTATCCTTCTCCACGACAGTTTACCCTGGGCTTAAATATTGAGTTTTAAAAAAATAGACAGATGAAAAATACAAAATATATAATCCTGTTTGCCGCACTGGTATTTACCACTGTTGGTTGCAAAAAATTTCTGAACGTAACACCCATTGAAGCACAAAGTGGGAACAATTTTTGGAAAACACGCGAAGATGTAGAAGGATTTACAAACGGCATATATTCAAGGTTAAAAGCGAAAGTGGCAGGTACACCTACTTTCTTTAATGAGGACGATCGAGCATTTTTCCCGGCATTGGAAATTCGGGGTAATAATATAGGTATAGGTAGTGTAGGTAATGATGGTTCGACCATTTTCACTTCATTGGCTAACAACAACATGAAAGCCATTGTTGCCAGTAGTGGAAGGTTTAGCGGTATGATGAAAAATATCATGAACTGGAAAGAGTGGTACGATGTGGTTGCAGCATCAAACATTCTGTACTTCGAAGTGGATAAGGTGCCATCATCTAGTTTGCCGGATGCGGATAAAAAAAGATATAAAGCAGAGGCTGTATTCTTGCGTAACCTGAGTTACCTATTTATCTGCAAGTTGTTTGGCGATGCCGTTTATTATACTGATGCTTACCATAGCAGTCCGTTGGGCAGAACACCACAGGTAGAGGTAATGAATAAATGTATTGCAGATATGACTGCGGCAAAAGCTGATTTGCCCACTGCTTACAATGATGCCACTTCTAACGGTTTCAGGCCTACCAAAGCATCGGCAGTTGCACTTTTAATGCATTTAAATATGTGGGCCGCTGCCTGGGATGCTGGTACTAAAACAAAATATTACGAAGCAGTAAAAACATTGGCCGCCGAACTGGATACCTACAGCAATTACAAGATATTGCCCATTACGCCTGCAAATACACTGAAGATTTTTAAAGGAAGGAGCAGTGAAAACCTGTTCGGTATTTTACAGGAGTTTAACTATGGAGAAGGCTTTTCTTTAACAGCAGGATACTCTTATTATTTTTCACACTATCCTTATCAGGGTAATGTAACCAAAACTTCAAGTTCAATGTATTACTCGAGCACGTATATGCGTAAGCTTTATCCTCCGGGTTCTCCTGATGCCAGGATTACCACCTGGTTCGAAAATTATGATTCGCAATCTGGGTCATTCCAGTTCAAAAAATTCGCCAATACATACACAACAGGCTCGGGGACTGCCATATCGGTAACAAGCGATGATAGCGCTATTATTTTCAGGTTGCCCGATTGTTATTTGTTAACTGCCGAAGCCCTGGCCGAACTTGGTGATGAAAGTGGAGCAAGAGATTTTGCAAATAGAGTAACTATAGCTGCAAATGCACCGCTTATTATTCAGGATGGACAGGATTTGAAGGACGAAATCTATAGAGAAAGATGTAGAGAATTGATTGGTGAAGGCCAGTTCTATTTTGATCTGGTAAGAACAAAAAGGGTATTAAGTTCCGATTTCACGGGATCGCCAATGTCGGTAGCCAACTTAAATGCGGGCGCCTGGACATGGCCATTAACCATTACTGCTGCAGAGCGTAGCGCGAACCCAAATTTAATTGGTAATAATTTTTGGAATTAATAGATATGATGATGAAAAATTATAAAACACTGCTACTTTCACTAATCTGTGTATTATCAGTTCTAACAGGCTGTAAAAAATACTATATGGAAACGGGGGTTCATGATGCAAAATACAATGGCAATATCATGCAATACATGGAAGAAAAGAAACCGTTTTTCGATTCGACCTTAACCATTATTAAATTGGCCGGTTTGGCAGATGTGGTCAGTAAAGAGAACATTACATTTTTTGCGCCGCCAAGCGGATCTATTTTTAAATCCATCAGGCGTTTAAATATCGAATTAAGGGTAACGGGCAAAGATACCGTTTCTCAATTATCGCAAATTAAACCTGCGGTATGGAAGAATATACTTTCGCAATATATTTTTAAAGGCGCTAACCGCTTAAAAGATTACCCACAACGTGATACCTTATCTTATCTCGCTTTTCCGGGCCAGGGTTATACTTCCTATGGTGGCAGGATCATGAATGTAGGGGTGATCTTTAATGATGCCTTGGTGCTCAGTGATAAGGGAGAAGTACTTTCGCGGGTGGCTTATGCAGGTTACCGTCAATTGTATCTGGCCTATATTCCCGATCTGTCAAATCCACAGGTATCATTGGTCAATATTCCAATCGCTACGTCTGATATACAGCCCACCAACGGTGTTTTACATGTGTTAAATAAATTTCAGCATAATTTCGGCTTCAATACAGATGTTTTTATCGAACAGGCCATATCCGCAGGTATTAATCCACCAACTCTATAGGTCTATTATCTCATCCGCAAATTGAATAAAATGTTAACTAACATCAAATATAAATTTAAGCTGTTTTTGTTTGGAGCCATCGGCTTAACCACGGCTATTGTTTCCTGCCAAAAAGAAAAGGGACTTACAGAAGATCCTTATGCAGGTGGGAAGAAACCACTTGATCTTACCTTTATTTCTAAAACAATCGAACCTGATGTGGTAAATCCCGGTGATGTTTTAAGCGTTAAGGTAAAAGGACTCAATAAATACATCAACGATTTTAAGGTGTTTGTAAATGAAATTGAAGCCGAAGTGGTTCCTGCATCTACAAACGACAGTACCTTAACCTTCAAAGTTCCGCTAACAGCCAGTACAGGCAGTATGTGGATTACCGCCCAGGGGCAAAGTTTTTTTGGCCCAATAGTTACAGTAGGAGGGAAACTGAGTGTTGATCCCAACTGGAAAGTAGTGAATGGTGCAACAAATAATACGAATGGTTTTGGCAATAGCTCCATATATGATATTGAGGCATTACCAGGGGGTAACTATTTTCTGGGTGGCGCGTTTAATGATTTTGAATTAAATGGAACCGAAAAGCTGCCCATTGGGGGCATAGCCCAAATTTTGGGAGATGGTGCATACTCAACCAGTGGAGTTAATTTTGGTAAAGGAGTTGGTGGTGCGGAGAAATATATCAACTCCATTAGCCGTATCCAAACCGGAGCCCAGGCCGGTAAATATATTATCGGGGGAAGTTTTACCAGCTTTAATTCTACCCGTACTAATCGCCAAACATTGAATAATGTGGCCAGGTTAAATACCAATGGAACTCTTGATAGTTTGATCCTCAGAGATGTAATTAACCCAAAACCTCAAGAAACCTATAAGAATGGCGATACCGTGAGTGCCTTTAATGCAGGTGTGGATGGTGTGGTGAGAAAAACCTTTGTATTTAACGAACAGGTTTATCTGGTAGGCAATTTTAATAACTACCGCCGTATGTATCTGCCAAATTCCAGTTACGATGAGAAAGTCTATGATAACACACGCATGCGTCAGATGGTTAGGGTAAATATGGATGGTTCGATGGATTCTACCTTCCACTACAATAAATCTACGCGTCAGAGTGCCATCGGTGCGAACGGTATTATTTTCGATGCCATCATGCAAACGGATGGGAAATTGATCTTAGTAGGTACTTTCAGCACCTTTAATGGGGTGCAGGCCAATAGAATTGTAAGGATCAATCTGGATGGCAGTGTTGACAATAGTTTTAACGTAGGTTCGGGGGCCAATAGCGATATCATTTCCATTAGATATAATGCCGTCACCAATAAGATTGTGATAGGAGGTTCATTTACAAGTTTTAATGGTAAAGCAGCCTCAGGTCTTAACCTGTTAAATGCCGATGGTTCTAACGTTACTACCTTTAATGGCCTTGCTGTAACAGGGGGCATCACTAGTTTTGTTGGCCAGCTTAACAACGGGAAAATAATTGTTGCAGGTACTTTTAATAAATATGGCGATTATTTACGTCAGGGTTTTATGGTGCTGGAAGCCAATGGGCAGTTGGCGGTTGGCTATAACAATACCGGTGGTTTCCAAGGTTTTATTTACGATATGGTAGAAACCACAATCTCTACAGGTTCGCAGGTAATCTTGGTGGGCAATATTCTGCGCTTCAATGGAACATTGCCCCATAACCTCATGCGCCTTAATTTTTCTAATTGATCAATATAGTTTCAAATATAATAACAGATGAAAAAAGGATTTACATTAACTGCAACCTTAAAATATTTTGGCCTTGCCCTGGTATTTGGGCTAATTCTTACGGGTACGGGCTGTAATAAGGATTTTGAAAATACATTGCCAAAAAACTTCCGGAATGATACCTTGGGCTTAGGAGCAGGAAAAAAGGTGCTTTATATTGTTTTAGATGGGGTAACGGGTGCAGCAATAAAAACACTTGCACCTACCAATTTGGCACAGATTAATGCAAAAGCTACCTATACCTATGATGGTTTGGCCGATAACAAATACAATGTGATTACCAATGCATCTGCCTGGACAACGATGTTAACAGGTTATGATTATACCCAACACCATGTAACCACCGAAGATTTTGCAGGTTTAAATGTGCAAACTACGCCTACCATTTTTACCCGGATTAAAAGTTCGATTATCAGTGCAAGAACGGTTTCGATTGCATCAACTTCAGTTTTTAACGATAAACTGGCAGCCGATGCAACTGTAAAACAGACTGTTGCTGATGATGCTGCAGTAAAAACAGGCGTAGTAACCGAGTTAAGTACCAACAGCCCATCGATGGTAGTTGCACAGTTTCACAGTGCCGAAATTGCGGGTGCTGCCAATGGCTATACCGCGGCTACACCTGCTTATGCGGCTGCAATTAAAAGTATTGATGGTTATATTGGTGAGATATTAACCGCGCTAAAAGCCAGAAAGGGCTACTCTGGTGAAAACTGGCTGGTAATTATCGCATCTAACAAAGGAGGAGGGCCATCTGGCGGAACTCCGGGCTCGAATATTTTTAACGATGCTTCCCGGAATGCTTATATCGCTTTTTATAACCCAAGGTTTTTGTCTGTACAGATTACGCAACCGGATCCAAGTAGTTACCCATTTGTAGGTACAGCTCCACGTTTTGTGGCTACTACTTCTTCAAATGTTACAGCCATACAAAACAACACTTCATTAGGTAATTTTGGTACTACTGGAAATTTTACCTTCATGTTTAAATTCAGAGATGACTATGGTCAAGGAAATTATTACCCTATGTTTCTGGCAAAAAGAAACGCTTTTAATTCGGTATCTTCTACTGGCTGGGGTTTCTTGTTTGGCGCAAATTCTGCACAGCTGGATTGGGGTGGTAGTCCACGTCCGGGTTTTGGTATTGATATACGTGACGGGCGCTGGCATACTGTAGCCTTTACCATAGGCTTGTTAAATAATGTAAGAACACTTACTTTATATGTGGATGGATTAACCAGATACTCAGGATCAATCAATGGAAGAAACATCGACAATACCATTCCGCTTAGATTAGGTGGCGATATTGGAACTGATGGCAACAGCCAAAGCAATCTTTTAATCCGGGATGTAGCCTTGTTCAATGTAGCGATGTCGGCTACTGATGTGGCTGCGATCATGAGAACCCAGATTAAACCCAGTACGCCGTTTTTTAGCAATTTATTAGGCTTTTGGCCAGGAAATGAGACCAGCGGTACCGTTATGTTAGATCAATCGGGCAATGGAAACGACTTTACCTACAGTAGTAATGTCGCATTTGCCAACTTCGAAGAAATTTCACCTAATATCTCACCCGACATTTCGCCGGCTGCTTATACCGCTGTTCCAAATGGTATTGATATTCCAGTGTTGATTTACAACTGGTTAAATATTGCAGTTTCAAGTGAGTGGGGTTTAACTGGTAGAGTGTACAGTCCAAGTGTGTCATTACCAACTAATTAATTTTAAATATAGATAACATGAAATTTAATCAGTTAACTAAAATATTCGGCCTATTTCTTTTATTGGCATTTACTGCCTGTAAAAAGTACGGCTATGAGGTTCCGGATGGTTATCCGGATGATTCGCAGAATGTAGCCGACGGCACAATCGATACCAATATGAAATTGATCGATAAATCGATGTATGCCAAGGCGAGGGTATTTCCAGGTCTGGTAGATCAATCCGAACCCAGGGTAAAAGATACCCAGTTTACACTTAATCTTAACTTTACCGATCAAACGGCACAAAATTTAAGAATTTCGGTTGCACCATCACCCCAATATAGCACGGGTTATTATGCCGCTCCGGGAGAACTGATCAAAATTGTGGTGCCAGCAGGGGTTGATGGACTAACCGTACAGATCGGGGCACATACCGATAACCTTGCCGGTAAATCACCATTACTACGCGATCCTGTTATTTATAACAGGAAGCAATTGGTTTCAGGCGTTAATTATATCCGTAACCTTTACGGTGGACATATTTACATCCTGGCCTCCTTTGCTTATCCTAATCCTGTTACTTTCACCATCACTGGTGCGGTGGTATCGCCCGATTTTATTTTAGGTCAAACCAGCGATGCTGATTGGGTGGCCAAGGTAAAAGCCTCACAAGTGCCCTGGCTAGAGCTAAGGGCTAAAAGTGTTATTTTCACTATCCCAAGGGATAAAGTAATAGCTACTTTTAATTCTAGCGAACCTTTTACCAATCCAACTGCTGTATTTACCAGATGGAACGATGTTTTTGATCTGGATTACAATGAATGGATGGGTTTATCGGATAATGCAGCCGATATCAGAGACAGAAGTCCTCAAAGTCAGTGGCGTGGAATACTGGATATCCAGCTTTCAGCCGGATACGGACACTCTGGTTTCCCTTTTGTGGGTTTAAACGATTCTTATTGGTTTGCCAGTTTTACCAGTTTAAATTCAATTACCACCAGCTCTGGTCAATGGGGTACTTACCACGAATTTGGGCACAACTGTCAACAGGGAAGTATCTGGAGCTGGAGTACCCTTGGCGAAACTACCAACAACCTTTTCAGCTTTAAAGTGGCCAACAGGATTGGTGCCGACTACAATATCCTGCATCCGGCAGTATCAAGTGGTTTCCCTAAAGCAATTGCTTATGCGAACGCTGCTGGTGCCAAGAATTTTGATCAGGATGCTGCAATGAATACTGTTGATGAAGCGCCATTTATGAAAATGTTACCTTTTGTGCAAATTTTTGAGAAATACGGCTACGGTGCAATGACTTATTTGTATACAGAGGCCCGTCATGCCGAACGTTTAAATACCAACGACATTACCAAACACAATTTTGTTTACGAAAAACTATCCGATTACACCAAAACAGACTTGTCGCCATTTTTCGGCGCATGGGGTATTCTGATCAGCGATGCGGTTGTAGCAAAGGTTAATGCCAAATATCCGCTCCTTAAAACCCCAATATGGACATATAACCCACTAAATAAAACCGGAGGTACGGGCACAATTACCTACAACACCACAGTGGTTTCCGTAAGTTCAAGCCAATCCGGCGATGGCACACCTGAAGCGCTTGTGGATGGCATTGTATCGTCATCATCATTCTGGCATTCTAACTATGGTACGGCTACATCAACCAATACACTGGGTTTCCCAATCAATATTGTTCTGGGTACCGGATCACCTGTTCCTATCGCGGTTAAGGGGGTAACTTTTGCACAACGACAAAATAACAGCGCTGGTTATGTAAAAGATGTAGAAATATTTGCCAGTACCGATAATGTGAATTTTGTAAGTGTAGGAACTACAACTTTACCACAAACAACTGCGGTTTACAACTTTAATTTCCCTGGAGGTAATGTAAGTACCAAGTTTATAAAAGTGGTAATCAAAAGCGGCAAGGATGCTGTATATGCCAATTTATCAGAGTGTAACCTTATTAAACCTTAATGACGCTTTATTATGAAAACGAACAATAAAATATATCATATCATCATTGGTGTTTGCGCAATAGGCATATTGGGCTTTGCGAGCTGCAAAAAATATGCTAATCCGCCGGCTATATATGAAGATCTCAAACCCCTATCTGCCGGGCAACGTAAAATTTTGGTTATCAGCATTGATGGATTAACAGGTACAGAATTGCAAACTGTTGCCCCAACCAATATGACAATGCTACAAAAGAACTCGAAGTATTCGTATAATACATTAAAAACGGCTTCTGATGCAGCCGGATGGGTTTCAATGCTTACGGGTACCAGTTTCGTGAAACATCAGATCAGTACAGACAATTTCGAACGCACAGCTGGTTCAAGTACTGATGAACATGCACCCATTGTATCTTACCGCAATGTATTCGACTATATTACCCAGTATAAATCAGTAAAAACAGCTTTAGTTACGCCATGGGCTAATTTGCGAAATTATATGAGAAATGCAGATTTTGCACCCGTAGTATCTACCGATTTAGCCGTTAAAGACAGTACCGTAAATATTCTGAACACTCAAACTGGCCTGGGTACCATGTTTGTTAATTTTAGGGAAGTAGAAGCCGCTGGCGCTAACGGCGGTTATTTAGCTACCAACGCCAACTACAAAAATGCCATTGTTAAAGCAGATGAGTATGTAGGCAATATTTTAACTGCTTTAAAAGCCAGGAAAAATTATGCCAACGAAGATTGGTTGGTTATTGTAACCAGTAACCATGGCGGTAGCAGTGCGAACCCTACAAATGGTTTTACATTGGTTTATAATCCTGCCTTTAAATCTTTCGAATTAAAGAAAACGGGTTTTAATCCCGTACTTTTTGCAACTACAACATCAAGGGCAGTTACGCCAAATGATAATGGCCTTTACGATGTGGGAAGTACCAAAAGCATTACGGTACAGATGGATACTAAATTTAATAGTACAAACATTAATTACCCAACGTTTTTTGGTAAGAGTACGAATTTGAGCGGGAGTACCATCACTGGCTGGCAATGGGGCCACTATGGTAATCAATGGTCGGTAACTATAGGGGGATCGGCAAATGGTGGTTCCGGAAAACTCCAGATCAATGCAGCAACTGCGCCAGGTACCGATTGGCATACCTTAACCATGAGTATTAGTACAACAGTTAACGGGGCGGGCGCGGCAACGGCAAGATCACTTAAACTCTATATCGACGGTAATCTGGAAACCACAAGTGACATATTGAGCAGAAAAAGTTTAAGCACAGATGAGTTACTCAGAATTGGGCACAGAAAGGGTGATACCGATACACCCACACCATTTTATGGTGCTAACCTGGCATTTTATAATGTAGCTTTAAGCGATGCCGTTATAAAAGAAAATGTTGGCTTAAAAGATATTACCAAACACCCCAACTATGCCAACCTGATCGGCTTTTGGCCAATGGACGAGGGAACTGAGGGTACCTTTTTTAATAAGGCACCTGGAGGTTACAATATGACGCTTTCAGGCGTATATAGCTGGGCAAGTTTAGGTGCTTTATATCCTCCTGGAACAACAGCAGAGCCAATTACCTCATCATTGTCGATCCCTTCTACCGTAAGCGATATATCGGCTCTGGCACTGTACTGGATGAACATTAATATCCTTCCCGATTTTGGTTTTGATGGTAAACCCTACCTTAAAAACTTCGAAATAGAATTTTTAAAATAGTAGTTAGTTTAGTTAGTGAAACCCTTGCCACCGGAGGTGGCAAAGGGTTTTTTAGATTTTAAGATGATTTAGAAAGGTAAGGTTCTCTTATCTCAATGGACCAATTCAATTATTCAACCTCTCGGTAACATCTTTAAAACTCAAACGTTTGCGCAAAAACAATTTCAGCATCATACACTAATCATCAGTAATTTGGGCCAACAAGACCAATATTATCACACAAAATGAAAAGAAAATTAACCGTTTTATTTATACTATTATTTACAGTAGGGCAAATCAGCGCGCAGGATCTGCCTTCCGAACTGCAGACGCCAGAAGTGGTTTCACTTAATCGTTTGCCCATGCGGGCCTCGGGTTTTGCTTTCGAAAACCAGGATTTAGCCAGTAAAAGAGCTAAAGAGAAATCAACATACTTTTTGTCATTAAATGGCTCCTGGAAGTTCAACTGGGTAAAAGATCCACGCAAAAGGCCTACTGATTTTTATAAAGTAGATTTTGACGATCAAACCTGGGATAACTTTAAAGTACCTGCCAACTGGGAAGTTAACGGTTATGGGTTGCCAATTTATGTAAACCAGCCTTATGAATTTGCTGGTAGACAGTTAACAGGTGCACGGATGAACCCACCGTTCGATATTCCTGTAGATAACAATCCTGTAGGTTCTTACCGAAAAAAAATCAATATCCCATCCAATTGGGATGGTAGACAGGTGTTTATCAGTTTAGGCGCCGTTAAATCGGCCTTTTACATCTGGGTAAATGGTAAAAAAGTAGGTTATAGTGAAGATAGCAAACTGGCAGCTGAATTTGACATTACCAAATATGTTAAACCGGGAGAAAATACCATTGCTTTACAGGTATACAGATGGAGTGACGGCAGTTATTTAGAATGCCAGGACATGTGGCGCATTTCGGGAATAGAACGGGAAGTTTACTTGTATTCGACACCAAAATTAGACATTCGCGATTTTAAAGTGGTGGGTGGATTAGATGGCACTTACACCAACGGTTTGCTGAATGTAGATTTGGCTGTCGAAAATTATAAAATAGATCAGCACACCAACCATAGCCACCCCGACAGTTTTTATGTAGCACTCGATCTGGTTGATGCCAAAGGAAATAACATCTGGAAAGATGCCACTACAATGCAAAAAGTGTTGGGCAACTATAAAACCAGCCTTTCTTTTAAAACGCAGATCAGTAATGTAAAAAACTGGTCGGCAGAAATACCTTATTTATATACCTTATACATTACTTTAAAAGATAAAAACAATAAGGTCATCGAAGTGATCCCACAACGCGTAGGTTTTCGTTCGGTAGAAATTAAAGGAAGCGATTTACTGGTTAACGGCAAGCGTGTATTTTTAAAAGGTGTAAACAGGCACGAACATAATGCTACACAAGGTCATACTTTAACCCATGCCGACATGGAAAAAGATATGGAAATGATGAAAAAACTGAATGTAAATGCAGTCCGTCATTCGCACTATCCGCCAGATCCTTATTGGATGGAGCTATGTGATGAATACGGCTTGTATGTAATAGATGAAGCCAATATCGAATCACATGGCCGTTACTACAGTTTGGAAACCTCATTTGCCAATGATAAACAATGGCGTGTTCCACATCTTGAGCGCATTACCAGAATGTATGAGCGGGATAAAAACCACGCATCGGTAATTACCTGGTCGTTAGGTAACGAAGCTGGTAATGGTGTTAACTTTTACGAAGCTTACCAATGGCTTAAAGCAAAAGATTTTCGCCCGGTGCAGTACGAAAGGGCTGAGAACGATTTTAATACCGATATGATTGTTCCGCAATATCCTTCACCAAATTATCTGCCTCGTTATTCGAAACAGGAAAAAGAAACCCGTCCATTTATTATGAGCGAATATGCACACATTATGGGCAACAGTTTGGGTAACTTTAAAGAATACTGGGATGCCATCGAAAATAATCCTAAACTCCAAGGTGGCTTTGTTTGGGAATGGATCGATCAGTCTATTGATACCGTTAAAAACGGCAAACGCATTATGGCCTACGGTGGCGATTTTCCTTTAAGTGGTCCGGTTGACGAAAACTTTAGTGATAATGATTTCTGTGTGAAAGGTGTAGTTACCGCCTACCGTGGCATGACGCCAATGGCTGTTGAATTGAAAAAAGTACATCAATACATCAAAACTGCCTTTAATGGCACTAACCAGATCAATGTAAATAACAGCTATTTCTTTAAAAATATTAGCAATGTGCAACTTAACTGGGAACTGGTAGAAGATGGTAAAGTGATTCAAAGCGGAGTGGTAAGCAATCTTAATGTAGGACCACGCCAAACGCAAATGATATCACTTCCCTTTAAAACGAACTATACAGCCGGAAAAGAATATTTTTTAAATGTGCATTACCGCTTAAAAACAGCCGAACCATTTTTAGAAAAGGCTTATGAGGTTGCTTACGAACAGATTGCTTTAGCAGGTAAACCAAAGGCCAATGCTTATGCCAGTAATAAGAAAACTTTAAAGGTAGAGCAAACTGCCGAAAAAGCAGTGGTTAAAGGAAGTGATTTTACCATCACTTTCGATTTAACCAAAGGAACATTAACCAGTTACATTTCAAAAGGACAGGAATTATTGGCATCAGGCCCACAACCCGGCTTTTACCGTGCCCCTACCGATAACGATATAGGCGCAGGTTTAAATACCAGGTTGCGTATGTGGCGTAATGTGTACCAGGATAATGATGCAGCTCACATTAAATCTACCGTAAATTCAACTCCCGATGGTTTTACCTTAAGCATTAAATCGACTTTGCTTAAAGGCGATGCAGAAACCACACAAGAATTTAATGTATTGGCCGATGGAACAATTAAAGTAAACAATCAATTTAAAGCGGTAACAGGCAATTACAAAAGTTTAATGCGTATGGGTAACGATCTGCAGCTGAAAAACGATTACAGCAACATTCAATGGTATGGCCGCGGTCCGGGCGAAAATTATGTAGACCGGAAAACAGCTTCGCTAATTGGTATTTATAAATCAAATGTTGCTGACCAGTATTTTGCTTATGCCCGTCCACAGGAAAGTGGCAATAAAACCGATGTGCGCTGGGTCGCTTTTACCAATAAAGCAGGTAAGGGTTTGCGTTTCGAATTCGCAGATCAGCTGTTGAGTTTTAATGCATTGCCTTATTCGGTAGAGGATTTAGATCCAGAGGCTGAGAAAAAACAATATCACTCCGGTGAGCTGGTAAAACGTAACCAGATTTATGTGCACATGGATATGCAACAACTGGGCGTGCAGGGGATTGATAGCTGGGGTTCTATGCCATTAATCCAGTATCAGATTCCTTTTAAGGATTACCAGTACAGTTATTATATTAAACCAGTTAAATAAATAATGGACGGGGTAAAACGGATGATGGAATAAATAGTTATCTGTTTACATCTCCAGCATTTTAAATGATTAAAATTTATGAAATTGAGAACCACTTTACTTGTATTTTTAATTGGTTTCACTGCATTTGCACAGGAACCAAAACTAGCTGCAACGCCGCCCATGGGCTGGATGAGCTGGAATATCATGTCAGAAAATCCAAACGAAAAGGATATTAAAGAAATGGCCGACGCCATGGCAAGCAGTGGAATGGTTAAAGCCGGTTACCAGTATATCTTTTTAGACGACTGCTGGCAGGGCGGTCGCGACAATAAAAACAACATCATTGCCGACCCAAAGAAATTTCCTTCAGGCATTAAAGTCCTGGCCGATTACCTGCACAGTAAAGGTATGAAACTGGGTATATATTCTGACGCAGCTCCTTTAACCTGTGGTGGTTATACTGCAAGTTTAAATTTCGAAGACCAGGATGCCAAAACTTTCGCTTCATGGGGTATCGATTATTTAAAATATGATTATTGTAATGCACCTGAAGATGTTGAAACCGCAAAGAAACGATATGGTACAATCGCACAGGCCTTACGTAAATCAGGTAGAGCGATTGTATTAGGCATTTGCGAATGGGGGCCACGCGAACCCTGGAACTGGGGCGCAGAAGTTGGTGGACAAAGCTGGCGGGCCACTTACGATATCAGAGATAAATGGAATGATGTAGAGGGTAAGGGCGGTGTAGGTATTTATAATGTGGTTGATAAAATAGCCGGTTTGGCTAATTTTTCTGGTCTGGGTAAATGGAATGATGGAGATATGCTGGTAGCGGGTTTACATGGAACAAAAGGCCCTTCATCAGCCTTTAATGGCAAGGGCTGTACCCAGGCCGAATACCAGAGCCAGATGAGCTTATACAGTATGCTTAATTCACCTTTATATGCAAGTTGCGATATCCGTAAAATGGACAATGAAGCAAAAGCCATCTTTACTAATGAAGAAGTAATTGCTTTAAACCAGGATGCTTTGGGTAAACAGGCCGAAAGAAAAATCAAAACGGATATTTGGGATGTTTTTGTTCGCCCTTTGGCCAATGGCGATTTTGCAATAGCCATTTTAAATAAATCAGCATCGAAACAAAATGCCAAAATAAATTTTGCCGAACTGGGCCTTGCCGATAAATATGAAATCAAAGATTTATGGCAACACAAAGCAATTGGTAAAAACAACAAATGGACAGGTGAAGTAACTGCTCACGAAACCAAAGTTTTTCGTTTAAAAAAAGTATAACAAAACAACAACAAGCCAAACACACAAATGAAATCATTATTATCCCTCGCATTAATCGCTACAGGCCTAACCAGCTTTGCTCAGGATGCAGCAAAAAATCCTGCAACGATACTGATCTCGCCTCAGCACACCCTTTCAAAAAACGACACGGTTTTTAGAAAAGCCATCGCCAAATGGAGTGATGAAACCTTAAAAAATACCGATTATAAAAACATCAAGGCACAGCCCTCTGCCGATATTTTTCCCGGAACAGTAAAAACGGGCTTTCAATTTGTAAATAAAACGGTAAGTATCGAACATAAAAAAATGGCCGATAGTTTAGTATCAATCGTATCAACCCTGGGCTACTCAGGCTACGATAACGCTACGATGTACAGTACCGGATTATACGCTAAAGCAGGGGAGTACATCGAAATTGAAGTGCCTAAAAATACGAATGTAAATGATCTTGAAGTTCAGATCGGTGCACATAGCGACCGGCTGAACTATTGGGTGGCAGGCAAGGAAGATTGGCGCAGGATGCCAATTATTACCAAAAAACAGAAATTGGTCACCGGTAAAAACAGACTGGCATCACCATTTGGTGGATTAATTTATATCGATATCAAACCCAAGGCAGAAAGTAGAAAAATTGACTTCAAAATCAGCCATGCCATTGCAGCGCCGCTTTTTGTATTGGGTAAAAGCACACAGAGTGATTGGGAAAAGCAGTTGAAAGATAATAAAGCACCATGGGGCGAAATGGCTACCGAAAATGTGATTTTAACTTTGCCAGACAGTGTGCTGCAAACGATTAAAAATCCTGAAGAGGTATTAAAATTATGGGATCTGGTTGTACTTGGGGAGTTAGATCTCGCCAATATGCCTGCGCCATTTTACAGGGCACAGCGCATGGTACCTGATGAGCACATCGGAGGTGGATACATGCACAGCGGTTATCCGATCATGATCCACCACTCACCAACCAGAAAAATGCTTTCAAATGAAATTATGGCTAACCCCGAATTGTTGATGAAGCCGAGTAAAGGTGGTGCCAATTGGGGCTTTTTCCACGAAATTGGTCACAACATGCAGAATTTAAACTGGGTTTTCGGTGGTACCACCGAGGTAAGCAACAATTTTTTCTCACTTTATATGTTCGATAGGTTAATGGCAGGTAGGGACGATTCGCATGCTGCTGTTTCGAGCGCTAATACACAAAAAATGATGAAAAAATATTTTGCGGAAGGAGCAAGCTACGAAAAATGGAAGAATGATCCTTTTTTGGGCTTGATCATGTTCCGTCAGATGCAGGAAGGCTTTGGCTGGGAAAGTTTTAAAGCTTTCTTTAAAGAATATCAAAAAATCGGGCCAAGTATAGGCGATCTAAATGATCAGGAAAAACGCGACTTATGGGTAAAGACCTATTCGAATGTGGTGAAGCGAAATCTGGCGCCATTTTTTAATATCTGGGGAGTGGGGATAAGTGAACATACACAGAAAGAACTGGCTGTTCTTCCAGCCTGGAAACCTTATAACTTTCCTCCTGTAAATTAGGATCAACCTTTTTAAATTAACCCAAATCAAATTACAATGGCAGTAAGCAGAAAAATTGCTTTAAAATCCAATGAGCAAAGTGGCAATCAACTCCATATTTATGAAGTTAACCCGATTATCTTTTACTCTGGTGAAGCAGATGAGCTCATTATCGAGCTTCTAGAATTCAATTATGGTGAACTCATTATTAAATCGCTGTCGACTGCCATTTTAAAAGTGAAAGCATTGATGATGGAAAATGAAGCGTTTACCATTAAGTGGAAACAAAGTGCCAAAGGTTTACGTATTACCTTGCCTGATGGACTGATTAATGATGAAACCCGAAAAAAATGTACTTTGAAAATTAAGTTTTAATTGTAGGCAAGCTTCTATAGAGCTATGAGGTTTTGGGCAACTCTCTGTTTAAACCTTATAGGTCTTTGTTGAGAAACTTCGAAAATCCTGAAGGATGTAGCGTTTTTATTTTAATCTACGTTTTAGCTTAAAAACTAGACAAGCATGATACAGACGTTATTTATTTTGACTTCAATTGTACTGATCATTAGTTTAACATGGGTTTACGCCGATCGCGACCAACCTATGCAAGATGCAGATCAGGCAAGATTGGAAAATCTTTACAAAGACATTGAAAAAACTGCCAATCAATTCTCCACCAAAACTGGATCGTGGAAATTTACAGCTATAGGATCTAAAGCTTGTGGAGGTGCTTCAAGTTTTACTCCTTATTCGGTAAAAATCGACGAAGGTCATTTTTTGAAAAAAGTAGAGCAATTTACCAAACTACAGGACGATTACAATAAAAAATATGGTGTATTTTCGAATTGTTCACTAAGAATGCAGTCAAAAGGTCTACCCGTTATAACAGGAGGTTTAAACTTAATTATTGATCGCGCTTAAGGCGTCAGATATTACTATCTGAAACTAAGTCTTGTGCTGTCGGTTGCTACATACCGACCGAAATTGAAAACGAATTTTATTTTTTATTGTCTCGTAGCGCGTTTTCGATGTATTCGGAGATGCGCGTTTTTAGTTTAACAACAGTTGTTCCATTGTTTTCGGGATCCGTATTCCCATTTACAGTAGTTTCCGTCATTTCAATAAAATTTTTCCTTGCATCGGGGGAAAAGCCTATTTTTTCTAATGTCGCATCCCATTCTTCACGTGGAATCTGTTTTGCTTTAACCGTTTTATTTAAGACATCTGCAAATGCCCCGGCAACATTATCTGAATTTAATTTTTCAGGTCCAACAATCTCATAAATTTTAGACGTCTTGTCTTTTACCAAAACATCTGCTACAAATGCCGCTACATCCATCGGAGAAATCATCGGTAAAGCCAGATCTATTGGGTAAAAGGTAGGAAGTATAGCGCTCTTTTTAACTTCTGGCAGTTGAGCCAGCCAGTTACTGTAATAATAGGCAGGGCGGATGAAAACCTGGGGAACATCTATATCCTGAAAAGCATGTTCCAGCAGATATGACATTAACAAATTACCTGTTCCTTTACTGTACTGTGCGCCAATGGATGACAGTCCGACAAGTTTTTTAATTCCCGATGCTTTGATGGCTTTATTATAATTTTCGAGTATAGTTTTGGTTTCGCCCAATACATCTTCATTTTTAAAGGTTTCGGGCGTTAGTGCAAAGAGGGTATCCCCATCTTTGAAAGCCGCAATTAGTGAATTTAAATCCATCGCATCGGCAATAGCCACTTCAGCTCCTTTTGCCTTAATTGCTGAGGCTTTTTCAGGATTATGGACTACGGCTTTAACGGCTAGTTTTTTAGCCAGTAGATGTTCTACAATTGCTGATCCAACCTGACCAGATGCGCCTAAGATTACGTACATAACAAAATAATTTGGTTACGAGCGTTTGCTTATTTAACAAGAAAGAAATAAACTTGGTTTCAGTTTTTTTGAATTTGGTGTTGAGTCTTCTATCGGATGGTGGCGTACTGACTAAAACTTGCTTGATTTCATATATTCTTAAAGATTTGTGGGCATAGAAGCTATCAAACTTGATTGCTTTGAGCGGAATTTATTGGTTTTACCAAAAAAATCTATCCTATTTAATGTGTTCTTTAATAAACAACTGCGGATTATAGAACCGTTGATTTAGCTGCGTACGGTTAAAAGTTAACCAGCTGGCACAGCCATAGTCATCAAATTTTTTTCTGATTTCCAAATGAAGATGATGATAATCACCGCCATATTTTTTACTTTCCTGGGGTGTGAACAATCTGGCCAGTTTGGTGTTCTGATCAACATTCTGGCCATTGCTTACATAAACTTCTTTCAGATGTTTGTAAGTGGTAAATATGGTTGAACCATTTGGCAGTTTATGTTTTAGCACCACTGTACGTTGGTTTTCGCCCAAATGTACAGAACAGACAATTCCATTTGCCATGGCGTAAACATTAACCAGCTTGGTCTTGGTTTGGGCTGGATTAATATCAATTGCTGTATGGATATGTCCTTTAACATAACTATCACGGTGATCGCCAAAAATGCTGATGATTTTGATGTTGCTAACTTTTTTTCGGTTGACTACATCAAAGGGAAGGAACCAGTTATCGGCTGTTTTTGCCGGAGCAGTGTCGGTATAATAAGGTCTCCAACGGTCACGGTCTTTCTCAATGGTTGGTGTTTCGAATGAAAGGCTGGATAACAAGATCAATAATAGTGTTCTCATCTTGGGATGTTTATATCGCAAGATAATGATTTTATTAACATAAACTATTTTTATAGTTATAAGTTGTCAACTTTTTAGCAGATGTGCTAGGAAAGTTGACAAACTTGATAAAAACGTTTTTGGAGGTGTTGGATGTTACCATCTGACTTTCACATTAAGCCATTACATCTTCTTTTAAAGCTTCTGCTGCCGGATTAATCAGGGTGCCAATTAACTCCGGAACAGGAACATCTGTACTTTCGCTATAACCATGGGTCAGTAATCTTACTCTATTAATGCAAACCCTGATAAATTCGGGTACAAACAGGTCGAATTTTTCGAATTTCGAAGATAACTCCGGATTGTCTTGCTGGAATTCCAAGATTACATCTGCCACCTGACGCCAGAACTGTTTTTCATCCATTCCTACATAACTGTGGAAAATATTGCTGAGGTATCTGAATACGGCGTCAAAGATCCCGGAGAGGATAAATAAAGGCGCCAGCTCATCATTAATTTCTCTCAAAACATCTACCAGATCGTTTGGTAATTTAGCCTTCGATTCCTCTGTTAATACAATTTCTTCCACAAAATCCTTAATGATAATCCGTTCCGGTACACCGTTTTTCATCACTAAAATGGTGTTTTCGCCATGTGGACTAAAGAAAAAGGCATGTTTGTAGAAAATTCTCAATACAGGTTTTAAATATGCAGATAAATAGGCGTTTAACCAGGTTCCGGCATCCAATCCGGATTTTTCGATCAAGGCCTGTACCATACTTTTACCGTTGTCATCTACATAAAGTAAGCTGGCCATCGTCATGATGTTTTCGCCTTCTAAAAGGTAGTTTTCTGCACTTTCACGCCAAATGGCACCTAAAAATTCCTGATACTGATAGGGTGATCCCGGTATTTCACTGTACTGCGGATGGGTGTAAGCTACTGTCGCCACCTCGCCCAAAAGTACTACGCGTGTTTGTTTTAAGTATTCATCACCCTGTAACATGTCTTTTGCCCATTGGGTAACCTTTGGTGCGATGGCCAGTTTTTTAGGAGATAGTCCCCTGAAAATAGAAGTGTTCAAAATCGAAATGGCCGTCTTTACATAGTGCTTTTTAGGCGCACTCACATTAAAAAAGGTACGGATGCTGTTCTGGCACATGTATTCATCGTTTCCAAGTCCAACAGGTACAATCAACTGGTGGGCAATATCGTGTGCCAGCTGTAATACAATTTTATTGTTCCATTGCCATTCGTGCACAGGAATAAAGAAATAATCCTCTGGCTGCAATTCTTGCTGGATTAATACCTGATTAAAATCGTGAACCTGTTTTAAACTTAACTCTTCATTATAAAAAGAGAATGGTGAAATGCTCTCGATACTTTTAAACGCTGCCCTCGATTTGTGTACAGCTAACCAGGCCAATTGGATTTTTTGAGCTGATTCCGGTGCATATTTACCTTGATCGCTATGGTTAAAGCCGATGCGTCCTTTATTAATGGTTGCCCAGGGATGCCCGTCCATCTGGTGTTCTATGGTCTGATAATCAGCATTGGCCAGTTCATTGGCTGTTAATCTGCCTTTTTCGTGAATATAAGCATCAGCATATAAGGTATTCAAGGTTTCTTCAACAAAATGGGCGAGGGTAAAGGGTTTAATTCCAAAAGTTTGCTGAAGCTCGGTATAAAAAGCAGGCGCATTGTTTACTGCGACATTCTTGCCATTTACAAATTTTTTAATGCTCTTTTTATCAATATGCAGGTAATCTAAAGCGCGCTGTTGACCTGAAAAGGTATAATAGATAGCTTCTGTATCAGTAGCTAGCTTAAAATGGGAATTTCCTTGCTCATCTATATTGATCAGCGTGGGTTCCGCTAATTTTTCGTGCATTAATTCCACGATCGATTTTGCGATATAGTTTAGGTTTACCTTATCCCAAACTTCTTTTTTTAAAGGTTTTATGTGGTTGAAATTGTTGTAGTTCATGGTTTAACTTTTATGTTTTTGTTTGTCCGGATTTCAAATCCGGTTCTCAGTGATCGTGATTACAAATCCCGACCCACACTTTTTCGTTAGTCCGGATTTGCGATCCGGACTTGTACACTTCAGATTGCAAATCCGCTTTTCAGTACTCTGGATTGCAAATCCGCTTTTCAGTACTCTGGATTACAAATCCAGCCCCGTACCAGCAGTTTAATCTTCAGATAATTGCAGTTCAGCGTTAGACAATTGATTTTCCTGTATTTCATCTACGACACTAAACTGCTGAAAGGCAATCCGTTTTTCCACATGGTAGATTTCAAAACCCAAAATGGCATTGATAATGGATGCATTGCGGTAAGCCCCCATACCCAGGTCGGGTGTTACAAAACCATGGGTATGCAGTTCGGCGTTTTGAACAAAAATTTCGTTCCCGTTTACATCTATGGCATAATTGCGGTGTACCTGAAAAAGTCCGTCGTTGTTGCGCGCTATCCGGTCAGAAATTCCCGATAGAAAGCCTGGTTCATTGTATTTATAGCCTGTAGCCAACACCACAAAATCTGTATCAACGGTAAAATCCTTTTCGCTTTCGGTATGGTAAAAATCGAGTTGATATTTTCCATCAGCCTTTACCGTTAAATTATTCAGCTGGCAGTTGGGCATCAATTCGGCATTGATTTTTTCATTATCAACACTCAATTCGTAAAGTTTATCGAAAATCTGGTTAATTAGTTCGAAATTTATGCCTTTAAACAACGAATTTTGCTTGCTTAAGAGTTGTTTACGTTTGGCATCGCTCAAATTGTAAAAGTGATCTACATACTCTGGCGAGGTCAGTTCCAGGGTTAATTTCGAATATTCCATCGGAAAAAACCGGTCAGGCCGGGTAAACCACTTCAATTTTAAACCATTCTCCGTTTCAGGCAAAAGATCGTAGAAAATTTCGGCAGCACTTTGTCCTGAACCGATAACCGTTACTGTTTTTTGCTTCAGTAAAGTAGGCTTAAACTTTAAATATTCAGAAGAGTGTATCGCGTTTTTATGAACGGCAGGCGCAATAAAGTTGGGTACTTTTGGTGCAGTTCCAGTGCCAAGCACAATTTTCTTCGTTAAGATGGTTTCGCTTGCTCCAGATACCTGGTCAACTTTTTCTATCTGATAAAGGCCATCGACATAATTTACGGTGTTAACCTTTTGACCGAATTTACAGTTTTGCAGATGGGTTATGGCCCATTTACAATAGGCGTTATACTCTTTGCGCAGCACAAAAAAATCTTCGCGGATATAAAATTTGTAAAGGCGGTCAGTCTGCTTTAAATAGTTTAAAAAGCTGTATGAACTTGTTGGATCGGCCATGGTAACCAGATCGGCCATAAAGGGAACCTGTAGAGTAGCATCACTTAACATCATGCCTGGGTGCCAGTTAAATTCACTTGACTGATCCAAAAATATAGTGGATAAGCTATTTATTGGTGCACATAGGGCTGCCAGACCCAAATTAAATGGGCCTATGCCAATCCCTACAATGTCGTATATTTTTTGGTTCTGCATTTATATTTCCTCCGTTTCAAATTGTGCTAACTTCATCATGGCATGCGCCTTAGCTTCGGGAAATTTATCCCAGTACCAATCGCGGTAGCAAAAGGTAAGGTTGGCCATTTTATAAGGCATCTGGATCACTTTTTCCAATTTGAAGCCCAATCGTGTAACAAAAATGTGCATCGCACGGCTCTCCACGGCTGCTTCGCCAATGCATTTACCCACTTCGGGCTGTTCAAAAATGAAATCCATTAGAGCCTGTCCGGTTTCAAAACTGAATTTTTTATCCTTGTCTGTAGGGGCAATGAGTAAGTGGGCACCATAATCAGTCGTTAAAGCCTCGTAACAAGCACCTACACCATCGCGCATGGGCCAATAAGGTTCGATGGTAAAGGTTGGTTCGCCATTTATTTCGCCTATAAAACTGTGTGATGAATCGCCTGGTAATAAAGTCCTGTAAAATAATTCCAGCCCTTTAATTGGGCCATCCATTTTCCAGATCGGTTTGGCATGTTCCTGGTTAAACCAATCGTGAACCATTTCCAGATCGCGCTCAATATTAAAGGGACGGATATTGATCGTTACATTTTCTTTTGGAAAAAACCTGCTGTATAACGCTTCTTTGGTTTGCGGCTTGATCAGGTTTTCGGAGAAGAAATACTTCGGCAAGGGATTCGGAAACTCCCGGTAAATAGCCGGATTATCGATCGGGGCACTGGCTTCATCGATATTGCAAAGATTGGTCAATAAATTTCCTTTAACTTCCCAGCTTCGGCGATTGATAATATAATCTACAAGGCCTGTGGTATCACTGTTTTCGAATTGTTTAAATTCCAGGTAAACCAGATCGATCAATGTTTTTTCATCTGCCAAATCATTGCTCGCAATGGCATTTACAATACCTAATATATTGTTGATAAGCAGGTAATAGGTGAGTTTAGGAATAATGTATGCGTTGGGTACAATCGATCCGCTTTCCGCGGCGATGCCTGGATAAACTGCTCTAAGTGCCTCAGCTTTTGCATCACTAAAAAAATAACCCTGGTTATCCCTGAAATAAAATTTAGCTGGATAAAAATCTTTATCCAGCTCTAAGATCACATTTTGCTGATGGAACTCAAATGCCATCCCAAAATTATTATATAGGCCAACAATTGGCGCCACGCAAAGATGCAGGTATTGTTTAAACCAGTTTACTGCAGTATGCGCAACTGTTTTATTTTTACTGATCGATGCTTCCTCTATTACATGTACAATTCTGGGTTTTTGGCCCGATAATCCATCCTGGCAAAGTGCAGCCAATAAGCTTACATTTTTTTCTGCTCCCTCGCCTTTAAATGGATTATGCCGGATGCTGATGTTAAAGCCATCAATGGTTTCGCCTTTGTAATTAACGGTGATAAATGCAGGGTCGGTAATAAATTCAATTTCGGGGAATTCGGCTTTGGCTGCCTTGCCGTATTCAGTTTTTAACAGTTTGCTCACATCGTAACCCCGGTGAAGCTCTCTCACCAGGTTAACCCTTTCTGAGTTGGTTATTTTTACATGTAGGGAGAATTTTAACATCCAATCGCTCAATACATTGTAAACTGTTCTTACTGATGAGGTTGGGGTATAATATTCTCCAAAATGGCCTAAATAGAACAATAAATTTTCATCTTCCATGGCTTTTACCGCCGGTAAAGTAAGCAAATAATCTGCCTCCCAAGGGTGCATGGGTACTACCTTATGCTTAGGATGTTGATCTAGTAAAGCAATGGTCTCCGTATTTCCCCTCTCTAAAAGTTCAATCCTGAAAAGATCAGTCATATCAAAACCTTCTGCATTTTTTTCTACGATATTATCAGCGGAGATCAAAAAATAGGCAATTTGAAAGCGGCCCTGCGTTTCTGGTGAAAATTTAAAAAGTTCTTCCTTACTGTTAAAACCTAACCTCCCTTTCGGTAGGGGATGGGCATTGTGGCCTAAAAATAAAGATTGTTCTGCTTCAATGAAGCTCATTTTGGCAAAATTTGCAGGCTTGCCATTTTGTTTAAAGAAGGATAAAAATGCTTCTAGGTTTTCTACACTATTGGCCAAACGCTGTTTTACCAGGTTGGCATCAACATCCGGGAATTCTTCTGCGCTGAACTGAATCGCCAGTTCCATAAACCGGTAAATACTGATGGAATTGATGGTATCTGTATCAACATTTCTTTCAATAACAGGGAAATTGAATACGTGCCGGCCACTATCGGCATAAAATTTTAAAGGTGCATATACTTCGAAACCAATGGTGGTAAAATCGAACCTAAGGTGTAAACGATCGGTTGTGGTAAAAAGATAATTCGCTAAAGACTCGTCGTATTTCGGGATGCCTACATAGCGGCTCCAGTTGGTAAATTCTCTGCAATAGCTGTTTAAGAGGGCATTAAAGTTAGTTTCTTCTGAAATCTGCAGAAGCTTGGTTGAGTCTAACGTATTCGTTTCCATGTTTTTTAATGATTTTAATGATGTTTTCAATATCGCTGATGGTAGTTAGCGGGTTAAGTAGGGTAAATTTGAGATAGAATTGCTGGTTAATCTTGGTACCGGCAACCAAAGCCTTTCCTTGGTTAAACATGGCTTTTTTAATGTACTGATTCATGGAACAGATATCTAAACGCACATTTTTTGGCCGGTAGCGGAAAACCAGTGCACTGATATCTGATTCGTTCATCAGCTCAAAATCACTGTCGAAATGTAACAGGTCTGCAATTTTGGCTGCGGTTTCGATAATCGTATCAAAATAGCCTCCTAGTTTGTTCCGGCCCATCATCCTGAGCGTAAACCAGAGTTTTAGAGCATCAAACCGGCGGGTGGTCTGGATCGATTTGTTCACCTGATTGGGTAAGCCATCTTCATCATGATCTTTCGGATTTAAGTAATCTGCATGGTGCGTAATCAGGTTAAAAAAGTTTTTATCCCGGACTAGAAAACCACTGCTGCTTACGGGCTGGAAAAAAGATTTATGATAATCTACCGTAACAGAATGCGCCAGTTCGATACCATTAAGCAGGCTCCGGTATTTATCCGTCAACAATAATCCGCATCCGTATGCCGCGTCGATGTGAAACCAGGTATTATATTTTTTGCTGATGAAAGCCAGTTCTTTTAATGGATCAACATTTCCGAAATCGGTTGTGCCAGCGGTGCCCACTATTGCAATAGGAATATTGCCCTGGGCAATTTCCCGTTTAATGGCATCTTCCAGTAAAACGGTATTCATCCTAAAACTGCGGTCGGTTTTGATTTTGATCACTGATTTTTCGCCTAAACCTAGAAGTGAAGCATTTTTCTGAATGCTGAAATGCGCTTTTTCAGAAACAAAAATCCTGAAGCGGGAGGCCTCATGAGGAAGACCATTTACTTTGATGTTGTGGTTAAGGGCTGTAATCGCATAATGATCTCGGGCCAATAAAAGTCCCATCAAATTACTTTGGGTACCTCCACTGGTAAAAATGCCGTCAGCAATTTTGCTGTAACCGATCTGGTCGCAGGTCCACTCGATCAGTTTTTGTTCGATCATTGTACCGCCGGCACTTTGGTCCCAGGTATCGATCGATGAGTTAATGGCCGAAATCATCACCTCGGCAGCTACGGCCGGAATCACAACCGGGCAGTTTAAGTGGGCAATATAGGCGGGATGGTGGAATGCAACCGCATGGTTGGTGTAAAGCTGCTCAACCTCTTTAAGCAATGCATCATAATTGTCGTGCGTTTTTTCAAATTCAACCACATCGAACAATGGTTTTAACTGGGCGGGCGACACACCGCTGAAGGGCTGTTGGTTTTTGTTCAAGAATTTCTTAACTGCCTGGGTAACTTTTCCCACGGCATGCAGGTATTCTTGTTCGTTTTCGTGGTGAAAGATTTCCTTCGTCGGACTTTCCGTGAGGAAATCGATTAATTCATGTTTTTCTAGGTTTGATGTAAACATTAGTTTCTCAATTTTTCAAAAAGTTTATTGGTAAAAGGCAATAAAATACCAGGCATTTTAAGCCGATATTTTTTATTCATTAATTGGTTAGCGGAGCGATTTAAGGGAGCTATTTTTTAATGATAATTCCGACTGCTAAGGTATATTTTTATTTAGATTGATTAAAAATAATATTTAAAATATTTTTAACATATTGTTAATAAGTGTATTATGAATTAGTTATTAAATATTTTAACCTGCACTAATATAAATTTTTAATTAATTTTATTTGGATTTGATCTAAATAAATGATTGCTTTGCGAAAAAAATAATAATCATTGATGAAAAATCTATACTTAATTGCAATCTTAATCTGTGTGTTTATCTTTACAGGTAAGGCACAAACTGTTACCGGAAAGGTAATCGGAGAAACGGCTCCACTCGCGGGAGCAAATATCAAGGTGGAGGGTAAAAATGCCTCAGCTACAACAAGCGCTGATGGTAGCTTCGAATTGAAATTATCAGAAGGAACTTACAAATTACAGGTGAGTTATGTTGGTTATACTACGGTATTGCAAAAGGTAAATCTGGCCAAAGATCAGACGGTTAATTTAACCATCAATCTAAGTCCTACATCAAATATGCAGGAGGTAGTAGTGGTATCGTCACGTAAGCCGACTAAAATCAGCGAAATACCAGGTACGGTTTGGGTAGTGGATGGTGCTAAAATCCAGGAACAGGCCAGGGCAGGTATTCCTTTAAAACAAACCCTGGCACAACTGATCCCAAGTTTGGATGCTGGGCCGGAAGGACGTACCAACTATGGTCAAAATCAACGTGGTAGAGATGCCTTGGTGATGATTGATGGGGTGTCGTTAAACAGTACCCGTGGCGTAAGCCGTCAGTTCGAATCGATTGATCCTTTCAACATCGAGCGTATCGAGGTGTTATCTGGTGCAAGTGCTGTTTATGGTGGTGGCGCAACTGGTGGTATCATCAACATCATCACTAAAAAAGGTCAGGACAGTCAGCCAAGTTTCACTACAGAAGTTGGTGTGCGGAGCGGTTTGAAAGAAAAAAGCGATCATGATGTACGTGTGGCGCAGGCCATTTCGGGCGGGAGCAAAGATTGGAACGGCCGTATCGGTATGGCTTTTCAAAAAAACAATGCAGCTTATGGCGCAGATGGAAAGCAGATTTTTACGGATATCACCCAAACCGATTTACAGTATAACCAATCGTTCGATTTTTTTGGAAGTACCGAATTTAAACTGACTGAATACCAAAAATTGTCTGTAAACGCACAATACTACAATTCAGGCTACCGTGGTGATAAAGATTTATTTTTAGGAACAAATTATGCAGGTTTGTTATCAAATGCTAATCTTTTGGAAATGAGAAATGGCTATTCGTCAGACGTAGATCCGAAAACAAGCAGGGCCAATATCAATGCGAATTACCAGGCCAGCGATATTTTAGGCGGACAAACGCTTTATGTTCAGGCTGCTGCCCGAAACGAACAGTTCAGCTTTCACCCATTTCCTGGGCAGGCTTTACTACCTGGTGCGCTTTACAGCGGATCGTCGATCCAAAATACAAATTATAGTGCTTTAAAACTGGTATTGAACAAAGATTGGAACCGGTTGAACCTGACTTATGGCATTGATGCCGATAACGAAAACTTTAACGCGCAACAAGCTCTGTTTGATCGATCAAAAGCCTTTACTTCTGGTGGTTTAAACAATACTACAGTAGCTACCATCGCCCGTTATCCGAACTTTAGGGTAAATGGCTTATCTGGTTTTTTACAGGCCCAGGTTAAGGTAGCTGATTTTTTAACCTTATCAGGAGGTGTCCGTCAGCAACGCATGTTTGTTAAGGTTGGCGATTTTGTGGGTACAACCGCTGCCGTTCCTTTGGCCTATGGAGTAGGTAAAACGGCAACGGCCATTGCTGGAGGAGAAAACCATTATGATGTAAACTTACTAAACGGTGGTTTGGTATTTAAAATCAGTGCACCTCAACAGGCTTGGTTCAACTTCTCTCAAGGATTTAACCTGGCCGATCCGGCTAAATATTATGGGCAGGGTACCTACACTCTGGCTGGCACAAACTGGAATTTAGGTAATTCGATTAATGTTGGAGGTTCTCCTTTAACGGGTATCAAAACAGAACAGTACGAAGCAGGTTACCGTTACCGTACAGGTGTATTTAATGCACAGGTAGCCGCTTTTTATGCCTTATCGGATAAAAACGTAAGAACCAACAGCACATTTAACATTGAGGTATATGATGAAAATGTAAGAAACTTGGGTGCTGAGGGTTCATTGTCATTAAACCTAAAAAATGGTTTCGAAGCGGGAGCAAGTGGTTTATATATCAAAACGCAGAAACAAAATACCGACGGTACCTGGTCGCTACAGGATGTAACTGTTGCCAGTCCTTCAAAATTGACGGGTTACCTCGGATATAACCGTAAAATATTTGGACTAAAAGCTCAGATTTTCCACTCGTTTGATGCTAAGGGTATTTCAGTTGTACAGACTAAACCGGTAGAATATGAAATAAAAGGCTTTACTACCGTAGATGTATTGGGATCGGTTAAGTTATTTACCGGAAGCCTATCATTTGGTGTACAAAACCTGCTGAACAAAAACTATCAAACCGTTTGGAGTCAACGTTCGCAGTATTTGTACCAAGCCCTGGCTAAAAAGGAAACTTTTTATTATGCCGGCCGTGGGCGTACGTATAATTTAACGTATACGCTTAATTATTAACTTTGCTCTTATAGGTCGTCATTTCGAGCGAAGTGCAACGAAGTCGAGAAATCTATCTAGGTAGATCTCTCCATTCCACTGCGTTTCAGTCGAGATGACGACCTTTTTGTTAGAAAGAATAGTAGGCAATGACGATTTTTACTTCCTTTTCAATTCTATCACCGTAATCTCCGGCCAGATCCCAATCCGGCCCGAAAAGCCAAGGAAACCAAAACCGCGGTTTACATTTAAATATCTGCCGTTTTCGGTTTTAATGCCCGCCCAGTGTGTGTAGCGATATTTTACCGGACTCCATTTAATACCAAAAGCTTCTATGCCAAACTGCATACCGTGGGTATGTCCGGCCAGCGACAGCTGAATTTTTGAAGGATAGTTTTTTACCTGCGCATCCCAGTGAGAAGGATCGTGTGATAAAAGAATTTTGAAATCATTCACTGAAGTATTTTGTAGCGCTTTGTTTAAATCACCACGTTCTCCAAATCCAACTCCCCAGTTTTCGATCCCGGCGAGTATAATTTTTTCCCCGTTTTTGTGCAATTCAACATGTTCGTCTAACAACAGTTTAAAGCCAAGTTCTTTATGGTAAGCTTTCAGTTGATTCAAGTTCTGTATTTTATCTGCTTCGGTTGGCCACATGATATAGTCGCCATAATCGTGATTGCCCAAAATTGAAAATTGTCCAAATGGTGCTTTAATTTGCGAAAAGTGGCCGATATAAGGCACAATTTCCGAAGAAGCATTATTCACCAGATCACCAGTAAAAACAAACAGATCACTTTTTTGGGCATTGATCATGTCGATACCTTTTTGTACCGCTTTAGGATTGGTAAAACTTCCGGCGTGTACATCAGAGATTTGTGTTAAGGTAAAACCATCAAAACTGGCTGGCAGATCATCAAAATACAAAGTATGCTTAATCACACGGTAGGCATACTTCCCCTGGGTAATGCCATATGCGAATAGAGCAATGGTTAAACAGAACATCAAAAAAGCAAAATTTACCCAGTAATTGCTACGGCCTGCAATATGGAACCCTCCAGGCTCAAAGTTAGTCGCTAAACCCAGCAGCAAGCGGTAAATATCGCCGAGGAGCAGAAAAAACGCAAATACAATTTCTGCTGCAAAAATGATCAAAAAGGCATGACTGACGATCTGGAAGAATTTATTGATGCCCTGAATCCGCATTTGCTGGATAGCATACAATAATGCGAAAGTGAGGCCTACCATAAACACCCAGAAAATAGGACTGAGCCAGGTAGATTGATTAAGGGTGCCCAGGCCCGATAAAACATAGGCATTTAGGGTAAAAAATATAATTGCAACTATAATAAGCGGCAAGAGATTGAGTTTTCTTCTCATGTTAAAAATCTGTAATCAGAATATAGGGTAAAAATAGAATTTAAACGCTGGTTACAAGCTACTGTTACGGTTGCCAATTATTTTTACGCTCATTTGATTAAAGCAATTATCGTTATTATGCGTTATATTTATCAATATGATAGTTTGTTGAATTAAAATCAACTTCCTGTTGCATATTTTATAATTTACTTTCTTTTATTAGCTTTGTGCGAATATGCTGTCCAAAAAAACAAAATATGCCATAAAAGCGCTTGTTGCGCTTGGTAAAAATTTAGATAAACCACCAATGCAGATTTCGAAAATCGCTGAGGAGGAGCATATCCCGAAAAAATTCTTAGAGCAAATTCTGCTCGATCTGCGTAATGCTGGCTTTTTATACAGTAAAAAAGGCGCAGGCGGCGGTTATAGTCTCAACAAAAAACCAGAAGAGATTTTATTGGTTCACGTAATGCGTGTTACCGATGGCCCAATCGCAATGGTTCCCTGTGCAAGTTTAAATTTTTACCACAAATGTGATGAATGTGTAGACGAGAAAACCTGCGGAATCAGGAGTGCATTTATCGATGTGAGAGATGCTACGCTTAAGGTTTTAACCGAAACAAGCATTGCAGATGTGATCGGTAGGGAAGATAACCTGAAAATCGGGGTTATTAATTTATAAATTTTATTTTAAGCATAAACTGTTGTCCTCGTTTGCAACGAGGATAGGTGAGAGAGGCGATTTATCGCCACTGTTAATTTATAAATGCATTAAAAATACACGCCTCACAAATCTTCATTGCAAACGAGGGCTGTTTTTTATGAAGTCGGATGATACGCGATAACTCCGCGTTAGGGATTATAAGGGTTCAGTACCGATCTTTCATCGGTACCGGAGCGCAGCGCAGCCCTGCAAGGCCCGACCCCCAGGGTAACGCCGAAATCAATTGGCAATCTTCAGTTATTAAACCAGAGGTACGAAATAGATCCTGAAACATGTTCAGGATGAAGCTAAAAAAGAAAACCCAGCAAAGTTTTAACAAAATAGAGTAAATTTTTTTATAATAAATTACGACTATTTCTATATACTTTATATATTTGGCGTATGAACTTCAATTTTATACCTAATCAATTTATCACTATGCAAATGATGTGCTGTTGTAAAACGCAATAATAGGAGCCTACAGATAATTTTATGTATAAAATATTGAATGCTTCTCGGTAACAGGGAAGCATTTTTTGAATAAAGCTAACAACACATATGCAAAGTTTCAGAACAGAACTCGAAAATCCGATTGTCGAGCAGGACATTATCGATTTAGAGAATAAGATTAAAGCTTTTAGAGATGGTACCATCCACGATGAAAAGTTTAGAAGCCTCCGTTTAGCCCGTGGTGTTTACGGACAGAGACAGCCTGGCGTACAAATGGTGCGCATTAAATTACCTTTTGGTAAGGTTACTTTTAAACAGCTATTGCGTATTGCCGATATCGCTGATGAGTATGGAAGTGGAAACTTACACTTAACCACACGTCAGGATATTCAGATCCACTATGTGAGTTTAGACCGTACTCCGGAGCTTTGGGCTAAATTAGAGCAGGATGATATTACGCTGCGCGAAGCTTGTGGAAATACGGTACGTAATGTAACCGCTTCTCCAAACTCTGGAATCGACGCTGATGAGCCATTTGATGTTTCGCCTTACGCACAAGCGGTATTCGCTTACTTTTTGCGTAACCCGATCTGTCAGGAAATGGGGAGAAAGATTAAAATCTCCTTTTCTTCGAGCGATAGGGATACGGCATTTAGTTATATTCACGATTTAGGGTTTATTCCAAAAATTAACGAAAATGGTGAACGAGGGTTTAAAGTTATGTTTGCCGGTGGTTTGGGCGCTCAGCCGTTTTTGGCCAATGCCGTTCACGAATTTTTACCTGAAGACCAACTGATTCCATTTACTGAATCAGTACTTCGCGTGTTCGACCGTTATGGCGAACGGACCAACCGTAACAAAGCCCGTTTAAAATATTTAGTTCAGAAATTGGGCTTGGAAGAAGTTTTACGTTTGGTTGCCGAAGAGCGCATTGCCAATAAAGTAAAAACCTTTAAAATAGATATCAATACCGTACCTCAGCCGCTTTTGCCTTTGGAACAGGAATATCCTGCAGTTGAAATATTGAATGAAAGCCATTACAAACATTGGTTAGCCACAAACGTAATTGAGCAAAAACAGGAAGGATTTTATGGTGTATATGTAAAAGTTCAGGTAGGCGATATCAAAACGGATAAAGCCAGGGCTTTTGTAGATGCTATCAGATTATATGTTGCGGATGAAATCAGGATCACCCAAAACCAGGGATTGCTGTTAAAGTTTGTCCGTAAGGAAGCGTTGCCTTCATTATATTCAGCTTTGAATAAAATTGGTTTTACTACCGCGGGTTTTGATAGTTTAGCTGATATTACCACTTGTCCGGGTACCGATACCTGTAATCTTGGTATTTCCAATTCAATGACTTTGGCCGAAGTTTTGGAAGAGGTGATTTATACTGATTTCCCTGAATTTATTTATGAGAAAAACATTAAAATCAAAATCAGTGGCTGTATGAATTCTTGTGGTCAGCATGGTTTGGCAGAGATTGGTTTCCATGGAAGTTCGGTTAAAGCAGAAGGGAAAGTTGTTCCGGCTGTACAGGTGATGTTGGGTGGTGGAACGGTAGGGAATGGTGTGGGCAGAGTGGCCGAACGTGTGATTAAAGTACCTTCGAAAAGAGCAACCAGTGTTTTACATTTCATCTTAAATGATTTTAAAGCCAATAACCTGGAAGACGAAAACTTCCATCAATATTATGATAGAAAAGGCAAAGACCATTTTTATCAGTTGTTGAAACCATTGGCCGATTTGACCAACCTGCAAACTGAAGAATTTGTAGATTGGGGGCATGTAGAGCAATTTGTAACGGCGATTGGTGTTGGCGAGTGTGCTGGTGTTGTAATCGATCTGGTAGCTACTTTGTTATTAGAGGCCGATGAAAAATTTGGCTGGGCAAAGCAAAATTTAGATAAAGCAGCTTATGCCGATGCCATTTACCATACGTACAGCACTTTTGTAAGCGCCGCAAAATCGTTATTGTTGGATAAAGGAGTAAACAGCAGCACGCAAGTTGGCGTGATCCGTGAATTTGATAACCATTATGTTGAAACTGGCGAATTTAATTTGCCGACCAATTTCTCTGACCTGGTTTTACAGATAAATAAAAACGAACCAACAGCCGAATTTGCACAGAAATACTTTGAAGAAGCCAATCAATTTTTAAATCAGATTAAGGAGAAAAGGGCCGTATTAGTGAAATGAGATTAGATATGAGATTTGAGAACCGCAGACGCTAAGCGCCATGCGCCAACAACTCTTCATTCAGTCATTCAAAATTAAATACAAAGATGAGCGATCAGAAATTAAATATAGAATCAAGAATTACCCTTTTAGGTGCAGGTCCAGGCGATCCTGATTTACTGACTTTAAAAGGTGTAAAAGCATTGCAAACTGCAGATGTGGTATTGTACGATGCTTTAACCAACGAAGCTTTACTGGAACATGCCCCGGCAGAAGCCATTAAAGTTTATGTAGGAAAACGTTCGGGTGAGCATTCTTATCCGCAGGATACCATCAATAAATTAATGATTGACTATGCCTTAAATTATGGACATGTTGTGCGTTTAAAAGGTGGCGATCCATTTGTTTTTGGCAGGGGATATGAAGAGCTGGATTATGCAGCATCTTATAGCATCCCGGTAAGTGTGATTCCTGGTATTTCGAGTTCGATCGGTGTACCCGGTTTGCAACAGATTCCGGTTACGCACCGTGGCATGAGCGAAAGTTTTTGGGTCATTACCGGAACGACCACTTCTGGAGAAGTTTCGGGGGATATTTACCAGGCAGCACAATCAAATGCAACAGTAGTAGTGCTCATGGGACTTAAAAAATTGCCGAAAATTGTGGAAATTTTTAAAGCGGCAGGCAAACAGAATTTACCAACTGCAGTGGTTCAGAACGGATCGGCAGAAGATGAAAGATTGGTTGTTGGTGTGGTAGAAACCATAGAAAGTTTTGTGCGACAGGAAAATATTAAAGCTCCGGCTTTATTAATTTTTGGAGAAGTTGTATCATTACATCCATCATTTAAGAAGTTAATTAAACAATATGCAAGTATTGCCTAACCAACCTGATAATGCAGCACCTTTTTCGGAAGAAGAAAAAGGTAACCAGCTCTTTCCAGTTTTTGTAAAGCTGAACAAGCTGCGTACATTATTAATTGGAGCAGGGAATATTGGGCTCGAAAAATTAACGGCAATCGTAAATAATAGCCATCAGGCTACCATTACCATCGTTGCAGAAATCGTATCGCCAGAAGTTTATGCACTTATCGTCAATTATCCGCTGATCAAAGTGAAACAGAAAAGTTTTGATGTGGATGATCTAACCGATATTGATATCGTTTTCGCGGCAACCAATAACAACATTTTAAATGAAGAGATCAGAAGGGTGACGCATGAGCGTGGCCTGTTGATCAATGTGGCTGATAAGCCAGAACTATGCGATTTTTATTTGGGATCGATTGTTCAGAAAGGTGATTTAAAGATTGCGATTTCTACAAATGGTAAATCTCCCACTATCGCCAAACGTTTAAAGCAGATTTTAAATGAAGGGTTACCGGCAGAGCTGGATGAAACCTTACAGAATATGAGTGCTTTGCGGCAGACCTTAAACGGCGACTTTTCGGCGAAGGTTAAAAAGTTGAATAAGGTTACCCAAAATCTAATTAATCCTAAGAAAAGTTTTGCAGAGCGAAATATTAAATGGCTGATCTGGACTGCTGCCGTTTTACTCATTGGCGCAATCGGTTTTTCTTTGTGGAATACTGAACCGGAATTTCAGGCATTTTTAATCAATATCGATCCATTATTTTACTGGTTTTTAGGTGCTGGATTTTTATTCGCACTCATTGACGGGGCAATCGGAATGTCGTACGGTGTTACCACTGCCTCTTTCTCACTGGCCATGGGCCTACCTCCTGCATCGGCAAGTATGGCCATCCACATTTCTGAGGTAATGAGTAATGGGATAGCTGGCTGGATGCACTATAGAATGGGCAACGTAAACTGGAAGTTATTTAAAATATTAATTCTTCCTGCAATAGTTGGCGCTGTTTTAGGCGCTTATATCCTGTCTTCATTAGAGCACTATAGTGCCTATGTAAAGCCTATCGTAGCCGTTTATACCTTAATTTTAGGGGCGATTATCTTAATGAAGGCCTTCAATATCAAACGTAAAAAAGCCGATCAAAAAATCAAGAAAATTGGTTTATTGGGTTTCGTCGGTGGTTTTATCGATGCAGCATTTGGCGGTGGCTGGGGATCGATCGTGTTATCGAGTTTGATTGCTGGAGGCAGACACCCCCTGTTTTCATTGGGAACTGTAAAAATCAGCCGTTTTTTTATTGCCACTTTAAGCTCGCTAACATTTTTTACCATGTTAGGTGGCAAACACTGGGAAGCCGTTGTAGGCTTAATTATTGGTAGCGCCATTGCGTCGCCAATTGCAGCAAAAGTATCGAACAAAATTTCGGCAAAAACTATCATGGTGGCTGTTGGGATTATCGTAATGATCGTGAGTTTGCGCAGTGTGATTATGTTTATTTTAAAATAATTTAGTGATGGACAACCTAGAAGAGATAAAAGCAGCACTGGCAGGTTTAAGTACAATTGATAAATTGAAGTTTTTGGCAGATCAATATGCCGACCGTATTATATTCTCGACCAGCTTTGGTTGGGAAGACCAGGCGATTACCCATTTAATTTTTGCCAATAATATTCCAATTAAGGTTTTTACTTTAGAAACCGGACGTTTGTTCCCGGAAACCTATTATGTTTGGAACCGTACTTTAGAAATTTATAACAAACCGATTCATGCCTACTACCCTAAAAACGAATTATTGCAGGATATGGTCAATACAAAAGGCCCGAGCAGCTTTTACGAATCGGTAGAAAACAGAAAAGAATGCTGTTATATCCGTAAAATCGAACCTTTAAAAAGAGCATTAAAAGGCAATGAAATCTGGGTAACAGGCATCAGGGCCGATCAAAGTGCCAACCGGGAAGATATGCACGATTTAGAATGGGACGAAGGCAATCAACTGATTAAATTCCATCCTATTTTCGATTGGACTTTAGAGGATGTGAAAGCATACATTAAAGAAAACAATATTGTTTACAATACTTTGCACGATAAAGGTTTCCCGAGCATTGGTTGTGCCCCATGTACAAGAGCAGTACAGCCAGGCGAAGATTTTAGGGCCGGAAGATGGTGGTGGGAAGACCAGAGCAAAAAAGAATGTGGCTTGCATGCAGCTTCTTGATGGCTCATAAGCCATCATTGCGAGGCTGGGTAGGAGCTAGCCGAAGCAGTCTTTTTGATAAATAGAATAAAAGTAAATGTCATTACGAAATTCAAGGTAGATTGCTTGAGCGGTTGAAAAAAACTTCTCGTATTGACGCAAACAACAACAACAAATATAACCTTGAATATTGATTACATTCAATTATTCAATCATTCAACATTTGATAATGAGTACATATAATTTTGATTATTTAGATGAGCTGGAGGCAGAGGCCATTCATATTTTACGTGAAGTAGCCGGGCAGTTTGAAAAACCGGCCCTGTTATTTTCAGGGGGAAAGGATTCAATTACGCTAGTTCGTTTGGCAGAAAAAGCTTTCCGTCCGGGAAAATTTCCTTTTCCTTTGGTGCACATTGATACAGGGCATAATTTTGAGGAAACCATTACCTATCGTGATCAGATGGTTGAAAGAATCGGCGAAAAATTAATCATCGGTTCCGTTCAGGAATCTATTGATCAGGGAAAAGTTGTAGAGCAGACCGGTAAAAACGCCAGTAGAAATGCTTTGCAAACCGTGACCTTGCTTGATACTATTGCAAAATACCAGTTTGACGCCTGTATCGGCGGTGCCCGCAGAGATGAAGAAAAAGCAAGGGCAAAGGAGCGCATTTTCTCTGTTCGTGATGAATTCGGTCAGTGGGATCCGAAACGCCAGCGCCCAGAACTTTGGAACATCTATAATGGTAAAATCCACAAAGGAGAAAATATCCGTGTATTTCCGATCAGTAACTGGACGGAGCTTGATGTGTGGAACTATATCCGCAGGGAGAAAATAGATCTGCCAAGCATCTACTTCTCGCACGAGCGCGATTGTATCACCAGAAACGGACAGCTGATGGCTGCTTCTCCATTTTTAAATATGGATGATGAGGATGTTGTAGAACGTAAACAGGTTCGTTTCCGTACAGTAGGCGATATGTCGTGCACTGCTGCGGTAGAATCAGACGCTACTTTGATCGATGATATTATTTCGGAAATCAGCGCCTCTAAAATTTCGGAGCGTGGCGCCCGTTTGGATGATAAAGTTTCTGAAGCCGCAATGGAAGACAGAAAAAAAGGAGGATATTTTTAAGGGAGATTTGAGTATTGAGATGTGAGATTTGAGAACCTTGCATCTGTCTAATATCTCATATCTATTATCTCAAATCTAAAAAAAATGAACATATTAAAATTTTTCACGGCAGGCAGTGTTGATGATGGTAAAAGTACCTTAATCGGCCGTTTGTTATACGATACAGATTCTATTTTAGCTGATCAATTGGAAGCTTTACAGAGCTCTAACCGCAAAAATGATGACGGAACAATAGATTTAGCCATTTTGACAGATGGTTTAAGAGCAGAGCGCGAACAGGGGATTACCATTGATGTGGCCTATAAATACTTTCAGACCGAAAAACGGAAGTTCATTATAGCAGATACTCCAGGCCATATTCAATATACCAGAAATATGGTTACGGGTGCTTCTACAGCGAACCTGGCTATTATTTTGATCGATGCCCGTAACGGGGTGGTGGAGCAAACCATCCGTCATTCCTATATTGTTTCTTTATTGGGGATTAAACACGTAGTGGTTTGTATCAATAAAATGGACATGGTTGATTATAGCGAAACTGTTTATAGCGCCATTATCGAAAAGTATAAAATTTTGGCCCAACAGCTAAAATTATCCGATGTTACTTATATCCCGGTTAGTGCATTGAAAGGTGATAATATTGTACAAACTTCTGAACACATGGATTGGTACGAAGGGGAGAGTCTGTTACATTTCTTAGAGAAAGTTGATACCGATAACTTAGATAAATCTCAATTGGCACGTATGCCGGTACAATGGGTTGTGCGTCCACAAACGGAAGAATTGCACGATTACCGGGGTTACGCTGGAAGAGTGTTAAGCGGAACTTTTAAATTGAACGATAAAGTTACCGTATTACCTTCAGGAGCCAGTTCTACCATTGAGCGTATCGAATTTTTTGACCAAACCCCTGTTGCTGCACATGCAGGTCAATCCGTTATTATCCATTTAAAGGATGATGTAGATATCAGCCGTGGTGATACGATTGTAAATGCTTCGGCATTGCCGCAAGAATCAAAATTGATTGAGGCCGATCTTTGCTGGATGGATACCCGGGCTTTAGATACATCAATTATGTATAATATTCAGCACAATAGTAAAATTACCCGCTGCAAAATCAGCGAGATATTACATAAGGTGGATATTAATACGCTCGAAAAACACGCTGTTGATGAGTTTAAACTGAATGATATCGGGCGTGTGATTGTTAAAACTGCTGATGCTTTGGCTTTCGACTTATATGATGATAACCGTGCAAATGGTTCTGCCATTTTGGTCGATACCCGTACCAATTTAACTGTTGGTGCCTTAATGTTCAGAGCGGCGGTTGAATAAAATGTATGATGGGGGATGGAAAATGGAATAGATCAATGACCAATTTTCAATGATCAATAGTGACAACTTTATGAGGCATAATGAAATAACTCATTGATCTTAAAAATCCTGCAGTAGAGAACCACAACCAAATATAATAATGAAAGCTTTAGATTAATCTGAAGTGAAAGCAATTTCAGTGGGGTGCCAAATGGTTACCCCATTTTTCGTTCTAAGGTTTTTTGTATATTTATTATGGAAATGTTGAAAAATTTTCATCTCTCCAATATTAACTCAAAAATTAAAACATGAAAAAAAATCTTTTATACTTCGTTTTTGCCGCTGTTCCGTTTGTTTTTGCCTGTAATCAATCTGAAAAAAAGGCGGATACAGCAAAAAAGGATTCGGTGATCAGTGAAACTTGTTATGCGGCTATTTTCGAAAAAGACAGTGCCGCCATGATTCTGAAAACAATGTCTTCAGGAAAAGTTACAGGTTCATTATTGGTTAAATACGCAGATAAACCAGAAAACAATGGTAAAATCAGTGGTAAATTCAATGGAGATACCTTGATGGTCGATTACCGCTTTAACACGGGTAAAGATACCACCAAAGCCTTTACCAACCCCTTAGCATTTTTAAAGAAAGATGGGAAATTGATAATGGGTGTAGCACAAATTGAAACTACTTTGGGCAGATCGTATTTTGTTAAAGGTAAACCGATCAATTACGAAGCCGGGAAATTTACTTTTAAGGAAGTTAACTGTAAATAAGGTATTCATTTATTTTTTTGACACGGAGCTTTTCTTTATTAGTCTCATCCCGAACGCAGTAAAGAATATTTGATTGCTGCGTTTCATGGCTTATTGATCCTTCACCACGTTCAGAATGACTATAAAAAAAATATTTTAAAATAAATTACTACTATTCCCATAGACTTTATATATTTGTATAATTAACAAACGTATAACGCGCATAAATTATCTGTTATGATTTTGAATAAAGTAGAAAAAGCGAACATTGAACCAAGAATTACTTTAATAGGTGCAGGTCCTGGCGATCCGGATTTATTTAGTTTAAAAGGTGTTAAAGCATTAAAAACAGCTGACGTTGTTTTATATGATGCAAATGTGAACGAAGCTTTATTGTGTCATGCGCCAGATGGTATTCCGAAACTTTACGTTGGCAAACGTTCAGATGATGAATCATTTTCTCAGGATGCCATAAACAAATTGATTATTGATTATGCTTTAAACTACGGTCACGTGGTGCGTTTAAAAAGTGGTGACCCATTTTTCTTTGCAAAAGGTTACGAAGAAATTGATGCCGCAGAATCATACAGTATTCCTACCGAAATTATCCCTGGTATTTCGAGCGCGACTGGTGCGCCAAGTTTGCAAAAAATCCCGATGATTTATAAAGACCTGAGCGAAAGTTTTTGGGCAGTAACCGGAACAAATGCTAAAGGAGAAATTTCGGAAGACCTATATATTGCCGCAAAAACCAAAGCAACCATTGTTGTTTTAAACGGAATTGAAAAGGTAAAGGAAATCGCAGCTATATTTCAGGCAGAAAATAAAAATTTATTGCCTGTTGCGGTCATCCAAAATGGTTCTACACCTGAAGAAAAAATTGCCATTGGTATAGTTGATACGATTGCCGAAATCGTTGAAGATAAAAGAATAGAAGCACCGGCATTATTGGTTTTTGGAGATGTAGTTTCACTACACCCCCAATTTCAGCCTATCCGCGATTTCTACGAAATTATCGCCGAGGAGTATTAAGATATTTTTAAACCAAAAATATATTTGTTTTGTTGTTAAACCGCTTATGCATTTAAGCGGTTTTTTCGTTTTTATGTCCCGCAGACTAAAAAGATACCCCTGATAAATTTGGACGCTTTTTGCACTTAACAGGAACAGCCCTTTGTTTTTAAGCCTGATTGTAGTGCAAAGCCCGGAGCGTAGCGAGGACTTGCAACGAAAAGCAGGGCTGTAGCCCGCCACAAGGAACTGAGCATACGCTTCCAATAAAAAACAACCTAAATTATAAGTTAGATCTCTCCATTCCGCGTTGCTTTCTCTAAATAACCAACTAAAAATATAATTTTCATTATTTGCAAAACTCAAAACAATTAGTAACTTACTTAGGTTATCTACACCAAATATTTGATGGAAATTATACATATAAGCGCCGAGTGTTACCCTGTTGCAAAAGTTGGTGGTTTAGCCGATGTAGTAGGGGCCCTACCAAAGTACCAAAATAAACTGGGCCACATTGCCAAAGTGGTGGTGCCCGCCTACGATACAAAATTTATCCGCGAAAGCGAATTTGAAGTGACGTACGATGCCTGGGCAAATTATGGCAACAATCATTTTCAATACCGCATTTTAAAAGAAAGGACGAATAAGCTTGGTTTCGATTTATACATTGTTCATATTCAGGGTTTAACCGACCGCCCGAATGTGTATGGATATAATGATGATACCGAACGTTTTGTGGCTTTCCAGATTGCTACGCTCGATTGGATTGTACAATGGGAGCATCGCCCTGATGTAATCCACTGTCATGACCACCATACAGGTTTGATTCCATTTATGGTTTCAAATTCAATAAAATACAAGCCCATTAGCGGTGTGCCAACTGTTTTAACCATTCACAATGCACAATATCAAGGCCAGTTTGGGTGGAATAAATTATATTATATCCCAGCTTTCGATTTATGGAAAGGTGGTTTGCTGGGCTGGGATGATGCGATCAATCCGTTGGCGTCGGCCATTAAATGTGCCTGGAAGGTTACTACGGTATCGCCAAGTTACCTGGATGAGATGATGAGCAATGCCCGGGGACTGGAAAGCTTGCTCAGACAGGAGCGCTGGAAATCGGTAGGGATCTTAAATGGGATTGATAGCGAAGTTTGGAACCCTGAAACCGACCCCATGCTGGGAAAAGGTTACAATTTAAAAACAGTGGAAGCTGGTAAACTGGCAAACAAAACAGCCCTTTGTGATGTTTTTCAATTGGATGCTTCTAAACCTCTATTTACTTTTATCGGTAGATTGGTTGATGAAAAAGGTGCCGATTTACTGCCAGACATTTTTTATACTGCTTTACAACAACATGGCGATAACATTAATATCCTGGTTTTGGGATCCGGAGACAATTGGGTTGAAGGACGTTTAAATCAGTTAAAAGATATTTTTGGTGGAAGATATAATGTTTATATTGGTTATAACGAGCAGGTTTCGCATGAGATGTATGCAGGAGCAGATTTCCTGGTTATGCCATCAAGAGTTGAACCATGTGGTTTAAATCAGCTCTACGCTTTACGATATGGAACCGTTCCTATCGTACGCAGGGTTGGTGGCTTAAAAGATACGGTGATTGATATAGGGGACGGTGGTTTTGGCATCTGCCATGATCAAACCAGTATTTGGGATGTTACCCATGCCATTAGCCGGGCTGTAGAATTATACAATGATAAGAAGGCTTTTAAAGCGGTTAGAAAAACAATGATGAAGATAGACCATTCGTGGGATCGGGCAGCATCAAATTATATAGAATTATACCAAATATTAAAATAAGCTTAAACATGACTGACAAAGTTTTAGGCGTTATCCTTGGCGGTGGCCAGGGCTCTAGATTATCGCCACTAACACAAACACGTTCTAAACCGGCAGTTCCAATTGCTGGTAAATACCGTTTGGTAGATATCCCAATCTCGAATTGCCTCAATTCGGGTATCCACCGTATGTTTGTGTTAACACAGTTTAATTCGGCATCCCTAAACAAACACATTAAAAACACGTATCACTTTAGCCATTTTAGTACGGCTTTTGTTGATATTTTGGCGGCTGAACAAACTGTACAAAACTCAGGTTGGTTTCAGGGTACGGCAGATGCGGTTCGTCAGTGTATGCATCACATTGTTTCGCATGAGTTTGATTACATCTTAATCTTGTCTGGCGATCAGTTGTATCAGATGGATTTTAAGGATATGATCGAAAAACATATCGAGGCCGATGCGGAAATTACCATTGCGACCATTCCGGTTACAGCGAAAGACGCGACCGATTTTGGTATTTTAAAAGCCGATGAGGAAAACATGATTACCTCTTTTATCGAAAAACCTAAAACAGGTTTGGAAGATTGGGTATCTGATACCGGTGAAGAGATGCAAGGTGAAGGTCGAAACTTTTTGGCATCAATGGGTATTTATGTTTTCAATCGTGAGTATCTGATCAATATCCTGAACGAGAACGAAGAAGAAAAAGATTTTGGTAAGGAAATTCTGCCAAGGGCGATTACGCAGAGTAGGGTTCTCAGTTATCAATACGAAGGTTATTGGACAGATATTGGTAATATTTCATCGTTTTTCGAGGCTAATCTGGGCTTAACAGACGAGATTCCCAAATTTAATATGTTTGATAGCAATCATGCCATTTTTACCAGGGCAAGGATGTTACCGCCATCTAAAATTTCGGGTACTACTTTAGATAAAACGATTATTGCAGAAGGCTGTATCATTCAGGCGAGTAAGGTAGAACATGCGGTTTTGGGCATCCGGTCGAGAATTGGAAAGGATACTGTAATTACGAATGCTTATATTATGGGTAGCGACAGGTATCAAACACTTGAAGAGATACAGGATGAAACGGGCAGGGGAAATTCATTGATCGGCATAGGCGACCGTTGTTTCATCAATAATGCCATCATCGATAAGAACTGCCGTATCGGTAATGATGTAAAGATTAATGGGGGCGACCATTTAGAGGATGGAGATTTCGAACTCTATGCTGTTAAAGACGGTATCGTGGTCATCAAAAAAGGTGCAGTAGTACCTAGTGGAACCGTTATTTAAGATAATCATTGATCATTAACTAGGCCAGCCGCGATTTTTCGTGGCTGGTTTTTTTGTTTTGAGATTCACAGGTTTAATCCATACCTCACCCTGATCGGATAGCTATCTGATTTATCTCAGGGTTTATCTTGCAGGAAAGATGCTGAAATGAATCCGATTGCTATCGGATCAGCATGACGCTTTGGAAGAACAATAAATTGAAAAATATTTACACAATCTCTTTTTAACCTTTCCATCCAACATTTTCCCCCTAAGCTTGTTAGTACATAAACAAAAATATATTTTATGGCCGAACAGCACCTCTATCAAACAGGAATTATAGGAAATTGCGCTTTTATTGCACATGTAAATAAAAATACTGATATATCATGGCTTTGCTGGCCACGTTTCGATAGTCCATTTGTTTTTGGGAGTTTATTGGACAAGGAAAAAGGAGGAGAGTTTTCGATTTTACCACAAGGCGAGTATACTTCTACTCAATATTACATCGAAAATACCAACGTTTTAAGAACTGAAATTACCGCAGAAGACGGAAAATACCGCATTACGGATTTCGCGCCCCGCTTTCGGCTCTACGAACGCTATTTTAAGCCATTAATGTTTATCAGAAAGATTGAACCCTTAGCAGGAAACCCACGCATTACAATCAAATGTGAGCCGGTTTGCGACTACGGAAAGGGTAAGATGAAATCAAGCCGTGGTAGCAATCACATTGATTATTTGGGCTGTGAGGAAAATATCCGTTTAAGCACCAATGTATCGCTTACCTATATCATTGATGAAAAGGCTTTCGTACTCAACGAAGCCAAATATCTCATCATGACTTATGGACAGAACCTGGAGGCGCCTGTCGTAAGTACAGCTGAAAATTTTCTCCGCGAAACCATTGGGTATTGGCGTTTATGGATTAAACACTCTTCGATAGCCGGCTTTTATCAACCTTTTGTGATCCGCTCGGCTTTGGTTTTAAAAATCCATCAATACGAAGATACCGGCGCAATTATAGCAGCCAGTACTACAAGTTTGCCCGAATCGCCAGGCAGTACGAGGAACTGGGATTATAGGTATTGCTGGTTACGCGATTCGCATTATGTACTTACTTCTTTAAACCATATCGGGCATTTTGAAGAGATGGAAAAGTATTTTAATTACTTATCCGACATTTCACATGCTGAAGATACACGCTACCAACCTTTGTATGGCATTGCTGGTGAAAGGGAAATCACTGAACGTACTTTAGATCATTTAGAAGGATACAAAGGCGAGCAGCCGATTAGAATAGGGAACCAGGCTTATGAGCATATTCAGAACGACATTTATGGTCAGGTTTTAATTTCGATGCTGCCCCTTTATACTGATCACCGTTTTGTTTTTTCTGAGCGCAGCGATTCGATAAAATGGATAGAAAGCGTACTTTCTAAAATTGAAAGAACTATCGATGAAAAAGATGCTGGAATTTGGGAATTTAGGAACATTGCCAACATGCATTGTTACAGTAATCTGTTTCAATGGGCAGGTGCACAAGCAGCCTTAAAAATGGCTAAAACGATTGGTAATAAAGATTTCGAACAGCGGGCACAGATTTTAATCGACAAAGCGGCGGCACATATAGAAGCTTGCTACGACCCGGAAAGAAAAGTATTTACCAATGCTGTAGGAAGTCCACATTTAGACGCCAGTACTTTGCAATTGATTATGATGAATTACCTTGATCCGGCTTCTGATCGGGCAAAAGATCATTTAATTGCTTTGGAAAAGGAGTTGAAAACAGAAGACGGCTTGTTTTATCGCTACCTGCACGCCGATGATTTTGGCAAACCCAAAACGACCTTTTTAATCTGTGCTTTTTGGTACGTGGAAGCCTTAGCCTGCGTTGGCCGGACCGATGAGGCGATTAAGGAATTTGAGAACATTATTAAATATTGTAATCACCTGCTTTTGTTCAGTGAAGATGTTGATGCTAAAACGGGTAGCCAATGGGGTAATTTTCCTCAGGCTTATAGCCATGTTGGTTTAATGAATGCGGCTTATCGCATTGCGATTAAATTGGACAGACCGATATTTTTATAAGGATGTGTGGGTTAAAAATCCACAACTCAGAGGTCGGAATTGCAAATCCCTACCAACTAAAAAGCTTTGACAACATTAATACACATTAATGTTGTCAAAGCTAGGATTCTTGTTTTAGATTTCTCGACTGCGTTGCACTCCGCGAAATGATGATATATTTAACTCCGCGCTACAAACTCCTCCTTAATCAAACTCCAAAGCAATTTCCTCACTTCTTTAAAATCATTCAGGTAATATTTAGCTTCCGAAATGTTGTTGCCAACTTTAATGGTGAAAGCCTCATCGGGCAATACCTTAAAAATATCTTCATCAGTATGATCGTCGCCGAGTGCCAAAATAAAGTCAGGATGTTTATCGTATAGCCAGTTTAATGCTGCTTTACCTTTATTTACCTCCATGTTTTTAAATTCGATTACTTTATTACCCGGCATCAGTTGTAAACCCTTATCTGCAGCTAAAATTTTCATGTGACTGATGATTTCATTTGCCCTTAAATCGCCAAGACCTTCTTCAGCTTTTCTGTAGTGCCAAACTAATGAGTAACTTTTTTCCTCAATAAATGATCCGGGTGTGCGGTCTGTGTAGGTTTCCAATAAAGTCTTTATTTCCTGTTTCCACTGATCTGTAAGCAGGGGCAGACTGTTCCATTTATCGCCAAATGATTTCTGCCAGGCACCATGTTCAGCGATCAGATCAACTTTTAAATGTCCAAACCATTGTTCTAAGGTTTCGTGTCTTCTGCCACTAATAATAACCACTTTGTTGGCATGATCGATCGTAAGGTTTTCAATCAGGTCGTAAAGCTCTGCATCAGGAGAGGCATCGTCAATATTTCCGGTAAAATCCACCAGTGTTCCATCATAATCTAAAAATAGGACCCGATCAGTCGTTTTGGCATATTTGGTGGCAATTATTTCATTGATGGCATTTACTGCATGTTTTGTTAACAGCGATTTTTGAGAATCTTTCACTTCGTTTAATCTTAAAATAAAATTATTTACCCAATGTTTTACATTGAATTTTTCTACAATTGCACGCATGGCTTTCATGCGTTGCTGTTGTTCTTCAATAGGCATTTTAAGTGCGGTTACAATGGCTTCCATAATGTCGCCCAGGTTATTTGGGTTTACAATTACAGCATCTGTTAATTCTTTAGATGCACCAGCCATTTCACTTAAAATAAGTACCCCATCATTATTGTTCCTACTGGCAATATATTCCTTACTTACCAGGTTCATTCCATCCCGCATAGGCGTAACTAAACAGATATCAGCAGTAGAATAGAGTGCAGAAAGTACTTCGATAGGGAAGGAGCGGTAAAAATAATTTACCGGGATCCAGTTCATCGAGCGGTACCGTGCATTTAAATTCCCCACAAACTGATCGATCTGATCTCTTAATTCGCTGTATTGGGGTACTGTATCGCGAGAAGGAACCACGATCATAAAAAGTTCTATTTTGCCAATATATTCTGGATGAAGCTGTAACAAGAGCTCCAAAGCTTTTAATCTTTCCAAGATACCTTTACTATAATCCAGGCGGTCGATAGAAAGGATTACCTTCATCTCTTCTTTCCCTGTCCTGAAATAATCGATTTCTTTTTTTACCGCTTCCGTAGCAGTTAAATCCGAAAATTTATCAAAATCGATTCCCATCGGGAAAGCTTCTACTACAATTTGCCTTTCGTTGCTGTTAAGTACGTTCGACGATGAATTTACAGGGAGCAGGCGGGTTGCGGTGCTAATAAAATGCCGGACATCGTCATAGGTATGGAAACCGATTAAATCTGCGCCGATTAATCCATTTAATAATTCTTCACGCCAGGGAATCAGCCTGAATATTTCGTATGATGGAAAGGGGATATGCTGGAAAAAACCGATGGTTGCAGCGGGAAGTTTTTCTCTTAGAATGCCCGGTAAAAGGAGTAATTGGTAATCTTGAATCCAAATTTTATCCTTTCTGCCCAGCACTTGCATGGCGCTTTTGGCAAACTTCTCATTAACAGATTGGTAGCAGTCCCAATAACTTTGTTCGTAATGGGCGTAGGTAACTACGTAATGAAAAACAGGCCATAATACTTCATTGGAAAAGCCTTCGTAATATAAGTTGATTTCGTTTTGGGTAAGGAAAACGGGGTAGAGATTTAACTCGGCGAGTTTTTGTGTAACTTCTTGCTGACGTCCTTCAGGCACTTCTATTCCTGGCCATCCTATCCAGATGGAATTACCTGATTTATACACATCCCCTAGTCCGGTGGCTAAGCCGCCTTCACTCGGTATAAATGTGTATTCGTCATTTTCTTCGATGATTTTAACGGGTAGTCTGTTCGATATTATAACTGTCTTCATGCTTGTATTTGATGTATCCACATCATTAAAAGCATATCAGGTAGGTTTTGTTTGATTTTTTAGGTCAAAAAAACATTGAAATGATTAAATATAGTTAAATACCAATGAAAAAGTAGCGCCTTCACCAGGAGTAGAGATTACCTCAATACTGCCTCTGTGCATTTTCATAATATTGCGGCTAATGGTTAAACCTATTCCGGATCCGGTTTTTCTGGTGGTATAAAATGGAACGAAAATTTTCTCCAGTTCACTTGGATCGATACCTTTTCCATTGTCGGTAACATCGATATAAAGTTTGGTGTTTTCTAAGCGGTAATTTACGTTAATGTATGGGAGCTCTCTATTTTCTACAGCGTAAATGCTATTGGTAATCAGGTTAATCAACACTTGTTCAACCAATTTCAGATCGAGCTGAATGGTGATTTTTGAAGAGGTTTGTTCTACATCCAGTACCACGTTTTTAACTTTGGCAAAAGGCTGCATCAATACTTTAATGTGTTTCAGTATTTCACCAATGGTGTGCGATTCGAGATTTGGCGTGGGCAATTCAGCGATTAATCGGTAGTCCTTAACAAAATCGAGCAAACCGGAAGATCGTCTTTGAATGGTTTGTAGTGCTGTCTTCAGATCGTCCATTTCATCTTCTGTGAGGTTCTCTTTATCGGTTACCATCCGGTTGATCGTATCCGACAATGAACTGATAGGTGTAATGGAGTTTAAAATCTCGTGCGAAATCACACCAATTAATCTGTTCCATGCTTCTGTTTCTTTTTGCTCAATTTCATCTTTGATGTTTTGGAAACTGATAATAGTATAGTTGTTCCCATAAAGATTTAATGGAATCACTTCGGTTGAAAGCTGGATCAGTTTATCCTGGATCTTTAATTCTAAAAACCTTTTCCCTCCAGATAAAATCTGCTCTATTTCTGTTCCAAACGCTGGAAGATGTTGTTTTAGCCTGTGCCAATATTTATAAGCCGGAACAGCCAAAAGGTTTGAAGCGGCCTGATTAAAAAATGCCACCTCCTCGCCCTGTTCCTTTTCGGTATTGTTTACCACAATTACACCAACAGGAACCTGCTCCAAAATGGTTTTGATCAGTTGAAACATTGCTTCCTGTTCTAACCTAATCTGTTTATGTACCTGTAAAATATCGCTAAAGGATTCGTACAGTTCTGGAAAACTGCCTTTAGTTACCTTGTTTTTAAAATTTAAGGTATGATCCCGCGTTTTAACGGCTAAAATGAAGCGGTTAATATCAGAGCGGATTTGATTGATATAGTAGTAAAGGGAAACCACCGTACCCAAAAAGATTAATGCCACGCCGATAATGGTAAACCAAAGTTGCGTGTTTTTGATCAGGTAAAATAAAAGATAACCCAGCAGATTGATAATCAGCAGGCGGGATATTAAACGGAAAGTAAAGCGTTGATAAAACATGTTTAAGGTTTAGGGCTTAAGGTTTAGGGTTTAGGGTTGATGAGAGGTGTTTATAACCTTATGCCTTAAACCTTATACCGTACACCTCTGTTAGATTCCAAATTTCTCGATTCTTCTGTACAATGCGGCCCTGGTTAAGCCAAGTTCTGCTGCTGCTTTTGATATGTTTCCTTTGTGTTTATCTATTGCTTTCTGCACCATCATTTTTTCCATATCCTCTAATGCCATTTCATCAGGGATAGAGTTGTTCTGGGCAAAACGCTGTGGACTTAACTGCAAATCTTCTTCAGAAATATCATTCCCATCGCTCATGATCACAGCCCGTTCCAAAACATGCTGCAATTCACGCACGTTACCGGGCCATTTATAATTTAAAAGTACATCTTGTGCCTTATTGTTTATGTTTCTGATCTCTTTATGGTATTTTGAACTGAAAACCTGCATAAAATGATTGGCCAGCAGTAAGATATCACTTCCACGTTTACGTAAAGGCGGCAATAAAAGCTCGACAGTATTAATCCGGAAAAGTAAATCCTGCCTAAAGGTATTTTTAGCCACCATTTCATTTAGCGGCATGTTTGTAGCGGTAATTAAGCGGACATTTATTTTTCGCTCTTTACTTTCTCCTAAGCGGGTAACCGTGCGGTTTTGCAAAACACTAAGCAGTTTAGCCTGTAGGGGTAGCGTTAAGTTGCCAATCTCATCTAAAAAGATCGTTCCGCCATCGGCTAGCTCAAAACGACCGGGTTTATCTTCCTTCGCATCGGTAAAAGCACCTTTGGCATAACCGAAGAGTTCACTCTCGAATAGATTTTCGTTTAGAGAACCTAAATCAACATGCATAAAAACCTGATTTTTGCGTTGCGAATTTCCGTGGATTTCATAAGCAAAAACCTGCTTTCCGGTACCGTTTTCGCCTAAAATAAGGACGTTTGCATCAGTCGGTGCAACTTTTAATAAAGTAGATTGTAATTGTTTTATGCCATCGGCTTGCCCAACAATGTTCTCAAAGCCTCTTGTCAGGTCTTTTTGTAAGGATGAATGTATTTTCTCGAGTTTCTTTACCTTTCTGGTCGATTCGCGTAGTTTAGAAGCAGCAGAAATGGTAGCGAAAAGCTTTTCATTTTCCCAGGGCTTCAAAATAAAATCGGTCGCTCCCTTTTTGATTGCTTTAACGGCCAGTTCAACATTGCCGAAAGCCGTCATTAAGATTACTACATAATCTTTATCAATTGATAAGATATGTTCAAGCCAATATAATCCTTCGCGACCATCGCTGGCCCCTTTCTGATAATTCATGTCGAGTAAAATGATGTCTATTTCATTTTTACTCAGCAATACATTGATTTCCTTTGGCGACTTACAGGTAATGACCTGCTTAACCTGTTGCTTTAGAAACAAACGGGCACTGAGCAGAATGTCGTCGTCGTCATCGATAATTAAAACTGTGGCATCAAGCATAAATTGAAATTTTGATCCGCTAATTTAACAAAACTGTCCGTTCCCGCACATAAACTGTTCGATAATGAACATATTGAAATGATATTAATATTTAATTATCTGTTATTTAGTATTTTAGGTTGTGTTTGCGCTTTTGGCACAAGCTTGGTTATTAGAGAAACCGAACAGTACAACCGAACACATGGATAAGAAAATAGAGAAAAAAAGATTTAGCACTAAAACCTTGTTAATTATAGGTGGAGCAATTGCTTTTGTAGCAGTTGTAATTTATGGCTATACTTTATCACTAAAAAAAGTTTATAGTGCAGATGCCGATAAATTAACCATCAGTAAAGTAGAATATGGGGATTTTGAGGATGTCGTTTTGTTAAATGCCAGTGTTGTGCCATTAACTTCGGTAATTGTAAGTTCATCAGAAGGCGGTACTGTTGCAGAAATTTTTACCGAAAACGGCGCTTCTGTTGTAAAAGGAACACCTTTGTTAAGAATCTCTAATTCAAATGCCATGTTGAGTTATACCTCAAGTCAAACGGCAGCCACCGAGCAGATCAATCAGCTGCGTAAATCGAGGCTAGACCTGGAGCAAAATCAAAGGGTTTTAAATCAGGATGTTTTAGATGTAGAAAACAGTTTAAGAACCGCCACCCGTCAATATAGATTAGACAGTTCGTTGTTTGCCAAAAAAGTAATTACACTACAGGAATTTAATAAATCGAGTCAGGATTTTGAATACTATCAGGGTAAACTTAAAATTGTGCGTCAGGCTGTTAAACAGGAAAACCAGAGCAGGAAAATGCAGTTGGCGCAGATCGATCAATCGATGGGACAGATGAACGAAAGTTTAGAAATGATCCGTAAAAACATTGAAAATATGACCATTAAAGCGCCTGTTTCAGGTAAATTGTCTTCTTACGATCCTGTAATTGGAAAATCTTACAATTCTAATGAAATGATTGGAAAAATCGACGTGCTGCAAGGTTATAAACTTCAGGCTGGTGTAGACGAATATTATATCAATAGGGTTAAAGAAGGACAAACAGCTAACTGCGAATTTAATGGTAAAACCTATAATTTAACAGTAAGTAAAGTGATTCCAGAGGTTACAGCCGGACAATTTCAGGTAGAAATGGTCTTTAAAGGCGCAGCACCCGAAGGTTTACGCCGAGGTTTATCGTTGCAAACTAAGTTAACCTTGTCGGATAACAGCAAATCGCTGCTTTTAGCTCAGGGACAGTTTTTCCAAAGTACAGGCGGATCGTGGGTGTTTGTGGTAAACAATGGCAAAGCGATCAAGAAAAATGTGAAAATTGGCAGAAAAAATTATCTGTACTATGAAATATTGGATGGTTTGCAGAAAGGCGACGAAGTAATTACCTCTTCTTATGATCAGTTTAACCAATACGATCAGGTGGAGATTAATAAGTAGAGCGTTTGGCGTTTAGGAAAAATAAGCTCTAAAGTTAGAAATTAATACAATCAGGTCTTGATACTTGATACCAAATACTTGATACTAAATACTTGATACTAGAATAACACTTGATACTATGATTAAAATAGAAAATCTGGAAAAAGTTTACAAAACTGAAGAAGTAGAAACCACTGCACTTAACGGAATTAACCTTCATGTTGCGGCGGGAGAGTTTGTTTCCATTATGGGGCCTTCTGGCTGTGGAAAGTCTACTTTATTAAATGTAATGGGTTTGTTGGATAAGCCCGAAAGTGGAAGTTATAAATTTATCGATACCGAGCTTTTAACGCTTAACGATAGAGAACGCTCAAATTTCCGTAAGCGGAATATGGGTTTTGTTTTCCAGAATTTCAATTTAATTGATGAATTAACCGTTTTCGAAAACATTGAACTGCCATTAATCTACAATAAGATTGCAGCTGGTGAACGTAAAAAACTGGTGAATGAAATTATTGAGAGAATGAATATTGTAAACCGTAGTGGGCACTTCCCGCAACAATTATCAGGTGGACAACAACAACGTGTAGCGGTGGCAAGGGCATTGGTTACGAAACCTAAACTGGTTTTAGCCGATGAGCCCACCGGAAACTTGGATAGCTCACATGGTAACGAGGTAATGGAACTGCTTTGCGAACTGAATGAAACCGGAACCACCATTGTGATGGTTACCCACTCCAGCCATGACGCCAGTTTTTCGAACAGAATCATCAACCTGAAGGATGGACATGTGATTTCTGAAAAGGTCAACAAAAGCCGGAACGAGGAACTGATATAAGGGTATAAGGGAGAAGGTCAAAGATTTTAAGGTGGAAGGTTGAGTTTTATCAATCTTTAACTCTCCACCTTGCCTCCTTCAACCGCTAATGAAATTTTAGTTTAGTTAATGATAGCCGCCCAACAATCTTCCCGGATGGGGAGATTTGGGATTGGCGCAAAGAAAAGTTAAATCAAGGCTTAAACATTTGGCCAGAAATTTTGATAGCAAATACTCTTAATGCTTGATACTAGCGTCTTGATACCTAATCCTAACCTCTTGATACCGAAACCAATTACCTAACACGACGAAAATGTTCAAATTAAACCTAAAAATAGCCTTACGTAACCTTTGGAAAAACAAGGGCTTCTCCTTAATTAACATTGGGGGATTGGCCATTGGTTTGGCCAGTTGTATGGTTTTGTTGCTGTATGTTGCTTACGAATGGAGCTATGATAAACAGTTTTCAAATCACGATAAAACTTATGTGGTTTATCAAAATATGGAGGCAAGTGGTAAAACTTTTAGCTGGGCGTGGACACCAAATGTTATGGCTAAAGAAGTGCAAGAAAAAATCCCTGGCGTTAAATATGCTTCTCATACTACTTATCCAAGAAAACAACTCGTTACAGTTGGCGACAATAAGATCAATAGCAATGCCGTATTTGCCGATCAGAATTTTATTAAAATATTGGATTATAAATTTATTGAAGGTAATGCGGCCACAGTTTTACAAAATGTAAATACCATTATTCTGACCAGATCTTTTGCGAAAAAACTATTTGGAAATGAAAATCCTATTAATAAAACAGTAAAATTCGAAAACGAAGAAGTATTAAAAGTTGAAGCGATAATAGAAGATGTACCAGCAAACAGCAGCTTAATTTTTGAATGTATTATGCCTTGGGCATTGTTTGAAAAGCATCAATCCTGGGTAAAAGAAGGCAATTGGGGCAATAACATGTGTTTAACCCTTGTTCAGTTAAAGGATAATAACTTTTTCACTACTGCAAATGATTTGATGCATGGTATTTACAAACGCAATCAAAAAGATAATACATCAGTAGCTTTATTACATCCTCTAACCAAATGGCACTTGTACGACGATTTTCAAAACGGTAAATCGGTAGGTGGAAAAATAGATCAGCTTAGAATATTTTTACTTCTGGCCTTTTGCATCTTGCTTATTGCCTGTGTAAATTTTATGAATTTATCTACGGCACGCTCAGAGCGAAGAGCAAAAGAAGTAGGCGTCCGTAAAGCAATCGGATCAACACGCAAATCGTTGATCAACCAGTTTTTTTTAGAATCCCTGCTCATCACGTTTATCGCCACCGTTTTAGCTTTTATCTTAATTGAGGTTAGTTTACCATATTTTAATAATTTGTTGGATATTAAATTAACAATCGATTACCATAATGGCCCGTTTTGGTTAACGCTTGTGGGGCTAATGGTCTTAACTGGCTTGTTAGCAGGTAGTTATCCGGCACTTTATTTATCTTCTTTCGAGCCGATTAAAGTATTAAAAGGTTTCACCCTTAAAACAGATTCATCCGCTTCGGTGAGGAAAGTATTAGTGGTTGGCCAATTCGTTTTTGCTGCGGGTTTAATTATTTGTACCGCAGTAATTTATCAGCAGCTTAACTATGTAAAAAACAAGCCTATTGGGTACGATCAATCCAATTTAATCCAGATCGCAGTAGTGGGCAGAATGAACGATGCAGCCAAAATAGAATTGCTTAAAACACAACTCATGGCAGCTGGAGCAACAAGTAATGTTACTACTTTTAGTACCGATTTTACCGAAGGAGGAGATAATACTACCGGTATAGAGTGGGAAGGTAAAAATCCGAATGAGAAAATTTCATTCAACCATAGAAGTATAGGATATGATTTTGTTGAAACCATTGGCACTAAAATGATCAGTGGTAGGGAATTTTCTGCGAAATTTCCTAATGATACAGCGAGCGTACTGCTAAATGAGGCGGCTGTGAGAATGATGCAGCTGAAAAATCCAATTGGCAAAGTAATTACTTTCTGGGGAGATAAAAAACTAACTATAGTTGGTATTGTAAAAGATTTTGTGGTAGAAAGTGTTTACCAAAGAGTGGCCCCAATGATTTTTAGGGTAAATGGAAAGGACGATGCAAGGGTTATCATTGGACGTTTAAATCCAAATCAGAACATCAGTTCATCACTGGCTAAAATTGATGATTTAGTAAAGCAGATCGAACCTAATTATCCTGTTAACCGCAAATTTGTTAACGAATCTTTTGAAATAAAATTTAAAAATGAGAAACTTTTAGGCACACTTTCCAACTGGTTTGGAGGTTTTGCCATCTTTATTTCCTGTCTGGGTTTGTTGGGCTTAGCCCTGTTTATGGCCGAGCAACGTAAAAAAGAAATTAGTATCCGCAAGGTTCTGGGTGCCAGTACAGCCAACATCCTCACTTTATTAAATAAAGATTTTATAAAACTGGTGGCCATCGCCAATATTATTGCCTTTCCCCTGGCTTATATTATCATAAACAAATGGCTATCTGGTTTTGAGTACCGGGTTTCCATTTCGGCATTGCCATTTGTTGCCGCTGTAGGCATATCGGTAATTATTGCGGTTTTAACAGTCAGCTTACAATCAGTCAAAGTAGCGAAAGCAAACCCTATTGATGCACTTAAATACGAATAATACCTGCGGAAAGCAAATGGCGTTTGGTGTAGAAACCGCTCAACTCCAAACGCTTAGGGCTAAACTATAAAACGATGTTAAAATTAAACCTAAAAATAGCATTACGCAACCTGTGGCGCAACAAAGGCTTCACCCTGATTAACCTTGGAGGATTGGCCATTGGTTTGGCCAGCTGTATGATCCTTTTGCTTTATGTAGCCTACGAATATGGTTACGATAAACAGTTTACGGATTACGATAAAACCTATGTGCTTTACAATAACCAGAAAACAGCTTCAGAAACTTTTAGTTTTATGGCTTTTCCCGGTCAGTTAAAGGACGAAATTAAAGAGAAAGTTCCCGGTGTAGCCAAAGTAAGCCGATTATCATATCCCGAACCAACACTAATCTCTTATCATCAGAATAATTTTAAGATGAACGCCGTTTTTGGTGATCCGGATTTTCTTAACATGTTCGATTATAAAGTTTTGAAGGGAAATTCAAATACATTTCTGAACAGTGTTGATGGAGTTATTTTAACAGAAACGCTGGCCAAAAATCTTTTTGGAAATGAGGACCCGATCAATAAAGTTGTTAAACTGGATAACAATGAAAACTTAAAAGTGGAAGGTATTATTGCAGACCGTCCTAGAAATTCGACTTTAGAGCTGGATTATATCCTGTCGTGGAAGCTGTATGAGAAGTTGAATACCTGGACAAAAAACAGCGGATGGGGCAATAATTATTGTATGCTGTTTATGCAACTTCAGAACAATTCATTTTTTGACCAGGCCAATCACCAGTTAAAAGGGATGATCAAGGCACATGATAAAGAGGTGAATGGAGAACCTTTTATGCATCCGCTTTCTAAATGGCATCTGTACGATAGATTTGAAAATGGAAAAAATGTAGGCGGAAAAATCGATCAGCTGAGGATATTTTTCCTGCTTGCATTCTGTATTCTTTTAATTGCCTGTGTTAATTTTATGAACCTTTCTACAGCCAAGTCAGAAAAGAGAGCACGTGAAGTTGGTGTACGCAAGGCCATTGGATCTTCCAGAAATAACCTTGTAGGTCAGTTTATGTTCGAGTCTGTTCTGCTCACCACTTTAAGTATGTTAGTGGCTTTTGTATTGATTGAGGTGAGCTTGCCATATTTTAATAATCTGTTGGGCATTACCTTGGGTATTGATTATAAAGATTATAAATTTTGGTCTGTATTTTTAGGTTTAACTTTTTTTACGGCCCTAATGGCTGGCAGTTATCCCGCGTTTTATCTCTCCTCCTTCGATCCGGTTAAAGTATTAAAAGGATTTAAAATATCTGGAGGGTCTTCTCTATCGATCCGTAAATTTTTGGTTGTGTTTCAATTTGTTTTTGCTGCCTGTTTAATTGTTTGTACAGCAGTAATTTATCAGCAGTTAAATTATATCAAAAATAAACCGATCGGCTACAACAAGGCAAATCTGGTTCAGATTTCTACCGAAGGCGAATTTTCGAAACCAGAAAAAAGAGCAATACTGAAAGACGAATTGATGAAATCGGGTGCCATAACGGCCTTTACAGAGTATAGCATGTCGTTAACGGGTGGCGGAAACAATACTTATGGTATCAGTTGGCCTGGTAAAAATGAGCAGGACAAAATCCTGGTCAATTTTAGGTTTACCAATCTCGATCTCACCAAAACCACTGGAATGGAAATTTTAAAGGGCCGCGATTTTTCGAAAGATTTCGTAGATACCGCCAATGTGCTGGTTAACGAAGCTTTGGTAAAGGTAATGGGTATGAAAGATCCTGTAGGTAAAATGATCAGTTGGGACCAGCCGATCAGGATTATCGGAGTGGTAAAGGATTACGTAATGGAATCGCCTTATCAGAAAGCAAAGCCATTGCTTATTGCGCAAAATCCAAGTCGCGCTACCACAATAATCATGCGTTTGAATGATAAAAATAACATTACAACTTCGGTTAACCAGGTCAATGAAGTGGCCAAAAAATTAAATCCGGCTTATCCGGCAACGATCAGATTTGTTGATGATAATTTTGAGCTCAAATTCAAGAATGAAAAACTTTTGGGAACACTATCAAACTGGTTTAGTGGCTTCGCTATCTTTATTTCGTGTTTGGGCTTATTGGGATTAGCTTTGTTTATGGCCGAGCAACGTAAAAAGGAAATCAGCATCCGCAAAGTTTTGGGAGCCACTACAGCCAACATCCTTACTTTATTAAATAAAGATTTTATCAAACTGGTGGCAATAGCAAATGTAATTGCATTTCCACTGGCCTATATTATGATTAACAAATGGCTTTCAGGTTACGAATACCGCATTTCGATTTCTATGTTGCCTTTTATTGCCGCCATTAGTTTATCAGTTATTATTGCGGTACTTACCGTAAGTATACAATCGGTTAAAGTAGCGAAAGCAAACCCTGTTGATGCACTTAAATATGAATAGCACCTGTGTTAAGCAAATGGTGTTCGGCGGATAACGCTCAACTCCAAACGCTTAACGCCAAACCATAAAAAGATGTTCAGATTAAACTTAAAAATAGCACTGCGTAACCTTTGGAAGAATAAAAGCTATGCAATGATCAGCATATTCGGTTTGGCAGTGGCCTTAACCATCTTTATTTTAACCATGTTATATGCGGATTATGAAAAAGGATATGATTCATGGAATCCGGGTTATGAGCATATTTATCGCGTAAATTATAAGTCATCAACCGAAAATGTTGCTTTAAGCCCTGGTAATATGGCAACCGTAAGTAAGGAGAAAATTCCTGCGGTTGAAGCCGCAACGCGGATACAGGATTATTGGTTTGGAGATCTGTTGCTTAAAACAAAAACAAAGAGTTTATACGTAAATGATGTTTTACTTGCCGATAGTAACTTTTTAAAGGTATTTAATTACCCATTGGTTTACGGCAATTCGGAGACAGCATTTAGCAAACCACAGACGCTGATCTTAAGCAAAACAATGAGTGAAACGCTTTTTGGGATAGGGGTAAATCCGGTTGGTGAAACTATTGTGCTTGATCAAATCCTGCCTTGTACCGTAGCAGCTGTAATAGATGAAGCCAAATTTCCCTCACATTTTCATTTTAAACTTATACGGAGATTTAAAAAGAGTGCCAATGCTGAGTATTACAGCAATAATTTTTACACTTATGTTAAATTAAATGCAAATAGCAATGTTGCGCAAACAACAGATTTATTGAATAAGAACCGCACAGAAATATTAAATGCGGAACTAGCCAAATTACCGAACGAAGAGAAAAACAGCTTTTCTGAATTCATCACCCAAAATAAACTTTATCTGCAGCCGATAAAAGAGATACATTTAACCAAATCCAGCGTAGAGTACGAATTTACAGGTAATGGAATGGGCCGTTATATGTATCTGATGTTTATTGTAGCTACACTCGTTTTGATTATTGCCGCTGTTAATTTTACCAATTTATCTATTACTATTGCCACAAGAAGGGCCAAAGAAACTGGGGTAAGGAAAGTTTTAGGTGCACATAAAATGCAGATTGGCATACAGTTTATTTTAGAAACAGGCTTTCAGTGCCTGTTAAGTCTGATTATGGCGGTTATCATGGTGGAACTCTTTTTGCCTGGCTTCAATAATACCATTGGATCGTCTATTCAACTCAATAATTTTTCTGATTATGGCCAGATAGCTGGTCAGGTTTTATTATTGCTATTAACCGTAACCTTAATTGTTGGGCTTTATCCGGCATTACTTATTAGCAATATCATTCCTGCTAAGGTATTAAAAGGGAATTTTGCGAACAGCAATAATGGTTACTGGATTAGAAACGGGTTGATCGTACTTCAGTTTGCCATTGCGGTTTTATTTATTTCGGGCATTTGGATCATCAATAATCAGTTGAACTATATGCAGCAACGGGATCTGGGCTATAAGCCACAACAGGTAATGGCCATCAATTTACAGGACAATAGTGAGGCACATTACCAGAAAGTAAAAAATACATTAAAAAGCATCAGTGGTGTAAACAGCATTAGCAGGGCCGATCATATTCCGGGTGAGGATATGGGTGGAAATAGTTATACCAACCAGGGAAAAACCTACAACGCCAGTTTTATCTCTATTGATGTTGATTATTTTAATACGATGGGGATGAAAATTGTAGATGGAAGGCCATTTAGTGCTGCCATAACAACAGATACGTTAAATTCGCTGATCCTGACTGAAACTGCTGCTAAAATTTTTAACCTTCAAAATCCTGTTGGCAAAATGCTTAAATTCCATGAGAGGGATGTGAAAGTAATTGGCCTGGTCAAAGATTTTAATCATTATAGTCCTGAAAAAGCTTATCAGCCGATTGTTTTCCAATATATTAAAGGAAATCCACTCCGATATGTTCTGCTCAATATTTCCGCGCAAAAATCGGCAGCGGTTATTGCACAGATAGAAAAAGAATGGACAAAACTTGAGCCCGATTTTCCGATTAAATATAGCTTGCTCGATAAATCGTTCGAAAAGCTATTGCAAAAACAGGTGCAGCTCCGAAGTGTTGTAGCATTTTTATCGATCATTACTGTTGCGCTTGCTTTGATGGGAATTTTTGCCATTGCAACATTTACCACCCAGCGCAGAAGTAAAGAGATTAACATCAGAAAAGTTCTTGGAGCCTCAGTTTTTGATATCCTGGGTTTATTAAATAAAGGATTCGCCAAGCTTATTATTCTGGCAAACTTAATTGCCTGGCCCATTGCCTATTTAATATTAAAAGAATGGCTTGACGGTTTTGCCTTTAGAATAGCCATGCCTGTTTTGCCTTTTGTTTTGTCAGGATTGATTACGCTTTTCCTTACGGTTATTATTGTGAGTTTACAGTCGTATAGAGTTGCACATACTAATCCTGTTGAGGCCTTAAAATACGAATAGGGCATTGATAGGTTTTAAATTAAAATTTAACAGTTAACCAGTTTAACAATTTATACAGTTCCCCAAACGATGTTTAAATTAAACTTAAAAATAGCACTGCGCAACCTTTGGAAGAATAAGGTAAGCTCATTTATTAATGTTATTGGCCTGGCTATTGGTTTGGCTGCCTGTTTAACGTTACTGCTGTATGTTACCTACGAATGGAATTTTGATAAGCAGGCTAAAAATTCGGCCGATGTATATACCACCATGACCAATATACCCGGCGATAATGGCAAAATTTCCGGAACTTTTGAAGGCTCCACTACCGCATTTGGTCCTGCAATTAAACAGGGCCTTCCCGAGCTTAAGTATATGGCAAGGATGGATTACGGTGGCAGGAATTTAATTGCCAACGGACAAAACGCATTTAAGCGTCAATCTAAATTCGCTGAGCCCGACATCCTGAAAATGTACGATTATGAATTTGTTCAGGGAAATGCGAATACTGCTTTAAGTAATCCGAACTCGGTTATTTTAAACGAATCTACCGCTAAATTACTATTTGGAACCACTGATGTTCTGAATAAATCCGTACGTTTCAAAGACCGCTTCGATTTGAATATTACCGGTGTAGTTAAAGATCAGCACGACAACAGCTCAAATAAATTTGATTACCTGATGCCCTGGGCTTTTTACGAAACGATTGATCAAAGTGCTAAGGACCTCAACTGGAGCAATTATAGTTTTATAACACTTGTAATGCTAAAAAGCGGTGTAAATTTAGACCTGGTTAACCAAAAAATAAATCAGATAGAGAAAAAAAATAATACCAACAATCAGCAATCTGAAGTATTATTTCCTTTGGCCAAATTACATTTATATGGCAAGTTTGAAGACGGTAAAAGTGTTGGCGGGGCAATAGAGCAAATTTATCTGTTTGTTGGACTCGCTTTCGGCATCCTGTTGATCGCCTGCATTAATTTTATGAACATGGCCACGGCCAAATCAGAAAAACGTGCAAAGGAGGTGGGTATAAAAAAGACCATTGGTGCCAATAGAAGTTCGCTGATTATACAGTTCTTAACCGAATCGATGATGTTGACATTTATTGCAGTGGTTTTTTCCATTGCCATCCTCGAATTATTTCTTCCAACCTTTAATCATCTTTTGAACATCAAGCTAAATATGTCGTACTTCAACAGTACCAGCTGGGGAGGTATTTTAGGAATTGTGATTGCTACAGGGCTAATTGCAGGTAGTTATCCTGCATTTTACCTTTCATCTTTTAACCCGATCCAAACCTTAAAAAGAAAAATTAAGGCGAAAGGTTTCTTTTCAATTAGTTTAAGGCAAGTATTGGTCGTAGGGCAATTCTGTTTTGCCATTATTCTGATTATCTCCACATTGGTTATTTACAAACAGATTCAGTACATTAAAAACAGGTTTGTAGGCTTTGATGTGAACGCTTTGGTAGAAATGCCGCAAGATGGCGAATTGAAAACAAAATATGAGTTGTTGCGTTCGCAGCTGTTAAAATCAGGTGCGGTTACGTCGATGTTTCAATCGTCGGTGAGCTTATCTCATCATGGCCGTAATTTTTCAGGCATAGAATGGGAAGGGATGTTGAAAGCTACAAACAACCAATTGTTTAACCAGGTCATTACCACCTACGATTTTATCAAAACCAATGGCATCAAATTAACCAGTGGAAGAGACTTTTCAGAAAATTTCGCTTCAGATAGCAGTGCGGTGATGGTGAGCGCTTCGGCTGTTGAGATTTTTGGTTATAAAAATCCGATTGGAAAAACGGTCACCATTAATGATGATAAGTTCAATATTATAGGTGTTTTTGATGATTATGTTTGGGATTCGCCTTACAAATCAAATAATCCAATGGTAATATTCTTCGATAAGAAACAAACAGGAAATATTACGATGCGTTTGAACGAAAAGAACAGTATTCAAAGCAATATGGAAACCATCAGCAAGATTACAAAAGCTTTAAATCCAGCATATCCGTTAGAGATTAATTTTTTGAATAACGTATACTCTGAAAAGTACAATGCTGAAAAAACTTTGGGCATACTTTCCAATCTTTTCGGTGGCTTGGCCATTTTCGTTTCCTGTTTAGGCTTATTTGGGTTGGTTACCTATAGTGCAGAGCAACGAACAAAAGAATTTGGCGTGCGCAAGGTATTAGGGGCATCATTGTTTAATCTGATGCAATTGTTATCGCTCTCTTTTGTGAAAATGATCGTGGTTTCTATCGTCATCGCTATTCCCTTGAGTTATTTGCTGATGAATAAATGGCTGATGAAGTTCGAATTCCACACCGAAATATCATGGTGGATTATGCCAGTTGCCGGGTTTGGAACCTTGATGATGGCCCTGATTACCGTAAGTTTACAAGCCTATAAAACGGCTCATGCTAATCCTGTTGATGCACTTAAATACGAATAAAACCTGCGAAAGGCGTGTGGTGCTAAGCGTTTGAAACGCTAACACCTAATGCCATACCCTCTACACCTAAACCTCCAAAAATGTTCAGATTAAACCTAAAAATAGCACTGCGTAACCTTTGGAAAAACAAAGGTTTTACACTGATCAATGTTGGTGGCCTTGCAATCGGCATGGCCTGTTGTTTAATGTTGCTTCTTTATGTAAACTACGAGTGGAGTTTCGATAAACACTATAAAGATGCAGATAAAGTATATCTGGCAGCATTAAATTTAAAGTTTAACGGTAAACTGGCTACCACAATGGCAGTTCCTAATAAGCTGGCCAAAGCCGGGGTTTCAGAATTACCGGGTATTAAAAGCGCCGCCCGCATCTCAATGAACAATGGACAAAAATTGTATAGCCATAATGAAAATCATTTTAAATTCGTTGCCCTTAATGTAGATCCCGATTTTTTAAAAATCCTTGACCATAAATTTATCTACGGCGATCGCAATACGGCATTATCCGAACCGAATAATGTACTGATCAGCGAATCTACGGCTAAGAAATTATTTGGTGATCAGGACCCGATCGGACAAAGTATTAAATACGATAACAGGGTAACTTTAAAAGTGACTGCCGTAATACAAGACCTGCCAAAAAATCAAAGTATGCAGTACGATGTTTTACAGCCCTGGGCATTTTTCGAACAGGAAAATCCTTCTGAAAAAGAAAATGGATGGGGTGCAATTACCTGTTTAACCTTATTTCAGCTAAAAGATCATGCTTCTCTAGAAGCAACCAATGCGGCATTAAAACATTTCATCGTCAACAAGGAGCCTAACCTAAAAGAAATGACCTATGAACCTTTCCTTTTTCCGTTAAGCAAACTTCACTTATACGACGATTTTGAAAACGGAAAAGCGGTAGGGGGTAAAATCGATCAGTTAAGGCTGTTCGTGTTTCTGGCCATTTGCGTGCTGTTTATCGCCTGTATCAACTACATGAATCTTTCTACCGCCAAATCAGAGAAAAGAGCGAGAGAAGTAGGGGTAAGGAAAGCATTAGGTTCTACGCGCAATACCATTATGGGGCAGTTCATGATAGAATCGTTGCTGTTGTCGTTTTTAGCTATGTTAATTGCCTTTACACTGCTCGAAGTATCTTTACCTTATTTTAATAACCTGCTTAATATTTCAATTAGTATCGATTATAATGCCTATCAGTTTTGGAGTGTATTGCTTGCAATGGTGCTGATCACCGGTTTACTCGCAGGGAGTTATCCCGCATTTTATCTTTCCTCTTTCATACCCGTAAAGGTGTTAAAAGGCTTTAAAGGTTCAACAGGTTCATTGTCTATCCGTAAAACTTTGGTGGTGGTACAGTTTAGCCTTTCTATCTGTATGATCATTTCTGCAATTGTCATTTACAGCCAGATTCAACATTTAAAGAATAAGCCCCTGGGCTTTGATCAGGCTGCGCTGGCACAGATCGATTTAGAAGGAGAATGGACAAAGCCGGAAAAACTAAAAACGTTTAAAAATGAACTAGAAAGGGCAGGAGCTACAATTGCCACAACAGAATATGCAGGTTCCTTTACGAATTCCGGTTCAATTACCAGTGACATCCAGTGGCCAGGAAAGCCTAAAAATGATGTTTCGATCATTAATTACAGAAGTACAGGTTTCGATTTTGCCAAAACAACTGGTGTAAAGATTATTGCCGGTAGGGATTTTGATGCTAAATTTCCGGCTGATACCTCAACATCGTTATTACTCAATCAAACTGCTGTTAAAATAATGGGACTAAAAAATCCCATAGGTACCATTCTCCATTGGGGCGATAATCCCCCGCTTAAAGTGGTAGGCGTGGTGCAGGACTATTCCAACGAATCCCTGGCTTCAAAAATACAACCCACAGTTTATTACTATAACGTTAAAACAAGCCGTGTTTTATTGCTTAAACTCAATCCAAAACAATCGCTTTCCAATTCGATTGACGCGATAAAATCAGTAAGTCAACGTTTAAATCCTGCTTATCCGATCGAAGTGAAACTTGTTAGTCAGGGCATGGCCGAAAAACTTCGGAGCGAGAGATTGCTCAGTGCGCTTTCGAATATTTTTGGTGGCTTTGCCATTTTCATTTCCTGCTTAGGTTTATTGGGTTTAGCGTTATATACCGCTGAGCAGCGCAGCAAAGAAATCAGTATCCGTAAAGTACTGGGTGCCAATCTTTCCGATATCCTGGTATTGTTGAATAAAGATTTTATGAAACTGGTGATCATATCCAACGTTATTGCCATTCCTGTAGCTTACATTCTTGTTGCCAAATGGCTGGAGAAATACGATTATAAGATTAGCATTAATCCATGGCCATTTTTGCTCGCGCTTTTAACTTCAGTAATTATAGCCATTTTAACGGTGAGCCTGCAAACCTTTAAAGTAGCCAAAGCAAATGCTGTGGATGCACTAAAATATGAATAAGACCTGCGTAGCGCATTAGGCAATCAGACCGGATTTATCGCTTAAAACCTAACCCCCTACGCCAAAACCTAAGCCTTATGTTTAAATTAAACTTAAAAATCGCACTACGTAACCTTTGGAGAAACAAGGTAATCACCTCGATTAATATTGGTGGACTGGCTATTGCTTTGGCCGCGTTTATTTTGGTTACCATGTATTTTACCTATGAAACAGGTTTTGATAAGACCAATCCTAATTACAAGAAGGTTTATGTTGTTGGTGTATCTTATCCAGAATTTAAAACCAATTACATCGCTGCTCCATTTGCGAAAGCCATCAAACAAAATTTTCCTGAGGTCGAATCGGTGGGTCTTATCAAGGAAGGTTCCTTTGAACTAACCATTAAAAATGGCAAGAACACCCTTTTTACCAAGAGGATTCTGGCGGTTGATTATAATGCTGCCAAAATACTCAATATAAAACCTGAAAATGGCCTTGTAAAACCAGCGGGGGATGTTGAAAGGCTAAATTACTTGAGCAAGGAAAGCATAAAAACGCTATTCCCAAAAAAAACAGACAACAAGCCGGAAATGGTGGGGTATGGGCCGAGCAATTCGGGGATCACGGGAATTATAGCGGGTTCGGTCAAGAACGATTTGCATTCAAACTTTACCTTTGATGGTGTTTCTATTGCTGGCGAGTTAGGCACGGGAGATAATTATGATATGAACGACTACAGCATCTATCTTCAGTTAAAACAAGGGACAGATGTGGAGAATCTTGAGCGGAAAATTACGGGTTTATATAGAACAGAATTATTAAAAAGTAAAACCGATAAAAAAGCAATTGATGAACTAAAGGGTGTTTCTACATTTTTAGATCCGTTATCCAATCAGCATTTAAGGCCAAAAGCAGGGAATGATGCACCATACAAAATATTGATCGCCCTTTCAGTGCTTGGAATTTTAATCCTGGTTATTGCCTGCATCAACTTTACCAATTTAAGTATTGCACAAGCCGCAAAAAGAGCCAAAGAGGTTGGGATCAAAAAGGTGATGGGTGCCTATCGTTCACAACTTACCTTTCAGTTTCTTACCGAAATATTTATACAATGTGTTGTAGCGACAATATTGGCGTTAATTTTGGCTGAGTTAGCGCTTCCGAGTTTTAATAGTCTCTTTCAGGTTAACTTATTAATCTGGCATCTCGATAACGCTTTGTTTTGGCAATTGCCATCAATATTATGCCTGATTACCATTATTGCCGGTATCTATCCAGCTTTGGTATTATCAGGGTTTAAACCAGCAAGGGTACTTAAGGGAAATTTTTCTACCAGCAGGCAAATTTCATGGCTGAGAAATGGATTATTGGTTTTTCAGTTCAGCATTGCGGTGATCTTCATTATTGGTCTGTTTATTATTAGTTCGCAATTGAAATACATGCATCATCAGGATTTAGGTTTTACCGCCAACCAGGTGGTTTACATTAAAAACCTTACCCTTTTTAACAAACCGGAAAAATTTGAACCTGTCCGGGATAAAATTTTAAAAATACCGGGAATTAAATCAGCCACTGTGGCAACTTTTATACCTGGTGGACAAAACGGAGTGAATAGCTACGCTGCTAATGGCTTAAAGGCAAATATTGATTTTGTAGATGTAGATTTTGACTATCTTAAAACCTTAGGTATTAAACTAAAGGAAGGTCGGTTTTTTTCGAATGAATTTAAAACAGATACTGCAAATGCTGCGGTCATAAATGAAAGTGCCGCAATTAAATATGGTATTAAAAATCCTATCGGAGAGACGATTCGGGGCTGCAATATCGACTATAAAATAATTGGTGTAATTAAAGATTTTAAAACACAAGGATTTGAAAGCCCTGTTCAGCCCACCGTATATGCGATTAAAAATCCTTGCGGAGGTTTTAAAACGCAAATTATGCTCAAAATTGAGGAAAACAGAATGGCAGATGCTTTGGCTACCCTGAAAGCGCAATGGCCGCAAATAAATCCCCTCGATGGTGAAGATTTTAGATATGAGTTTTTGGATGAGCTGTATGGGAAGCTTTTCAAAAAACAAGAACAATTACAATCCGTATTTTTTGCAGCAGCTATACTTACGATCTTTATTGCTGTACTTGGTCTTTTTGCCTTTGCAAAATACATTACCACTGGCAGGATTAAAGAGATTGCTGTAAGAAAAATTTTAGGTGCAAGTAATCTCCAAATCTTTAAGCTGATCAATAGCTCGTTTTTTATTTTAGTGGTTATCGCCAACCTCATTTCATGGCCATTGGCTTATATTTTAACCAAAAAATGGCTCGAAACCTTTGCTTACCGTATTGATCTGCCCTTTTTACCATTTATGCTAAGTGCTGCATTGACCATTTTATTAACGATAATTACAGTAAGTATTCAGGCCAACGGTGCTGTAAAGGCTAATCCTGTTGACGCGCTTAAATACGAGTAAGACCAGCGGAGGCGTTTGGCAATTTTGTGGATGTATCACTTAACGCCAAACGCTCAGTGCTATTCTCCGTTCGGTAGCGTACAGCTACTGTTCATAAACGGACATTTTTTCTTTTCGCTTATTTGTATATTGTTGATATTGAGTTGATTGCGTTTTGTTTTGCTCTTGGTATAAAATTAGCATAAGGATCTGCAGATTTCATTCAATTAATTATTCGATACATGTTTAAATTAAATTTGAAAATTGCCTGGCGAAACCTTTGGAAGAACAAAGGTTATACCTTCATCAATATCTTGGGCCTTTCTATCGGAATGGCGAGTTGCATCCTCATCTTTATTTTCATCCGTTACCAGCTCAGTTTTGACGAAAACTTTAAAAACGAAAGCCGTATATACCGGGTGATCAGTGGTTGGACTACTCCTGACAGTTATTTCGAATCGGCAGGCACGCCACGTCCGCTTCCTGCAGCCATGCGGAATGATTTTAAGCAACAGTTTGATAAAGTTGCGGCCATTCAGGCGGGTGGTGGCATTATTAAAGTAAAAGATGCATCCGGAAAAGAAAAAATTAAAACTTCTGAAAGCGTGCATTATGCAGAGCCCGATTTTTTTGAAATCCTGAGCTTTAAATGGCTAGAGGGAAATCCACGTCAATCACTCAGTCAGCCCAATACGGTTGTGTTATCAGATGAAATGGCTGATAAACTTTTCGGAGACTGGCACAAGGCAGTAGGACAGAGCATTAATTTTCAGAATAAAGAAGACCTTAAAGTTACGGGTATCATAGCAAAAACACCTGATAACAGTTCTTTTCCACTAAAGGTAATCATCTCATATAAAACTTATCTAAATCAGAACAGACCAGAGTCGGCCACCTGGGGAACAGTTTCTTCTACTTCCGAATGTTATGTGTTATTAAAGGAAGGTACTTCTATTGATGATGCGAGTAAAAACCTCCCTCAGTTTATCAATAAATACTATCAGAGAGACGCGGTTTCGAAGGAAGGGCATCGTTTTCAACCGCTAAGAGATATTCATTATAATGCAGATCTCGGCAATTTTGCAAATAAAGTGATGCCTAAAAAAGAACTTTACGGATTGGCCATCATTGGTGCTTTTTTACTGTTAACCGCCTGTATCAATTTTATCAACCTTGCTACTGCACAGGCAGTAAGCCGTGGGAAAGAAGTTGGTGTGCGTAAAGTGATGGGCAGTTTGCGCAGGCAATTAATTGTACAATTTTTAACCGAGACACTAACAATAACCGTGATATCGCTGTTGGTAGGTTGCGTGTTAACAGAAGTGGCCTTACCAGGGATGCAAAGCCTGTTTAAGGATCATATTTCATTTAGCATTATCGAACACCCGATCATATTTGTATTTATGGTTCTTTTGGTGTTGGTGGTGAGCTTTTTGGCCGGTTTTTATCCGGCAATGGTGATGTCGGGTTATAGTCCTGCATTAGCGATCAAAAATAAAATCACCGCAAATGCTGCAGGTTTAAGTTTGAGGAAAATTCTTGTGGTAGTGCAGTTTGCCATTACCATTATACTGATTATAGGCACTTTGGTTGTGCTGAGGCAGATGAGTTATATGCGTGAAAAACCTCTTGGTTTTATCCCTACAGCAATTGCCCTGATTGATGTTCCTTCTGATAGCATGGCAATTACCCGGTATCATACTTTGCAGGATCGGATCAATAAAATTCCAGGGGTTATATCAAGCAGTTATTGTGGTGCAGCACCTTCTTCTGATTTTAATAATGAAAGTAATTTCAGGTACAATGGAACGGTACAATCCACTTTTCAGGCCAATACCAAAACCGGAGACGAAAACTATTTTAAAACATTTGGCCTGGAAATTATAGCGGGTAAAGGTTTATCAAAAAGCGATACACTCAAAGAGTTTGTGGTAAATGAAACCATACTAAAAAAACTCAATGTAGTAAACTATAACGATGCACTTGGGAAACCGATCAGAATTCATGGTAAAATAGGCAATATTATCGGCGTGGTTAAAGATTTTAACAATAAGAGTCTGCATGAAGCGATTTCACCGATTGTAATCAGCAGTGATAAAGAATCCTATACCACCATTGCCGTTAAGCTCGATAGCAAACTTATTTTACCTGCCATGCAGGCTATAGAAAGTACCTGGAACAATGTGCTGCCCGAGTATGTATATGGTTCTACTTTTATGGATGATAAAATCAGTGAATATTATCAGACCGAAAAAATAATGGGCGCCCTGTTTAAAGTGTTTGCCGGGGTAATTATCTTTATTTCCTTTATCGGACTTTTTGGATTAATCTCTTTTGTGGCCACCCAAAGAACCCGTGAAGTAGCCATCAGAAAGGTTTTAGGCGCTTCAACACTAGAATTGGTTAAAATGTTAAATGGTTCTTTCCTGTTAATGGTTTTTCTGGCCAATTTGGTGGCCTGGCCGCTTGCCTATTTATTCGTGGCCAAATGGCTGGCCACTTTTACCTATCGTATTGATTTGAATATCTGGCCATTTGTATTTGCGATGATCATTTCGATGGTAATTACATTAATAACTGTAAGCATCCGCTCTTATAAAGCTGCGGTTGCCAATACCATTGATGCGCTTAAATACGAATAATACCTGCGGATAGCGTTTGGTGCTTGGCAGTAAATCCACGCCATGCGCTAAACGCTTTGCGCTAAACCTAAAAACGATGTTTAAACTGAATTTAAAAATCGCGTGGCGAAACCTCTGGAAAAATAAAACCTATGCAGCCATTAATATTGGTGGCTTGGCTTTGGGTTTAACAGCATTCCTGCTGATGCTTTTGTATATTAACTACGAAGAAAGTTACGATACCTGGTCACCTGATCTGCAGCATGTTTATCAGATCAGAGAAAAGCATGATTTCTTTACGCCCGATAATCGAGACCATTGGCAAGACATCAGCAATTCGCGTGTTGCAGCGCTTATTAAACAAAATGTTCCCCAATTTACCGCAATTACAAAAGTAGATTCGGAATGGGGAAATGGATTTTCTGTTAAGATAGATCATGCCGATCCAATACTGATAAAGGCAATTAAAGATGCCGACTCAGCTTTTTTTAATGTTTTCCCCTATAAATTTATTCAAGGAGACCAGGAAAGAGCCTTAAAAGAGCCTAATACTATCGTTTTGAAGCAAAGTTTAGCTGTTAAACTTTACGGAACCGATCAGGTTTTAGGTAAACAATTTAAGTTGGTGAGATGGAGGGAAGATAAGGGCACACCAATGAAAATAACCGGAGTGGTTGCCGATGCGAACACACCACAGAGTGTAAACTTTAATGCAATAAGCCATACCGGCGATCAGGATCACGACCCCGATCAGCCTGGCAGTTCGCATTATAACCAGATTTACGCAAAATCAACTAGAAAAATAGACACCTTATCAGCGAATAACAGTTTACAAAAAGTGTATGTGGCATATAAGAAAAAATCATTTGCTGAGCAGAAAATTAATTTTAAAGACGTTTACAAAAATGGAAAAATGCCGGGGCTCAAAGCCATTGCATTAAAAGATGTTCATGCCAATCCTCCTTTTGCGATTAACTGGTTAACAAAACTTAAACCTGTTATCGGGATCTCCATCTTTTTACTACTTGTATCCATTATCAATTTTGTTAATCTCGCAACTGCACAGTCTGTGCAAAGAGCCAAAGAGGTTGGGGTCCGGAAAGTACTAGGTTCATATAAAAAACAGCTTATGGCCCAGTTTTTAATAGAATCAGCTTTGCAGAGTATCATTTCGTTGTTTTTAAGTGTTATTTTAATCGAAATTTTATTGCCTGCTTTCAACCAGCAGTTTCATGTAGAATTAAGTTTCTGGCACAACGAGCATTTACCCGTTTTAATTGCCCAGCTTTTGGGGCTTTTTGCTTTTGTTACCCTTTTGGCCGGTTTCTATCCAGCGTGGATCCTTTCGAACTATAATCCGGTTGATGTTCTTAAGGGCAATTACGGAAACAGTTTAAAAGGCCTTGCACTACGCAATGTGCTCGTTGTTTTTCAGTTTATTATTTCGGTAACCTTTATTATTGCAATTGGCGTAATGCAGATGCAGACTAAATACATCAGTAATAAAGATTTGGGTTTTGAACGCGATCGGCTGATCAACCTTCAAACTGGCTACGATCAAAATTTTGCAGATAAGATAAAACGTATTCCAGGTGTTCAATACGTATCTACAACTACCCAGGTAATGGGGAATGCATTTAATAATAAGAGTGAAATCGTTTATAAAGGTAATAACTTCAACTTCAACGGCGTAACCGTTACTATGGATGCCTTACAAACCCTGGGCGTTAAGTTAATTTCAGGCCGCCTGTTTGCTAAAGAGTATAAACAAGATACCATTAACTCAGTTATACTTAACGAAGCTGCAGCAAATTTACTCGGTAAAAATATGGTTGGGAAAACCTATGGTAAAGTTGATTATGAAGGTAAAGTCAATACTTTTCAAATTGTTGGCGTGATCAAAAATTACCATAATGAGGGTTTTGACAAAACGGTGTTGCCAACAGTGTATAAAGTAACAGGTTTAGGCGGAACATCTAATACAAACAATCTGTTAGTGCGTTTCGACACAAAAAACTATAAAGGAATTATCGATAATATAGAAACTGAGTGGAAAAAACTTTATCCTGATTTTCCTTTTCGCTACCAGTCTATGGATGAAGCATTTTCGGAAATTCTAGAGGAAAACAATCGCTTTATGAACATGATTATCCTATTCAGCATGGTTTCTGTTTCTTTATCGCTATTAGGCCTCTTTGCGTTATCTACTTTTATTGCCAAACGCCGCACCAAAGAGATTGCCGTGAGAAAAATCTTGGGTGCATCAAATATCCAGATTGTAAATCTTTTAAATAAATCATTCTTAATTTTGGTCATAGTGGCCAATTTAATCAGTTGGCCCATCGCCTACATTTTAGTTAAAAGATGGCTCGAAGGTTTTGCCTACAGAATAGAAATGCCCGTTTTTCCTTTCTTTATTGCAACCATTGTTTCAATCATAATAGCAGTTTTAACGGTAAGCATTCAGGCCCGTAAGGCAGCTATAGGCGATCCCGTAAATGCACTTAAATATGAATAAAGACCTGCGGATAGCGTTTGGCGAAATTCACGCCTCGCGCAAATCGCGTTTCGCTAAACCCAAAAATATGATACAATTAACCAACATCGAAAAATACTACGCAAACAAAGGCATTAAAAATTATGTACTGCGTTTGGTCACCACAACCATTAAGCAGGGAGAATTTGTTTCCATCATGGGGCCTTCCGGAGCCGGAAAATCGACCCTGCTGAACATTATTGGTATGCTGGAAGAGCCAACCTATGGAACTTATGAGTTTCTGGGCGAGGACGTAACTTCACTAAATGAACGTAAGCGTATAGAGCTCTACCGCAACCATATCGGCTTTGTATTTCAGGCCTATCATTTAATTGATGAAATGACGGTTTACGAAAATATAGAAGCACCATTGTTGTACAAAAAAGTGGGTAGCTCAGAACGTGCAAGCAGAATAGCCGATCTTTTAGACCGTTTTAACATTGTGGCCAAAAAAGATCTGTTTCCAAACCAGCTTTCTGGCGGACAACAGCAATTGGTTGGCATTGCAAGGGCATTAGCGGCCCAACCGTCAATTATCTTGGCAGATGAACCAACCGGCAACCTGCAATCTGCCCAGGCCGAAGAAATAATGACGCTGTTTAAAAAGTTAAACCAGGAAGATGGAATTACCATTATCCAGGTAACGCACTCAGAGAAAAATGCGCAGTACGGAAACCGGATTTTACATATTGCCGATGGCGTGGTAAAGGAGGATGTAGCGGTATTAAGTTAGACCCATATGAAAAAATGAGGTAAATGCGGTTTTGGAATTCAACAATTTCTATCTGTATTTACCTTTTTTGACTGTGGTTAAATTATCTTTGCTTCATGCAAAAATCATTTACTGATCAGATGGGAAGGGAAATCACTATTAATTTTCCACCGAAAAGGATTGTTTCCATCGTTCCATCACAGACTGAATTGTTATTTGATTTAGGACTGGATCAGGAAATTATCGGATTGACCAAGTTTTGCATCCATCCGATAGAAAAATTTGCAGAAAGAACCAAGGTTGGTGGAACAAAGAAACTCAATATAGACTTAATTAAAGATTTAAAGCCTGATCTGATCATTGGCAACAAAGAGGAGAATACACAAAGTGATATTGAAGAGCTTTCTGAACATTTCCCGATTTGGATGAGCGATATTTTTACTTTGGATGATGCGATGAAAACCATCGCTGAGATAGGCGCGCTGGTAGACCGTGAGCCTGAAGCAAGTTATCTTAACCATTTGATTTCTGCCGGCTTTAACGACCTCAAAACTCTCGCGCTCCAACATGGTATTGATAAAAAGATTGCTTATCTGATCTGGCGTAAGCCTTATATGGCGGCCGGAAAGAATACTTTTATTGATGATATTCTGTTGACTAATGGTATGACAAATGTAATTAAGGAAGCGCGCTATCCGTCTGTAACACTGCATCAACTGAAAACTTTAAACTGCGAACTGATATTACTTTCATCTGAGCCTTATCCTTTTGGTGAAAAACACATTGAAGAAATACAGACGGTTATTCCTGATGCAAAAATTATGTTGGTTGATGGAGAGATGTTTAGCTGGTACGGAAGCAGATTGGTTAAGGCCGTTCAATATTTTTTCGAATTCCAGAAAGAACTTTATTAGCTTTTGGTAATTAAATTTTGGTAATTTGTAGCATAAAGCTAAATCATTCCGTTACCCATAAAATTAATCACCGATGAAAAAAATATTAATATTATCCCTATTTGTTTCCGTAATTTCAGGCTGTAGCTCCATGAACAATGCAAACAGAGGCGCTGCTGTTACGGCAAGCGGAACAATAGAAAAAATAGGTATGAGCACCTTTCAGTATGGCACACATCTGTTAAAAGCCGACAATAAAACCTATGCTTTAAAAAGTGGTTCTATAAATCTTGATACCTATTTAGATAAAAAAGTTACCATTAAAGGAAAAAAGGTTGCGGGTTACCCTGTTGACGGTGGACCGGAACTGGTTGATGTGACGCTTGTGAAATTTTAAGATATAAAACGGATGATGTTAAAGCAGATCATGTTGAATTTTCTATTTCTCTAATGTCCTGTGTGTCACAGGCCATCATAAATTAATCAATTTTGTGCTTCAACAAAGCATCTCAAAAATTTGATTAATCAATTTAGTTTCTATCTTTGCAGTCCTTACAACATCCTAACTGCGGAAGTGGCGTAATTGGTAGCCGCACCAGACTTAGGATCTGGCGCTTCACGGCGTGGGGGTTCGAGTCCCTTCTTCCGCACAATAATAAAGCCGTTCCGATGATATCAGAACGGCTTTTTTGTGCGCTATACCTTCATCTCATCATCCGTATCGCCACTAAATATTGCGTAAATTGATTCTTGTTTAAGTTTTTCTCCTTAAAAATTAAAGAGTTAGCGTTTATTGATCAAAATAATCAATAAAAAATTGCGGATGCCTTTTGATTATTCAATCTTGTTTCTATCTTTGCAGTCCTTACAACATCCTAACTGCGGAAGTGGCGTAATTGGTAGCCGCACCAGACTTAGGATCTGGCGCTTCACGGCGTGGGGGTTCGAGTCCCTTCTTCCGCACAACAAGATAAAGGCCGTTTCGATTTAAACATCGGAACGGTTTTGTTTTTAAAAACATTGATTAATAAAAATTGATGTGCTGTTTTAATTGAAACGATATGTGCTATTTTTCTAAAATCCCATGTCTCGATACTCAAAGCTAATTGCACATCTCAATACTCATATCTCAAAAAAATGAATATTACACAGGAAAAAACCGGCAACTTAAATGCTGTTGTAAAAATCAAAATCGCACCTGCTGATTATAGTGGAAAAGTAGATAAAGCCATTAAAGATCAAGCTAAAAAAGCACAATTACCTGGTTTCCGTAAAGGAATGGTTCCTGCTGCCCACATTAAAAAAATGTATGGCAAAAGTATTTTGGTAGAGGAAGTGAACAATTTGTTAAACGATACTTTATCTAATTATATCGCTGAGCAAAAATTAGAAATTTTAGGTCAACCACTTCCTAAAATGGATGATGAGCGCGAATTTAAATGGGACAATACAGATGATTTCGAATTTGATTATGAGTTGGGTTTAGCACCTGCCTTTGATGTAAACGTTTCATCTAAAGATAAATTTACCGAATACGTAGTTAAGGCTGATAAAGAAACTTTAGAAAGCCGCATTAAAAACATCCGTCGTAGCTACGGTAAAATGACCAACCCTGAAATTTCGGCTGATGACGACGTGCTTTATGCAGAATTAACCCAGGTAGCTGCAGATGGTACTGCAGTAGAAGGTGGTATTACCAGTACAGGAAGTGTGCGTTTGGACCAGATAAAAGATAAAAAAATCCTTAAATCGCTAATCGGTTTAAAGAAAGATGATGAAGTGACGATCGATATCCAAAAAGCATTTGAAGATGCTGCGGTAATCGCTAAAGCTTTAAACATTTCGGAAGAAGAAGCGGCTGAGTTGAAAGCGAACTTCAAACTTCAGGTTAAAAATGTGAACCGTTTAGAAGAATCAGATTTAAACCAGGAGTTTTTTGATAAAATATTTGGTGAAGGTGTAGTGACCGACGAAGCTGGTTTTAAAGCAAAAATTACTGAAGAGGTAGAAAGCATGTTTAAACAAGATGCTGAACGTAAATTATCAAACGATATTTACGAAGCGCTTTTAGTTAAACACAACTTCGAATTGCCGGATGAATTTTTACGTCGCTGGTTAAAAGCCACAAACGAAAAATTAACCGACGAAGAATTGGCTGAAGGTTATGATGATTTTGCCAAAAACCTTAAATGGACTTTAATCGAAAACAAAATCATTAAAGACAATGCTATCGAAATTAAATATGAGGATGTAGTTCAGGCAGCTAAAGCCAAATTAGATGCTCAATTTAGAATGTACAGCCCAAGCCCGCTTCCTGAAGATCAATTGGCACAATATGCCGTTCAGTTTTTACAGGAAAAAGAAAATGCCAACCGTGTTTTTGAAGAGGTAAAAGCTTTAAAAACTTTCGAACAGATTAAATCTATCGTTACTTTAGATCAGAAAGATATTGATTACGATAAGTTTATTGCGCTGGATAAAAAGGCATAGGGCATAGCGCCAAGCGATTTTAATGTCATGATATAAAATCTTATTTTACTGTATGGCAAAATTTAGATTTGCTAATTTGGCAGAGAGCGATAATTGTAGGTAATAAATTGATTGATATTTCTGAGTAATTAGAAGAAATAAAAAAGTTTAGATACGCTAAGAGCAGCTTCGAGGGCTGCTCTTAGCGTATCTAAATAATATTGTATAAGGTTCCGGCTCCAATCCTCAGCCGACTTTCGAAGATTCTGCAATTTTGCACACCGATCTGCTTTTAAAAATGCCAATACTCTTTTGGTGTTAAAATTAAGATTACTAGTTTCTGACAAGGATTTGGCAGGTTTGTTAGAAGATTTAGATATTTTAGCGATGATGATTTCTAGCTTTTCAAAAAGTTTGAAATAGAGGGCGTGCTATATTGTCATAGATTTTGATATGGTATGCTCTTTGTCTAATCATTACATAATTGAAATATTATTTATATTTTGGTTTTTTTATTATTCACGAAACGATGGGGAACAGGAGCTTAAAACTCTATTCCCTGCTAAAAACTCACATAATGAACATAGATTCACAAGAATTCAGAAAATTTGCCGTTAAACATCAGGGGATTGGCGGTTTACACGTAGATAAATTTATTGCACAGGCTAATCTTTCGCCGCAATCTATGACGCCATATATTATTGAAGAACGCCAGATGAACGTAGCGCAGATGGATGTTTTTTCAAGGTTAATGATGGACCGGATCATCTTTTTAGGAGATGCGATTTACGATCAGAATGCAAATATCATTCAGGCGCAGTTGTTGTTTTTGCAATCAACAGATGCTGAAAGAGACATTCAGATCTATATTAACTCGCCAGGAGGCTCAGTTTATGCTGGTTTAGGTATTTATGATACCATGCAATATATTCAGCCAGATGTAGCCACCATCTGTACAGGTATGGCCGCATCAATGGGTGCTGTTTTATTGGTTGCTGGTGCAGAAGGAAAACGTTCTGCCTTACCTCACTCAAGGGTAATGATTCACCAGCCATCAGGAGGTGCACAAGGTGTGGCATCTGATATGGAGATCAACTTGAGAGAAATGTTGAAATTGAAAAAAGAATTATACGATATCATTTCAGAGCACTCTGGTCAAACTTACGATTGGGTTGAGAAAGCTTCAGATCGTGATTACTGGATGAGTGCTGAAGAAGCCAAAGGCTTTGGTATGATTGATGAAGTGTTATCGAGAAACGCAAGAAAAAATGGCGAAACAAAATAAAGAATCCCGTTGCTCATTCTGCCATTCTGGCAAGCATGAAACTTTAATGTTGATTGAAGGGATGGATGCATTTATCTGTGATAAGTGTGTAACCCAGGCCAACCAATTGCTTGCACAAGAATTAGGAACCAAAGGGACAAAAAATATTCAGGAGGCGATTAATTTATTAAAGCCTCTTGAAATTAAACAGCACATCGATCAGTATGTAATCGGTCAGGATGATGCTAAAAAAGTATTGGCTGTTGCTGTTTACAACCACTATAAACGTTTAAATCAAAAAGTTGATAAAGACGAGATCGAGATTGAAAAATCGAACATCATGTTGGTGGGTGAAACCGGAACCGGTAAAACGCTTCTGGCCAAAACCATTGCAAAAATTTTGCATGTGCCTTTCTGTATCTGCGATGCAACTGTTTTAACAGAAGCTGGCTATGTAGGTGAAGATGTTGAAAGCATTTTAACCCGTTTGCTTCAGGCTGCAGATTATGATGTAGCAGCTGCAGAACGCGGTATTGTATATATCGATGAAGTGGATAAGGTGGCGCGTAAAAGTGATAACCCTTCCATTACACGCGATGTATCAGGAGAAGGTGTTCAGCAGGCTTTATTGAAGATTTTAGAAGGAACAGTGGTTAATGTTCCACCTCAGGGCGGACGTAAGCATCCTGATCAAAAAATGATCCCGGTAAACACCAACAATATCCTGTTTATCTGTGGTGGTGCATTTGATGGTATTGAACGCAAAATTGCAAACCGTTTACGCACACAGGCTGTAGGGTATAGGGTAAAGAAAGATGAGACCGTATTGGATCTTAAAAATCTTTATAAGTATATTACACCTCAGGATTTAAAATCTTTCGGATTGATTCCAGAATTAATTGGCCGTATACCAGTTCTTTCTCACTTAAATCCGCTAGATAAAGAATCTTTAAGAAACATTTTAACCGCACCTAAAAATTCATTGATCAAACAATATATTAAGCTTTTTGCTTACGAAGATGTTAAATTGGTTTTTGAAGATGATGTTTTGGATTTTATTGTGGATAAGGCAATGGAATATAAACTCGGGGCACGTGGATTAAGATCGATCTGTGAAGCGATTATGTTGGATGCGATGTTTGATACACCAACGCAGACGGATGTCAAGGAATTGCACATCAACCTCGATTATGCGATAGAAAAATTTGAAAAGGCCGACTTTAAAAAGTTGCAGGCCGCATAAAAATTCAAATCCTCTCGCGAAAGCGGGGGGATTTTTTTTTATAATATTTATTAACGCTAAGCGCCCTGCGCTATGCTCAAAACTAAAAGAATATGAACGAAGAAAAAGACGTAAAAAAAGACGAGGCCATTGTAGAGAAATCAAAAAAAGTAAAAGAAGTAGAAAGTCCGGTCAAATCTGGATTAAAATCGAAAGATGAAATTGTTAAAAATTGGTTGCCGCGTTATACAGGCAGATCTTTAGATCAATTTGGCGATTATATTCTGTTAACCAATTTCAGCAAGTATGTAACCATGTTTTCTGAATGGAATGATAATGCCCCGATTATGGGCTTAGACAAGCCCATGCAGAGTGTAACGGCAAATGGCATCACCATTATTAACTTTGGTATGGGCAGTCCGTTGGCGGCAACCATGATGGATTTATTAACCGCGATTAAACCTAAGGCAGTTTTGTTTTTGGGTAAATGTGGCGGTTTGAAAAAGAAGAATCAATTGGGCGATTTAATCCTGCCGATTGCGGCCATCAGAGGCGAAGGGACATCAAATGATTACCTTCCGGCTGAAGTGCCCGCATTGCCAGCCTTTGCCTTGCAGAAAGCGATTTCAACCACCATACGCGATCACGGTAGAGATTACTGGACCGGAACCTGTTATACCACTAACCGCAGGGTTTGGGAGCACGATAAAGAATTTAAGAGATATTTGAAATCTTTAAGGGCCATGGCGGTAGATATGGAAACCGCTACCATCTTTACTACAGCATTTGCAAATAAAATTCCGGCTGGCGCATTGCTTTTGGTTTCAGATCAACCAATGATTCCTGAAGGTGTTAAAACGGCAGAAAGTGATAGCGCTGTTACGGAGAAATATGTGGAAACACATTTACGTATCGGTATCGATTCGCTGAAACAACTTATCAATAACGGATTAACGGTTAAACATTTGTTGTTTTAACCTATCATCAGGCAGGCCACAAGACTCAAAGCGTACCAGGATATTTCTTCGTGCCTTCGTGTCTTGGTGGTAAAATGCTGCGTTAAGCTGTAAATCCTGGTAAGTATCCATGCAAGACCAAATCATCTTCAGTCTTAATGTTATAATTGCATCTATTGTGCAAGAGCACAATCCGATCAGAAACAGCTAGGATTGATTTATAATAATGATCGGTGATGATAAATCCTTTATAGGCTTTTACCCGGTTAATATGGCTCTTCAATTCCTCTACCCATAAAGGCGACAATTGTGAAAACGGCTCGTCTAACAGTACAAATTCGGCATCGCTATAAATCATCAACAGGCATTCAATAAAACGGCATTCACCACCTGACAAATTATAAAACTTCGAATGCAGATGATGAGCAATAAACTCAATTTGATGTAATTCGGACTGGTGCTTTTTACAAAAAATATCGATCGCCTGCGCTACATTGATCTGGTCCGGAATAAATCTGTCTTGAGGTAGGTAAGACAAGTTCTTTGATAAGTAACCTTTGTTATAGATCTTATTATTGATATTGAGGTACTTGAAGTTTGCTTTTACGCTTCCGAAAATGATTTTCAGCAAGGTTGATTTGCCCGATCCGTTTCTGCCCAGTAAGCCCACTACCTCACCAACTTCACAATTGAGGTAAACGCTGCTTAATACTTCCCGGTCTGCAAAAGATTGGTTAACGCTATCAATAAAAAGTCCTTGCATATCCATGATATGATTAAGATTCCGATAAATATAATTAAATCATACAGCACTAAGTTTGTGATGATTTTTTTTAAGCTTATACCCTGGTTCTTGAAGAAGTAGGAGGTAGGTAAATAAAACATAAAGTAGATCCCTATTGAAAATAACCAGCCTATAAGTTTGAGGAATATGGCAAAAGAATATATACCTGGTTGTTTAAAGCCATTTAAAATGAAAAATACTGATGTTAAAATGCTCACCAATATGTTCCATATGAAAATGGGTTTGTAAATAGATATGGATTTCTTGAGCAGGTTAATCGACATGATTTAAAGATATGAAATCATAACGATAAACTTAGTTGTTTATGAAAAAAAAAGACCGGCATTAGCCGGTCTTTTAATATTTGTGTGAAGATAATTTTCTATCCTAAATAAGATTTTAAGATTTTACTTCTTGAAGTATGACGTAAGCGTTGTAGCGCTTTATCTTTAATCTGACGAACGCGCTCGCGTGTTAAGTTAAATTTCTCGCCAATTTCCTCTAAAGAAAGTGGGTGGTTAGAACCTAAACCAAAGAATAAAACGATAATTTCTCTTTCTCTTTCCGTTAAAGTAGATAAAGAACGTTTGATTTCTTCAGATAAAGACTCGTTGATCAATGAGCTATCGGTATTTGGCTCATGGTTTTCCAGTACATCCAACAACGTATTTTCTTCGCCTTGAACAAAAGGAGCATCCATTGATACATGGCGGCCAGAGTTACTTAAGGTATCTGATATCTTATCTACCGTGGTTTCTAAAATATCTGCTAATTCTTCAGGAGATGGCTCACGTTCAAATTCCTGCTCTAATTTAGAGAAGGCCTTACTGATTTTACTTAACGAACCTACCTGGTTTAAAGGCAAACGAACAATACGGCTTTGCTCGGCAATTGCCTGCAAAATAGACTGACGGATCCACCAAACGGCATAGGAAATGAATTTGAAACCTTTGGTTTCATCAAAACGTTTTGCTGCTTTAATTAAGCCTAAGTTACCTTCGTTAATTAAATCTCCTAGAGTTAAACCTTGATTTTGATATTGTTTTGCAACAGACACAACGAAACGTAAGTTGGTTTTAGTTAAGCGCTCTAATGCGGCCTGATCGCCTTCACGGATTTTCCTTGCTAAAATTACTTCTTCTTCTGCTGTGATTAAATCTACTTTACCAATTTCGTGTAGGTATTTATCTAACGACTGACTTTCACGGTTGGTTATGGATTGCGTTATCTTGAGTTGTCTCATTTATACGTTTTGTGTGCTCTTTAATTATTGAAGTGTGCAAAGTTACGAAATTGTATGGCAATCCGAAAGGATAAAATGCTGAAAATGTTACTGTTTGCACATGTTTTTTACACTTTTACTTACAACAAAAATCATTCCAAGAAAGTTTTTGGCATATTTCTTCCGATACAACACGGTGTAGCTGTATATCAATATTTATTTATTGTAAATCAATAAATATGTTTTGATTTGTAATAAATATTTTTTTATGTTTGTCTTGTAAATAATTAAATAAATATGACGTTTCTTAAATTTCTATTTTTCAGGTTAAAAAATGTGCCTGTCAATTATTGGGTGATTTTGGCCTTAAGATTTTTTGTCAGATTACTCGGCGTAATAACCGTTTTTTACTTTTTGGTCTGCTTGGATTCTGAAAGAGCGAATGGGACAAAGTATCTCTATAACTTAATTTCTACAATTTTTTATGCACTATTTTTTGTGTTTCTAGAATGGTATTTAAAAGCTTCATTAAAAAATGATCAAAAGAATGAGGTGCTTAAATGGCTTAATATTTTAAAATGGGTTCCACTTTGTCTTACAGTGATCTTAGTATGTTTAACGGCGAAACTTAACTCCTTTATCTGGCCAAAAGAAACTGTTGAATATGTAATTTATTCTTACACCCGGGTGTGGCCAATGGTTTTTATCCCAAATTTAAGTTTTATCATTATCACCCTGCTAATTTTTTATGCTTCAGCGATACTCGTTAGGAATAAGCAGCTAAAAGAGGAAAACGATTTAACGATTTAATATGAAAACGCAGAATCAAATTAAACTGATTAAAATAGGTTATGTGGCAACACTTTTAATCGTAATACTGTTTTCGCTTAAAGACGCATCCAAGAGCTTTGAAGAAGGATATACAGATGGAAGTAGAGGCGGTCTGTTGGGTCTGGTAGAGGGTTTATTTATATTGACAATTATGTTCTTTAGTTCAAGGGTATTAGTTTATCTATATCGTTTTATTAATTCGATAGAGATGGGCAATGTTTTCAGTGCTGAAAATGTAGGGCGACTTACGCATATGGGATGGTATTGTACTATGATTCCATTTCTGCTGTTTATTTACAACGCTATGATATATGCAAATCAATTAAACAATCGCCAGGATTTAGTATTTAAGATAATTGAAAATGTTGATTTTCAGATCTGGTTGTTGATTTTTGGTCTAACCCTTTTAACAATAGCATTTGTATTTAGAAAAGGAATTCAGTTGCAACAAGAAAACGATTTAACGATATAATCATGAAATATAGAATACTTGCCAGAATTATTAAGGCCTTTTTAATGTTATTACTCATTCTTTTTAGCTTCTCGATAATTCTCCAGGTTGGAAGCAATATCTTTAACTTCCCCAGCTACATAAAAATACCTGGAAGTGGGCAGTTTGGAGATAAAGAGAAAGGGTATTTAGTGCCTATGTATTTCCGTACAAGTATTCCGGATACAGTTGTTCGATATAAAAATGGTAAAACAATAGAAGATTTAAGAATTTTTAAGGTTGCTGATCAAACTTCCTATAAAAAATATCACGATTCTACTGTTATAAATAAATTCGTAAATAAGCTAGTGAATGGACCCGCCGATTACAACGTGGATATATCAAATAATATAACGTTAAATGGCTATGCGCTTTTAAAAGTTAATTCTAATCAAAGTACTTATACGTTTTTATGGGCATTGTTTGCCTTAGTTAGAGGGGTATTCATATTTACTTTGTTTGTAATATTAATTAAGCTCATCAATGTTTATTTAAAAGGCAACTTTTTGGTTGTTAGAAGTTTTAGGTTAATAACATGGCTTGGGATACTGTTTGTTTTGCGTGAGGTAATTGAAATAATTTATGTTTACACGGCTGGTGCAATTGTAAATAATGTATCATTAAACACAAAATCCTTAATTGGAAATCAGGTGATAGACAATGTTGAAATGAGTTTTAATAGTGGAGGATCCACGGTTAGTTTTTCTAATGTTGGAGTAGGCATCATCATTATCATCCTATCAAAAGTTATTAAAGATGCGGTGTTAATTAAACAAGAAAACGACTTAACGATATAGCGATGAATAACTCTAGTTCTTTTTTTGGTATAAAAGTAAAATTTTGGATGGCATTGACTTTTATTATTTTATATTCTTTTTTAACAGTACCTAGGTTTTTAACCGATAGATTTGTAGGCCATATGAGTGTAAAACCGGTATTTAATGTGAACGATAAATCCAATTTGGTGAAATTAAGCGACGGTAATACATTGGTCAAACAAGATATTGGAAGATTACAGTGGAAGCCCAAGAATAAAAGAGAAATCTTTCTTCTGATGTTAGCAGATAGTGAAAGATCCATTATAGTTGATTTAGCTTATTTTTTTATTGTTGTAATATTAGCTATTATCCTCTTTAATAATGTTGGCGATGATGCTATTTTTTCTTCAAAGAGTATAGGTAAACTAAGGATTATTGGCTTTTTTATATTGATATACCCTTTTCTCTTAATCTACTTAAAACCACTTTTATGTAGCCTGGCAATTGAAATGTTAACGGATGATAACTATACAGGAGTATATTCAATTCAGCCGAATTTAGGATTTAATATTTGGGTGCTGCTTATTGGTTACTTTGCTTTTATGTTAAATAGAGCAAAGGATTTGCAGCGAGAAAACGATTTAACGATATAAGCCCATGCCCATAATTATAAATTTAGATGTCATGCTTGCCCGTCGCAAAATGTCGCTTACCGAATTGAGTGAGCGGGTAGGGATTACGATGTCTAATTTATCGATATTAAAAACCGGTAAAGCGAAAGCAATTCGTTTAGAGACTTTGGAGTCTATCTGTGCAGTTTTAGAGTGCCAGCCGGGTGATATTTTAGAATTCCGTGCAGAATAAACCTCGCAGGTTTTAGCAACATTCAAGGTTTGTTCAAAACCAGGAGCCACAATCCCCGGTTAATAAAACTGATAGAACGGAAATACTTTTTGCTGCAGGGCCTTCGACTCCATTCAGACTGACGAACACAAAAAGATTGAAGAGATAGCAGGAGAGGAGGCCGCTATAATAACAGAACCACCCATTTTCAAAATTATATTGTTCGCCTATTTCAAACCTGATAGGGTTCTTGTAATAAACATCCCGTCCCTGCGGACACCCCTCTAAAAGAGAAGCCTTCCAGTTTTAACTGAAAGGCTTTGAATATGATTTTGCTTTAAGCTTAAACTATGCTTGTTCAGCCAATACTTTAGTTACTAAATCGGCAGCTTCTTTTAAAGCAATTGCCGAATAAACCTGAAGGCCAGACTCGTCAATTAATTTTTTAGCTTCTACTGCATTTGTACCTTGTAAACGGCAGATAATCGGCACCGGAATGTTACCAATTTCCTGGTAAGCGTCAATAACACCTTGTGCAACACGATCACAACGAACAATACCGCCGAAAATATTAATCAAAATAGCTTTAACATTTTTATCTTTTAAAATGATGTTGAAAGCCGCTTTAACGGTTTGCGCATTTGCGGTTCCACCTACGTCTAAGAAGTTAGCAGGTTCACCACCAGCCAATTTAATGATATCCATGGTAGCCATTGCCAAACCAGCACCGTTAACCATACAACCTACGTTACCGTCAAGGTTCACAAAGTTGAGGTTAGAAGCGCTTGCTTCAACTTCCATTGGATCCTCTTCCATGGTATCGCGCATTGCTGCGTAATCAGGATGACGGAATAATGCATTTTCATCTAAATCAACTTTAGCATCAACAGCGATAATTTTATCATCACTTGTTTTTAACACCGGGTTAATTTCAAACATTGAAGAATCAGTTGCATCATAAGCTTTGTATAAAGCGCTTACGAATTTAACCATTTCTTTATGTGCAACACCACTAAGGCCTAATTTGAAAGCAATTTTACGTGCCTGAAAACCTTGTAAACCAACTTTAGGATCAATTTCTTCTTTGAAAATTAAATGTGGAGTGTGCTCGGCAACTTCTTCAATATCCATACCCCCTTCGGTACTGTACATGATGATGTTACGGCCTTTTGCACGGTCTAACAATACTGAAATGTAGAATTCTTTGGTTTCAGAAGCACCTGGATAATAAACATCTTGAGCCACTAAAATTTTACTCACTAATTTACCTTCAGGACCGGTTTGAGGGGTAACCAATTGCATACCAATAATATCGGTTGCACGTTGCTTCACTTCTTCGAGGTTTTTGGCTAATTTAACACCTCCACCTTTACCGCGTCCACCGGCATGGATTTGCGCTTTGATTACAACCCAATCAGAATTGTAATCTATTTTCAGTTGCTTAGCAGCTTCAACAGCTTGCTCAGGAGTATCGGCAACTATTCCTTCTTGAACGTTAACACCGAAACTTTTTAATATTTGTTTACCCTGGTATTCGTGAATATTCATTTGCTACAAAATTTGCCCAAAGCTACAATTTCAAAGCCTTTAAACAAATAGAAATTGCCGATTTTTTCAGAAAATGAACGTTTTATGTTAATCGGGAAAAAGCGCGACACGAGTACTGCGGTTATTTTGTTTGAACCTCGTTTATTACGCTTAATTTTTAAAAATCAAAGCATGGTTTGTGAATGTTCTACAATACTTTTTTGGCTAAATTTTTAATTTCATCTTTAAATTTTTGGTCGAAAACGGCTTTCAAAACACCGGTTTTCAAGTTGTAAACAAAATATTCAATTTCATCTTTGTCGTTAAATTCTTTATCGCCATTCGAATCTTTAATCAGATCCATTAATATTGAATCATGTTTATCATCTATCTTCCATCTGCTCAGGTGATAATTATTTAGAGATATTCTGGTAAAAGATTTTCCTTCCAGATTAGAGAGGTAAAGTTTATTAGGATCTTTTGCCGTTAATTTTTTATCTCCATCATCATCCGAATCGGTAATGTTATAATAGATAAATTGGTCGGATAGCATTGCCTTTTGATTTGGAGCATTTTCTGAATGACCAATGTTGAATGAATTAATAATCATTTTTTCGTTCGTTAACAGTTCACTTTTTCCTGAAACGATATTATGAAAAATGAGATTCCAATAGTTGACGTTTGCTCCCCTCTTATAACTGTCGAAGTCACCATCATTTAATTTCAATGGGTACAGAACGATATCTGTTTTGTTAACAAGAACAGGAGAATCGTATTCTACTTTAGGTTGTTTCTTGGTTTGTGTACTGATTATTTCGTCAGTGGAAAGGGTTTTGCTTTCTTCGGTACAGGCTGAGGCTAATATTATTATGCCTATTAATACTATTGAGATTGCTTTTTTCATAGTCGTTAATTTTTGTCAGTGAAATTTAATTATAATAAGGGTATTGTGGAACTACCTTCTGATGCACAGGACGTTGGACATGATTAGACAACAGATAAAACATAATTTTAACTCCCTGCAAAGGGAGTTCCGAAGATACCGACCGCTAGTTCTGCCCAGATGAGAAATAAAGCCAATAATATCATAACAAGCACTACCGTCCTAAAAGTGCCTGTTTTTAGATTTCTGATCACCAATTCTATGGCTAAACCTGTACTGAGCAATAAAATTCCTGCAGTTACAAAATCGGAGAGTGTCCATACCACCTCATTTGTAAATTGCATAGCAACCAATGGAATGGCCAATATAAAAGCTGTTACACTTAAAATGATGATAATTCTTAGTCTACCTGAACTAAGTGATGTTTGATTTTTCATGATTTTATTATTTAAATTTTACAGTTAAATCGTTAATGATTAAACCTTTGCTCCCCGATGCGTAATGCACCGGGAAAACTAAATCCAACAAAAGTTTAGCAAAGGTGAGAGGTTAATTATGAAATATTTTGATTTAATCCTTTAAATAAAAATGGTAATCGTTCTTCTTCTTTATATAGGACGGATTTACCCGCAATCTTACCAAGTTTAAAATTCATTTTGTTTAAATAGCGATAAAAGTTAAGCTTACCAGCTTTAAATAATGTTTGATGTGCCAACCAAACCACAATACTTGTGCAGATGAAGAAGCAAGAATAGGCATGGTAAGCAATCCACTTAGAGAAAGCATTTTTTTGATTAAAAATGATATATAAACGTTCTCTTTGGAAAGTAATATGAGCAGCCTCATCAATTAAGATGTCGGTGCAAATCTGTTTGAGTAAAGTACAATTTGTGGCATCTTTTAATGCCTGGTAAAATATTTGTGCCGCGCTTTCCACGGTAATTACAGCGATGGTCCAAAGTTCCATGTTTGTGTTGAAATATCTTATTTTTCGGAATAGGGTATCGCCCCAATCTTTTTTAATTCTTTTTTCTTCAATTAAATCAAGATATATGCCCAGGTTATTTCCGTGTTTTTGTTCTTCCTTTATAAAGAGTTTTACAGCAATCAGGTATTCATTGTCGTTTATTGCTCCAGCATATTTTTCTGATGCATGGATCAAATGTTTACCTTCTGAGGTTTCGCCAAGTTGCCAAGCCTTTAACGACTTCATAATATTATTTTTTTCTTTGTCAGTTAAGTTTGGCTTTAATGTCCAGTCTATCCTTTTAATCGAGGCATTTTCTCTGAAATAATTTATCCAGTGTGTGGAGCTATGCGTTTTCATATGATGAATAGGTTTAATCGTAAATGGATTGATATTAATATGGCTTGTTTTATCTCCTACTGTGCTTGTTCAATCCAAAATATGCTGCTGTATTCCAATCCTGTAAATTCCATGATAACCAGCTAACTTCATTGTAACGGTCTTTAAAATAACCAATGCGCCTGTCCAGCTGGTCTCTGTAAAAGTCTGCTGTTTGGGCTTTGGCAATCTCTTTTCCATATAGATCTTTTGAAGGACTATACGCCAGTTTTGATCGGTTTTGATCTAAAAGAGGTAAGGTTTTGTCTGATAATGATAGCAGGTAATCGGCATCAATACCCACCTGATCACTTTTAGCTAAATTGTATTTCACTATAAAAACATCCCAGTTTATTAAACTAAAAGCTAGTAACAGGGCAATCCAGATATTTCCGTTTACTTTAAATAGATAAAATAAGGTTCGCTGTTTAGCTACTTTGAAATACACGGTAGCAAGTCCAATGACACAGAGTATCGCAAAAACCAATACACCGATCCGTTTGTGGGTTAAACCATGAAATTCGATATAATAACCATCACGGATGAAAACAGAAATGATGAGGATGAAATTTTGAACCATCCAGGTAAAGGCCAAAATTTTAAGGGTCTTGCTTTTACTATAAAAATTCAAGTTTCCGCGGAAAAAATATAGAATTACGGCCATGGCCAGTATGATGCTGAAAATTAAGGCATTTGTGCCATCATGAAGGTCGGCAGAGAAATTTCCGGCAGGTTTGTGTCCAAACCAAAGTGTAGAAATATCAATCAGGTTTACACTGAGTAGCAAGAGGTTCAAAGAAATAAAAGAAATGAACCCGATGATATACTCCGTTTTCAAAGCCATTTTTTTAGTAATAATCTGACTTGTAAAGGTGTGTGCAACTTCATACCAAATGCTTCTGGCTTTCTGGCTGCGTCTTATCCTTAAAAGCTTTTCATTGCAACCGGCTTCCAGTTTTTCGATGCTTTTGTTGTAAAAAGTGATCACTAAACCTGCAGTTATAAATATGCCCAAACAGAAGTGAAAGAAGCGGGGCAGACTTAAATCCTGAAATATAAATCCAAAAATATTGTTTAAAAAGTTGGAAATATTGGTGAGCACCAGATCTAGATAATGCGCAAAAACTTCATTGGCACCACTGTAAATATGAACAAAATAATTAATGGGAGTATAATGTATTTAACCGGTCTGAAAACCGGTCTTAAATTGAATTTCCCAATTTGAATATCCGACAATCTTTTTAGCAGACTTGCAGGGACTGTGATCATCTGCATTACAGTAGCCATACCTGCAATGTAAATGGTGCGTATGGATTGGTAGTGTGCGAAGCCGACAAACAGGACTAAGCTGATGTAATACGTTACGGAGGTTAGTGCAGAATTATTTACCACCACCAATATGGCCGCCAGTAGATGTGCCAGTGCATATATTTTAAACCTGGTGCTTTTAATTACCTCGCTATTAAAGATGGTAACTGTAATGATAAAAATACTGTAAATCAATTGGTTTAATGCTAACCATTCTTTCCAGAAAATGTAGCTAAAAAGCAGGCCACCAATTAAGGTAGAAAGCAATAAGAGGTTGGATTTTGTTTTCATTTTTTTAAAAGTTTTGATGATTGAGGTTTAGGGCTAAAAAGCAATAAAGTATGCTTAGAGGAATGTTTAGGAGCATGAAGAACATGATGGCCGCAATTTTTCGCCAGTGATTCTGTTGCCTGAAGCATTCGAGGAGAAGAACAAGAAAGAATACGCCATTTATGACGGTCGCAAAATAAATGTAAAATAGTCCAACGAACATCAGTTCGTTAATTCTTAGCGCAAAGTATGCTAAAAGTATTATGGTGCCGATTGCGGCAGAAAGTGCTGCCATCCACTTACCGGTTTCAATGAGTTTAGGTCTTTTTATTTCTTCTGTTTTCATTCTTAAAAGTGCTTTGAATTTCAAAGTAAATAGTTAAAAAAAATAGCTTATATTTTTTTGATCATTTTTTCAAGTGCATCCAAATGTGCTTTAAAGGCTTGTTTGCCCAAAATTGTAATCGAGTAGGTGGTACTGGTTTTTCTACCGATAAAACCTTTATGTACCTTAATAAATTCTACCTGCTCCAAAGTATTCAGGTGCGAGGCCAGGTTGCCATCAGTTAATTCGAGCATCTGTTTCAGGTCGTTAAAACCAATTTCATCGTTAACCACCAGCATAGACATTACGCCCAGCCTGATCCGGCTATCGAATATTTTATTTAAATCTGCTATCGGGTTCTTCATCCTTACTGACCTCTCTCATATTTAAAATACATTAAAAGACCGTAAACAATGTGCAGCACACCAAAGCCGAAAGCCCAGAAAATTAAGCCATAACCGATATAAAACATACAGATTAATCCAAGTATTACTTCGCAGAAACCCAGATACCGGATATCACTATAGGTAAACTTACTGGCATTGATGAGAGATAGTCCATAAAAAATTAAACAGCTGGGCGCAATAATGCTGTAAGTATTCGGGTGATTGATCAGCAATGCAATAATGAAGAGTCCGCCGGCAACCAAAGGAATCATGAGGTTGATCAAAAGTGATTTCGAGGTTTTATCCCAGATTGGAAGATTATTTTTCTGGCTTTTTCTGTAAGTGAACAAAATACCGCCCGCTAAAGCAATGATCAACACAAAAATGCCAAGTTTGATGAGGTTGAATTCGAGATCCATTTCGCCATCTACCCCATAACCATACCCCCGTTTATTCACAAACTTATCAATCTCATCGTTAGCGAAATATGCACCGATTAAAGCAGTAACACCGGCAAAAACACCAGATAAACCGCTTAAAGAGATAAATCTCGACGATCGGTCCATCATTTGTCTGATATCCTTTAAGGCATTTAATTGTTCTTCTTGATTGCTCATTTTGAAAGTGCTTTGTTTTTCAAAGTTAAATAGAAAATTGATATCTGCAAATCTTTTTTGTTTTTTATTGGTTTGATGTTTAAGATCGGATAGTTAATGGATGATAATTGGTAGTCTTGGTGTTCCTGAGATAGTTAATGATCGATAATCAATAATCAGTTCCCAAAGGATTATTACCTATTTAACCATCCTTAAAGAACTATATCAATTGAGAATAATAATTAATTGCAGTACTCAACGGACTAAAGTCTGTTGAACTACTGGACAATGAACGATTAGGCTTTCAACCATGAACATGACATTAATCACCGATTGACCAAGGTACCAATGACTAATGAACTATTGAACTAACCAACCATTTTACTAAATTTGACGCATGTTAAAAGCCACTGGAATAAGAAAATCGTACGGAAATCTACAAATTTTAAAAGGCGTAAATTTTGAAGTACAAAAGGGGGAGATCGTAAGTATTATTGGGCCATCTGGCGCCGGAAAGAGTACACTTTTGCATATTTTGGGTACTTTGGATAAACCTGATGATGGTGCAGTGGAGTTAAAAGGCACGGTAATGAATAAGTTGAGTGGCGATCTGTTGAGTACATTTCGTAATCAGAATATCGGTTTTGTATTTCAGTTTCACCATTTATTACCAGAATTTAGCGCGATTGAAAATATCTGTATTCCGGCATTTATCGCTAAAACCAATAAAAAACAGGCCGAAACCAGGGCACTCGAACTGTTAGATCTTTTTGGGTTGAAAGATAGAGCGCAACACAAACCCAATCAGTTATCAGGTGGAGAGCAACAGCGCGTGGCCATTGCAAGGGCTTTGATCAATAATCCATCAATTATTTTAGCGGATGAACCTTCAGGCAATTTAGACTCTGAAAATGCCGCGGGCTTACATCAATTGTTTTTGACCTTACGCGATAATTTTCATCAAACCTTTGTTATTGTAACACACAACGAACACCTGGCAAAAACCAGCGACCGCGTGGTAAGCATGAAAGATGGACTAATTGTCTAGGATTAAAAAATCTTATGATTTTAAGAAATATCATTCAATCACTCAAAATTCAATCAATCATTCATTCAAATAATTAAATCTTGAAAATACTCATCACAGGGGGGAATAATGCCAAAGCTTTAAAACTGATGAAAGCCTTTCCCAGCCATTTTATTTTGCTGGCCGATTATGGCGACGTACCAGGCATTATTACTGAAAAATATGCTTTTGCCTCATTAGGTGAGTTAAACAAAGATAGTATTGCGCATATTTTACTAAATTTCTGCATCACAGAAGGTATAGACTGCATCATTCCATTGCACCATTATGAGGTTGAGCCCTTAGCCAAATCAGCGGTTCTTTTTGGAGAATATGGCATTCAGGTTTTGCTGCCAGATGCCGATGTAATTACGGGTTATATCGGCGAAGAAAAAGCCAGTTATCAAAATTTTTCGGTATTTATCCATGGCGATTGTATTTTCTCGAGCGGAAGCAATCCGGTTGCTAAAAAACTACCGCCCACGTTTAATGGGGTATTCGGCTATAATGGTGCCAACGATTTAAAACTTTTTACCCTTTAATATGGAAGCATATCAATACGTTAAAGACAAACAGGTCGTAATTTTTGAGCTAGACGATGTACTTTTTCCGGAAAAAGATTATTTACTGCAGGTGTATTATCTGTTTGCCCAATTTATAGAGTACACCGAACAAAAGGCCGCGCAGCCTATTATCGAATTTATGCGTTCCGAATATGAGAACAGAGGAACAGAAAAACTTTTCGAAAAAACCGCATCTCAATTTCATATTGATACAAAATACGAATACAATTTCGATCTTTTACATCAAAACGCCCGTTTGCCGCTTAAGCTTTTGCTTTATAAAAACATGCTTGAGTTTATGCAGGAACTTGTAGTAGACCGTAAACAGATATTTATTGTAACTGCCGGAAATCCCGAGCAGCAATTGAATAAAATTAAACAAACCGAGTGGAACGGACTTGAGCAATATCTTAGGGTATTCTTTGCCGATGAACTGAATTTACCTAAAGCTGAAATTTTCCAGAACATATTAAACGACAACAATTTATCATCTAATCAGGCGTTAGTTGTTGGTGCAAATAAATTTGATGAGCAACAATCCAAATTAATTAATTTGCCGTATATTGTGTCACTAGAAATTTACAGATAAATATGCTTAGAAAATTTATTTCGCAAAATGCATTTTTGTATGCTTTGCTTGTTGTGGTTGGATTTACAGTATCTTGTAAAAAATCGAATAGTGATCCAGATGGTAACGGGGTGCCACAAGGTACATCTGGAACCCGGGCAGAATTGACCAAGGATTCGATTTACCTGTATGCACAGCAAACCTACTTCTGGAATGTAGGGATGCCAAGTTACGCATCGTTTAACCCAAGGCAGTATGGTTCAAATAATGCTATTTTAGCTGCACTAAAAGCTTTGCCAAGCACAGGCGGGAAAGATAAGTACTCTTTTATTGACGATGGATCGGTTGCCAGTCAACTAGGTGGTGAAGGTGATGACTACGGTTTTGCTGCTAATTTCGATGCTTCCGATCTATTAAGGGTAACGTATGTATACCCAGGTTCTCCTGCTGATTTAAAGGGATTGAAGAGAGGTTACCAGATTACTAAAGTGAATGGTGGCGGAACTTCCAGATCGAGCAGTGCTGATATTGCCAACTTAAATGCTTCAATATTTGGCAATAATCCTTCTATTTCATTAACCTTTTTAAAACCGGGCAATATTGCAGCAGATATTGTGATTAACCGTGCTGAATATGACATAAACCCCGTTTTATACAGTAATACCTATACCATTGGTGCAAAAAAAGTTGGTTATATCGTGTTTAACAGTTTTACCAGCAATGCACTTCCTGCTTTGGACGCGGCCTTTGCAAAGTTTTCAACTGATGGAGCAACTGAATTGGTGGTAGATTTAAGGTATAATGGCGGTGGCTCAGTTTCTACTTCTGAAGCATTTACAAACCTAATCGCTCCGCCTATTCAGAATGGGAAAGTAATGTATACCACCTATTGGACCAAAACCATGCAGGATGGAGCTGCAACTATTCTGGAAAACCAGAAATTCTATGCAAAGGGTAATGATGGTGTAACCAGGCTTTATTCTTACGCTGATTTATCTTATAAACCAACACTAGCGGCCGGAAATCAGGAAAAATTTGTTAAAAGAGGTGCCTTAAATGGTTTAACAAGGGTTTATTTTTTGGTTACGAGAGGTACTGCTTCTGCTAGTGAATTGTTGATCAACAATTTAAAACCCGTTATGGATGTGAAGTTGATTGGTAAAACCACTTACGGTAAACCTGTTGGTTTTTTCTCTATTCGGATTGATAAAAACGATTTATACATTCCACAGTTCCAAACGAAAAACCAATTAGACCAGGGTGATTATTTTTCGGGTATGACCGTTGATAAAGATGTGGCAGATGATCTAACAAAAGACTTTGGCGATCCAGCCGAAAAAATGTTGGCACAGGCTTTATATTATTCTGCTAACAATAACTTCTCAGCACTTGCAAAGGATAATGTTTTAAGCAGCACTTCAGGCGCTACGAGGGTTCAGATAGACGCTGCAAATGAAAAGCTTGATCACGGATTTAAAGGAATGATTGAAACCAGGAAGCTGAAATTGAAGTAATTAACTATAGTTTTTACAAGAAAGGCTGGTTTTGTATTTCAAAACTGGCCTTTTTTATATATTAATTACAAAAATCGAATAAATAAGAGTTGCTTTTTTTCTAAAAAATTGATAAGCTTGTTTAACATTAATCGTTAGAGAGATACCATGCCAATAGAAATTGTAGAAAAGGAACATATTAGCTATTTAAACATCATCAATGCAAAAGAAGATCACACCAATGAATTAAAAACAAAACTTGATGAAGCACAACGGCTGGGTAACGAATTTAAATCGAAAGCCGTGATCACCTTTAATACCACCATTGGTCCAAAGCGTGTTGATACTACAGTTTGGGCCGTTACAGAGAAATATATACAGTTAAAAAACAACATTCACATTCCATTAAAAAGTTTAATCGATATTGATTTTTAAGCTTGCTTGAAGGAAATAAATCATCCCGCATTTATTTAACCTGATCATACTATGAGCACGCTTCACAAAATTGCCTTAACATTTATTAAGTCTATTGGCCCGGTAACGGCTAAAAACCTTCTTGCTTATTGCGGAAGTGCAGAAAAAATATTTTCAGCCCGCAAAAAGCAGCTTCTGGAAATTCCGGGTGTTGGAGAGAAAACAATTGAAGCCATCCGAAGTACCGATGCCCTCGTAAGGGCACAGCAAGAATTGGATTTTGTTGAAAAACATGGAATAGAAGTACTGTTTTTCTCCGATGAAAAATACCCCAAACGGCTAAAAAACTGTATTGATTCTCCCATACTGCTTTATGCTAAAGGTACGGCTGATTTAAACCATCAACGCATTATTAGCATTGTTGGAACGAGAAATGCCACATCCTATGGTAAAAACCTCTGTAAGGAATTGTGCGAAGTTTTAGCGCCATACAATGTATTAATTGTAAGTGGCCTTGCATACGGGATCGATGTAACTGCACATAAAGAATGTTTAGTTAATCATATTCCCACAGTAGGAGTTCTTGGCCATGGCTTAGACCGCTTGTATCCAAAAATCCATCAACCGATTTCACAGAAAATGGTGCTTAATGGTGGTTTACTCACAGAATTTCCAATTCTGACCAATCCCGACCGGACTAATTTTCCGCAAAGAAACCGGATTATTGCAGGTGTAGCAGATGCCACTATTGTGGTGGAAGCCTCTATAAAAGGAGGCGCCTTAATTACTGCCGAAATTGCCAATTCATATAATAAAGATGTTTTTGCTTTCCCGGGCAGAACAAATGATGTTTATTCTGAAGGTTGTAATTTTCTCATTAAAACAAATAGGGCAGGATTGATCAACAATGCCAACGATCTGATTTATTACCTGGGTTGGGATGACGAGGTAAAGGAAAAGCAAAAAGTAGCTCAAACTACCCTTCAGCTTAGTCTCACCCCGAACGAACATAAGGTTGTTAACGCTTTACAAAACGGGCCGCTTTCTATCGACGAACTTTGTATTCAATTGAATATCCAACAAAGCAAATTAGCCATTGTGGTGCTTACCCTGGAAATGCAGGGTATTATTGTTTCCTTACCCGGAAAGATTTATAAGCTGGCATAAGATATTGAAATTGTAATTCGCCCAATAATCAATCTATAATGCCTATCATAATAATAGATTATGCAATAAAATTCTTTAAAAATTTCATTTTCGAAATTATGTTTCAAATAAATATTAGTTTATAAAATACTTAATGCCTTTGCTTAATTTTGTGGAATGTGGTACAATAATATTTTAGAAACCATTGGCAATACGCCATTGGTTAAATTAAATACGATAACAAAAGGAGTTCCGGGAACAATACTCGCCAAGATAGAGACTACCAATCCAGGCAACTCGATTAAAGACCGTATGGCGGTTAAAATGATTGAAGACGCCGAGAAAAGTGGCAAACTTAAACCAGGCGGAACCATTATTGAAGGAACATCAGGTAATACAGGTATGGGTTTGGCCATGGCTGCCATTATCAAAGGTTACAAGTGTATTTTTACCACCACTGATAAACAATCGAAAGAAAAGGTTGATGCTTTACGTGCCTTTGGTGCCGAAGTAATTGTTTGTCCTACAAATGTGGAACCTGAGGATCCCAGGTCTTATTATTCGGTTTCTTCGCGTTTAGAGCGTGAAGTGCCAAATTCATGGAAGCCTAACCAGTATGATAATCTGGCCAATTCGCAAGCCCATTACGAACAAACCGGACCTGAAATTTGGGAACAGACTGAAGGCAAAATAACACATTTAGTAGTTGGTGTGGGTACAGGTGGTACCATATCCGGAACCGGAAAATACCTGAAAGAGAAAAATCCAGATATTAAGGTTTGGGGAATTGATACCTATGGATCAGTTTTTAAAAAATATAAGGAAACAGGCATATTCGATAAAGATGAAATTTATCCATACATCACCGAAGGTATTGGGGAAGATTTTCTTCCGGCGAACGTAAATTTTGATGTAATCGATTTATTCGAAAAGGTTACTGATAAAGACGCAGCTTTAATGACGCGTGATATCGCCCGTAAAGAAGGTATATTTGTGGGTAACTCTGCAGGTGCCGCTATAGGTGGATTAATCCAGTTAAAAGATAAATTAAAACCTGAAGATGTGGTGGTCGTGATTTTTCACGATCATGGGAGCCGTTACATGGGTAAAATGTACAATGAAGACTGGTTAAGGGAACGCGGGTTTTTACAGGACGAAAAGTTAACGGCTAAATCTATCCTGGCTAAAAAAGACAGCACGGAAATTGTAACCTTAGATGCTCAAAAATCAGTACTGGAAGCAATCAATACCATTAAATCCATGAATATCTCTCAAATTCCGGTAACACAACAGGGGATGATTGTGGGTAAAATTGCGGAAAGTGATATTTTAAGTGCTTTGCTGGAAAATCCGGGATTAAAATCTGCTCCGATTTCTGAAATCATGACGGCAACATTCCCGTTTGTTGATCTGAATACATCGATTGATAAAATTTCTTCGTTAATCAATAGAGAAAACTCGGCTGTTTTAGTAGAAGATGAAACCGGGAAAATTGAAATTATTACCCAGTACGATATTATTAATGCGATATCGGGCTAGAATGGAAGACGTGAGATGGATGATGTAGGATGGATGATGGAGTATTTTTATCGTCATTTCGAGCGCAGCCGAGAAATCTTTTAAAGAGGATGACAAGATTCATAAAAAACGCCCGGGTAAAATTTTATCCGGGCGTTTTTACTATATGTTATTTCTCTTTAAGCTAATCTTAGTGGCTCGGTGCATCAGCGTTTACACGCTTAATCTGGGCGCCTAAGGCACGTAAGCGGGTATCGATGTCCTGATAGCCACGTTCAATCTGTTCGATGTTATAAATGGTCGATTTTCCTTCAGCAGATAAAGCTGCAATTAGTAAGGAAACCCCGGCACGGATGTCGGGAGAAGTCATGCTGATTCCGCGAAGTTTATATTTTTTGTCGATACCATTAACTGTTGCGCGGTGTGGGTCGCATAAAATGATCTGAGCACCCATGTCGATCAGTTTATCCACAAAGAATAAACGGCTCTCGAACATTTTCTGGTGGATCAACACGTTTCCTTTTGCTTGTGTGGCCACGACCAACACGATGCTCAATAAGTCTGGCGTAAAACCTGGCCAGGGAGAATCGGCAATGGTTAAAATCGAGCCATCAATAAACGTATCAATTTCATAGTGTTTTTGTGAAGGAACATAAATATCATCGCCACGGCGTTCCAACTTTATACCCAGTTTTTTAAAAACCTCAGGTATTACACCAAGTTCATCATAACAAACATTTTTGATGGTGATTTCAGATTCGGTCATCGCTGCCATCCCGATGAAAGAGCCGATCTCAATCATATCGGGCAACATTCTATGTTCAGTTCCACCTAAAACGGTAACTCCTTCAATCGTTAATAAATTCGATCCAATACCCGAAATTTTTGCACCCATGCGGTTAAGCATTTTGCAAAGTTGTTGTAAATAAGGTTCACAGGCAGCATTATAAATGGTGGTCGTACCTTTGGCTAAAACAGCCGCCATTACAATGTTTGCCGTACCGGTTACCGATGCCTCATCTAATAGAATGTAAGCACCCTGTAAATTGGTTGCATCCACATTAAAGAAAGCTTTTTTGCTATCGTATACGAATTTTGCCCCTAACTTTTCGAAACCGATAAAGTGGGTATCCAATCTTCTGCGGCCAATTTTATCGCCACCTGGTTTTGGGATTGCCGCTTTACCAAAACGTGCCAATAATGGGCCAACAATCATAATCGAACCGCGTAAGCCACCACCTTTGGCCTTAAAAGTATCCGATTCGAAGAAGTTTAAATCAATGTTTTTAGCTTCAAAAGTATAGGTATCTTTATTGATGCGCTCAACGGTAACACCTAAATCGCCAAGCAGTTCAATCAGTTTGTTTACATCCTTAATATCCGGGATATTGCTGATGGTAACTTTCTCTTTGGTAAGCAACACAGCCGATAAAATCTGTAATGCTTCGTTTTTGGCTCCCTGAGGGGTGATTTCGCCTTTTAATTTAATTCCGCCTGTTATTTCAAATGCGTTCATATACTTTTCTTGCTAACCCAGTTGTCATGCTGAATGTATTACAGCATCTATATTAAAGATTCTGAATCAAGTTCAGAATGACGTATGGTTATTAATATTTAGGTTTATTGTTATTGTTCGGCCTGCGATTATTGTTGTTGTTATTGTTTTGACGGTTTTTTCCGTTGTTGTTATTGCTTCTGCCGCGATTATTATTGTTATTATTGTTTTGACGCGGATTTTGTGCCCTAAACTCAACTTTTGCCAGGTTAACACCCTCATCAAGAGATAATAATCCGCCAGACAGGTATTTTAAGTCTTTTATAATCGTATCATCGCTCACATTATCTTTGTTCCAGGTAACATAAGCCATCTTCATAAAGTTTGCAATACCCTGAACCATAGCTTTTTTCTGCTCAGGATTCTCTTCCCGCATGGCTTTCTCGATCAAATTCTCAACCGTTTTTCCATAATGTTTATAAGTAATCCGTTGCTGAGGGTAAGCCAAAGGCTCTGGTTTGATATAAGCATTTTCCAATAAGGGTTTTGGATATGGGCTGTCTACATCAATCTGGTAGCCAGAAATAATGTGTAAGTGATCCCAGAGTTTGTGCTTAAAATCGGCAACATCACGTAAATGTGGTTGCAAAAAACCCATCAGGTCGATAACCGCCTGGGCATATTTATTACGTTCTTCAATGGTTGGTAATTCGCAGATATACTTCACCATGTTTTGTACGTTACGGCCATATTCCGATAAAATTAAATGGCTACGTGTAGTATTATAATCAAAATTCATGTACAGATAAATTAATGGATAAATTTTCTGGCGATACGAATTATGAAATAACCAGAGGAGATGAGGTTATGAATTCACCGAAATGTCTATTGCCAGATTTTCGTTTTTTATATATTCAAAGGTAATAAAATTATTTGATTAGAGATATTCCTATCTAAATTGTGATATTTTTAATTGTTATTTTTATGGAAACGTCTGCCAGTAGTTCTTGGCTTCTTCAGCCCCGTTATTCGCTATAGCCCCGATAAAGGATCGGGGGCTGCCGCTACTACCGGGTTTATTCAACTGAGATTTGTGCTTTATGAGAAACCTTTTCCGTGTAATACGTGTTTCCGTTGCGAATTGCTAATTATACCTCATCACTATTCTTCGGATAATCGAAAAATACCAGTTCTCCCGTTCCCATACTCACCATCTGCCATGAGTCAAAAGGAAAAGAGATTAATACCATACCTGCAGTAGGGATATTGTAAATATCTGCATCGCACAGTTCGTTTGCAAAATCAGTAAAACCGGGGTTATGGCCAAACATCACGATGCGGTCTGCGCCATTATTCAGATTATTGATCACTTTAAGTAAGGCAGCGGTATTGGCTTCGTAAATAGATTCTTCGAATTGGATCTGGTCGATATTGTAAGCTTCAGCAAAATACTTAGCGGTAGATTTGGCTCTTTTTGCCGGACTGCTCACAATCAAATCCGGTTTGAAACCTTTATTTACCAGTCGCTCTGCCATTTCCGGGGCATTTTCCTTGCCGCGTTTATTCAACGGACGGTCGAAATCCTTCAAATCTAAATTTCCCCAGTCCGATTTTCCGTGGCGGACCAGAAGTAATTGTTTAGCCATTTAGTTTCTCCTTAATTTTGTTTACAATAGTTTCAGGCTGTATTAAGTCTATACAGTTTTCAACACCACAGAGGCAAGGTTTGTTTCCATAAATAGAATTTGGGCGTGATGGGTGATCAATCTGGATGCAATCACTTTCCAATTGCCCATAGCCTAAAAACCCCGCCCAGGGATGTGTTGGTCCCCAAACAGAAACAACAGGTATCCCCATCAACGATGCCATATGCATACCTGACGAATCCATGCTCAACATCACATCCAGGTTCGAAATGATGGCGAGTTCCTCTGTTAAATTATAATTGCCAATTAAATTGTGGGTGTTGAGATGTCTTTCTGCCCATTGCTCAGCAATAACCTGTTCTGTTTTACCTCCGCCAAAAATAAAAAGCTCGTAACCAAGATGAGCTATGGCAGCGATTACTTCTTCCATTTTTGCTAAAGCATATACTTTGTAAACATGCTGTGCGAAAGGCGAGATGCCTATTTTTTTTGTGATTTTACCTGTAAATAAACTTTGTGCTTTAGCCGGGATGGCGAGTGGCGATTTATTGATTTGATGGCTAAGTTTAATGTCCAGCCCCAATTCGCGTAAAACATCGGCATAACGCTCTACTGTTTGGCGGAGTGGCTTCAAAATCTTGTTGTGTATACGGGTTAGTGCTTTTTTCTCCGCCCTGCCTTTATCAATTCGCCTGATCTTTAGGCCTGTTATACGGAAGAAAGTAGATATGGCTCTGCTTCTTAAATTATCATGTAAATCGGCTATTGCATCCGGCTTATAGCGGCGAAGTTCCTGATAGAGTTTATATAAACCATCAATTCCTTTGTGTATGGTTTTAGGCTGAATAGGATGGAAGATGAGCTTTGGGATGCCATCAAAAAATGGTTTAAAAGCAGGTCTGCTTACCATGATGAGTTCAACAGATGGGTTTTGCTCAGAAAATTCGCGTAAAACGGAGGCTACCATGGCCACATCGCCCATTGCCGAAAAACGTAAAACGATAATTCTTTTGATTGCGGCCATATGTTTTTAAATAGTTCGTCATTGCAAGGTACGAAGCAATTTTAAAGCTATGGGTTTGAATAGCTAAAGTAGTAGGATTGCTTCGTGTCTCGCACTGACGATTTGTAACTAAACTTTATTATACAACACTGGATTCAAACTCGGGTCGTTGTACATTTTCATTTGTTTGTACACTTTCATATATTTTTTGCCGGCTTCGATATCTGTCAATAATTCGTCGATGCTGGTCGATAGATCAGCACGCTGTGACAAAAGAACATTTAATTTAGTCTGGCATTGTGCGCGGTGTTCTGCTGATGCATTTTCGCGTTCAGCTTCTTCCTGCATGTGGTAAATTTTCAAAGCCAAAATAGAAAGCCTGTCTATCGCCCAGGCCGGACTTTCCGTATTGATTTTAGCATCGGGTAAAGCTGAAATCCCCTGGTAAAGATTTAAGAAATAACCATCAATAAACTCTACCATATCGGTACGCACCTGGTTTTGTGCGTCAATGCGTCTTTTCCAGCTCAAGCCTTCCACAGGATCAATCTGTGGATTACGCACTACATCTTCCATGTGCCATTGAGCAGTATCAATCCAGTTTTTAACATATAAGAGATGCTCTAAACTTTCGGCGTCGTATGGGTTTTCAACCGGATGGTCAATATTATCAAACTTATGGTAGTCTGTAATAACCTGATTAAATATACGGTTGGCAATTTCACTTATCATAGGGGCAAAGATATTAAAAGATTTTTATGGGTGATTACACTGATTATTTCCTTCGGTTTGATTACACAGCTTGTTAGATTACACAGATTTTTTCCTGGCGGTTTGATTACACAGATTAATGGATTGCACTGATTTATTTTTTATAAAATTGAAACAAGGTATTAGAAGGACTGTTTTCGTCTAACGTCTAACGTCTAACGTCTAACGTCTAACGCTTCTTACGCTCAAAATACTCCATGATCTCCTCCAATGAAAAAGCATTCAAACATTTATCAGCGCTTAATCCGCCTTTACGGGCAACTAAAATACCATAATGCATATCGTGGAAACCCTCGGTGCGATGGGCATCGGGATTTACGGAAAGTAAAACGCCCTTTTCTAATGCATAGCGGTGCCAGCGCCAGTCTAAATCTAAACGTAAGGGATTGGCATTGATTTCGATGACCACTTTGTTTGCCGCACAGGCATCAATAATTTTTTTATAATCGATCGGGTATCCGGCCCTGCTTAACAATAAGCGACCAGTTGGGTGCCCTAAAATAGTGGTATAGGGATTTTCGATGGCTTTTAGCAAACGCGTAGTTGCTTTGGCTTCGTCCATGCGCAGGTTACTGTGTACCGAGGCCACCACGAAATCAAATGTTTTTAAAATATCGTCTGAATAATCGAGTGAACCATCGCTTAAAATATCACTCTCAATGCCTTTAAAAATTTTAAATGGCGCCAGTTTTTTGTTCAGTTCGTCAATTTCCTGGTGCTGCCCAAAAACACGTTGTTCATTTAATCCCTTCGCATAAACCGCTGTTTTGGAGTGGTCGCAGATGCCTAAATATTGAAGGTTTAGATTCTCTTTACAATATATAGCCATTTGTTCTAACGTATGCACGCCATCACTCCAGGTAGAGTGGTTGTGTAAACTACCCTTCAAATCTTCGTATTCGATTAACGTTGGGAGTTTATTTGCTTTCGCCAGTTCAATTTCATCAGAATCTTCACGAAGCTCTGGTGCAACAAAAGACAATCCTGCTTTGCTGTAAATTTCTTCTTCATTTAGAAAGGGGCCACTACCGGCTAAGGCTAAAACCTTTTCTACATGTTCGGTATTCCCGGTGAGTTTGAACCATTGTAAGTAGAAACCAGCTTTTTCTACCACATGGATTTTTATTCTAAAACCTGCTTCGGTGGTACAGATGAAAGCATTTTCGGCTTCGATTAGTGAAAGTGGCGCGAAAGCGGGTAAGTTTTGTTTTAGTACATCAATTTGTTCAGTACCGATCACCAGTTCTAGCTCATCGATAATCTCACAGGCACGGCGGTATTGACCAGCGAAACCTAAAAACGCATTTTGATCAATCTTTGCAGTCCAATCAGAAAGTTGTGTAAACAAGGTTTTGGCAAAACCTTCAACCTGGGCATATAAAAACCGTCCATTGGCGGCCAGTTTAAATTCGATGGCATTCTTAATTTCCTCCTGTGTTTTTAAACCAAAACCCTTGGCTTCAATTAACCGATTTTCGTTACAGGCATAATACAACTCGCCTATACTTTCTATTCCGAGGGTACGCCAGATAATAAAAATCTTTTTAGGTCCGATGCCCTTTATGGCCAGCATGTCTACTACACCTTCAGGCGTTTTCTCCAGAATTTCATTCAGCTCTTTTAATTCTCCCGTATGGAGCAACTCAATAATTTTGGAAGCCAGTCCTTTACCAATACCTTCAATTTTATCCAGTTCATCCAAGGGTTTATCCTTTAAGGCAAAAGGCAATTTATCTACTTTAAAATAGGCATTTGCAACAGATTTAATCTTGAAGGGATTTTCTTCATGCAGTTCCATGAGCTGCGATAACAGGCGTAAGGTGCGGGCGATGGTCTTATTTTCCATAAGGGGTAAAATTAGGAAATAATGCCTCAAATTTTTGCCGTGCTCATAAAATTAAAACACAATTTTAGTAAAGCGTTGTTTTACACTCATGAAAAATATAAAATTTGCCCTTTTGAGCTTAACTATAAGTTTGGCGGCTTGTCAATCCGCAACAAAAAATGAGGATAAGCAAACGGATTCGGTAGCCGATACAAGTTCTGCCCCGGTGCAAGCTACTGATGAGCGGTTTTTGGTTGTAGCTGGTCATTCTGTCGGTGAAATTGCGCTTGGAGAAGATATGGAACAGGTTGGCAAAAAACTGGGCCGGCCAAATGCAGGAGATGCCGCTATGGGCAAAGCCTGGGGTATCTGGTATAGCGACGATTCTACCGCAAAGCACCGCAACGAAATTGCGGTATATTCATCCTATCGCGATACCAGTATGCGGATAAAGGATGTAAAACAGATCCGGATTACTTCCAATAAGTTTAAAACACAGGAAGGTTTGTCAACGGGCAGCACTTTGGAAGAAACAAAACAGAAATTCCCAGCTATTGAAAAACTTTCTGCCTATCTAAATGAAGATAAAGATACCATTACGGTTTATGATGCCAAAAAAGATGGAATTGGCTTTGAATTTTTAAAAGGGAAAAGTATTTCTTTAACCGTTCATCCCATAAATATTCCGGTTAACGCGACTTATTTAACCCTGCATCCGGAATGGAAATTGATTGAGTAAGGAAGATGTGAGATTGGAGTCGTGAGATGGATAATTTTATATAGTCCTCGCAGGTTTCGGGACCTGCGAGGACTAACTATTATTTAATAACGGCCTCAAATGGCATTCTGGCCTGAATCCCTGAACTTGCAATTACCTTTTTCATTTGCTGGTAGAGCATGTAATTGTCGCCAAGTTCTTGTTTGGTATAATAGGTTTTAACCTTGTCAGTACCTTCTTCCATTAACGATTTCCATGGATCAATTACATCAGGATATTCTACCACCTTATATTTCTTTAATTTAGCTTTTTTAGCGGCAGCTTTAATCGCATCGTTAAAACTCCCTATTCTATCCGCCAATCCAATCTGAACGGCATCTGTTCCGATCCAAACGTGGCCACCGCCAATACTATCAATATAAGCTTTGCTTTTCTTTCTGCCATCGGCTACACGACTCACAAAGCCGCTATAGATTCTGTTTAATTCGTTTTGGATAATGAATTTTTCGCCAGCAGTCATAGGGCGGTTAGTGGCCATAATATCTGCATATTTACCGGTTTTAACGCCATCAAAGGTAATGCCCAGTTTATTGGTCATGAGGTTTTGAAAGTTCGGTATGATACCAAACACACCGATAGAGCCTGTAATGGTATTCGGCTGAACAAATATACTATCCGCAGCACAACCAATATAATAACCACCAGATGCGGCCACATCACCGAAGGAGGCAATAACCGGTTTTTCTTTTTTGGTTAAAACAATTTCCCTCCAGATTACATCAGAAGCCAATGCGCTGCCTCCAGGAGAGTTTACGCGCAAAACAACAGCTTTGATATCGTCATCCAAACGCGCTTTTCTAATGGCCCTCGAAATGCGTTCCGAGCCGATCTGGTTATCAGAACCTTCACCGCCATTAATTTCACCATTGGCATAAATTACGGCTACTTTATCTTTTCCATCGCCGGTATCGGTGTTGTTTTTGGCGTAATCATTAATGCTTACCGTACGAATATTCTCACCCCTGGTCCTTCCGGATAAACCTTTCAGCTCTTCTAAAATCTGATCTTTATATTTCAGGGCATCAATCATTTTAAAGTTTACCGCATCCTGTGGCTGTTGTACTTTATAATTATCGGCAATGCTGTAAAGACTGTCTTTTTGGATATTTCTACTTTGTGCGATATCGGTTAAGAAAGTATTGTACAAACCACCAACATAAGCAGTAACCTGTTTGCGGTTATAATCGCTCATTTTATCTAAAATAAAAGGCTCTACTGCACTTTTATAATTTCCTACCCGGATCACCTGCATTTCTACGCCCACTTTTTCTAAAGTTCCTTTAAAGAAGGTCAGTTCTGAACTAAATCCTTTAAATTCTAAAGCACCCTCTGGATTTAAATATACTTTATCGGCCACCGAAGCCAGATAATAAGCCCCTTGTGTGTACACCTCGCTATAGGCGATAATTTTTTTATGTGATTTTTTGAAATCAATCAATGCATTTCTCACCTCACGCAAAGTAGCATAACCGGCATTCGGACTGCTCACATTCAGGTAAATACATTTTATATTATCGTCTGTTTTAGCTTTCTGTACCGCTTTTAAAAAGTCGTTTAAACCAATACCATCTTTTTCTTCACCACCAACAATCGGTAGGTTTCCGAATGGATTTTTAGGTGTACGCTCGGTAATGGCCTGATCTAAATTTAAAAACAGTACCGAGTTGTTGGATACAACAACGGTTTTATCGCTATCGATTGATGATATCGCACCCACTACGATGACAAAGCAGATGATAAAGATGATAATCATCGATATGAAAAAGCCCAATATGGAGGCAAATAAATACTTAAAGAATTCTCTCATTTAAATGTTTTAATTTTGTGCAGTAAAGATATAAAAATACATGATGCTTAATAAAGCTTTAGAGTACCATACGGCTTATTTGTTACTGGGTGGGAATTTAGGGGATAGAGAAAGGAATTTAAAACGGGCCATCGACTTGTTAAACGAGAAAATTGGCGAAGTAACAGCGGTTTCCTCTCTTTATGAAACTGCGGCCTGGGGCAAAACCGATCAACCGGCTTTTTTAAACCAGGCGGTGGGTTTACAGACTAATTTAAGTGCAATAGCAGTTTTGGACCTTGCATTAAGTATCGAACAGGAATTGGGTAGGGTAAGAAAAGATAAGTGGGGCGAACGTTTGATTGATATTGATCTTATTCTTTTTGGAGATGAAATCATCAATATCCCAGATAAACTCCAGGTACCGCACCCACATATGCAGAATCGGAAATTTGTGATGGAGCCTTTGGCCGAGATTGCACCAGAGATGGTACACCCTGTATTGGGCAAAACGATACTTTCGATTTCTCAGCTTATTGAAGACCCGCTCGAGGTTAAAAAGCTTTAACATATTAAATTTGATGATATGCAAGATCACCAACAGCCGCTTGATTTTTCCTATCTCATCGAAATGGTTGGTGACGATCCTGCATTTTTAATCGATTTTTTCGAAACCTTTATCAAACAAACGCCGATTTATCTTGGGGAGATGAATGAGGCTTTGTTACATTCGAACTGGGGCAAAGTAGCCAGTTGTGCACATAAAATTAAGCCTACATTCAGTTATATAGGGCGCAATGATGTAAAAGAGTTTGTGCAGACGATTGAACACAATGCAAGGAATATGATTTTTTTAGAAAAAATTGCTATCGATATTCACCGGCTTGAGTTTTTGTTATTACAGATTTACGAGCAGTTGGAGGAAGCTAAAAAAGAAAATCAAACCAGATTATAAAAGAGTAGGAAAGCAAGGTTCTGTTATTATTGGTCCCGATAGTCCTGCTATACATTTCAAGCCGATGAAGAATCGGGCTTTACATTACT
>NZ_JBWJIG010000005.1:0-394683 GCF_056490705.1 Pedobacter humicola | reverse complement strand
GGCAGCGGCAGCCCCGAAGCATGAGGGCTAAAGCAAACAGCAGGACGAACACTAAAATGAGATGCAGATATTGCTTTTCAAAAACCCTTACTAAGCATCATGGTTAAACGCACTATCTTCTCTTGCAGGAGAGTGGCAGTAATCAGAAGATAAAGCAAAACGTGATCAGGGTGAAGTTTACTCGGTAGCAGGCTTTTTCTCCTCTTCATCTACCGGAACCTCAACCGTTGGGTCGGTGATAATTTCGGCATTGCCATCCTTATCTTTTTTGGCGAATAAAATCGGATATAACAACCACATCGCACCAATAATAATGAGTACACCAGCCAACATTTGAAAATAGATACTTCCTTTTACTTCGTAAGCATCTAAAATTTTGTAGGCAATAAACGAAAGAACGCCTGCAATGAGAACGAAAACGGCTTTCTGCAATTTTAACAGCTTGATCATGGGTTCTTTCTTTTTAGTATTACAATATGGATTAGAACAAAAATAAGCCCGATTAGTTCGAGCAAGCCACAGAAATAAAAAGCATAAAGTATGAAATCCCGGTGAGATGGATTGATCACGGCAACAATTGGCAAGGCAATTACGGCAACAATCATCAATGTAAGCCCGATATTAAATAATTTCACGTTAAAGTATTTACACCAAAACTACCAAAATTCAGTCAATTCTGTTAACTTTGCAACCTTAATTTTTTGAGGTACTTGATTGATGTATAGCGAATTTAAACAATTGAAACTTGCCAAAATAGGGCAAGAAATACTGGATTTTTGGAAAAAGGAAAACATCTTTGAAAAAAGCATTTCTTCCCGTCCTAAATCTAATCCGTTTACTTTTTACGAAGGACCACCGTCTGCCAATGGCATGCCGGGGATTCACCATGTAATGGCGCGTGCAATTAAGGATATTTTTTGCCGCTATAAAACAATCAAAGGTTATCAGGTTAAAAGAAAAGCTGGCTGGGATACGCATGGTTTACCTGTTGAACTTGGAACGGAAAAGGAATTAGGGATTACTAAGGAAGATATTGGTAAAACCATTTCTATTGAAGACTATAATGAAGCCTGCAAAAAAACAGTAATGCGCTACACTGATGTATGGAACGACCTGACTGAAAAAATGGGCTATTGGGTAGATATGGATGATCCGTACATTACCTATAAGTCGAAATACATGGAATCGGTATGGTGGCTTTTGAAACAGATTTACGATAAAGGACTAATCTATAAAGGCTATACGATCCAACCTTATTCGCCAAAAGCCGGAACAGGATTGAGTTCGCATGAAGTAAATCAGCCTGGAGCTTACAGAGATGTTACCGATACTACAATTGTAGCTCAGTTTAAAGCATTGGTTGATACGTTACCATCTTTTTTGCAAGGTTTTGGCGATATCTATTTGTTAGCATGGACCACAACACCGTGGACTTTACCATCAAACACCGCTTTAACAGTTGGCCCAAAAATCGACTATGTTTTAGTCAAAACGTTTAACCAATATACCTTCTTGCCAACAAATGTAATTTTGGCAAAAAACCTGGTTGGAAAACAGTTTAGTAAAGTTTTCTTTGAAAGCAATGAAACTGAAGATTTTACAAATTTTAAAGCTGGCGACAAAAAAATCCCCTATCAAATACTTGCTGAATGCAAAGGAACTGAGTTGGTTGGCATTAGATATGAACAGCTTTTAACTTACGCCTTACCATATCAAAATCCCGAAAATGCATTCAGGGTAATTTCTGGTGATTTCGTTACTACTGAAGATGGAACAGGTATCGTGCATACCGCCCCTACTTTTGGTGCAGATGATGCCAAAGTAGCTAAGGAAGCTGTTCCTGAAATCCCGCCAATGCTGGTTTTGGATGATAATGACATTCTTGTTCCACTTGTAGATTTACAGGGTAAATTCACCAAACATGTTGGTCCTTTTGCAGGCAAATATGTGAAAAACGAATATTACAATGCGGATGAAGCACCTGAAAAATCGGTTGATGTAGAAATCGCTATTTTATTAAAAGAAGAAAATAAGGCCTTTAAAGTAGAAAAATATGTTCACAGTTACCCACACAGCTGGAGAACTGATGAGCCTCTTTTATATTACCCTTTAGATTCGTGGTTTATTAAAGTTACGGATGTTAAAGACAGAATGTTCGACCTTAATGAAACCATTAACTGGAAACCAAAATCAACCGGCGAGGGACGTTTTGGAAACTGGTTGAAAAACGCCAACGATTGGAATTTATCACGTTCAAGATACTGGGGAATTCCTTTGCCCATCTGGAGAACCGAAGATAAAAAAGAAGAGGTGTTAATCGGCTCTGTTGAGGAACTTTACAACGCCATTGAAAAGTCTATAGCCGCTGGTTTCCAGAAAGAAAATCCTTTTAAAGGATTCGAAATCGGAAACATGTCTGAAGAGAACTATGATTTGATCGACTTACATAAAAATGTAGTTGACCAGATTGTTTTGGTATCTCCATCAGGCAAAGCAATGCACCGTGAAAGTGACTTAATTGACGTTTGGTTTGATTCTGGTGCTATGCCATATGCGCAATGGCACTACCCTTTTGAAAACAAAGAAACTATTGATGGCAATGAAGATTTCCCTGCAGATTTTATTGCTGAAGGCGTAGATCAAACCCGTGGCTGGTTTTATACCCTGCACGCCATTTCAACATTGGTTTTTGATAAGGTAGCATACAAGAATGTGGTTTCGAATGGACTGGTACTTGACAAAAACGGACAAAAAATGTCTAAACGTTTGGGCAATGCCGCTGATCCATTCCAAACCATTAACGAATATGGGGCTGATGCCACACGTTGGTACATGATTTCGAATGCAAATCCCTGGGATAACTTAAAATTTGACATTGATGGAATTGCCGAGGTACGCCGTAAATTCTTTGGAACTCTTTACAATACCTATGCTTTCTTCGCCTTGTATGCCAATATTGATAAATTCGAGATTGACAAAAACAACCTGAGCAAGGTTGAAGACAGGACGGAATTAGACCGTTGGATTTTATCATTATTGCAGACCTTAATCAACGAAGTTGATGAAAGTTACAATACTTATGAGCCAACTAAGGCTACGCGTGCCATCCAGGCTTTTGTTGATGAGCATTTGAGCAACTGGTACATCAGGTTAAGCCGCCGCCGTTTTTGGAAAGGCGAAATGACCGATGATAAACGTGCGGCTTACGAAACGCTTTATACCTGTTTAGAAACCTTAGCACAATTGATGAGTCCTGTGGCGCCATTCTTTGCCGATTGGTTATACAGAAACTTAACCATTACCGATGCATATGCAGAGCAGTCTGTCCACTTAACCTTATGGAAAGATGCTGATCAAAGTTTAATCGACACAGACCTGAACGAAAGAATGGTCTACGCTCAGGACATTTCATCGATGGTTTTATCGTTGCGTAAAAAATCGGGCATCAATGTGCGTCAACCATTGGAGAAAATCTTAATCCCGTCTTTAAGTGGCGATTTCGAACAAAAAATATCAAAAGTGGCGGATTATATCCTCTCTGAAACGAATGTAAAACATATCGAATTCATTACCGATACACATGGCATCGTGAAGAAAAAGCTTAAACCTAACTTTAAATCATTGGGTAAAAAAGTAGGCAAGGATATGAGCCTGATTAAACAGGCTTTAGAAAATTCCAATCAGGATGATATCCAGCGTTTAGAAAATGATGGCTTCATTATCGTGGTTGGAAGCAATGCAGAAGAATTTACCATCAATTTAAATGATGATGTGGAAGTTTTTGCCGAAGATATTCCGGGATGGCAGGTTACCAATCTGGGTAGCTTAACTGTTGCTTTAGATGTAACCATTACAGAAGACCTGAAACAGGAAGGCATCTCTCGCGAACTGGTTAACCGCATCCAGAATTTACGGAAGGAATTAAACTTTGAAGTGACGGATAGGATTAAAGTTTCATTACAAAATGATAACTTGGTGGCCAATGCAGTTGCCAAAAACAAGGATTACATTTGCGCGGAAATATTGGCCGATGAATTTGAATTAACAGATACTGTAAATAATGCAAACAAAATCGTGATCGATGATGTTGAGTTAAGCATTTCAGTAAATAAAATATAAATCCATATATTAGAAAATTAGAAAAAGAACATGGAAAACAGCAATAAAACACGCTACTCTGACAGTGAATTACAAGAATTTAAAGAATTAATTCAAGATAAATTACGCAGTTCTAAAGAAGAACTTAACTCGTTAACCACTTCTTTAAGCAATCCAAATGCAAACGGAACCGAAGATACTTCAGGTGCTTATAAAACACTCGAAGATGGTTCTGCAACAATGGAAAAAGAACAGATCAATCAATTGGCTGCCCGCCAGAAAAAATTTATTGATAATCTGGAAAATGCATTGGTACGCATTGAGAACAAAACTTACGGTATTTGCCGCGAAACAGGCAAGTTAATTCCAAAAGAACGTTTACGTGCTGTACCTCATGCAACCTTAAGCATGGAAGCCAAATTAAAGCAGAGTTAATGAAAGGCTATACAAAACCTTTAATTATAATCTTTTTGGTTTTACTGGCCGACCAGCTGGTTAAAACCTGGGTTAAAACACATATGTACCTTGGTCAGGAGTTCAATATTATCGGCAAATGGTGCATTATCCATTTTACCGAAAATAATGGAATGGCCTTTGGGATGGAGTTTGGTGGTGAGTTTGGTAAACTGGCTTTATCGCTGTTCCGCATTGCGGCAGTTGCAGGGATTGGTTATGGTTTACACTACTTAATTAAACATAAATACCACCGGGGCCTTATCCTGAATGTTGCCCTGATTTTTTCGGGTGCTTTAGGAAACATCATCGATTCTGTATTTTATGGAAAGATTTATGGTTATGAAGGCTGGTTCCATGGCCGTGTGGTAGATATGTTCTACTTCCCGATTGCCCAAGGGCACTTCCCTACCTGGTTACCCATTTGGGGCGGTGATGAGTTTGTATTCTTCAGACCTGTTTTTAACCTCGCAGACGCCGCCATTTCGGTCGGGGTGATATTGATCCTGATCTTCCAGAAAAACTACTTTAAAGAAGATGTAAAGGATGAGGTAAGCATCAACAGTGAAATTGTAGAAGATTAAACAATTGTGATTCTGAGCCTGTCGAAGAACAGCACCATATTTTTATAAAACACAGCCCATTTCTTAACTGAGATGGGCTGTTGTTTTGACTAGCCCCCCCAACTCCTATTGATTGTTGTCACACCGACTAACACAATAAATTAGTGTAAACTGAACTGAACCGCAGATGAAATTCTATAGGTCATCGGTGATTGATTATTGGGATGGAAAGTAGTTCCAGTATGAACTATTAAAGCCTGTTTCCGCTATCCTTTCTGCCGATGAGGCCTATGCTTTATCATCGTGTCATCAAAAAAATCAGGGCAATACTAAAACGGATCGGCATTCATCCTATCGGGTTTAGTAAATTTGTGCACTGCAAGAAACAAAGGTTAAAAACCCATTGGCCAAATTTGATGGCCGGTGGCGCACCGACCTTATGCTATATAAAAGAAAACAATGATCAACTTCCTCGACATATCGTATCTTCAATACGGGAATAAAAAACAAGCGAGAGCTTACCAGGTTTTAACCGATAATCTGGTTTTGGAAAAGCTGTCTGCCTATCATCCAATTTTAGTAGGCACGATTCCGATTCAGATCGATATCGAAAACAGTGACCTGGATATTATCTGTGAAATTTTTGACAAGGATGAATTTGTTGCCCGCTTAAATACGCTTTTTGGATTTCAAAAGGACTTCACCATTTCTGAAAGCGCTACATTTGATGCCGTTAAAGCAAATTTCACCATCGATAAGTTTGAAATAGAGATCTTTGGACAAAACGTACCCACCACACAACAAAATGCTTATCGGCACATGCGGATTGAGCATATATTACTTTTAGAAAAAGGAGAAAAATTTAGGCAAGAAATTATTGCCTTAAAAAAACAGGGATATAAAACAGAACCCGCTTTTGCAAAGCTATTAGGGCTTGAGGGTAATGCTTATGAAGAATTGCTGAAATTGGAGTATTAACAGAACCACGAAGTCCTCATCCAAAATAAACTCAAAGCTTATCGCATTAAGGTTCCCGCCTGTGCAAGAATGACGAATGATGATACATTACCCCATTCTCATCTGAAATTCGCATTTTCATCATATCATACATAAAATATTATATTTGAGATACAAAAACCAAATATCATGAAATTACTCTACTCCCTTTTACTACTCATTGTCTTAAATAGTTCAGCTTTTGCCCAAAAAAGTCTTTTCAACGGAAAAAACCTAAATGGCTGGCATGTTGATGTGCCTGCGATGGATAAAAAACCCGACACCATTAACCCATTTATCGTACGGAATGGCCTGTTGGTGAGTTTAGGTACTCCAGGTGGACATTTAATAACTGATAAGATTTATAAAGACTATCAATTAACCGTGCAGTATCGTTTCGCAGGCAAACCCGGTAATTGCGGGGTTTTGGTTCACGCCTCAACTCCAAGGGCATTGTACGGGATGTTTCCAAAATCGTTGGAAGTCCAGATGCAACATCAGGACGCAGGCGATTTCTGGTGTATTGAAGAAGACATCACGGTACCTGATATGGTTACCAGACGTGGGCCTAAAGAAAATTGGGGTATAAATGGTGATAAACTCCGCCGGATTAAAAACTTAACCGATGGCAGTGAAAAACCACTTGGCGAGTGGAATACCATGATTATCCAATGTTTGAACAACGAAGTCAAAGTTTGGGTGAACGGTAGCCTGGTAAACTATGGTACAAATTGTACAGCAAACAGCGGACAGATTGCACTACAGGCAGAGGGCAGTGAAGTAGAATTTAAACAATTGGATTTAAAACCTATTAAAACATTGTCAAAATAAGAAAAATACTTTAGAATAAGATCGTTAACCAAGATTTTTTAATCCTTGAGAAAGCGTATTTCTTTACTATAATTATTAAAATAGATTGCAAATCTAAAGAACGATTGGTACGGATTGCAAATCCGGACCAACACTCAATCCTTAAAACACAAACAGATCAGATAGCCCACAAAATAAGCAAACAGGTCATACACACTAAAGGAAGTCCCCAAAAGCGTGCTCATCAGTTTATTGTTTTCCCAACCGAACCAGGTAACATAATGAACCGACTGCAAAAATTCTATAATAAAAGAGAACATCAGTACACCTAAGGCTAGCTTTTTATGATTAGTTTTCAGGAAGGTCCGAAGGAATGCATAAATCATTACCACCACCAATACATCGCCCCCAAAAGGGCGTATAAAAGCATCATGGAGATGTTTTCCGATGAAAATTTCGATTGCGAAGACCGCTAGAAAAATAAAAAGGAATTTTGAGTTGAACGTTAATTTCATTTTTCAGATAAAAAAAGAAGTCAAGTTCTTACAGCGCATGGCCATTAAAACTTGACTTCTTTATCTTGACTTTCTATAAAGACTTTAATTCCCGATTATGGGAATTAGGGCTTAAATACCCAATAACAATCTAGCCGGATCTTCTAACAATTGTTTCACACGAACCAAGAAACCAACCGATTCACGTCCATCGATAATTCTGTGATCATAAGATAAAGCCACATACATCATCGGACGGATTACTACTTCACCTTTTTCAGCTACCGGACGCTCAACAATGTTGTGCATGCCTAAAATAGCCGATTGTGGAGCATTAATAATCGGTGTCGACATCATTGAACCAAATACACCACCGTTGGTGATGGTGAATGTTCCACCTGTCATTTCCTCGATGGTTAATTTGCTATCACGTGCTTTCAGAGCCAATTCTAAAACCGATTTCTCGATCTGAGCTAAACTCATACTCTCAGCATTACGGATTACAGGAACCACTAAACCTTTTGGTGCAGAAACTGCAATAGAAATATCAGCGAAATCATTATACACCAATTCTTCACCTTCAATACGGCCATTAACAGCAGGGAAATCTTTTAATGCTTCGGTAACTGCTTTAGTAAAAAAGCTCATGAAACCTAAACCAACACCATATTTTTCTTTAAACTGGTCTTTGTATTTCCCGCGTAAATCCATGATCGGTTTCATGTTAACCTCGTTAAATGTGGTTAACATCGCGGTTTCGTTTTTAACAGCAACTAAACGTTTAGCAACAGTTCTACGCAGTGGAGACATTTTCTCACGGCGTTCGCCACGGCTACCTGCAGGAGCAGCAACTGGAGCTGGAGCGCTTGTTTTAGGTGCTTCTGGTTTTTTACCAGCTTCAGCTTTAACAGCATCATCCTTGGTAATGCGGCCATCAACACCAGTGCCTTTTACTGAACCGGCGTCAATTCCTTTTTCTGCAAGGATTTTACCAGCTGCAGGTGAAGGAGTTCCGCTTGCATAAGAGTCTTTAGTCACAAGTCCTGAGTCTTGAGCCTTAGGTGCTTCAGCTCCCGCAGCCGGCGCTTGTGCATCAGACTTCGGACTTTCGACTTCGGACTTCGGACTAGCAGCTGCACCACCATCTTCAATTTTACAAACTACTGCACCAATGGCTAAAGTATCGCCTTCGGCTGCTATGGTTTTCAAAGTTCCAGCTTGTTCTGCGGTTAATTCGAATGTAGCTTTATCCGATTCTAATTCGGCAATTACCTCATCCATTTCAACAACATCGCCATCGTTTTTTATCCAACGTGATAAAACAACTTCGGTTATCGACTCACCTACAGGTGGAACTTTTATCTCTAAACTCATTTTTGTAATGTTATATTTTTATCTTCTAATGATCAAATTTCATAATCAATTATCAAATCAGCGCTCCGCTCCAAACACTGAGCGCAAATCCAATTAATCGATCTGAACCAGTTTTTTTGTTGCTTTTTTTGCAATATCCTTTACATCTTCCGTAACCGAAACTTCTAAAGCTTTAGCTAAAATATACGCCTGTTGATTGGCATGTTGTTTAGCAAAACCTGTTGCTGTACTGCTGCTTTCTCTTCTCGAAATTACATCGATACCCTTTAATGCAGTTTTGTACAATTTACGGAATAAATATGGCCATGCGCCCATGTTCTCGGGCTCTTCCTGTACCCAGAAAACTTCTTCGGTATTCTTATATTTTTTCTGGATCGCTTCCATCTGATCAACCGGAGTTGGATACAATTGCTCCACACGAACCAAAGCTACATGTTTGATTTTATCGGCCTGTTGTTTCTCCAATAACTCATAATAAATTTTACCGCTACAGAAAACAATACGTGTTACCTCTGCAACTTTAGCATTTACATCATCAATTACTTCTTTAAAACCTCCATCCGTAAATTCTTCTAATTTAGAAACACAAGCCGGATGGCGCAATAAACTTTTTGGTGTAAATACAACCAGTGGTTTACGGAAATCGCGTTTAAACTGACGGCGTAATACATGGAAGAAGTTTGCCGGGGTGGTGCAGTTGGTTACCTGCATGTTATAATCGGCACACAACTCCATAAAACGCTCAATACGTGCTGATGAGTGTTCTGGTCCCTGGCCTTCGTAACCGTGCGGCAATAACATCACCAAACCGTTTTCGCGCTGCCATTTGGTTTCGGCACTTGCAATATATTGATCCACAACAATTTGTGCTCCGTTAAAGAAATCACCAAATTGTGCTTCCCAGATGGTTAAAGCATTTGGATTTGCCATCGCATAACCATACTCGAAACCTAAAACACCGTATTCTGATAAGTGTGAATTGTAAATATCAAATGGTGCCTGCTGATCTGAAATATTTGCCAATGGTACATATTCTTCCTCACTATCTTCGAGCGTTAATACCGCATGACGGTGAGAGAATGTTCCTCTTTCTACATCCTGACCGCTTAAACGAACACGTTTACCTTCTGATAATAAGGTACCATAAGCCAACTGCTCGCCCATTGCCCAGTCGAAAATATTGGTTTCGTTAACCATTTTGCTACGCTCAGCAAATAGTTTCTCGATTTTTTTGAAAAACTTTTTATTGGCTGGCAACGTCGTGATACGTTTACCAATTTCTAATAAGGTAGATTTTTTAACTGCGGTAACCGGCGAAGTCTCGAAATCTTTAGGGGTAGCCATACGCAAATCTGCCCAAGCCCCACCAAATTTAACTTCGGTACTGCCTGCAACATATTCTTTTGCTTCGTTTAAACGTTCCTGCAAAATACCGCGGAAATCTTTTTCCATTTCTTTTGCCAAACCCGCTTCAAGCTTACCTTCTTTGGTTAACTGCTCAATATAGATTTCCCTTGGATTAGGGTGTTTTTCGATTGTTTTGTACAATAACGGCTGGGTGAATTTAGGCTCATCAGACTCATTATGACCGAAACGACGGTAACAAAGGATATCAATAAAAACATCGTTTTTATATTTCTGACGGTATTCCATTGCCAGATTGATCGCATAAACCAAAGCCTCAGGATCATCACCATTGACGTGGAAAACCGGAGACAAGGTTACTTTGGCAATATCAGTACAATAGGTACTGGTACGGGCATCTTTATAGTTGGTGGTAAAACCGATCTGGTTGTTGATTACCAGATGGATGGTTCCACCGGTTTTATAGCCTTCAAGACCTGCCATCTGAATCACTTCATAAACAATCCCCTGTCCGGCAACAGATGCATCACCATGGATCAAAATCGGTGCTAAACGGCTGTTATCGCCACCATATTTAAAATCGATTTTAGAGCGGCTCATGCCTTCTACCACACCATCAACCGTTTCTAAGTGCGATGGGTTAGGACATAAACTTAAGTGAACACTTTTGCCCGAAACCGTGGTTACATCGGTAGAATAACCCAAATGGTATTTTACGTCACCACCAAAAGGGGTATCCGGATTGTAACTTTTACCTTCAAACTCAGCAAAAATATCTTTATATGTTTTTTGCATGATATTGGCCAAAACGTTCAAACGACCGCGGTGCGCCATACCTATAACAAATTCTTCAATACCCAGTTCAGCACCTTTTTCGATAACTGAATCTAACGCCGGGATTAAAGCTTCTGCCCCTTCTAAAGAGAAACGTTTTTGTCCTAAGAATTTTGTTCCCAGGAAATTTTCGAAACTTACGGCTTCATTTAATTTCCGGAGAATTCGTTTTTTCTCGTCGATAGAGAAATTAGGGGTATTACGTGCACTTTCCATTTTTTGCTGAATCCAGTTCAACACTTCAGGTGTACGTAAAAATTTATATTCTGCACCGATAGAGTGTGCGTAGGTTTGTTTTAAAAAGGCTACAATATCTTTCAATTTTGCCGCACCGATACCAATCTCTACACCAGAGTTGAAAACGGTTTCTAAATCAGCATCTGATAAGCCAAAATTTGTAAGATCGAGCGTTGGCAAATGTTTACGTCTTTCGCGTACCGGATTGGTATGCGTAAACAAGTGACCACGGCTGCGATAGCCATCAATCAGGTTTAAAACATTAACCTCTTTTAAAAATTGTTCAGGAGTTTCTGCGGTTACCGCTGGCGCCTCCGATCCTCTTCCAAAATCAAAACCTTCGAAAAATTTCTGCCAACCAAACTCAACCGACTCAGGATCTTGTTGATACGACTGATATAAAGACTCTATATATTCGGCGTTTGCGCCATTAAGATAAGATAATTTATCCATTATTAACTGTTTACTATAAGCACTACAAAATTAGAATTTTACCTTATATAAATGGCAAAAATCTAGATTAAAATAAATGAAAGAATTATAAATTAATGAATGAGAGATTGGCATGACCTAACAGATAATAAACGGGCAAAATCCGTTAAAATCTAATCATTGAGAACTTACTCATTCAACACTCAATCATTCAGTCATTACAACTATGATGCCCAAGTTAGAGAGTAGTTCCCTTTTGGGTCGAGGTTCTTGATATTTTTATCTAAATCGAAAACGCTTTTTGATTTTTGGTCGTTCCCTACTCCAGCTACATTTGCCCAATTGCCCCAGTTGCTTGCAGGATTATAATCGATCAGTTTTTCTTCAAAATAAGCTGCACCAAAAATCCAGCTTACTTCTAAATTATTGATCAGATATAAGGCGGCCGTTTGCCTGGCAATATTCGAAATAAAACCGGTTTGGTTTAATTCTGTCATCACCGCATCCACAACCGCGAAACCGGTCTGCGCATTTTTCCATTTATTGAAATTATCCTGCTCGTTTGCAATATCGATCAAGCCCTGACTTCCAAAGCCATCCGGACTGAAAAAGGTATTGCCATATTTTTTAAACATAAAACGGAAATAATCTCTCCAGAGCAGTCCCAATAAAATATGATTGAACATGGCTTTGGTATTGGGTACACCTTCCATTTTTTTAATCTCCCAATATACTTTACGTGGCGATAAGCTGCCAATTGCCAGCCATGCAGAAAGTTTCGACGCCAGGATTAAGTTCTTTGTGGTTGCGGCCTGTTGCATGGCCACAATTACCTTTTGAAGATGGGCCAAACCTTCGGCCTCGCCACCTGCGAATTCAAAATCAGCGCGCTGGTCTTTTTGCTGAGGGAAAAGATTAAGGTCTTCGAGAGAGGATAATGTTCCCCAATCAATCACTTCGGCGACATTAATCCGATCAGGTGCTGCAAAACAAGGTTTGATAATCGAATCGCGTTCGATCTTCTTTTTAAACTGGTTAAAGGCATCCGGGATATCTTTAATCGGAAAAGGTAAATCTTCCTTATTGTATAAGGTATGTCCGATAAAATGCTTCAGGTTTATGCGTAATTTCCAAAGGGCGTTTTCTACCAATGTCGAAACGTGGGTTTCTTCCCTCGCCACTTCACGGTGATGATAAACTTCGGTAATTTCATATTCCTGAACAAGCTGGGGAATAATATCTTCCGGATTCCCTTCAGCGATAAGCAAATTACCGCCTATCTGTTTTAAAGCACTGCGTAAACCTAAAACACTTTCTAAAATAAACTGCGCTCTAATATTACCTGTTTTTAGCGTAGCATACTTTGTTTCGCCAAAAGAGCGGGGATCGAGAATGTAAACAGGTAAAATCGAATCAGATTTAGCAATTGCCTCGACCAGCATTTCGTTATCATGCAAGCGAAGATCATTTCTAAACCAGACTAAAATTTTTTTGGACATCTTTTATCGAAAAGGGTGTAAGAACGCGAATACAAATTTATCTTATTTTTCTTCTACATCAAACCCCTAAATATTTCTTTACAAACAGGTAACAAAAGGATTAGAACCAAATTAAGCTTTTTAAAATCGCACCAAAAAAACCCTTTTGTATCTTTAGTGTTTTAAAAAGATGGCAAAGAAGATTCTGATAACCGGCGCTAGCGGACTTGTGGGTACTGAGCTGAAAAAACACGTATTAAGTAAAGGCTACGAGGTGAGCACCCTTTCGAGAAAGAAAGGCAATGATCCGAACAGTTTTGTTTGGGATGTTTATAAAGGAAGCATTGATGCCAACTGTTTAACTGGTGTAGATGCCATTATCCATTTGGCAGGAGAACCTGTTGCAGATAAAAAATGGACCGATGAACGCAAAAAACAGATTATCGATAGCCGTGTAAAATCAACCGACTTATTGTTTAAAACCATCAAAGCTCAGCCTAATCATCAGATAAAATCATTTATCTCGGCTTCTGCAGTTGGCTTTTATGGCGATTGTGGCGATGAAATTTTAACTGAGGAAAGCCCTAATGGTTATGGGTTTTTAGCCGAATGCTGTAAACTGTGGGAAGAGGCCGTAGATCAGGGCAAAAAATTAAGTCTTAGGGTTGTAAAGCTCCGCACCGGGATAATTTTAAGTAATGACGGTGGTGCCTTACCTCAATTGGATAAACCAGTAAAATTATTTGCCGGTGCAGCGCTCGGTACTGGCAAACAATGGACCCCCTGGCTACATATTGATGATATGGTTGAAATGTATATCAAAGCCCTAGAAAACATTAAAATGGAAGGCTGTTACAATGCCTGTGCTCCTTTTCCGGTAACAAATGCCACTTTAACCAAAGCCATTGCCGGGCAACTCCACCGTCCTTTCTGGCCGATCAAAGTGCCAAAAAAAGCATTGGAATTATTACTGGGAGAACGTGTGGATGCGGTTTTAATGAGTAACAATACCTCGGCACAAAAGATTTTAGACACAGGATTCAAATTTAAATTCACACATTTGGAAGATGCTTTGAAGGAGCTTTACCCTCCAGCCTCCTAAAGGGGGAGTTTGAAATCCGACGTAAAAATCAAGAATAATAAAGAATTTATGCAACAATATACCAGCAGCAAAAGGTCTAGTTCCTCTTTAGGGGGTGTAGGGGTCTTTTGGTTCCGCCGCGATTTACGTTTAGAAGATAATGCCGCTTTATATTATGCGCTAAAAAGTGATTATCCGGTTTTACCATTGTTCATTTTTGACAAGAATATATTGGATAAACTGCCTAAAGATGATGCCCGTGTAACCTTCATTTATCAAACCATTGAAGAATTGAAGAAAGAACTTCAGCAGCAAGGGTCTGATTTACTGGTAAAATATGGTGAGCCTGAGAAAATATGGCCTGAGGTTTTAAAGGAATACGATGTTAAAGAAGTTTATACCAATCACGACTACGAGCCTTATGCCCGCGAACGGGATGATAATATGGCTGAATTTTTAAGCAGCGAAAAGATTGCCTTCAGAACGTATAAAGACCAGGTTATTTTTGAAAAAAACGAAATCCTAAAAGCCGATAAAACGCCATATACTGTTTTCACCCCTTTTTATAAACAGTGGCACGCCAAGCTGAACAATTTTTATGTAAAGGCCTATCCAACTAAAAAATACTTTAAAAACTTATTACAAACCAAACATTTAGCCAGTCTCAGGCTAAAAGAAATGGGATTTGAAAAGAGCAAGCTCGATTTCCCGAAAATCAGTTATCGCAACAAACTGGATGATTATGCTAAAGAGCGCGATTTCCCGGCGATAGACGGCACCACACATATTGGCTTGCATTTACGCTTTGGCACTTTGAGCATCAGGAAAGCGGTAAGAGATGCCATCGAAGCAAAATCGAATGTATGGCTTTCGGAACTGGCCTGGCGGGAATTTTACATGACTATTCTTTGGCATTTCCCTTACTCCGCTTTTGATTCGTTTAAAAAGCAATACGATCAGATTAAATGGCGCAATAACGAGGATGAATTTAAGGCCTGGTGTGAGGGCAATACCGGTTACCCGATTGTAGATGCCGGCATGCGGCAGCTTAACCAAACCGGCTGGATGCACAACCGTGTACGCATGGTGGTGGGCAGTTTTTTAACCAAACACTTATTAATCGACTGGCGTTGGGGAGAAAGCTATTTTGCCGAAAAGTTATTGGATTACGAAATGGCGAGTAATGTGGGCGGATGGCAATGGGCGGCAGGCTCCGGAAATGATGCTGCACCCTATTTCAGAGTGTTTAATCCCGAACTTCAAACCAAACGGTTCGACCCAAAATTCGAATACATCAAAAAGTGGGTACCAGAATTTGGGACAAAAAAATATGCCCAACCAATAGTTGAGCATACTTTTGCAAGAGAAAGGGTTTTAAAAGTTTTTAAGGAAGCTTTATCTAATTAGTAACACTTACGATTTCGATATCAAAATCCAACACGGCATTTGGCGGAATTCCATTAAAACCACCCTGCCCGTAAGCCAGATCAGAAGGAATAAATAACCTGATTTTTGTACCTGCCTTAAAATTCGATAAGATACTCCAACCTTTTATTGTGCCAGCTAACTCAAGAGAAGTAGCTGTACCACTTGTTGAGTCAAATTGGGTTCCATTTAAAAGCCTGCCTGTATAATTAACAGATAGGGTACTCGATGGAAGTACCTGATCTCCAGTCCCCTGCTGGGTAACGATATAACGCACTCTCGAAGGATCCTTTACGGCTGTTAATGAATTGGCTGATAAGAAATTATCCATTTCCACTTCATCAATTTGATGTATTTTTTGTTGAGAATAAATACCCAATTCCACAAGAATATTCTCATTGGAACCAATATTTAAAACACTTACTCCATTTCGTCCAAAAGCCAGATTAGAAGGCATAATTAAAGTTGCATTACCACCTCTTTTAAGTTTAGTAAGCACCTCTCTGATCGGTGTAAATACATACGATATATTGTTTATCGTAAAACGATCCGTATAGCCCAAAAAAGTACCAGGTATCATTACATTAGAGGTCTGATTAAGTACCTGACCAGATAAAGTTTTAAATGTGTAAGAATAAAAAACCGAATCCTGATTTTGAAGTACATCACCACTACCAAGTGTATTGATTTTATAATAATAGCCTTTTGTATCCTTGTCGAAAGTAAGATTATTCTGTTTAAGATAAGCCTGGATAGCCGCATCATCTACACTTTCAATAGATTCATAATCCTTTTTACACGAGCTGAAAATAGTGGTAGCCAGTAAAAGTGTAAATAGGCTAAGTTTAGTAAAATTGTTCATTTATTATGGGAAGTCTGTAAGTGTTACAGTTAAATCGTGCACACTAAAATATAATATGTTCAAAATAACTATCATGCGCAAAAATAAGCTTTTAATACGGATGCTACAATTTTTAACCTATTTTAACAAATAAGTATGTTGTAAACATTTTAAAAATGAGGTTATTGTGCGTTCGAAAGCTGGATAGTAAAATCCAAAACCGAATTGGCAGGAATAGGACCTACTGCGCCACTACCATAACCTAAACCAGGCGGAACGATCAACCTGATCTCACCACCTTTTTGTATTTTAGGAATGCCTATTCGCCAGCCCTGAATTAAATCTGCGAGATTAAAGGTCTGCTCTTTGCCGCCGCCATTATCAAATACATTACCATTTAACAATCTACCCTCATATTTTATGGTGATTTTGGTATTGGCTGGATACGTAAAAGAACCCGTGCCCGGTTTAATGATTTCATAATATAAGCCAGAGTTATCTCTAACGGCATTGATATTATTTTGCTTGATAAAATCGGTAATCTGTTTTTCAGGATCTTCATCTTTTTTGCAGGATGAAACCGCAACTACACATAAAAAGAGTATGGTAAGGAGTCTAAATTTAATCATGGGGCGAAAATAAGATTTTAATCCCATAAAATTAAGGACTTATGTTTTTTTGAATCACGTTTTTCTGCTCTTCATAAGACTTCAATTGGATTTTGCTTCGCAGAGCAATCGTGGAGCTCAACAATGTTGCACTTTGCAAAATGACGACCCTTCAAGGGGAAAACAAAAAAGGGTTTAAGGTTTAAGTTATACACCCAAACCTTAAACCCTCCACCCTTTCGCCTTTTACCTTAAAAAATATATTTGTTCGCTTCAATCAACTGCTGCGCAACCCTTTGGCGTGCCTCTTTAACATTAAATGGCTCTACTTTAGTAAAACGGCGTAAACCCACCAACATCATGCGCTGTTCATCGCCTTCAGCAAAAGCCCAAAGTGCTTCCTTACCTGCTTTGGCAATGCCATCTACCGCTTCCACCAGATAAATCCGCAATAAATCCAGCTGGCCTGCAGCGGCTTCCTCGCCGCGGGTGCTCACTAATTTTTCTGTCCTCAATAAAGCCGATTCCAATACATAAACATAACCCGCCATGTCGGCAATGTTCATTAAAATTTCCTGCTCTTTACTCAAGGTCATCATTAACTTTTGAACAGCAGCACCTGCTACCATCAAAGTTGCCTTTTTCAGGTTCGACAATACCTTTTTCTCCGCAGCAAATAACGTGGTATCTTCTTCTCCAAAATCAGGGATGCTCATCAATTCAGCCGCAACTGCGGTAGCAGGCGTCATTAAATCCAATTCCCCTTTCATGGCACGTTTCAGCATCATATCCACCGTTAACAAGCGGTTAATTTCGTTTGTACCCTCAAAAATCCTGTTGATCCGTGCGTCACGATAGGCCCTGTCCATAGGCGCATCAGCAGAGAAACCCATACCACCATAAATCTGTACCCCTTCATCCACCGTATAATCAAGTGCCTCTGAACCCCAAACTTTTAAAATGGCACACTCTACAGCAAACTGCTCAACAGATTTTAATCTGGCTTTACCCGATTCCATTCCACCTGCAACCAACTGATCATAAGTATCATCAATATTCTGACCGGCGCGGTAGTTTGCGGCATCAACGGCATAAAGTTTAGAGGCGATTTCGGCTATTTTGAAACGGATCGCCCCATATTTCGAAATCGGACGGCCAAACTGGATCCGTTCATTCGAATAATTAATGGCTGTACTTAAAGTTGCTTTTGATGCACCAATAGCCGCAGCCGACAATTTGATACGGCCAATATTTAAAATGTTTACCGCAATTTTGAAACCGTTCTCCCTTTCGCTCAACATATTCTCAACAGGTACGGGGCAGTCGTTAAAGAAAACCTGGCGGGTTGATGAGCCTTTAATACCCATTTTATGTTCTTCCGGATTCATCGTGATGCCACCAAATTCCTTCTCCACAATAAATGCGGTCAAGTTTTTATCATCATCAATTTTGGCAAAAACGATAAAGATATCCGCAAAACCACCGTTCGTAATCCACATTTTCTGTCCAGTGATGATATAATGCTTTCCATCTTCACTCAGCTTGGCTTTGGTTTTACCTGAGTTTGCATCCGATCCCGAATTTGGTTCTGTTAAACAATAGGCCGCTTTCCATTCGCCCGAACCTAGTTTGGGGATATATTTTGCTTTCTGTTCTTCATTACCATAATACAAAATCGGCAGGGTACCAATTCCGGTATGTGCAGAAAGTGCAACGGCGAAAGAGTGCCCGGCACCAACCACATCGGCAACCAGCATGGACGTGTTAAAGTTTTTACCGAAACCTCCATATTCTTCAGGCACCGAAACACCCAAAATACCCAGTTCGCCAGCTTTAGTTAAAAGTGTTGGCATTAACTCAGGATCTTCCTGTTTATCTATTTTATCTAAATTGGGATAAACTTCGGAGGCCAAAAAATCGCGACAAGTCTGTGCAATCATTTGCTGCTCTTCATCAAATTCTTCAGGGATAAATACTTCCTGATAAGTGGTGTCTTTAATTAAGAATTCTCCACCTTTAATTGTCTTTTTTTCAGTTGTTTCCATTGTTATGAGATTTGAGAAATGAGATCTGAGATTTGAGACCGGCTCAAATTCAAACTCAAATCGTTTATTATTTAGATGTGAGACATTAGATTTGAGTTATGAGAGGGTAATTGATCTCAAATCTAGTTTTCACATCTTTTTATTCATTTTCTTCTCCAGCATTTGCTGAAAACCATATGTCATTTTTTGTAACTCATCAATTTGAGCTAACAAGGGATCTAAAATTTCAGATTCAAGAATTGCCAGCCTATTGGCTATTACCAGTTGAGTTTGCAGTTCATAAGAAGATCCATTTGCTATTCCCAAAAAGTGATTAAACTCTTTAATTGAATTTCTTCCTGCTCCTTCAGCAATGTTAGATGGAATTGAGATAGCCGAGCGTCGAGACTGACTTGTTAAACCAAAGCGTTCATCATTTGGAAAAGTTGAAGTTGCTTTGTAAACATCAACGGCCAAATCAATTGCTTTATTCCAGATTTTCAACTCTTTCAAATTATTCATTTTATAAAAATTTATCTGTTTCAGGCATGAACGGATGCATTTTCTCAAATCTTACATCTCATATCTCCAATCTAAAGAAGTTCAAAAATCCCCGCTGCTCCCTGCCCTGTTCCTACGCACATCGTTACCATTCCGTATTTCTTGTTTTGTCTTTTAAGCTCATTCATGATCTGAACGGTTAATTTTGCTCCTGTACAGCCCAGCGGATGGCCCAACGCAATTGCTCCGCCATTTACGTTAATCACATCAGGATTTAAATCTAATGTCCTGATTACCGCCAATGATTGTGACGCAAAGGCTTCGTTCAGCTCAATTAAATCGATATCTTCTTTTTTCAGGCCTGCTTGTTTCAACGCTTTTGGAATCGCCTCAATTGGGCCAATACCCATAATCCTTGGTGGAACGCCTGCAATACCATAACTCACTAACCTGGCAATCGGTTCGGCATTAAGTTCTTTCATTTTCTTTTCCGAAACCACTAAAACAAAAGCTGCACCATCAGATGTTTGCGAAGAATTACCGGCAGTTACACTTCCCACCGCATCGAACACTGGTTTTAGTTTTGCCAGTTTATCTAAGGTGGTATCTGCACGTGGTCCTTCATCAGTATCAACAACATACGAACGGGTTTTCTTTTTAAGGTTCGCATCCAGGTAGTTTTCATTCACAGTGATCGGCAGAACGCCATCTTTTAAATGACCGTTTTTAATCGCATGAATGGCTTTTTCATGAGATTTTAATGAAAATGCATCCTGATCTTCGCGGCTCACATTGTACTCTTTAGCCACGGCCTCGGCGGTTAAACCCATTCCCCAATACCAATCCGGATTGTTTTTGGCCACCTCTGCGTTTGGCACCAATTTCCAGCCACCAAAAGGCATTCCACTCATTACTTCTACCCCACCGGCAATAATACAATCGGCCATGCCTGCCTTAATTCGCGCCACAGCTGTAGCAATGGTATCTAAACCCGATGCACAATAACGGTTTACGGTAACCCCAGGAACTTTATCGGTATCCAGGCCCATCAGCGAAATCATACGGCCGATATTTAGGCCCTGTTCTGCCTCCGGTGTGGCGTTACCTACTATTACATCATCAATCTGTTCGTTATCTAAATTCGGAACCGATGCCACTAAAGCCCTGATTACTTCTGCGGCTAAATCATCAGCTCTTGTAAAACGGAATACGCCACGGGGCGCTTTGCCCACTGCTGTACGATATCCGGCTATAATATATGCTTCCATTTTTTAAGATTTGAGATCTGAGATTTGAGATTTGAGACCTGCCCAAAATTCAAATTCAAATCGATTATTATTTTTTGAGATTTGAGACATTAGATAGGAGACCAATTACCTTCTCAAATCTTTTGTATCATATCAAGTGTCTCATGTCTCTTTATTAATTTTTTTATCCAGCATTTGCTGAAAACCATATGTCATTTTCCTTTGCAGGCTATCTATTTGAGTAAGTAAGGAATCTAAGATTTCAGATTCAAGAATTGCGAGTTATTACCCATTAATATTATGAACGGTGCAACTTGTCTCATATCTAATATCTCAAATCTAATCCCCCCTATCTCACATCTAATTCCTCAACGGTTTCCCTTTTGTTATAATACTCTGGATCCTCTCCAACGATTTCCGCTCGCCCGCAAGTGATAAAAAGGCTTCTCTTTCCAGATCCAAAAGGTATTGTTCGGTTACTTCTGTTGGAGAGGATAAATCGCCGCCACACATTACATAGCCTAGTTTTTCGGAGATCTTTTTATCGTGTTCAGAAATGAAATGCCCCGCGTACATACTGTTCGCTCCGGCATATACAATCCCTAAACCCTGTTTGCCTAAAACCTTGATATCGTTCCTTTGAACTGGTTTAGTATATCCTGCATCGGCCAGTTCAATTGCTTTCGCTTTTGCATCGGCCAATAACCGGTTGCGGTTCATCGAGATGGAGAATTTATCCTTTTGCAGATAACCCAGTTCGTAGGCTTCGTAACCTGAAGTAGAAACTTTAGCCATTCCGATAGTTAAAAAGCGGTCTTTTAAGGCATTTTGCACAATCTGATCATCTTTATATTCATCGGAAGCCCGTAGGGCAAATTCTTTTGTTCCGCCACCACCAGGAATCACACCTACACCAAACTCAACCAAACCCATATAGGTTTCGGCAGAAAGCTGAACATGATCGGCATGTAAACTGAATTCGCATCCTCCGCCCAAAGTTAAATTATGCGGCGCTACCACAACCGGAATAGAGGAGTAACGGATACGCATCGAAGTATTCTGGAACATGCGGATGGCCATATTCAATTCGTCCCACTCCTGCTCAACCGCCATCATAAAAATCATCCCTACGTTTGCACCGGCAGAGAAATTAGCACCATCGTTACCGATTACCAAACCACGGTAATCTTTCTCGGCCATATCAATCGCTTTATTGATTCCCGAAATCACATCACCGCCAATGGTATTCATTTTGGTGTGGAACTCTACATTCAGAATACCATCACCTAAATCGATGATTGAAACACCTGAGTTTTTCCAAAGGGTTTTATGCTCGCGAAGGTTATCTAAAATGATAAACTCATCGGTGCCAGGTAAAGCTTTATAACTTTTAGAAGGGATATCGTAATATTTTTTAACGCCGTTTTCTACTTTATAAAATGAAGTATTTCCGGCATCGAGCATTTCGTGTACCCAGGCCGCAGCTTTATTGCCATATTGCTCCATTCCTTCGATAGCTTCTTTAACGCCAACGGCATCCCAAAGTTCGAAGGGACCAAGTTCCCAACCAAAACCTGCACGCATGGCATCATCGATACGGTACAGTTCATCAGAAATCTCTGGAATACGATCTGATACATATTCGAACAAGCCAAAAGAAGAATGGCGGAACAATTCGCCCGCTTTATCTTTTCCTTTTGCAAAGACCTTCATGCGCTCGCGAAGATTCTCAATCGGCTTGGTCAATTCTAAAGTTGCCGATTTTACTTTTTGCTGTGGTTTATATTCCAAAGTCTTTAAATCCAACGCCAGGATTTCGGTTTTGCCATCTGCAGTTTTGGTCTTTTTATAAAAGCCCTGTTTCGTTTTATCCCCAAGCCACTTGTTCTCTTCCATTTTTTGTACGTATGCAGGAAGTTTAAACAAATCGTGTGCTTTATCATCCGGACAGTTGTCATAAAGCCCCTTGGCCACTTTGATCATGGTATCCAAACCCACCACATCCGAAGTACGGAAAGTAGCCGATTTCGGTCTGCCCAATGCGGGGCCGGTAAATTTGTCAACCTCTTCTACCGTTAAGTCAAGTTTTTCTACCAGATGCAAAAGCGCCATAATCGAATAAACACCTACACGGTTGGCAATAAAGGCTGGGGTATCTTTACATAAAACGGTTGTTTTTCCTAAAAACTTATCACCGTAATGCATCAGGAAATCTACAATTTCAGGTTGTGTGTGTGGTGTTGGGATAACCTCCAGTAATTTTAAATAACGGGGTGGGTTAAAAAAGTGTGTTCCGCAGAAATGCGATTTAAAATCTTCGCTTCTTCCCTCGGCCATTAAATGAATGGGAATACCCGAAGTGTTTGAGGTAATTAAAGTACCCGGTTTACGGAATTGCTCTACCTGTTCGAAAACTTTTTTCTTGATATCCAGATTTTCGACAACCACTTCAATTACCCAATCGTAACCAGCAATTTTCGACATATCATCATCGAAATTTCCCGTTTTGATCTTATTTAATGCTTTTTTGGTATAAACAGGCGATGGATTTGTTTTTACGGCTGTTTGCAAAGCTGTATTTACAATCCGGTTTTTTACAGCTGGGTTATCCAGTGTTAATCCTTTTGCCTGTTCTTCGGGGTTCAGCTCTTTGGGGGCAATATCCAGCAGCAAAACCTCTACACCAATATTGGCGAAGTGGCATGCAATACGCGACCCCATAATACCCGAACCTAAAACGGCAACTTTATTAATGCTTCGTTTCATTATCTATTTGCTTTTCAGTAGTTTGATAGCACCATTTTATGCAGCACCTACCAAACAGGATTGATTATTATATTTATTAATCAACAGTATAGGCTACCGTGATATCATTTAGTTTTATCAACAGATTAATAAAAGTCTCTTTCTCTTTTTTAGAAAAATGCTCATCGAGATATTCATTAAATTTCCGAACAACCCCCTTGGCCAATTGTTTCTTCTCTTTACCAAAATCGGTCAGAAAAACCTTCACCGAACGTTTATCCCCCGCAGAGGTTTCGCGATAAATCAGATTGGCTTCTTCCATGTTGTTTAACATGCGTGACAAACTCGTGGCTTTAACACCAAGCAAGCCGGCTAAATTTGAAACTGCAGTCCCCTCGGCATCATCTATATTAATCAGCATATATCCAATGGCCTGCGTAATCCCAAAACTGGAAGCCATTTGATTATATTTATTAAACATATTTTGCCAGGCAAACTTAACGTGGTAATCTATGGTTTGTTGTTGTTTCATTTTATTAATTTATTATGCTTGCATAACAAAGCTAACGAATGTATTTTGTTAATGCAATAGAAAAATTCAAAATATTTGTCAAAATTTTCCTATTATAGACCTGCACAAATGAAAACATCCCATATGTTAAATGTAAAAGGAATATTCCTGTTCAGCCTATTTATTTTATGCAGCAGCATTTGCCAAAGTCAGGTAGCTTACTTCGGAAAAAGTCTTGCAAGCAGTCCTAAATTAGAGACTTTTAAAAAAACAACAACCTTATTCACGCTACAGTATACTGATTATGCCGAACTGGAAAAGTTTGATCAGGCCATTAAAAAAACATGGACCATTACACCCTATAAAATCATTAAACCCGAAGAACTTTCGCGCTATGACACAGTAGCAAATTATTCTTTTTTCTATTTCGATGGTTATGCCGAAAAATTAGACAGTACAACCAATATAAATGTAGTTTATGCACTGAAATTAATAACACCATCTAAAAAACCCAAGATAAAGGAAGAAAGTATACTGGCAACAGTTACGCTTTTTGCCGATCGCAACACCAACCTGCTTGTTGAAACGCAGGATCAGCAATTTGGCTCAAAAAGAAGTATAAAAAACAATCTGTTATCCAATCTTTATAACAAGTCTAATTTCCTCAACTGGTCTCCCGGCCTTTTAACCGGTTATTTGAAACAGATCAATGATGGATTACTCGCGAATGAAAACTGTAGTATCGATTACCAGTTTTATAATAAAATACGCCTGCCCGAACTGGCAAAGGAAACATTGTATGTACCCGAATACATCAAACAGGTATTTTCATCAAGACTGGCACTTTTACCACCATCGGGTATCATTTCCGAACCTTATAATTATAAACTCAAATTTATCCCATACAAAGCGCTCGACAGCTTAATCTTGAATCAAGACACGCCCATCAAATATGTGGTTTACACCCAAAGATCTGATGATAAAATAATCAGCGTTTACGACAGCAAAGACGATAAAATTATCTATCAACGGTTTTATCCGCAATCGCCAAATTTTGAAATGAATGATTTAAGCGAGATCAAAAAAGTAATTGTTTCGCTTAAATAAGAATTCCGGGGGCATTCGATAAAAATAGTCGTCATAGCCAGGAGAAGCGAAAAAGCCTTTCGGGGAAATCGGAACAGGTTTCTGCAATAACGACCGCGTTCTTCTAAGCCCATAAAATCAAAAATCCTGATTGGTATCTTGACTTTTCAATATTTAAAAACAGGCTAACCATGTTGTCGCGGCTCCGTCGGGAACCCAAACCGGCTTCAAAAAGGGTTCATCTCAACACTTAATTTTCACGAGCATCCTACGTACCAGATATTGAATTGATTCATTAAAAATTCAGGAAAGAGATGTTTTGAGACATAAAAAAGCGCCCCGATAATCGGGGCGCTTCAACAAGTATGTTAAAAACACAGACTAGTAAAGGGTAAACTCTACACGGCGGTTTTGTTGACGACCAGCTGCTGTTTTGTTCGTAGCAATTGGTTGGCCCATACCGTAGCCTGTAGCCTCAATACGTGATGCATTAGCACCTTGAGAAACTAAATAAGCTTTAACAGATTCTGCCCTGTCTTTTGATAAACGTAAGTTTAATTCTTTCGAACCAGTGTTATCGGTGTGGCCAGCTAATTTTAAGCTGAAGTTTTTCTGAATCAACAATGCAGCGACTCTGTTTAAAGAAGCGTAAGATTTAGAACGGATAGTAGCTTTACCTAAATCGAATTCTAAGTTTTTAATTGCTTCGTTAACCACTTTACGATCTTCTTCTGTTACGATTACTTTTTCGACAACTTTTTCAGGAGTTTTTAATGGACAACCAGAACCGTCTACTACAGTACCTGCAGGCGTATCAGGACATTTATCCAATTTATCTGCAACACCATCACCATCTGAATCTTTTAAGATATCGTTAAGTTCAGCACGTAATTTTGCGTTATCAGCTTTTTGGGCATTTAAATCAGATTTTAAACCTTCTGCAGTTTGTTTTGCTTTTAAGGCTTCATCATAAGTTAGGGCTACCGGATTATGGAAAGCAAGTTGTTTTCCACTTCCTAAAGCAAATTCTAAACCTGCGTAGGCGTAGTTGTATTTGTCATTTCCGTTTCTGTAGTAACCATCTAAGTTATCACCATCAACAAAATTTATCGTCCAGCCTAAATCTAAATTAACAGCATCAGAAATTTTAAATTTAGCACCTAAACCTACCGGAATAATCAACTCGTGAATGTTTTTATCACCAGCATATAAAGAAGTTCCTGATGCAGTTGTAATCGTTGGTTTATAACCGGCAATACCAGCACCAGCTGAAGCATAAAGCTGTAAAGTGTTCTCTTTTTTAAACATATCGATATTGAACATGTTTACTACAGCATTCAAACTTCCAGAATACGATAATTCTGTATCGAAAGCGCTAACAGGAGAATTGTTTACCGCACCACTTTCATAAGCTTCAGTGTTATCTCCCTTTAATTTACCACGAACTCCATCCAAGCGCAGCGAGAAATAAGGTGTAAATTGTTTTTTGATGTAAAGGCCGTAACCAAAACCCGATTTGTTATTGCTAAAATCGTTTTTACCTCCTAAAGGAGAGACTGGAGTTAATACACCTGCGTTAACACCAATCGACCATGTTCTGAATGTCGTTGTTGAAGTTGCCGGGCCCTCCTGAGCTGAAGCAACTGATCCGATTAATAAACCAGCGAGTGCAACCGGTAGTGTTTTGAATAGTTGTAATTTCATAAGTTTCTATTATAACGTTGAATAAGCGTTATATAACCTTTACAATAGCCATACCAAAAATACAGACTTGTCAAAATACTTATCAACTTTTCAACACTAATAACCTATGGCTTTATCGTCGCCCCGTGGATCGGCACCGCCCTGATAATTGCCCCATTTGGTTTTTAAAATGGCATCTACTCTTCCTATTGGGCCTCTAACTTCAACTTTATAACCTTTTGCACGCAATTTTTCTATTGCCAAACTATCAACCGCGTCCTTTTCTATATACACCTCGTCAGGCAGCCATTGGTGATGAAACTTTTTTGCAGCTACCGCAGATTGCATCGACATGTCGAAATCTATTACATTGATAATCGTCTGAAATACCGAGGTAATAATGGTCGATCCGCCCGGCGTACCTACCACCATAAACAATTTTCCATCCTTCTCTACAATACTGGGTGTCATTGAGCTTAACATTCTTTTATTTGGTGCAATGGCATTGGCTTCGCCACCCACTAAACCATACATATTTGGCGCGCCTGGTTTAACAGAAAAATCGTCCATTTCGTTATTGAGCAGAAAACCAGCTCCTTTTACGGCAACCAGCGATCCATAGGAACCGTTTAAGGTTGTGGTAATGGAAACAGCATTTCCATCGTGGTCTACAATAGAAAAATGTGTGGTTTCTTCATGTTCTGCTCCTTTTATTTCGCCGGCCAATACTTCACTGCTTGGTGTTGCCGCAGCCCAGTTAAAGTTCGCCATGCGGTTTTTATTGTATCCGGGATTTACCAGCTGCTGTTGTGGAACGGCATAAAAATCGGGGTCACCTAAATGCGTAGCACGATCGGCATATACCCTTCTTTCGGCTTCTACAATTACCTGAACGGTAGAATCGGCATTGTGTCCCCACCTTTTTAGTGGAAAAGGCTCTACAGATTGTAACAATTGGATCAAGGCAATGCCACCACTCGAAGTTGGCGGCATGGTAATAATTTTATAACCTCTGTAATTCCCCGTAATAGGTTTACGCCAGGCCGAATGATAATTTCTTAAATCTTCTTTGGTGATTAAGCCCTTGCCGCGTTGCATTTCTGCTACAACAGAATCGGCAACCGCGCCTTCATAAAAACCTGCCCTTCCCTTTTCCTGAATCAGTTTTAAGGTATTGGCCAATTCTTTTTGAACCAATACAGCATTTTCCTGCCAGGTACTTTCTAAATTCACAAAGGCCGTTCCATTGGGATTAAAATCCATAAACTTTCGGTGCAGACTATTCAGTTCACTTGCTTGCCTTTTGGTGATTTTGAAACCATTTTGTGCCAGGTCTATCGCCGGCTGCAATACCTCTGCCCAGGATAATCTGCCATATTTTTGATGCGCCTCAACCATGCCATCAACCGATCCCGGAACTCCGGCCGCTAAATGCCCGTAAAGGCTTTTATCAACTATCGGATTACCCGCCGAATCGAGGTACATATCCCTACCCGCTGATGCAGCTGCTTTCTCTCTAAAATCTAAAGCATTGATTTCGCCATTTGCCCCACGGTATACCATAAAGCCACCACCGCCAATATTCCCGGCATTTGGGTACACTACGGCAAGCGCAAACTGCACCGCCACAGCAGCATCAACGGCATTGCCGCCCTTTTTTAAAATATCTATCCCCACTTGAGAGGCTTCGGGATGGGCAGAAACCACCATCCCATTTTTATATTCGCCACTATTGTTTTTACCCAATTGTCCGGTTACGCAACCAGCCAACAATACCATACAGGTGAGGGATAGGAACGATCTTTTAAAATTATTGAGGGGCTTTATAGTTTTCAGCATCTTTATATATTTTTTCGATTACCTCACTGTTTTTTTCGGTAATTACTTTTCTTTTCAAGCTTAATTTTGGGGTGAGCTCACCGCCATCGATACTCCATTCTTTTGGTAAAAGGGCAAATCTTTTTACCTGCTCCCATTTGCCAAAATCTACACTTGCGGCTTCTATCACCTCACTGTACTTAGTAAGCACCTGTTCGTTTTTAATGATTTCTTCGTTCGAGGTAAAAGCAATGCCTTTTCGTCCTGCCCAGGTTTTTAAGGTTTCGAAATTTGGAACAATCAGGGCTGAAGGGAATTTTCTGTTCTCGCCCAACACCATAATCTGTTCGATAAAGATCGACTCTTTGTATTTATTTTCCAGCATCTGCGGGGCAACATATTTACCACCTGCCGTTTTAAACATTTCCTTTTTACGGTCGGTGATTCTTAGGAAACGGTTATCAACCAGTTCCCCAATATCCCCGGTATGGAACCAGCCTTCTTTGTCTACCGCTTCATCAGTCAAATCAGGTCGGTTGTAATAACCCTTCATCACCTGATGCCCACGGGTTAAAACCTCACCATCTTCTGCGATTTTAACTTCCACACCTTTAATTACTTCCCCAACCGATCCGAACAGGGTTCCACCGAAGTGGTTAACCGTAATTACGGGTGAAGTTTCTGTTAATCCGTAACCTTCGAAAACCGGCATGCCTGCCGCCCAGAAGATTCTGGCCAAACGCGGATTTAATGCTGCTCCGCCCGATACAATGACCACAATTTCACCTCCCAGCGCTTCCTGCCACTTTTTAAAAACCAGCTTGCGGGCAATCCCCAATTTAAAATTGTACCAGGCTCCTGCATCAATGGTATATTTTTCGGCCAAAGCAACTGACCAGAAGAAAATGCCTTTTTTGATTCCTGTTAGCGCTTTTCCTTTCTCCATAATCTTATCGTATACCTTTTCAAGCAGACGTGGAACGGTAGAAAATGCATTGGGTTTTACATGCTGAATATCGGCCACAATGGTATCCATACTTTCGGCATAATACACCCCGGTATAATTAAAGAGGTATAAATAAATGATCATGCGTTCAAAAATATGTGACAAAGGCAAAAAGCTTAATCCTTTTTTAACACCTTCGGGCATTACCACCGCTGAGTTTACAAAATTTGCCACGAGGTTGTTATGTGTTAACATAACCCCTTTGGGTGTGCCTGTGGTACCAGAGGTATAAATTAAAGTTAAAATATCTTCGGGGGCAACTTTATCGCGGTATTCATCTAAATTGATATCGGTATTTGCTTTGCCTGCCTCAATCAAAACATTCCAGTGTTCGGCTTCGGTAATTTCGTCAAAACTATAAATTTTGATATCAGGGCTTATTGCATCGGCGCAGGGTTTGATTTTTTTATACAGTTCTTCATCGGCCACGAAAATGATGGAAATTTCCGCATCTTTTAATATAAACTGAATATCGTGTTCGGCGAGGGTTGGATATAAAGGAATCTGGTACGCACCGATCTGGTTTGCCGCAAAATCTGCAATGTTCCACTCGGGCCTGTTGTGCGACATTACCGCAACCCTGCCCCCTTTGGCAATTCCCCGTTTAATCAATCCACGGCTTAGGTGATCAACAGTGGCACAAAAATCGGATGTACTATAATTTATCCATTTTCCCTTAATTTTTCCGCTGATGAATTCTTGCTTAGGATTTTCGAGGCTATATTTCAAAAGATCAAAAACCCGTTTAATTTCTGCCGCCATATGAATCGTATAATATTTGGTTAAGTTAAAAAATCAAACATAAAGATTGATATCTATATGCTTCTTTATTGAAAATAATACCTCACGATGAATAAATCGTTGTATTTACCTCCGGTAAAAAATATTTAAATAAACTTAGTGATTACAAAATTACTATGCAAGCATTGTTTTTATCATTTTAGATTTTGACCAAAAAAACATAAACGGCATTAAAGTTGTTAGGCTGATAATTATTTTACAAAAACATTTAAATTATGAAAAAGTTATTTACAATTTTAGGATGCATTGCATTGTTTGCCCTTACCACTACAACCGTTAAAGCTCAAAACTATAAAACCGGACTAGGTTTGGGTATAGATTTTGGAGATGGCGCAACATTGGTTGGTCCTTCGATCAGACATCACTTCAGCTCAAAAGCAGCTATTCAAGGTGATGTTTTATTTGGTGGAAACTCTACTATTATCCAGGCTTTCCTTCAATACAATTCTTCAATCCCTGGAGCAAAAGGTTTAGATTGGTATTTAGGTGGTGGTCCATCTATTCAATTGTATGATGGCGGTTCTAGTTTCTATTTAGTTCCAATGGTTGGTTTAGATTACAAATTCTCTGGCGCTCCACTGGCCCTGGCTTTAGACTGGAGACCAAGACTTTATATCGGAAGCAACGATAGCGATTTTAACGCTGGTAGATTTGGCTTAGGCTTTAGATATACTTTCTAGGCAAAGCGTTCGGCGCACGGCGATAAACGCTTAGCTTACAGTATGATATAAAAAATCCCGTAAGAAATACATCTTACGGGATTTTTTTATGAAGTTTATGTTAACTGCTATTTGAAAACTTTTAACCGGAGACTGACTAAATCCCCGTCCATTTTTTCAACACGGCCTTTTGAGCTGGTGTTGCATTTCCGTTTATGGTTGCTTGTAAACGTACGCTCGGGTTTTCTTTTAAGGTTAAAGAAATTTCTTTTTCTAAGCCATCGCGTTTAACTTTTAGTTTCAACACATCTCCGATGTTCTTTTTGGTTACCAAAGGCAATATATCCAGTGATATTAAAGGGCTTCTTAACCTTATAGTTGATAATGCATCACTTAAAGAAGTCTCATCTAAGCTTAGCACCACATCGTTCACATTTAACCCGCTGATCCAGGCAGCAGAATTTCGTGTTGTTGAAGTAATTACCAGGCCTTCGTTGGTTAACTGACCTGAAGCACCTGTAACCGGTTTACCTGGCGTTGCATTTTCCGTTGAAACATCAACACCAGCGTAACCAAAATATTTTACATACTCGGCATCATCAACGCCATTCACATATTTTGCCCAGAAATTGGTAAAGCTTATTCCTGATATTTTTTCTACCATGGCTTTAAATTCTGCATCGGTATAACCACGTTTCAACGTTTTACATTGTAAATACATGGCTTTCATCACATCATCCAAACTTTTGGTGCCTTTTGTTGCATTGATGATTTCGAGATCCATCAAAATTCCGATCACTTCTCCTTTGTTATAATAAGAGATCGAATTGTTTTTAGAGTTCTCATTCGGGCGGTAACCAATAATCCAGGCATCGTAACTGGAAGCAGCAGCGGATTGGTATTTCGCACCCGGCGTATTTAATACGGTTGCCACACCGCCAGCCAGGTCTTTCAAAAACTCATTTACATCTGTAAAACCTGCCCTGTGCACATATTTATTTTCGTAATACGAGGTAAAACCTTCGGCCACCCAGAGATTGGTGGTATAATTCTCGTTATCATAATCGAATGGACCTAATGCTACCGGGCGCAGGCGTTTCACATTCCAAAGGTGATGATACTCATGCGCCACCAAACTCAAAAAGCCTTTGTACCCTTCAGCAGTATTATAAGCATTTCTGCTTGCCCCTAAGGTAGTAGAGTTTAAATGCTCCAGACCTCCACCTCCTTTTAAAAAGTTATGTACAATAAAAAGGTAATATTTATTTGGGTTTTCGCCATAAACTGCAGTTTCCTGTTCTACAATTTTAGCCATATCAACCTTAAGTTTTTCCTTATCGTAATTGCCACCACCGTACATGGCTACCTCATGGCGAACACCAGAAGCCATAAATTCGAAAATATCCTGATTACCTACTTCAATAGGGCTATCGTAAAGAATATCAAAGTCGGTCGCTTTATAAGTAAACTGTTCACCAGCAACAGGCGTTAAACCAGTAGACACTTTACTCCAGCTGTTAAAAGGAATGATTTTTACCGTACTTGGCGATTTGATCAAACCATCAGGGTGCATAAAAATCCCTGTTGGGGATAAAAAGGCATGTGACTCATCGATAAAAGGTGTACGTACCGAAATCTCAAATGCATAAACACGGTAATTGATCTGAATATTTGCCGCTTTTGCCGAGAAAATCCGCCAGGTATTTTTCCTTACCTTTTCTACTTTAACGGTTTTTCCTCCAGCGGTAGCTTTAAATTCTTCAACACTCTTTTCGAACTCACGTACCAGATAAGAACCTGGTGTCCAAACTGGCATTTTTACATCAACGTAATCTTTTGCCAATCCAGCAATATTCATCTGAACTTCAGCATAGTGTGCCTGTGGTTCTTTAAAGGAAACCTCAAAGCCTATCTTTACTTGCGCCTTCGCTGCCATAATACACGTTAGTAATAAAACTAAACTAAAAATTGATTTTTTATTAAACATATTCACTTGTTTTGCTGCAAATTTATATTTATTGATGAGGTTTTAGAACAAAATAGCTAAATGTGGTGTAAAATAGTTGTTTCGCTTTGCCTTGCACAAGGCGTTGGCGATTTAAAGAAAACAAGATAAACTTTGGCACTTAAGGTGCATCAAACCCCAATTTACTGATTATTTCATAGCGAAAGCCTTATTATTTTGTCCTCAGACTTCGGACTTCCGGCTCCCAACTCCGGACTAAAATCGGTAACATCCTTAATACAACAAATTTAGGACTAAACTATTTGAATATTTTTGCGCTCTAATTCTGGAACATTAATCTTATTTTTAATGTTCGGAATACGCACGACACAAATATAAACATGAAGAAAAGGTATATTATCTATGCTGTTTTAGCGGTGGGCTTGGCCTATCTGGTATATTACAGAATTAACGCAAACAAAAAGCTGGAAGGAAAAGGCGGGGCATCTGCAGGCGCGGGAAAAGGTAAAGCAGGCGCTAAAGATGGAAAATCGGCGCCACTGGTGGTAGATGGCGTTGTAGTAAAAGCAACATCATTCGATAACGATTTAGAGGTTACCGGCGCTATCGATGCCAACGAATCTGTTGTATTGAAGAGCGAAGTATCTGGCCTGGTTACCGGGATCTTTTTTCAGGAAGGCACAACCGTATCAAAAGGAAGCGTACTGGTAAAAGTAAACGACCGGGATATACAGGCACAACTACAAGATGCATTGACTAAACAAAAACTTTCGGGCACAAATGAAAACCGGGCAAAACAACTTTTAGCGAAAGGTGCAATCAGTCAGGAAGAATACGATACTTCTTTAGCCGATCTAAAATCATTACAGGCACAAGCCCAACTCATCAGGGCGCAATTGGCTAAAACGACTATCCGTGCACCTTTTACTGGTAGAGTGGGTTTACGCAGCATTTCTGCAGGTACTTATTTAACACCAGCAACAGTAATTGCCAATCTGGTAAGCACCAACCCGGTTAAAATTACTTTCTCGGTTCCTGAGAAATATGCCGGGCAGATTAAACTGAATTCGGAAATTACCTTTACCACTGATGGTTCTGCTAAAGAAAATAAAGGAAAGGTGTATGCCATAGAACCTGGTATTAATGCGGCAACCAGAACATTACAGATCAGGGCCCTGGCACCCAATGCCGACAACCTACTGTTACCGGGTTCGTTCGCTAAAATTAAACTGGCCTTAAATACCCTTCAAGATGCCATTCTTATTCCCAACGAAGCAGTAGTTCCTGTTTTAAAGGGTAAAATTGTGTATATCCAGAAAGATGGGAAAGCACAGGAAGTTAAAGTTGAGGCCGGAACCCGTACCGATGAAAACATCGTCATCACCTCAGGATTAAAAGTTGGCGATACGGTATTAACAACCGGATCGATGGCTTTAAAGAAAGATGCTCCTGTAAAAGTTCATCTGGTTAAACAATAGTGATGATGATCTCAACCGGGGATATAAAAAAAACAGCCTTGATTACGGCAACAAATATGGCTTTTGGAATGGTTAGCTGTAAGCAAACTCCTAAAGAGCCAGCCGTGATGCGGGTGTATGTATCTCATGCTGAGGCAGATTCGGTTGCCATAAAATTGAAGGTTTTGGATCCTTTGCAAAAAGAAATTTCAAACATTAGTAATATCCATAAAATATCAGCGATAGCTCAAAATGGGTATGGCAATATTATAGTTGAATTTAATATGAATAGAAATATAGACAGTGCAACGGTAGACATACAGAACAGATTGCTTATCATGAACGCACAATTACCAAAAGAAGCTAAAGTATATAGTTTTAGGGTGAATAACGAGGATAAAAAAAATAAAAACAATCAATAATGAGTATCTCCACCACGAGTATAAAAAGGCCGGTTTTGGCTATTGTGATGAACTTATTGATTGTCCTTTTTGGGATAATCGGTTATACCTTTCTGGGGGTTAGAGAGTATCCATCTATTGATCCAACCGTAGTTTCGGTAAGGACTTCCTATCCGGGTGCGAATTCCGATATTATAGAATCGCAGATTACCGAACCTTTGGAGAAATCGATCAATTCGATTGACGGGATCCGGAATATCTCTTCATCCAGTAACCAGGGAACGAGTAATATCACTATCGAGTTTAACCTCGATAAAAACATTGAAGAAGCCGCCAATGATGTGCGCGATAAAGTATCTCAAGCCGCGCGTACCTTACCAAAAGATATCGACGGCTTACCGGTAGTAAGTAAGGCCGATGCCAACTCTGATCCGATTTTGTCGATGACGATCCAAAGTGATAAACGCAATACCTTAGAATTAAGTGATTTTGCCGAAAACGTAATTGCAGACCGTATCCAAACCATTCCGGGAGTAAGCAGTGTGCAGATTCAGGGACAGCGGAAATATGCGATGCGCATCTGGATGGACCCGAATAAACTAAGTGCTTATGGCTTAACTTCGCAGGATATTGTTACCGCTTTAGACAATGAAAACGTAGAGCTTCCCTCAGGTAAAATAACTGGGGCAACCACAGAGCTTACGGTTAAAACTTTAGGAAAACTGACCAACGAAAGCGAATTCAACAACCTGATCTTAAAAACAGACAGCAACCAGGTAATCAAATTAAAAGATGTTGGTTATGCCGTTTTAGGTCCGGAAAATGAGGAAACCATCTTACGCGAATCGGGCAAACCGATGGTGGCTATTGCCATTATTCCGCAGCCCGGTGCGAATTACCTTGATATCAGTAAAGAATTTTACAACCGTTTTGATAAATTAAAGGCTGATATCCCTCAGGATATTAAACTGAAGGTTGCTTTAGATAATACGCTCTTTATCAAACGTTCGGTTACCGAAGTAGCCGAAACCATTGGTTTATCTTTGGTTCTCGTAATTTTGATCATCTATCTGTTCTTTAGAGATTGGGCGATTGCATTCAGGCCTTTGATCGATATTCCGGTATCGCTGGTTTTCACTTTCTTCATTATGTATGCCTTTGGCTTTTCGATCAACGTACTGAGTTTACTGGCTATTGTACTGGCAACGGGTTTGGTGGTAGATGATGGTATTGTGGTTACCGAAAATATCTTTAAAAAAGTAGAAGAAGGTATGTCGCCAATTGAGGCTGCCATTAAAGGATCAAATGAAATCTTTTTTGCGGTAATCTCGATCTCCATTACCCTGGCAGCTGTATTTTTGCCCGTAATTTTCTTACAGGGTTTTGTTGGCCGCTTATTTAGAGAATTTGGGGTCGTAATTGGTGCAGCCGTATTGGTTTCGGCTTTTGTATCGCTAACCCTTACTCCAATGCTGAATGCCTACCTGATGAAAAAAGGCGGACATAAACCATCCAGATTTTACAATTGGACAGAACCTTATTTTGTGAAATTAAATGATGCTTACGAATCAAATCTGAATAAATTTTTAGATAGAAGATGGCTTTCCATCCCGATTATTTTGGTGTGTATGGGCCTCATTTTCTTGTTCTGGAAGGTTTTACCAAAAGAAACAGCCCCTTATGATGATAGAAGTGCAATAAACATCAATGCAACCACGCCAGAAGGTGCATCATTTGCGTATACCGATCAGTTTATTATGAAACTGAACCAACTGGTGATTGATTCCGTGCCTGAAAAAAATGTAAACATTACCATTACTTCGCCAGGTTTTGGTGGATCGGGATCTGTAAACTCTGGTTTTGTACGGATGGGTTTAACCGATCCTGAAGATCGTGAGCGCTCGCAAAAAGATATTGCCGATATGCTGACCAGGGTGACAAAAAAATACACCGAAGGTAAAACCATTGTAAACCAGCAACCTACAATATCTGTTGGTCGCCGTGGTGGATTACCGATCAGCTATATCATCCAGGCACAAAATTTCGAGAAGTTAAGGGAGAAAATTCCTTTGTTTATGGATGCGGTTTCGAAAGACCCAACCTTTACCATATCTGATGTGAACCTGAAATTTAACAAACCCGAGATTAACTTAACCATCGATCGGGATAAAGCTAAAAACTTAGGTGTTTCCATCTCGGCCATTGCCCAAACACTTAATTTAGGTTTAAGTGGACAAAGGTTCTCCTACTTCTTCATGAATGGAAAACAGTACCAGGTGATTGGTCAGTTCGACCGTGGAGACAGAAAAGATCCTCTGGATCTGAGTTCGGTTTATGTACGTAACGACAAAGGTGAACTGGTTCAGCTCGATAACGTGGTTACGGCCAAAGAAGAAAGTAGTCCGCCGCAATTGTACAGGAACAACCGTTTTATCGCTGCCACTGTTTCGGCAGGTTTAGCACCGGGAAAAAGCATTGGCGAGGGTATCGACGCGATGGATGCCATTTCTAAAAAAGTTCTGGATGAAACCTTTTCTACCGATTTAAGCGGGGAATCGCGGGATTTTCAAGAAAGTTCTTCGAATACCTTCTTTGCCTTTGGTTTGGCACTTTTACTCGTTTATTTAATCCTTTCGGCACAGTTTGAAAGTTTTAAAGACCCGATCATTATCATATTAACCGTACCAATGGCTGTTGCAGGTGCATTTTTATCGCTCTGGTTATGCGGACAAAGCTGGAATATTTTTAGTCAGATCGGTACCATTATGCTCATCGGTCTGGTAACCAAAAACGGTATTTTAATCGTGGAGTTTGCCAACCAGCTAAAAGAAAAAGGTATTCCGATCCCGGAAGCCATACGGGAAGCCGCTGTTTCGCGTTTGCGCCCCATTTTAATGACCAGTTTGGCCATTGCAATTGGTGCCTTACCTATTGCCCTTGCTCTGGGCGCCGCGGCAAAAAGCAGGATGAGTATGGGAACAGTAATCGTGGGCGGTACATTATTCTCATTGGTGTTAACCCTGTTTGTAATCCCTGCCATCTATTCCTACTGGGCTAAGCCATACAAACCAAATAAAGAATTAAAAGAAGCCCATCGTTTTGAACAAGAAGCTTTACATACAGAAGAATAAGATGAGCAAGAAATTAAAAATATTTATCCTGTTGTTAAGCTTATCCCTTTCGGGTTTTGCGCAGGAAAAACTGAGCCTGCAGGAGGCGATAACTGTTGCTTTACAGAATAATTACGATATCAAGATCAGTAAAAACCAGATCGATATCGCAAAAAACAATGCCAATATTGGTAATGCCGGCATGTTGCCTAACCTTACGGGAAGTTATACCAATAGCGGAAGTATCCAAAATACCACACAAACGCCAGCTACAGGTCCCGACCGGGTAATTACAGGTGCCAAAAGTACCAATAACAGTTATGGTGCCGATTTAAAATGGACCATTTTTGATGGCTTTAGCATGTTTGCCAATTACGACCGTTTAAAAGAACTGCAAAAGCAGGGTGAGCTAAATTCCCGTTTAACCATACTGAATACCGTTGCCGACGTGATTACGGCTTATTATGATATCGTAAGACAGCAACAGCTCGTTATCGCAGCCGATAGTGCCATGGATGTTTCGGTACTGCGTACCAACATTGCCAAAACGAAATTACAACTTGGCCGAGGTTCTAAACTGGATGTATTAACTGCACAGGTAGATTACAATACGGATACTTCAAATTATCTGCAGACCAAAAATGCTTTGCAGGTAGCTAAAGTGCGCTTAAACCAATTAATGGTGAGAGACATTAGCACTGCATTTTCTGTAGACAATAGTATTGATGTAGATAAAGGCATCTTATTCTCTAAAATGGCCGAAATGGCCGAGCAGCAGAACCCAAATGTACAGAATGCCTTTATTAATCAGCGGATTGCTTCATTAAACTTAAAATCTATACGTGGGGCAAGATATCCCTCCATTAGCTTAAATTCGGGCTATAGCCGGGCAAACAGCACCAGTCCAACGGGCTTTAACCAGAAGTTTGCCGCAAATGGCTTTACGTATGGCGTCACCGCAAGCATCAACCTGTTTAATGGTTTTTTACAGCGCCAACAAGAACGCAATGCGAAGATTGAGATCGACAATTCGACACTTACCTTAAACAAAACCAAGCTCGATGTCAATTCACAGCTGCTAACCGCATACCAAAATTACAGTACCTATCTGGATCTGATTAAATTAGAGCAAAGGAATGTAGACATCGCAAAAGAAAACCTCGATATTACTTTAGCCAAATACCGTTTGGGCAGCATTGCACCGTTAGAGTTAAGAGAAGCACAACGTAATGCAATTGATGCACAGAACCGTTTCATCGAAATGCAATATCAGGCTAAAATAGCGGAAACAACACTGAAAGAAATCAGTGGAAATATAAATTTATCTAATTAATTTTTATATTTAATCCCATGATACTTGTTGCAGATAGTGGCTCATCAAAAACCGATTGGATGGGCTATCATAATGGTGAAACCATTAAATTTAGCACCCCTGGAATAAACCCTTATTTCTTAAGTGAGCAAGAAATTACCAAGCTGATTGCTAAAAACGAATCCCTGGTACAACATGCAGATGAGGTAAAAGAAATCTATTTTTTTGGTGCGGGTTGTTCTTCGCCAGATAAACATGAAGTAGTTTCAAACGGCTTATCAGCGGTTTTTGGAAACGCCTTTATTTCTGTAGACCATGATCTTTTAGGATCGGTATACGCTACCTGTGGTAATGCCGAAGGTTTAAATTGCATTTTAGGTACAGGTTCGAATATCTGCTACTTCGATGGAAAGAAAATCCACGATGGTCATCATGGCTTAGGTTATGTACTCGGCGATGAAGGTTCCGGTACTTTCTTCGGTAAAAAAGTGCTGTTAAGTTACCTTTACAATAAAATGCCTGCAAATTTAGCAGCCGAATTCAAAACAACTTTTCCTGCTGATAAAGAACAGATTATTACCAATGTTTACCAAAAACCTTTTCCAAATATCTATTTAGCGGGTTTTAGTCGCTTTATGGCCAGCCATAAAGACCATCCATTTATTCAGGGTATTTTAAGAACCGGTTTCCAGGAATTTGTGGATACCAATGTTAAAGACTATCCCAAACATAAAGATGTTCCTTGCCATTTTGTTGGTTCTATAGCTTACTATTATCAAGAAACATTAATTTCAGTACTGATCGAAAATGGTATCGAGCCTGGAAAAATCTTACAAAAACCAATTGAAGATCTGTTCAATTTCATCTTGCATAAAGAAGGTATTGTAAAACAGGCTAGTTAAATTGAGCATCTATTTTTCTGCAATTATAAATTTATTGTTAAAATATTCTTAAGATTGTAAACATAACCACACTAACTGTTGTTATATTTTTAATAGCATATAAATTGCTGGCATATATGAAGAGAATACTGGTAGTAGACGATGATATTGAGGTTTTAGAAACCATACAATTGATACTGGAAATCGGAGGCTTTAAAGTCTCGGCACTTAATGATGGTGAAGAAATTTTTAACAGGATCGAAAATTTCAACCCGGATTTAATCTTACTCGATATTTCTCTTGGTCATATTGATGGTCGCGTTTTATGTGAGCAGTTGAAATCGATAGAAAGCACTTCGAAAATTCCAATTTTATTGATTTCTGGTTTGTACGATCCAAAAGATTTTACCACCTTAAATTACGGTCAGGATGATTTCTTATCGAAGCCTTTCCAAATGGATGTATTGCTTAAAAAGATCACCAAAATTCTTTCACTAGAAGAAGACAAGCCAAGTTTTCATTTGAATTAACTTTTATCCAACCAAAAATATTAGCCAGGAAGACCATAAATTTTCCTGGCTTTTTTATTTTTATGTCCAATTTATCTGTATAACTCAAAATTAAACATAATGATACCAAGCGAAACGTGGTTAAAAACCTGGAACGAAAAACGGAATCTGTTGGCTTGCCCCAATAACCTTAACGATTATTTTGAAGAAACAGTTGTAGCGGGTAAAAAGATCGATCACCTCGAGCTGGGCAGTGTTTCTATCCCAACAGGTGATATTTTGGTTCGCGATCCATTGGTTTATATCCAAAAAGATGCTGAACCCTATTTAATAAAAGTACCTACAGGAGAATTTCCTGTAACAGCAGCTGTTGTGGTACCCGATGATGAAGATTGCGCACGTTACGCGGCCGTGAAAGTACGATTTACTGCTTACGACGCTATCAGGTTTGAAGAAGCGTTAATCGGAACCGAAGATCTGGTTGATTTTAATGAGGGCGAATTTTTCGGATTCAATGTTGACGCAGGTTTAGGTTGTGTTTTGGATAAGGAAACTTTGAAACATTTCTGTGCCTTTCAGGATAAATTTAATAAAGAAAATCCTGGTAAAAACTTATATGATGATTATTTCGCAGCACTTTTCGCCACCAATTACGCCGAAAACCCTACTTATCAACGCGAAGGCGGTGACTGGATCAATTGGAAGATTCCTGATACAGAATATCATATCCCATTTTTTCAAAGCGGCTTTGGCGATGGTACCTACCCTGTTTATTATGGTTTTGATATTGATGGCAATATATGCTCGCTGATTATCCAGTTTATTGATATCGAACTGGCATATGGTGAAGAAGAATAGATAACAGGAAAGGGAATAATGGGTGGTTTGGGCCGCAGACGAAAGGATCAAAATAGATCTGAAAAGAAATCTGATAGCTATTAGATCAGGATGACACATGAGGAGATTAAGATTTATTAAGGAGAAACGCTAAATACTGTAGGCACACCCTTACTTTATAATCCGTCCACCCTTTTGCATCTCACATTTTCCATTATCCATCTTCTATCCAGCACTGTCATTTTGGCAAACAAATTCTTTTGGAACAGCCCTTGTTATGCAGGATATAGATTAAACAATTTATTTACATATGAGCATACAGGAAAAAGGAAATATCTCGATACATACCGAGAACATCTTCCCGATAATTAAGAAATTTTTATACTCTGATAACGAAATTTTTCTTCGTGAGTTGGTTTCTAACGCAGTAGATGCTGTTCAAAAAATTAAAAGACTAGGTTCATTAGGTCAGTTTAACGGAGAAGTTGGCCAGCCGCTGGTACAAGTTGCTGTTGATAAAGACGCAAAAACCATTACCATTAGTGATAACGGTTTGGGAATGACTGCCGAAGAGATCAAAAAATACATTAACCAGGTTGCATTTTCTGGCGCAAGTGAGTTTGTAGAAAAATTTAAAGATGCTAAAGATGCCAACGAAATCATCGGTAAGTTTGGCTTAGGTTTCTATTCAGCTTTTATGGTAGCTGATTTAGTAGAAATTCAAACTTTATCATATCAGGATGGTGCTGAGCCTGCACGTTGGGTTTGCGATGGCAGTACTGAATTTGAAATTACTGAGGGTACTAAAACCAGCCGTGGTACAGATATCATTCTTCATGTAAACAAAGATTCGGAAGAGTTTTTAGAAGAAAACAAACTTCAGGAAATCCTTGATAAATATGCTAAATTTTTACCTGTTCCAATTAAATTTGGTACCAAAACAGAATCTGTTGAAGATGGTGTTGATGAAGAAGGCAAAGCAAAATTCGTTGATGTAGCGGTTGATAACATTATCAACACCACCAATCCGATCTGGACAAAAGCTCCTGCAGATTTGTCAGACGAGGATTATTTGAGCTTTTACCGAGAATTATATCCATTTAGCGAAGAACCATTATTCTGGATTCATTTAAATGTTGATTATCCATTTAATTTAACGGGCGTATTGTATTTCCCTAAGTTGAAAAACGACTTCGAAATGCAACGCAACAAAATCAAATTATATTCCCGTCAGGTATTTATTACGGATGAAGTTAAAGATATTGTCCCAGAATTTTTAATGTTGTTACATGGTGTAATCGATTCTCCGGATATCCCATTAAACGTATCACGTAGTTTCTTACAGGCTGATAGCAACGTTAAAAAGATCAATAACTACATCACTAAAAAGGTTGCTGATAAATTGGGCGAATTATTTGCTAAAGACCGTAAAGCTTATGAAGATAAGTGGAAAGACATTGGTCTTTTTGTAAAATACGGCATGATCAGCGAAGAGAAGTTTTATGATAAAGCCAAAGATTTTGCTTTGGTTGGCAACACTAAAAATGAGCTTTTCACTCTACCAGAATACAAAGAGAAGGTATCTGCACTTCAAACCGACAAAAATGGCACAGTGGTTTATTTATACACCAACGATGCTGCTAAACAAGATGCTTTTATCCAGTCGGCCAATAAAAAAGATTACGATGTTTTAGTCCTGGATTCACCTATCGATAACCACTTTATTAATCAGCTGGAACAGAAACTAGAAAAAACATCAATTAAACGGGTTGATTCTAGCGTTGCAGATAAATTGATTGAAAAAGATGAGCAAAATGAGCACGTTTTAACGGAAGATCAGGTGAAGGAAGTAACTTCAATCTTTGAAAAGGCCATTACCAAACCAGGTATGCAGGTAGAAATTGTGGCTTTACACCCTGAAGAGTTACCTGTTACCATTACCATGGATGAGTTTATGCGCCGTATGAAGGATATGGCCGCAATGGGTGGCGGAATGGGCTTCTACGGACAAATGCCGGATAACTATAAGGTTGCCATTAACGGAAACCACAAGTTAATCAGTAAGATTTTAAAGTCTGATGAAGCTGAGCAAAGTACTTTAGCTAAACAGGCGGTAGATTTAGCGCTGTTGGCACAAGGCATGCTAACCGGTGCAGAATTAACAGCATTTGTAAGCAGAAGCGTGGAGCTGATTTAATTAGGCAACCCTAATAATACAATAAAAGGGAGAAACCGATTTGGTTTCTCCCTTTTATTTTTAGATGCAGTTAGGGCATAAAAAAAGTTCCGATGTGATCGGAACCTTTAAGTCAATATTAATATTTTTTAGCTTACGATTGGTGTTTGCTTTTGATCTACATTAAAGTAATCTTTATGGTCTTCGATCATTTTAGCAATAGTTGCTGCTTTGGTATCGGTTAGTTTGAATTCGAACAAAGGCTCTTGATTTTTCTTCGATCTCACCATTTTCTCTGTATAGAAACGGTATACCAAGCCATTTGTTAATAAGCCATATTTCGCTTTTGTTTTGCGGAAATATTTAGATAAACGCGAATCATGGATATCTAAATTCTCATTATGGTGTTTACATTCAACCAAAATTGTTGGCTCACCATCTTTCATAATGGTATAATCCACTTTTTTACTTTTTTTAACCCCAAAGTCTAACACTGCTTCAGACTGAACCTCAGATGGGTCGAATCCTAAGATTTGGATAAAAGGCATTACCAACGCATTCCTTGTCAGATCTTCAGATTGTACCTGTGGAAGCATTTTCTTGATTCTTACGGCAAATTGCCCAATTTCATCTTTTAATTCCATGTTATTATCTTTTATAGGTGGTTAGTTTTTTAAATTGTATTGATTGAATACCGAATTTGCTGTAGTGATAATTTGATCTAAACTTTGTTTATCAAAAAAGTTTCTGTTCAACATGTCAACCATGTAGGTTAATTTGTTGATATCAGTTGCTTTCATGGTAAACTGGAAGCTTTTCAAACCATCTTTAATCGCTTGTTGAACAAAATTGCGGACAACCAGGAAAGACTTTCTGAATGCATAATCGCTATCAAGTTTTCCTTTTACAAGACTAGGTACATCAAGATTGCTATATTCATTCTGCATTCTCTGATACATATCTGCGTTGATTCCCTGACTTTTAAGAATCCCCTTGTAGTAGATTTTATTAAGTAAGTATTCGTATTCGTTGTGTTTCATTTGGCGATAGATAGATGTAGGGGAATATTTCTTTTTGTTTTTCGGTATTTTTTAATTCTTCTTTAAGTTTTAATAAAATCTAAAACCCAGTGTTGTATGGCCTGTTTTTATTTTCTTATCCACAGGCTACACAATAATGGGCAGGTAGATGTTTATTTGTTTTTGGCAAACAGTTTAAAGATTACAAAAAGAAGTTTGTTAGGTAAGTTTTTTACATCAACCCCGTAGAATATTACACGAAACCTATAGTTTTTTTAGACGAAACCGAATTGAGTTTTTTTTTAGCCCATTTGCTAAATCAATTCATTTTTATTTAACTTGCATTCAAATCAAATAAAACAAACATATTTAATAAACATGAATCTAAAATGCGTTGTTATAGACGACGAGCAACACGCAATTGAGGTATTAACAGACCACATTGCAGAAATGCCGGGACTGACAATTTTTAAGACCTTTACCAGTCCTGTGCAAGCACTTACTGAAATAAGCACCGATGATGAGATAGATTTATTGTTTATGGATATTGACATGCCCGGCATCAATGGCTTAGAGCTTGCGAAAAATATTAGGGAGAAAGCCAAATATCTAATATTCACAACTGCTCATCCAGATTATGCCCTGCAAGCATTTGACGTACAATCGGATCAATACTTACTTAAGCCTATATCTTTCGCAAAATTCGCGCTGGGTATCGATAGGATTTTAAAAAAAGAAGCCAATAACGTTAAGGCTACTTACAAAGAACCCGATCAGGTGGCAGCCCTCTATATTAAGGGTGATCACAAATATGCTTTTTCTAACATTGCCATCGACGAAATACTTTACATTAAGGCCCTGCAAAATTATATACAGATCATAACCAAATCTGAAACGCATACCACTTACCTTACACTTAAGGAAATTGAAAAAGCCTTAGAAACTCACCCCTTTATCCGCGTTAACAAATCTAATATTGTTGCTAAGTCGGCTATCAAAAAGGTAGATGGAAATATTATCCGTCTGGTAAATAATGAAATGATCCAAATTGGCGAAGGTTATAAAGAAACTTTCTTCACTTATGTACAGAACAGTTTATTAAAATCCAACAGAAATCAATAGTATATTAAAATACAATATTACTTACTGTTGCATTGGTGATAATAGTTTGACCCTGATCAGTTGGAACGGTAGAAAAATTGTTTTGGTCTTTAATGTTTTTATAAACGAAAACAGTTTTTTTAACAAGTTTGGTAGTATGCTGAGCTTTCATGATAATGTGTTTTATGTGTGATTATTTATTGTTGTTATTAATTTCTGTAAAGGTGCAACTCAAAATACAACGCCACTATTTTTTTACACAAACCCCCTATTTCAGGAGACAAAAACCCTATTTTAATAGTTAAAAAGTAATAAAATGATCTTTTTCAACCTCAAAAAATTCTTTCAAAAATATAAACTTCATTTTTTTATCTGGGGAATCTACATCATTTATGACATATTTATTCTAGGTCTATTCCAAAAATCTTTTCTGCAACCAGGCGTTTATATCATTATTTACTTTAGCAATATTTCTGTTTTTTATGGTTATTCTTTTTTTATAAATAAGATATTAAATAAAAGAAAGGATTCTTTAAAAGTAATAAAGATTTCGTTACTGATATTACTGGCCGGTTTATCATATATTTCTATTACCTTTCTATTGAGCGCATTATTTAGGAAAATTGGATTAATTGTAGGATCGACACCATTAACACTGAGCAAGGCTTTTGTTCTAAGCTGTGTTTACCGCTGCTTATTATATGTTGGTTATGCAACTGGGTATGTTTACATTATTAAATCCTTTCGTGATCAAAAAAGGGTTGAAGCCCTGGAACGGCAGAACCTGGTTACCCAAATAGAAAAGCAAGCTTTAGAAAACGATTTGGTTCAATCACAGAACAATTACCTCCGCAGCCAGATCAATCCGCATTTTCTATTTAACACGTTAAACTTTATATATAATGATGCCCGCAAAAAGGCGCCAATGGCTGCAGATGCGATTATGAACCTGGCCGAAATGATGCGTTACGCTTTAAAACGGCCCGAAGCATCTGAAATGGTTCCATTGAGTGAAGAAATTGAGCAAATTGAACATTTAATTAACCTTCATAAACTCCGGACAGCCAATACAATTAATCTGGAACTTGAAGTAACGGGAGACTTATTCGGATTAAGGTTTCCACCACTTATCTTGTTAACACTGGTAGAAAACATATTTAAGCACGGAAATGTTTCGCACTCTACCCAACAGGCACTCATTAAAATCGTTTATGAAAATGATCACCTGGATATCACAACCATAAACATGATCAATGATAATAAAGGCAAACAGACGGAAAGCCACCATGTAGGGATAGAAAATATAAGCAAACGCCTGAACAATTTCTATGGTAACGATTATATATTCAAATATTATAAAGACGCGCTGAACAGGTACATTACTGAGATCTCTGTAGATATTGTTAACCCGATGGCGAGATTAAACCGCTAAACATTCATTGCATTTTTACGCTGAATATCTTTTACCAAAAAATAATACATCACCATTTCGTGGGTGCGTTGATCTTTATTGAAAAGCCTGTTTACATGCATGTGCATTAAATCGCCAAATAATTTAATCAGTTTTTCTGGTTTCACCAGTTTAAGGTTATAAACGAACGAAGTATAGAATATTTCAAATTTTTGCTGCTGTGCTTCTGTCAATACGTGAACATCTGCCTTTCTGAATGCTTGATAATGGCTATTTAACTGCTTAAAATCTGCGGCATCCATCCGGTGTTCCTGATTAAAGGAATCTGAGAACAATCTGATCATTTTACTTGCTGCCTGTTGATCCAAAACCCTGGATTCAACAATTTTCGACACCAGTGCTGAACAGATCCGGTATTTATCAAAATGATCAGGCTGTGTTTCAAAAAGCGATAGTACAAATTCGCTGTCAACCGTAAAATGTTGTTCAACACTTTCAATCATCTCGCTGCCATAACGTTCCAGCTCCCGCTTATAGATTTTGATCTGCACATCAGATACCAGACCCGGATTTAAGAACAAAGCCAAATCATCCATCAGGCTTGAAGTTAACCTTTGTGCGTTAAGCTTATCGTGCAACAACACTCTAAACCGAATGTGGTTTCCATTCTCATTGTAACGGATAAAAAACCATTTTTTGATATCGGCTGAATGGTCTGTTAAAAATGGATGGATTACCTCTGCCAAAATCTGATCAGACCTTTGTTGATGACAATAAATTTCGAAATAGAGCCATTCTTTACCTGGTGGAAAATATCGGGTTACATCAGCCTGCTCTAAAAGTGGATTTAGTCCGGCGTAAATCTGTTCTTGATGACCAATACTTAAAATAAACTGGGCAAGATAAGGTTTCGATCCTTCATCTACTACAATATTATTTTGCGGCAGGTTAAATTCTTCAATGTAAATACTGGTCTGCTTCTGCATATATTGAAGAAAAGCATTGATATCACCATCATCATGCAGTGCAAAACATAAGGTTTGATCGGATAAACCGGCTTTGAAATAATTACTTACTCCTATACTTTGAAGATGGGCACGGCAAAATTCTATAGATAAATACTTTTGATCTGCTCCTAATAAATCTTCTTTTTTAACTTTCCATTTGCTACAGCTTAAAACAATATTTTGATACTGTAAGCGCGGATAATAATCTAAATCAGGGAAAAGGTTCTCGAGCGATAAAGACAGACCGGTAAGCAGCCCCTGATGCTGTAAATCGCACAGCAATCTAAATACAGATAAATCTGAACGGGAATAATTATAAGCTGAAGCCATTCGAGGCACCAGACGTTTGTTTAAGGATTTAGAGCGGAGCATCACTTCAGTTCCAATGATGGAAATCTGAATATCATTTAAAGCAAGTGGTGTTGTTGAGGTATCAAAATTTAAGATCGATAATTGGTGACCGTAAATTAATTTCCGTCTGTTTACATTATCTACATTGGTTTCGACCATATAGGCTACATCGAAAAACAGCACATCAGGATTTGCCAGTTGTTCTGCATCAGCAATATTTTTGGCATAAGTTTCTACTGCCTGGTTTGCCATGGTAAACCGGCCAGTTAACGCATTCGAAGTGGCGCCCCCTATCTGCTCTGCAAAGATCAGATCATCATGAACAGCCATCACCATGCTGATCGAATTGGGCAGAGAAAATGGTTTTTCATTGGGCTTTAAGGAAAGTTTATTCAATAAAAGGGGTTTACCTTTTTCAAAACCTTGTGCAAACATTAGGGTTTTAAGGGCAGATTTAATACTTTCTGACTCTGCACTAGGCTTGGTTATTTTATTGTTTAATTTGGCAATAAAATCATCATTTTGGTTGGCCTGCTCCAGCTCATCATAGCCCACCCCCATTTCAGGATCGAGTGCCAGCAGTAAGGGTACCTCTTGCTCTTCGAACTTCTTTTTAAATCTGGCTATGAACTTACTTAAGGCTTCGCGATCATTCGCGGGCAAAATACCCTGTAGTGTTTTAATCAATCCCGGAACGGCCTGAAGTAACCTCTCATCAATATTTCCTGACAGAACTGTTCTTTGTGCAATCAGGTATTTTGGTAATTCTTCGGTAGCGGTAAGTCCCAATCGCTCGAAATAGTCTTTTCCTATAATATTGGGATCGTAATCGGTGAACAGGAGCTGCAGATCGTGCATATCCTGAAGCAGACCAAAAAGATTATCAATTTCATCATCTTTTAAGTTTAATTCTTTAATCAGATCGATTGCATGTACCGGTTTTAAACAGGCGGTTAATATCTGTATCACAAAATCATCGTGATCGAGTTCTGCGAGTTCGAAAACGCCATCTGCACAAGCAATGTAACGGATACTGTTCGGTGTTGAATAATAACTGCTGTTGCTAAACAACAGGCAGTTCTGCCGTAACAGACCAGCCAATGGGAATTGAATAGTATTCTTGTACGGCCAATCGATCAGTTCGCATATTTTTTGATCCTTTTCGATTACAATTTTGCTATCAGACAGTTTTATCGCATCATTTAACAAACTAAAACCGGCAAACGTACCATAAGGCGTAGAACGGAATTTCGCCCGGTTAAAATATTTCCAGATGGTAAAATAAACTTTGGGCGGAAGATCGGTTAATTCGCTTGCATTTACTTCTTTTATGGTTTCATAAAAGGCAGCCGAAGCTATTGAAATAGCTGCTTTCAATTCCTCCCAGCAATCTGCCAATTCAGATTGATATGAAAATTTAGGTGTTCTAAAAATTACAGTTGGTTGGATATTAAGCTTCATTGCGTTTAAATGATCTGCGAAAATTACAAAGATTAATTTAAAAACAGATGATCAGTTTTCAGTGGGCATTTTTAAGTTTTGAGTTAATTGCAAAGTGTGAACTCCACGGCACAACAGATCGGGACTATAATTCCCGACCAGCGCATAATACTTATAAAAACAAAAAGCCATCTTCCTGAAGAGAAAGATGGCTTACCGGGATGTTAATCGTATTTTATTTTTTGGTCACTTTAAATTCTGTTCTTCTGTTTTTTGCTCTTCCTGCAGGGTTATCCTTTTTCTTGCGTTTAACTATAATTTCGTTTGGCGCAATCGGCATTGATTCTCCATAACCTTTCGAAGTCATTCTGGCAGCAGCAATGCCTTTACTCTCTAAATAATCAGTACAAGATTTTGCTCTTCTGTTTGATAAATCCAGGTTATACTCGTCAGTTCCAATGTTATCGGTATGAGACCCTAACTCGATTTCCATTTCAGGGTTATCTTCCATAATCGGGATCAGGAAGTCTAACACTTTTTTAGAAGGTTCGGTTAATTCGGCACTGTTAAATTCGTAATACACATTCTCTAATGCCATTGGGATACCGATTTTGAAAGGACTTAAACAGTAATCCTTATAAACTAAAGTATCTGCTTTTGCCAGTTCTTCGTAAGCATAGTTTTTGGTTACGGCAAAGTAGTTATCTTTTGCGAAAAGCAATTTGACCGGCCTTTTCGAATCTACTTTAAACTTATATACACCATCGGTACCGGTTGTAACTTTTTGTGTGCCTTCCGCATTGCTCAGGGTTACATTGGCACCCGCCAAAGGCAATTTGGTTTTACAATCAGTTAAAATTCCCGCAATTGACAGGTATTCTTTTTTTAGTTCAAATATTTCTAAACAGCATGACGATTCGCGATCAGAACTAATGTACCCTTTCGTTCCTTTGTCATCAGTTGCAGTGAAGTAAAGATCATCTTTTGATGAGTTGAATGGATAGCCTGCGTTTTTTGGAGTTGTCCAATTTACAAGATCACCTTCTGATTCAAAGAAATCAAGACCACCAAAACCTATTCTGCCATCGGTACTGAACAAAAGCTTTTTGGTTAATGAGTTATAATAAGGTGCGCGCTCATCATCTGCGGTATTAATGCCTGGACCAAAATTTACTGCCGGCCCCAGAGATCCATCTTCACGAACGGTACAGTACCAAAGATCATATTTACCATAGCCACCGCTTCTATCAGAAGAGAAAAGAAGGAACTTACCATCACCGGTAACAAAAGGTTGTGATGAATTAAAATCTTTACTGTTTACCTGTAAACCTACCGGTTGTGGATCAGCCCATTTATCGCCAGTTTTTTTCGAGCTGTAAATCGCATATTTTTCTTTGTCTTTCCAGGCCGTAAAATATACGGTATTGCCATCTGGCGTAAAAGCAGCTGCAGCAATTTCAGTGTTTTTAGCGAAGCTGATATCAATTTTTTTCACCGCAATATCAGCTGAAGTTAATTCACCTTTAGTGGCATAAATGCTGTTGATAAATGGATTGGTTTTGGTTGACACCTGAATTTCTCCGGCATCTGTTTTAACCATGTCTTTTTTACTACCCACTGCAACCGGACGTGATGAGGTAAAATATAACTCATTGTTGATTTTAACAGCTGCATAGTTAGATCCTAAACCATTCACATTGCCAGGTACTTTTTTAACCTGAACCATACGTGGGAAACGCATTTCTTCGATTGCAAACTTACATGATTCGATTTCCTTCTGTGCATCTTTAGCCAAAGCATCGCCCGGGTTTCTTTGGATGAACTGTTGAAAAGCATCGATTGCAAGGCTAAATTTCTTATTTGCCCTTAAGCTTTCTGCATAATAGAATAACGCCTTTTTAAAACGTGTATTGGTAAAGGTTATCGCTATCGCATAATATTTTTCAGCCTCATTAAATTCTCTATATAACCTGCTAGATTCTGCAAGGTTATAAATCGATCCTTCATAATCTTCTGCTATTTTATCTTCTTTCGCTGATTTTCTTTCCTTACCGTAGGGTAAAATGGCCTGGGTGCTATCGCCAGTAATTTTTAAGGCTTTCTTATAAAAAGTAGATGCAGCATAATAGTCCTTATTTTCGAAATAAGTATCTGCAACCTTTTTATAATTTACCACAAACTGTGCGTTTGCAAAACCGCCAAATGCCACTAACAAAAAGAGTAATATTTTTTTCATTTGAATAATTATAAGCGTGGACAAAAGAAGTTTGGACCAATAATACCGTTACGGCCAATTAAGGATATAGAAAGCTCTAAACCGCCGTTACTATTTGATGCACGGTTGAAAGCGGAGGTATTTACATCATAACTCAACCCGAAAACCATGTTTTTTAACTGTAGGCCAACAAAAGCAATTGCAGCATCTTTATTACGGTAGTTGCCACCAAATAAAATGTTTGCCGATGGATTAACATTAAGTTGCGCATAAGCACCTAACGAAACTTCATTTGTGTTGCCCTGGTACATAAACAATGCATTGGGTACAATATCCAACGACTCTGAAGCCTTGATTCGTGCACCACCATGTGCGGTAAAACGAATCGGGATACGTGAGTTTGACCCGGAGAAACGATCCATAGGACGGGTTAAGTGTGCTGCACTTGCGCCCAAGAAAACGTTTACATTCTTGTTTGGGTTACCATCAAAATACATAATACCTGCATTTACATCCGGAACCAGTGAAGATTGAGATGAAAGTGTTTCACCGCTCATCATTCCGCCATCATAACCCGTAATTGGATTAAACTGGTTACCAAACCTGGCCTGGGAGAAATCAAAACTGCGGTTAATTACACCGGCCTGTAAACCAAAGCTCACCATCTGCAAACCTTCGGCACCAAATCTTAAACGGTACGAGCCCGATACCAGGGCCGACAGGTAGTTAAAATCTAACTCCCCTGCCCTTTGGTTTAATATGGTTGCACCAAAAGCGAAGTTCTTTTTCGGGGCAAGATCGAAAGATGCACCGCCCGTTAAGAAAGAACTGTTAAGTGCGCTCCATTGTTGTTTAAAGTTTACAGTTGCACGGTAATCGCCGTCTATTACACCTGTTAAAGCCGGATTAAGGTATAACGGGTTTGCATAATATTGTGAAAAATGCGGATCAGTTTGTGCAAAGGACTTAGCTGTACACAGCAGTAGTCCTAACACTGCAACATATATTTTTAAAGCCGATAGTATTTTCATGGTCTTTGATTTTATCTGTTTATTATTAATCCTCTTCTTATCTAATCAGCGTTACTGTACCTTTTCTCAATGATGTTGTTCCATTGGTGAATGTAATATCAACCATGTACACATAAACTCCGATCGGTTGATTTACACCTTTGAAAGTTCCATCCCATCCATTCGCCACGTTATCTGATTGGAATATCAATTGACCCCACTGTGTATAAATACTCATTTTGGCGCTTGATATGGTATTGCCATAGATTAAGAATGTATCATTTTTACCGTCGTTATTTGGTGTAAATGCATTCGGTATGTACACCTGATCTCCGAATGGATTAGCTGCTTTACCGGTTGCTGAACCGTTTGCACTGGTTTGGCAATCAATCTGACCTTTAGCTCTTACAAGGATGCTTACACTTTGATCTGGTTTCAAGCCTGCAATCAAGTATGTTGTTCCTGTTGGTCCGCTTGTTGGGTTTACCCATGTTAAACCATTATCTAATGAAACTTCGTAAGCTGTAGCACCTGCAACCGCAGCCCATGCAAACGTTACACTGTTCGCCGTGGTAGTTTGTACTACAACCGCTGGTTTATCTAACACCGGAAGTACCGTTACCGTAACAGCTGTTCTTGTTGGACTTGCACAACCACCTACTGCTATCGCCTCTACGTAGTAGATTGTGGTAGCACTTAGGTTTGGCGTAGTGAAGGTTATACCCTCTGCCAATACTGGTCCGTTAGAGCTCGCCGCGTACCATCTGTAAATTATTCCGGTTACCGGATTGTTCACGGTTAATATGGTCGAGCTACCTGAGCAAAGTGTTCCGTTTGCTGCTGTTACCGATGCTGGTGCAACTGGTACTGGTAAGGCAATTACATTTACCGGCGTTCTAGATGATGAGATACAAGTTCCGTTTGCACCTTCCACATAGTAAGTGGTGTTTGCGTTAACTGCTGGAGTAGTAAAGTTCACCCCTGTTCCGGCTAATGTTCCACCTATTGCAGCTGTGTACCAGTTATATGTAACACCTGCCTGAGGGTTTGTAACGGTTAACACCGCTGGGCTTCCTGTACACGCACTAACCGATGTTGAAGCGACAGTTGGTACTGTTGGTTTTGCATTTACAGTAACCGTTACTTTAACACGGCCACCATTGTTGTTACAGCCTCCCGTTCCGATTGCTAAAATGTAGTAGTCTGTTGTTGCACTTAAGGCTGTTACATTGTATGTTGTACCAGTGAATAATAAATTACCACCAACAGCTGCATCGTACCATTCGTAAGTAACACCCGCTTGTGCATTGCTAACTGTAAGTGTAGCTCCATCACCAGCACATATCCCTCCGTTAGGGGCCGACACTACCGGATTGTCTGGTAATGCATTTACGGTAATGGCTACTGCCCTAGCTGTTGCTGCAGTGTTTTCACATTTATTGTCGCCTTTTACCGTTACATAATATGTGGCGCTGGCAGTTAATACAGGTGTGGTAAATACTGGGCCTGTAAATACAACAGTTGTTAAGGCTGCATTACTGTACCAGGTAAATATCGGATTAGTTACTGTTGTGCTTGTTGCAGCCAATGTTGCTGCAGTGCTTGCACAAACTGAAGTTGATCCATTTACGGTTATATCAGCTGCCGCTGCTATTGGATTAACAGTAACCGTTACTGTTTTGGCATTCGCTGCAGTGTTTTCACATCTGTTTGCACCTTTAACGGTTACATAATAGGTAGTGGTAGTGGTTAATACCGGTGTTGTGAAGATCGGACCTGTAAATGCTACACTTGTTAATGAAGCATCGTTATACCAGGTAAATACCGGGCTGGTAACCGTTGTAGAACTTGCAGTGATTACTGCAGTTCCTGATCCGCAAACTCTAGCTGGGGTAGATAATGTAATATCAGCTGCTGTTGCGCCTGTATTTACATTAACGGTAACCACTTTTGCATTTGCCGCAGCGCTTTCGCATCTGTTATCGCCTTTTACTGTAAGGTAATATTTAGTTGTTGCGTTTAGTACCGGGGTTTTAAATGTTGCTCCGGTAAATACTGGCGTTGTTAAGGCCGCATCGCTATACCAGGTAAATACTGGATTGGTTACTGTTGTAGTACTGGCCACTAAACTCGCTGTCGATCCTGCACAAATGGTTGCATCTGTAGCAGTAACATCAGTTGCCGAAGCTACAGGATTAACGACAATGTTGATTGATTTAGCCGTAGCAGCACTGTTTTCGCACTTGTTATCACCTTTAACAGTTACATAATAAGTGGTATTGGCAGTTAATACAGGTGTGGTAAATACTGCACCTACAAAAGCTACATTGGTTAGTGTTGCATTGGTATACCAGGTAAATACCGGATTGGTTACGGTTGTACTGCTTGCAGTTAATACTGCTGCAGATCCTCCGCAAACACTTGTTGAACCATTCACAACGATATCACTAGCAATTGCTATAGGATTAACCTTAATAGTCACTTTAGCTGCATTTGCTACAGTGCTTTCGCATTTGTTGGCTCCTTTAACGGTTACATAATAAGTAGTGGTGCTGGTGAGTACCGGAGTGGTAAATATTGGTCCGGTAAAGGCAACACTCGTTAATGAAGCATCGTTGTACCAGGTAAATATTGGACTGGTTACTGTTGTTGAGCTTGCAGTAATTACCGCTGTACCCGATCCACATACCAAGGTAGGGGTTGATAAGGTAATATCGGCTAACACAGCACTCTGATTAACATTAACAGTTACCACTTTTGCGGTAATTCCTGAGTTTTCACATTTGTTATCACCCTTAACCGTAACATAGTATTTAGTGGTTGCAGTTAATACCGGGGTAACAAATGATGTACCTACGTATGCTACCGAAGTTAAAGCAGCATCCTTGTACCAGGTAAATGTTGGGTTGGTTACTGTTGTTGTACTTGCCACTAATGTAGTTCCAGATCCTGCGCAGATTGTAGCATCAGCAGCTTTAATATCGGCAGCTGTAGAAACAGGCTTAACAGTAATGGTGATTACTCTGGCAGTACCAGGTGCATTCTCACATTTATTATCGCCTTTAACCGTTACATAGTAAGTAGTGGTGCCGGTTAATGCTGGCGTAGTATAGGTTGCGCCAATGAAACTTACATTGGTTAAGGCTGCATCACTATACCAGGTAAATACTGGGTTAGTTACTGTTGCAGATGTTGCAGTTAATACCGCCGATGATCCTGCGCAAGCTGTTGTGCTTCCGCTGAGGATAATATCAGTACTAACGGCCAAAGGATTAACCGTTACGGTTACCACTTTTGCAGCTGCCGCAGTGTTTTCACATTTATTAGAACCTTTAACCGTTACATAATAAGAAGTAGTGGCCGTTAATCCAGTTACTGTAAACGTTGGACCAGTAAATACCACAGTGGTTAACGATGCATCGCTATACCAGGTAAATACCGGTTGAGTTACTGTTGTGCTAGATGCCATTAACATTACAGTAGAACCTGCACAGATTTTAGCGTTGCTCACTGCAATATCTGCAGATGTAGCAAACTCTTTAACTGTTACGGTAACAACCTTGGCATTTGCAGGTAAGTTCTCACATTTATTATCACCTCTTACTGTTACATAATAAGTAGTGGTTGCATTAAGTACAGGTGTGGTAAAGCTAGCACCAACATGAGCTACTGTTGTTAAAGCAGCATTGCTATACCAGGTAAATACCGGATTAATTACAGTAGTAGTTGAAGCGGACAGGGCAGTGGTTGATCCTTTACAGATCGACGTAATACCGTTGGTGGCAATGTCAGCATCAGTAGCAATCGGATTAACCGTAATGGTAATCGGTTTAGCTGTAGCTGTTGTATTCTCACATTTGTTATCGCCTTTAACCGTTACATAATAGGTAGTGGTTACAGTGAGTGTTGGCGTAATAAAGCTGGCACCGGTATGAGCTACTTTTGTTAAAGCAGCATCACTGTACCAGGTAAATACCGGATTGGTAACTGTTGTGCTAGTTGCTGTTAACGTAACGGAAGAGCCACCGCAAATGGTACTGGTTCCGGCTAAGTTAATATCACTTGGGCCGGCAACAGGATTTACCGTTACAGTAACCTCTTTAGCGTTGCCCGCCGTGTTGGCACATTTATTTGTTCCGCTTACGGTAACATAGTATTTGGTAGTTACGGTAATTGCTGGCGTAGTAAATACTGCCCCAACAAAAGCAACCTGTGTTAAAGCAGCATCAGTATACCAGGTAAATACCGGACTGGTTACTGTTGTACTCGCCGCAGTAAGTACTGCTGTACCAGAAGCACATAATGAAGTTGTTCCGGTTACCGTTAAATCGGTAGCCAAAGCTGATGGATTAACCTTGATTGAAACTGCAGCACGCGTTGGATTTGAACAACCTGCTCCACTTACGGCTTCAACATAATAGGTATACGTTCCTGCTGCAAGTGACGCAGATGTGGTAAAGCTACTGTTGTTTGTTACCAGCATGTTTCCGCCAATAGCTGCATCGTACCAGTTATAGGTAATACCTGCAACTGCCTGTACACTTAAGGTAGCAGGTGTACCGATACAGGTTGTAGCCGGATTGGTGGTAGATGGAATAGGTGTTACCGCTGGAGGCAATACGGTTACCGTTACTTTAGTTCCCACAGTCTCACAACCATTAGCAGTTGCTGTTACCGAATAAGTATAAGTTCCGGCAGCTAAGGTTGGATCTGTTAAGAAAGTTGCTCCATCTTTTCCAGTTTGATAAGTTGCACCCCTATACCATTTGTACACTACACCTGGTTGTGGGTTCTGCACACTTAATGTTGCAGATGAACCTTGACAAGCACTCGCTGTAGCAGCTGTAACTGTTGGCGTAGTGATTACCCGCTGTGCATAATCTAAATTGACAGAAGTTAATGCACCAAGCAGACCTGAACTTAATCTCAGCTCTACACCATCAAACTTACTGGTAGGTACGAAAGTTAATATGGCCGATGTTCCACCAGTTAATAGTTTTAGGCTGATTAATGGGTTCGATACAGAAACTGCATCGTTGTTGCTGGTTGTACCCTGGAATGTAGTTACTGTTAAGTTTGGCAATACAGCTACCGAAAGCAATGTACCCGGAGTGGTAATTTTCACTCTTAAGGTATCACCTACATTTGATAATCCGGTAAAACCAACCTGATGATAAACAGATGCACCCAATAAACCAACCGGGATTACCAGGCTAGATCCTGTATTGATGTCATTATCAACCGCAAAGGATGGGTTGAAAACTCCTGCCAATACACCTATGCCTGTTACACCACTTGCAACTGTTGTTGTAGCCGCTCCACAAGGCGTAGCTATAGGGTTACCATTAGGAATTACAGTTACGGTTACCGTTGCTCTGCTTGTTGCAGTACAGCCACCAGGTACCGTAGCCTCCACATAGTAAGTAGTTGTTGCACTTAATTGTGGTGTTACATAAGTTTCACCTGTAAATACCGGAACTGTTCCGTTTGCAGTAGTGTACCAGTTAATGGTTGCACCTGCCGTACTCGATGTTGCTTTTAATACTGCAACAGCACCTTCACTAATGGTGATTGATGGTGGCGTAATTACCGGAACATCAATGGTTCCCAATATAATTTTAGCCTCAGTTCTGGTTGATGGACTACCACAACTGTTTACCGCCGCTACAAAATAACTTCTGCTTGCGGTAATTAATGGTGTTGTAAAGTTATCGCCAGTAAATAATACTGTCGTAGATGTTGCGGTGTCGTACCAGTTATAGGTTGTGCCTACAATTGGGTTTTTAACCTGAAAAGTAACAGATGTATTAGGACAGGTATTAACAGATGCTGAAAGTAGATCTGGTGTTACCGGCGCTGGGTTAGTGGTTACATTGACAACTGTTTTATAGCTTACACAACCCGTTGCAGAAACTGCTGCAACGTAGAATTTAGTGTCGCCTGTTAAAACTGGAGTTGTAAATATGATACCATCTTTACCTGTGATATATGTACCTGTAGCATCGTACCATTTGTAAGTTAAACTTGCCGATGGATTACTAACCTCAAGCTGTGCAGTTTGACCAACACAAGCCGTAACATTTGCTGATGTTACAGTAGGCGCTACCAAAATGCGTCTTGCGTAATTTAAATTGATTGATGTTAGTGCACCTAATACACCTGAGTTTAACCTTACCTCTACTCCGTCGAAAACATTCGTTGGAACAAAAGTGATTAAAGCCTGGGTATTACCGCTTAACAACTGAATGTCGATTAAGTTATTATTTAAGAATTTCGAATCACCGTTACTGTTGGTTCCAACATAAGTAGTGATTGCAGCGTTTCCTAATAACGAAAGTGATAATAATTTTCCTGGTGATGATACCAAAACCCGTACTGTATCACCCACTTTAGATAGTGACCCAAAACCAACTCTCTGATAAACTGATGCACCAAGCGCTCCTACTGGCATTACCAGTGAAGATGCAGTTTGGGTATCGTTATCAATGGCCAATGCTGGGTTGAACACACCTGACAATAAAGCTACACCGTTAACACCGTTAACCTGTGTGGTTGCCGCCTCACATGGCACTGGGTTTGGACCACCGCCATTAACCGTAATGGTAAGCTGGACGCGGGTTGCTGATGTACAGCCATTTGTAGAAACAGATGCTACATAATAAGTTGTGGTAGCCAATAACGGAGGTGTAACATAAGTAGCACCTACATAAACTGGTGTAGTTGAAGTATTAGAAGTATACCAGTTGAAAGTATTGGTTGCATCTGCAGAACTCGCAGTTAAAATAGCCGTCTGACCTGCACTAACTGTTGATGAACTTGCAGTTACTACTGGTAAAACCGGACGAGGGTTTACGGATACTGCTGCCGCAGCACGTGCAGCACTTGTACAGTTGCCCTGAGATGCTTCCACATAATAAGTAGTTGCGGCTGTTAATGCCGGGGTTGGGAATACCGCGCCAGTGAATACTAAGTTTCCACCTGTTGCAGCATCGTACCATTTATAAGTTACCGCAGCATCTGGATTAGCAACCGACAAAGTTGCTGATGATCCTTCACACACATTAGCAATTGTTGCCAATACCGGTGTTGGTAATGCTGGTGTAACTGTTACAGTTACCGGAACCCTTGTTGGGTTCGGACAACCTGCTTTGCTTACCTGAATATAATAAGTTTTGGTAGCTGTTAAAGCTGGCGTAGTAAATGTTTCGCCAGTGGCCAATTGAGTACCACCGGTTGCTGCATCGTACCAAGCTAATGTTGTACCCCCTTTTGCAGTTGCAGTTAAGGTTGCTGTGCTACCGGCGCAAACGGTTTGTGTACCTGCTGTTACTGTTGGACTTGGATAAATTACAGTTGCACCATACACATCTAAACTGGTTACAGCTGTAACCAATGCACCAAAGCTAACCTGTACCCTATCGTAAGCAGCGCCTGCCAATATGGTTGCAGTAAAACGGCTACCAGAAAGTAATTGAAGATTTAATAATGATGAATTTAACTGAACAGTTCTAACTACTGTAGTACCATTTAATATGTTAACAGTAACATTACCTAATGCAGTTAAATCTAATAAACCGCCTGGCAAAGCTAAATCTAAACGAAGACTATCTGTAGCTGTTCCAACTGTAGGGAAAATTAACTGTTGGTAACCTGATGCACCTACACCTACCGAAAGTGATATTCTGGTAAAGTTAGAAGGATCAGCATCAGTAGAATTTCCTGCGCCAGTGATACCGCATAATAAACAAATTCCGGTTATACCCGAGTTTTGCGAATTGGCAGCGTTACATGCCGTACCACCACCATTATTTAATACAGTAACGGTCACCGGAACGCGGGTTGCACTTTTACAACCATTCGCATTTGTTGTTTCTACATAATATGTTGTAGTAGCCGATAATACCGGGGTAACAAATGAAGTACCTGTTCCTACCTGTGTTCCACCCGTAGCAGCATCGTACCATTGAATGGTATTGCCAGCATCAGCCGTAGCGAGTAAAGTAGTAGACTGACCAGCATTAATTATCTGGCTGTTCGTCGTTACTGTTGCTAAAGTTGCCGACGGGTTAACTGAAACGTTAACCGCAGTTCTCGAACTTACTGCAGTTCCAGATACCGCCTCTACATAAAATACGGTTGGAGCAGTTACAGCAGGTGTTACAAAAACACCAGTATTATTCGTTACCAATGGTGTACTTCCTGTAGAAGCATACCAGTTGTAAGTTACACCAGCCTGCAGATTGCTAACGCTTAATGTTGCTGGACTTCCGGCGCAAACTGTTGCTGCGGCAACTACTGGAGCGTTAACGGTTACAGTTAAGCTATATGCTGTAGTTGCTTTGTTGCCATTTGCATCTGTTGCAGTTAAAGAGATCGTAAAAGTTCCGCCTAAAGTAGGGGTTCCTGTAATTGCTCTTGTTGCAGTATTAAAACTCAGTCCCGGAGGAAGGTTTGTTGCTAAATAAGTATATGGAGCCGTTCCACCTGTTACCGCTGGTAAAGTTTGTGTTGGGTAAGGTGTACCTACAATACCGTTTGGTAAAGTTGCACCTGGTAATGACAATACACCTACTACTTTAAGGGCATAGGTATTACTTGCAGTTCTGCCTTCACTATCCTTAGCAGTTACACTGATAGAATAATTTCCGGCTTGTGTAGGAGTGCCCGAAAGTGCTCTTGTTGCTGGGTTAAAAGTTAATCCAGCTGGAACATTACTTGCTACATAAGTATAAGGACCAACACCACCAGTTGCTGATGGCAAAGTTTGTGTAGCGTAAACTGTTCCTTCTGTTCCATCAGGCAAAGTTGCTGCAGGTAACAATAAAGGATTAATCACCACTATTGTATAGTTATTGCTTGCTGTTTTTCCATCAGCATCGGTAACCGTTACAGGTACGGTGAAAGTTCCAGCTTGTGTAGGCGTTCCTGTAATTGTTCTTGTTGCCGGATTAAATGTTAATCCCGGAGGCAGACCAGTTGCAGCATAAGTATAAGGTGTTGTTCCACCTGTTGCAGATGGAATAGTTTGTGTTGGATAAACAGTTCCTGTTGTTCCGTTCGCTAAGGTTGCCGCTGGTAAAACCAACGGATCAGTTACTTTAAGCGTGTAGTTGGCAGTAATGGTATTGCCATTTGCATCTGTTACTGTAACCGGAATAGTAAAGTTTCCGGTTTGAGTTGGCGTACCCGTAATTTCTCTTGTTGCAGGGTTAAAGGTTAATCCCGGAGGAAGAGCGGTAGCCGAATAAGTATATGGTCCTGTTCCGCCTGTTGCAGCTGGAATTCCGTTTGTAGTATAGGCAGTACCAGTTACACCGTTAGGCAACGCTCCCGGAGCCAAAGCCAATGCCGGTGTTACCGTTAAAGCAAAGGTTGCAGTAGTGCTACAGCCTTTTGTATCAGTTGCTACAACATCGAATGTCGGATTACCTGTTGCAGTTGGCGTTCCGCTTACCAATCCAGTTGGCGATAAAGTTAAACCTGCTGGTAAAGTACTGCCCGTAGCGAGTGTATACGTATAACCAGGAGTACCGCCAGTTGCTACCGGAAGTTGTTTGCTATAAGGAGATGTAAGTGTTGCATTGGTTAGAGCTGTACCTGCAAATACTATTGCCGGATTAACGGTGATCACCACCGGAACTCTTGTTGTATTTGAACAAGTTCCTTTACTTACCTGAACATAATAAGTTTTAGTAGCGGTTAAAGCTGGAGTAGTAAAGTTAGCACCTGTTCCAACCTGTGTTCCACCCGTTGGTGCGTCGAACCAAGCCAGAGTTGTACCACCGTTTGCAGTGGCATTTAATGTTGCAGTACTACCCGAACAGATAGATTGTGCACCTGCGATAAATGTTGGGTTAGGGTATACTACTGTTGCACCATAAATATCTAAGCTTGTTAAAGCAGAAACCAATGCACCAAAGCTCACCTGAACCCTATTGTATGCACCGCCTGCTAAAACAGTTGCTGTAAAACGGTTCCCGGATAAAAGGCGAAGATTTAACAATCCACCGTTTAGTTGTACCGTTTTTACAACTGTAGTACCATTTAACACGGTAACTGTTACATTATTTAAAAGACCAACATCAGCTAAACCAGTTGGTAAAGCTAAATCTAAGCGGATACTATCTGTAGCCACACCTGTTGATGGGAAAATCAATTGTTGGTAACCAGTTGCAGTAACACCTACAGCAAGAGAAATCCTGGTGAAATTGTTGGCATTAGCATCTGTTGAGTTACCTGCGCCAGTTATTCCACATAAAAGACAGATACCGTTTATACCTGTACTTTGACCGTTAGCCGCATTACAGGCTGTAACACCGCCACCATTAATTACGGTTACAGTTACCGGAACGCGTGTTGCACTTTTACATCCGTTGGTACTTGTAGTTTCTATATAGTAAATTTTGGTAGCAGTTAAAGCTGGGGTGGTAAATGATGTTCCTGTTCCAACTTGTGTTCCTGCTGTTGCAGCGTCAAACCAGGCGATGGTATTTCCTGCATCGGCAGTTGCAGTTAAAGTTGTGGTTTGTCCAGAGTTGATTACCTGATTATTCGTAGTAACAGTTGCTAAACTTGCAGGCGGGTTAACCGAAACTGTAACTGATGTTCGCGAACTGATTGCTGTTCCAGAAACGGCTTCAACATAAAATATAGTTGCCGAACTTACTGCTGGCGTTACAAAAGTACCATTGTTACCCGTTACTATTGGTGTACTTCCTGTTGATGCATACCAGTTATAGGTTACACCAGCTTGAAGATTGCTTACGGTTAAAGTTGCGGTACTTCCTGTACATACCGTAGCAGAGGCCACAACCGGAGCATTTACTGTTACTGTTATGGCATAAGTGGTAGTTGCTTTATTATTGTTACCATCTGTAGCTGTTACAGAAATATTAAAGGTACCACCTTGTGTTGGTGTTCCGCTAATTTCCCGCGTAGTTGGGTTAAACGATAATCCCGGAGGAAGATTCGTTGCAACATATGTATATGGAGATGTTCCACCTGTTACCGCTGGTAAAGTTTGTGGTAAGTATGAAGTACCAACAATTCCGTTAGGTAAAGTTTTCGTTGGTAAGGTTAGGGTTCCATTTACTTTAACCGGATAAGTATTACTTGCTGTTTTACCCTGGCTATCGGTAACGGTAACACCAATTGTATAATTACCTGCCTGGGTTGGCGTACCAGTAACGGCTCTAGTAGTTGTATTAAACGATAATCCTGCAGGAAGACCGGTTGCAACATAAGTATAAGGACCCACACCACCAGTAGCAGCTGGTAAAGTTTGCGTAGTATAAACCGTTCCCTCTGTGCCGTCTGGCAAAACTGCTGCCGGCAACAACAATGGGTTGTTTATTTTAATGGTATAATTGGTTGTTACCGTTTTTCCACCAGCATCCGTTACCGTAACAGGTACGGTATAAGTACCGGCCGTTGTTGGTGTACCAGAAATGGCTTTGGTTGACGGGTTAAAGGTTAAGCCCGGAGGAAGGCCCGTTGCCGAATATGTATAAGGCGTAGTTCCTCCTGTTGCACTTGGAATAATCTGTGTAGTATAAACTGTTCCTGTAGTACCATCGGCCAAAGTTGCTGTAGGTAACAATAAAGGATCAGTTATTTTTACAGTATAATTTGAAGTAATCGTATTACCGTTTGCATCAACAACAGTAACCGGTATAGTATATATTCCGGGTTGAGTTGGTGTTCCGGTAATTTCTCTTGTTGTTGGGTCAAAAGTTAAGCCTGGGGGAACGCCGGTTGCGGTATAGGTATATGGCCCTGTTCCACCGGTTGCTACTGGAATAGTCTGTCTTGGATAAACCGTTCCAGTTAAACCATCAGGCAACGCACCTGGCGTAAGCACCAATGAAGCCGTTACCGTTAAATTATAGTCTGCAGTTGCTTTACAGCCTTTGGCATCAGTTGCAACTACCGAAAAAGTATAGGCATTGGCTACAGTTGGTGTTCCTGTTATTGCACCGGTTGATGATAAAGTTAAACCAGCAGGCAATGTACTTCCTGCTGCTAAAGCATACGTATAACCCGATGTTCCACCTGTAGCTGCATCTAATTGTTTAGAATAAGCAAAACCAGGTGTGGCATTGCTTAATGTTGCACCGTTAAAAATAATTTGTGGGTTAACTGTAATTATAACAGGAACCCTTACCGATTCTGTTGTACAGCCTAATCTTCTGGCAGACACATAGTAAGTTTTAGTAGCCGTTAATGCCGGTGTAGTATAGGTTCCATTATAGGCAACCGTTTGCAATGCTGTTCCGCCTTCAACTGTATCGTACCAGATCAATTCGTTGGTACTTGGAGTAGTGGCATTTAAAGCTACAGTACTGTTGTAACAGGCAGCAATTGCATTGCTTGCAGGCGAAGTAAAGGTTGGTCTCCCTGCCGAACGGGTTACACCATAAACATTAATGGTTTGCGTAAGGTTTACCGTAAGTAACGAACCGAGGGTTACCTTAACACGATCGAAAGGTACACCCGGAGAAAATGGTATGGTTGCGGCCTGTCCGCTGTTTAATAAGCCAAGTAAATCTAAATTTAACAGGCTTGATACCGAGGCGTTATAAACCTCTGTATTCCCGTTATAAGCAGTTACCGAAATATTTTGTAAAACACCAGCGGTTAATAATGCCGGACTAGAACTTAATCTCAGGTTAAAATCATCACCAGCATTTGATGGTGTTGTAAAATAAAAATTTTGGCTAATGGATGAAGCCACGCCAAGTACACCTAAACTTAACTTAGAAAAATTATTTGGATCTGTATCTATAGCCCTTTCACTATTGGTTACCCCTGAGCTGCCTAATTGCAAGGCATCGAGTGTAATACCAGTTCCTTCATAGCCTGTGGCAAATGCCTGGGCACAAGGATCCGTTCCGGAGGTGTAAAAAGCCGAATATACTTTAGTACTATTTGTTACACCAAGCAATACAGCGCTGGTTACATCTTTTACAAATACCCTATCATAAGCTTGTGTAGGTGTTATGGCTACATAAAAGAAACCATTTGCGTCTTTTACTAAACGTAAATTTTCTGCGGAAAAAGCTGCTGTACTCGTTCCGCTTAGTATAGTCGTACTGCCGTTTCTGGCCCCAACCTGAAAAGAGTGGTTCCCCAGAATAACAGTACCGCCTACATTAGCAAGCAAGCCGCCTAAACTACCTCCCAGCAATCTATTCAGAATATCACCATCAAAATCCAATCGGATATATGAGGTTACCCCCGCCGAAACCGCTGCCGGATATTTCAACTCCAACTCGCCACTATAGCTACCAATACCAACAGCAATTCCGCCATACGAATTAACGGTAGCGAAAGTGTTATTGTCTAAAGTTGCATTGTTTGCATTGTCGACTCTGCTTTGAGCAGATACGGTATTTGCAAAAACTTTAGTTTGCGCATACGATTTCGAGAAAAAGAGCGTTAATAGAATGATGACAGCAACACAAGTATTGCGGATTATCCCTGTTCGGGACGAGAAAGTATGAGTTTTCATCATGTCAGGCGTTATTTAGAAGACTTACTATGTGGGAATGCTACTGCTTGGTAAATGTTTTCAGGGGCATTATATAATTATGACAAATCTAAATCTAGATTAGCTTTCTATCCTATCCATTGCTATTCATTTTTATGCAATCCGTTTCATTCATTTTATTCATACGGAGCATTCTCAATGAATACATTTCTTCAATTGTGAAATTATGATGACATTAGCGCTAGTCATCCCATCTATCAATTCATGAATGCTAACGATCTCCTTATCGAACTCAGGAAATTTGTCCTTATAAAATCTGGTTTGAGAAATATCGACCCGGCCCATTGTAAGATTATTTCTGAGTATGTATTTCAAGAAACCAAAAATTACGTAAGTGAAACAACCATCAAGCGCTTCTTTGGCTTCGCGAACACTTTACATAAATTTTCTCTGTTCACATTAAATAGCTTATCTCAATATATAGGTTATAATGATTGGGATTCATTTTGTAAAGACAAGGAAAATCAAACCACCTCTGTTCAGAGCATTTGGCAGGATTTAAAATTAAAAGCACATGCCATTACCGAAGTATCGCTGATTGCGAATAAAAACAATTCCGGTGTTCCATTTAGTGCAACTGCCAACAGAAACTTTTTTTATCCCGATTTCGATTACTTTTTAAAAAACAATTATCAGTTTACTACCGTAAGTGCGCAACCGGGCCAGGGTAAATCGATATTGCTTGCACATATGGTGGAATACTTTTTCTTCTCAGAAAACGCCATATATAAAAATGATATTGTTTTATTGGTCAACTCTACCAGTATCAATACCATTCTACAAAATGGAAATAGCTTAAAAGATTGGTTCCTTAAAGAGTTTAAATTTGGCAGCCTTACCGAGTTGATCAGTTTTTTCAAAAAAAATCCCGAAAAACGCGAGGGCCGCTTTATTGTAATTGTTGATGGTATTGACGAACTTTTGGCCAGAAGCAATTATTTTAAAATATTTATAGATTTCCTGTACAGTATAGAAGAGAACAACTTTGTTAAACTCATTTTTGGCTTACGAACCAATAGTTGGATTAATCTTCAGCCGGCCATATATGGGTCTGCATCTTTAACTAAAGCCTGGTATACAGGTTTATTTTATGATGAAGATACCTTAAGTAATGTACCACTGTTAAATGTTGATGAGGTACTTTATACACTTAGTCACATTGAAAATAAAATTATCAATAGGATCGATGTAAGTCCTCCCCTATTGGCTCAATTTAAAACGCCATTCTGGCTTCAGGTTTATTTCAAGCTCAGGGATGAGAACCACCATCTTGAGCTGAATAATCCCCTGTTGTGTTACGAATTGATCAGTTATTTCTTAGAAAAACGCGTATTCCTGGCAAAAAAGAGTACTGAAAAGATATTCTTACTCAAAAAAATAAGCGATTGTATTTCTGAAGGCAACAAGAAATTAAGGGTATCAAAAGAAAAGATACTCAGTTATATCAACTGCTACCCTGATGCTTATGAAGAACTCTTGCATTCGGGCATCATTATCGAAGAGAAAAGGCTAAGCACTACGATCCCAACAGAGATTGTTCGTTTTTTAAGCGACGATATTTATACTTATTTCTTATTTATACAGATCACCGATAAGTTTGAATATAAACCTGGTAAATCATTTTTCGAATATATTTTAGCAAGCTTTCCTGCACACAATGCCCGTAGAGACCACATCTTAAACTGGGCTATCCGGTTTTGCGTAAACCGGAATGAAATTGCAGCCCTGAAAAATATATTTAAACTTCCATTTACCAATAGCGAAAAAAACAGCGCTTTCGATTTTATCTGCCACGTTGCTAAATCCGAACTCGGCAAACCCAATTCTAACTTTAATAAGTTAAGTATAGACAACGATTTTATCGATATTATGGCTTCTGGCAGAACCATGAGCACCCTATACAAAGAAACCATCAAAACAATTTCTGAGAATGTACTCAATGAAGACATTCAGATTATGCTACATGTGATCGAATGTAACGTACATCTTATCGATGTGGATAAAGTATCGTTGGCCAATACCATGCAACTGCTAAAGCGAAATTACAAAAGGTTGAATGAGCTCTTTCCGATCAATCCATACGATTTAATTTTATTCTTTTATAATAACCTGATTAATAAACCCAACGAAAGCAAAAGCCTTGAGGATAAAATCATAAAGCTTTGCCAGGAAATAGATAGAAGTACGCCACAAAAGAATGATCAAATTACTTCAGAGGAAATCCTGTGCTACCGTTTGGTATTGATTACCCTGTTTTCGCAAAAAAGTTATGCAGAATGCCACCGTTTCATTATGGCAATCTTAAGCAAATATCCTAATATATTCTATGTAAGGCATTCCGTATTCTCTCCATTTTTATTGCTTCATTTAGGCCAAACCTATATTAAGCTCAACTATTTTAAAAAAGCACAGCGAATTATCCAGTTTGTAGATAAAATAATCAGTAGCGATTATACCTATTATACCAATTTTATCCTGGCAAGTTTTAGTAGTCTTAAAGCGAATTTTTATAATGCGACGAACAATTATGAACAAGCACTTGCAGAAACGAACATCGGACTTGAAATAACCTTTAAGAATGATTTTAAAATGTTCCAAATTGCTTTTTTGTTAAGCAAGATAGATATCTTGAAGCATACAGAAGAATCAGAAGAAGTATCGAACGTCATTAAAGAACTGCTTAATTTTTTAACCATACACAAACTCTCTATGCCTGATTATTCGAACCTCAGTGGAAGCGACTTTGAACATACATTTAAGATCTTAAAATCTTACCGCCGGCACCAGAACCTGTAAAAAAGCCCCGGCAAATATTGCCGGGCTTTTACAAGAACAGGAAATCATTTACATTTCCCAGTCCTGAAGGTACTTCGTCTGTTTGGAGCGCAAGGCCTGTACAAAACAATAAATTTCTTCCCGTTTTTCGCTTTTACGCTTTCACGAAGGTTCGGGATACCTCCTTGCTGCAGGGTAACGCCTCAACCGCGGCTAGGTGGCCACAGTAGTCTTTTATTTGAAAGGTTGCAGGGTGCACAAGCCCCTTTTCCTAAACCCGATTGGAGCGAACATACCGATCCTTCATCGGTATACAGCGTAAAGCGGGACTGATGGCCTCCAAGAACCATGCGCGTTCATTTTCGAACTAAAAACTACCTGTTGTATTTGAAGCGCAGAGCCTTGGCAAAAAATTAAGTTTAATCTTATTTTACACTTGGCATTGTTATTTTATTTGATCAGATTATAAAGTTCATCCAGTTTAGGTGACAGTACGATCTCGATCCTTCTGTTCTTACTTCTGCCATCAGCGTTTGCATTGGTACCCAGTGGCTGGAATTCGCCCTTACCTGTAGCAGTCATCCTCACACTTTCTACCTTTTCATTTTCGGTGAGGTACCGTACCACTGATGTCGCCCTAAGCACACTCAAATCCCAGTTATCTTTAATCTGTCCTAAATTATTTATTTTCTGGTTATCAGTATGCCCTTCTACCGCAATGTTTATTTCGGGCTGCTGCTTAAGTACGTTGGCCAATTGTGTTAGGGCCTGTTTACCTTTTTCATCAATAATAATACTTCCCGATGGGAACAACAGTTTATCGGTTAATGATACATAAACCTTACCATTTCTAATCTCTACGGTTAAGCCGCTTTTGGTAAAGCCCAGTAATGCCTGTTGAAGCTTTTCTTTAAGCGCATTTGTTGCTTCGTCACGTTTACGCAAAACTTCCTCCACCTCTTTTAAACGTTTCTCGCGGGCAGCCAAATCTCCGGATAGTTTGGTAATTTCTGATGATGAATTGTTTTTAAGCTTTTTATAGTTTGCGTCAATTTCATTGTAGTTGCTTTGCAGATCGCGAAGTTCTTCGGCCATTAATGTGGTATCTTTTTTTAACTTACTTACTTCTTTTTCCAGGTTTTCAATTTTTATTAAACCCTCGTTGAAGGCAGTGTAAAGCGAATCTTTAGTACCCAATAAAGCTTTATACTTTTTGGGCGATAGAATTACACAGGATGTTAGCGAAGAAATAAACAGGAGAATGGCAAATGCAAGAAAGGTATTTTTCATGTTCGTTTTAGTATCGAGAGTTTAGTTGCAAGTAGTTAGCAGCAAGACATTTTATTGTTTGCAAATTGATTATTGTTTATTATTGCTCAATGGCATTGCGTAAAAATGCAACTAATGGCTGTATTATTTTAAAAGAACTTATCAACTTATTAACGAGGATTGGTTGTAAAAATTCTCTATCATCGATTTTCGTGGTGGCTTCGAAACTTTTCAGCTTTAAGAATTCGATATTCGGATCTGTCGGATCATATCCTTTAGGGGCATTTTTAAGCGCATTATCTAAGCCAAGTTTAAAGTTTTTCTTAAAGTCTTTACCGTTAATAATTTCCTTAAAATCGCCAATATTATAATCGATTTCCTGTCTGATGAGTTTTAAATGTGGCGCTTCCGGCATCCAGTACCCACCTGCAATAAAGCTTTTTCCAGGTTGGATATGGAGGTAATAACCCGGTTCGTTTCCACCTTTGCTTTTTGCGGAAAACCAGATGCCGAAGTTATTTTTATAAGGATCTTTATTTTTACTGAAACGCACATCACGGTAAATGCGCAAAAGGCTCTTTTTAGGATCGGCTTCTGCCGAAAGCAATGGATCTATTTTGGCCAGCTCGGGGATAATTGTTGCTACAAGTACCAGTACATCGGCCTTTGCATCTTCGTAAACTTGTTTATTGGCGGCAAACCATTCGCGGTTATTGTTCTCCGCTACATCTTTTATAAAATTGAGGGTCTCTTTTTTTAACATACAGCATTGGGTTAATTGGTTAATTGTTTAATCGCTGAATCTAACAATCAACCAGTTTATACGATTTAAACGATTAACCAATAATTACTTATCGTAATACGGCTTGTACTTGATATTAGGCGATAAAACATGAAGCAATATCATCCTCGAATATCGGTAATTAAAGGGATACAGGATAAAACAGCCTGCAAAAATAACAATCAGATAATGCCAGAAAGTGGCATCGGTAAGCGGGCCAAAAGCTAAATAGGTTAGAAAACTTGCAAAAAGCATTTCGATTACATTCATGGCATAACTCACATACATGGCTGCATAAAAGTAACCAGGCTCAATTTCTATACGTTGTGCACAATGGCCGCAGATTTCTTTGGTATGCTGGATGTTCCAGCCGTACATACTGCCTGTAAAGATATCTCCCCTGCGGCAATGCGGACATTTAGAATGTACAATGGCATAGAGTTTTGAGGTAGTTTGCCCGGACATGCTTTTAATTTAAATTAAAAGGCTCCTTTTTCATGTTGAGGTGAATATTTTTTTTGCGGTATTTTTTATACCAAACCACACCTACAATAACGGCCATTAAATAAGGGATAGATAACAGATATAATACTCCGGTATTTAGGCCTGCAGTTTGTGTATTCCCGTTTTTAACGCCTTGTTCGGCATTAATGGTACACATAGAACACTGGGCATTAACACTTGGCCTTACCGCAAATGTAAATACCAATAGAAACAGGATAAAAATTGCTTTCTTCTTCATTCGTTACAAATATAAGCATAAAACGTTTGGAGGGGTTTAAAAATTATGTCATAAAAAAGCCCCACTTTTTAGGGTGAGGCTTTGGAGAGAGAGAATATTTTTTATTCTGCTATTAATGCGGCGTTATTACTCGAATCCAAAGTCAAAGTAACCGAAAAACCAGAACCAGCAGTCCCATAAATATTACCATCAAAATGAGTAACCTGATGGTTAATGATCAAGTGTGCAAGGCTTCCGCTCACTGAGTTTATCGTATATAATCTATAAGCCCCACCACTCCCAGGGATTAATTTGCTCACGCTGCCGCTTATAAACTGTTCAGTTGAACTATCAAAATACAATTGACCTTCATAACCATCAGTTGAAACCGCGATAAGAATTGGATCGGTGGTTTGGTTAGGTTGTTCTTTTTTTGAAAGCGACTGAAAAGATGATAATCCAGCCACCAGAAATAAGCCGAATACAAACATTAAAACTAACTTTTTCATAATATTTTTTTAGGTAAATAAATGGTTAAAATTTAAAAGCCCCAAATTGGGGCCTTTAAAATATAAAAGCGTTTACTGCAGAAGAAATGTCATTACAATTGATGGATCTTCAACACTGGTCATTTTTGCATAAATATTAGCTCCATCAACATAATAATCGAAAGTCACACTATTTGCCAATAAGAAAGCATGTAACCTTGAAAGTGAATTTGCGACATAACCACCAGAAGCTGCTGCAAATTGAGTAAACTTGTATACCCCGTTGGCATCAACGGTATAGTTGTATACAATAGTCGTTATCCAGCCAGAACTGCCACCATTTTGACTACTAAACCCATTTAAGTTTAATCGTTTATTGGCGATATTCCAGGTGAAGTTGATGTATCCGGAATTAAAACTGTAACCTGTAACAGCAGGGGTTAATCCATTATGGAAATAGTTTAGAATTGCAGCACCATTGGCACTTGTTCCCGGATAGATCGTTTTATATGGAGATAACATCCCCCCGTATTTACTACCCCATAACCTATAAAGTGGTACAATTGGCGCAGCAGAATTTTTAACGATATACTCTTTACCAGTCGAATCATATAAAGCTAAAGTAGTTGCATCCTTCCAGGCAACACGGATAAAAGTAATACCCTGCCACACTAATCCACCATCTAAAATTTCAGCACCGGTTAGCGTAAAAGCAAATTTTTGCCCACTGGAGAAAATCGTAGCCCCGTCCGCTAAAACACCGGTTAAATCAATTCTTTTACCAGACAGAACGCTATTTGAAAGATTTGGAGAAACGCCAACTTTTAAAGTACTGCCCCCTGAAACGATCTCGATATACGGATTAGTATTAGTGGTAAAAAAACTTTTGATCTTGTCTATAGCCGTTTTTAATCCTGCGGCTTCATAAGCAGTTCTTTGCGCCGCAGTAGCCTTAACCATTTTCAATGGCTGGCGGTATCTTTTACCTATAAAAACGATGCTATCGCCCGATATCCTATCGTAAATGAAATCAACATCACTCTTAAAACCTGTTTTAGCGATTCCGCCAAAAGTAGAAGGATCTGGATCGTTTAACATGGTAATATAGTTGAACGTATCAAAAACTAAATCTACACCTTGATCTTGCTTCACACGGTAGTACGAAGCATATTCTGTTTTCGATGATCCTTCATCCAAATCTGCATACATCTTCACATTTTCAGCCGCATCAAACTTCATAAAAAAACTATATCCCCCTCCGTCAGCAGTTGGCGTAGTTGCTATCCATCCGTTTGCAGCACCACTGAGGGTAGTTTTCACTTTTGCGATGGCCTCACCCATCCTGATTTCCGGATCTTCATCAAATTTAGCTACAAATGATGATTTCTTGCAGCCTGCAAATACCAGCAGGCAAGCAAATAAAAATAATATTCTTTTCATATCAGTTATATTTATTGCCCTAAAGCACCGTAAAAATAATTAGCAGGCGTTCCACTAACATAAAATCCACCAAAATTCGTATAAGTACCGGAGTTGTAACCAGCTGGTAACCAATCCGCAACAAAAGTATTAGTGTTTAAGTAGGTTAAAAGTGGTTGTACTGATGTTAATAAGGTAGCCGCATTTCCAGTTGGGGCAGCTGATGATAATGTGAATTTAGTGGCACCTGTAGCATCAGTTACGGCCATATCAAAATTATAATTTGCTACATAGGCAGTTGTTCCCTGAGAAAAATTCACAGTCATCGTCATCGCAGTGGCTGATGTAAAATTTAATTTTACGGAGTTGAAAGTTAATCCAAAATTTGGTATGGCATTTACATTGGCTTTTGATGTCTGATAAGCTGTTCTAAACTGGTCTGAAATACCAAACTGACTATAAGTTACATCATTATCCAGATTTATCGTCATGCTTTTATATAAGTTCCTGTTTAACCAATAGCCAAAAGAAACTGATGGGTCTTTAACAGTAGTTTTAATATAATTCTGAACTTCCTTCTGTAATTTTCTGAAATCAATACCAAAGGCAGTTGTAAAATAATTTACAACGTTTGCCTCTTTTAGTTTAAGCCTGTTTTTAGCGGTCGCATTTGAAGTATTGGCATAGTTATCATAATAAGACTGACCTGAAACCAATAACGTAGCTGTTGTTTCTGCGTAATCCTCTGTAGGGCTACCACTGGCATAACTACCCAAAAATCCATTTTCTTTAGCTGTTTGTGCTGTTGTTAATGTCCATGGTTGTTTATAAGTACCACCAGAAATGGCTTCAAAATCAATAGGAATAGCTACAGTTTGGTTTAAAATATGGGTAAATTCGTGATGAATAACATACAACCTGGAAGTTACAAAGTTAGGTGAAAGGCTGAAATTATTAAGGCCATATAGTGTAACCCTTTTTCCTCCAGCCGCTGTTCCGGCGATAGCAGAACCATCAGTTTGGTATTTTGCAGAGCCATATAACACCCATTCTTTAGGGTTTGTACGTTGCACAAAATTTAAACCCGCTATTTTTAGATATGGCGTCAGGTAGCCATCCAATACAGTTTGCATCATAGGCTGCACATTTTCTGGCTTAAGAGGCGCAACATCGGCTGCGGCATCTCCATAATAATATCTGTTAAATCTGTATACCACCCTCATGTTATAGGGATTTAGGAAGTTCGTATTTAACCACTTATCCAAATCCGTATTGGTTTCGGGCATGTCTAAATTATATTTATTAAAATCGACATCTAAATCCTCCGTTTTCCTACATGAGGTAACAATAGCCAAAACCATGATTAAGGCTAATGAACTTTTTATAATATTTTTCATAATCGTATTTATCTTGGATTAAGTTCTACTCCCGAAAGTTTTACTTCGTTTGGTAATTGAAACAATCTGCGTGGATCGCCCGGTTTTAATTCCATAAAGCTCTCTACACCTACGTTACTGAATATATTATGTTTTACAGTTAGACCTGTACGAACAATATCCATCCATCTGATACCTTCTTCTAAAAACTCTGCTTTTTTTGATTCCAAAATGGTTTGTATCAATCCTTGTTTCGGATCGTCGATACTATAAAACGCTTTTATTTTATCTAGGGTCACAACATCAGTATTGGCATTGTAATTTCTGATTCTAACTTTCATGAAGTCATTAATATCATTTAAAGCAGCTTCATTATTACCCAATTGGGCATAAGCCTCAGCCCTGTTCATTAAAGTTTCATCAGCCGTAAGTAATGGCACAACCAGATACGGGAAACCGATCCCCGGCCCTGTATAAAAGAAATAGTATAGGTATTTAAGGGTATTATAGTTTCCGGCACTCCATTGATAAACCTTATTTGCCAATATTTTGCCAGTAACGTTTGGAGAGGTGTACATTCTCACCAATTTATTACCAATACCGTGATTTGGTGTATTCACATAAGTATAAGTACTATATGCATTACCTAACATAAGTGCAGTTCTTTGCTCAGTTTTAGTATAGTTAGCTCTAAAATCGTTGTTCGTCATTTCGTATAAGGTTGTAGAAACTGGCCTCATATTATTAACAAAATCGTTTCCTGGAACCGTTAAATTAGCGTGATCAATTACTTTTTGCCATTCTCCCAGGAAAAGATAAAAACGGGATGCAAAAGCATGAGCAGCTGAAGGTGTGAAATGGTATTTTGGAACTGTATAGGCACTTGCCGATAAAAGTGGTAATCCTTCTTCAAGATCCTTTTTAATTTTGTCATAAGTTTCTTGAACAGTTCCTCTTGAATATTGTTTAATCGGCTCAGTTTCCGGAACAGTAACATATGGAACACCAGGAGAATTATTAGCACCTCCTTTTTCATATGGTTTTGCAAAAAATACGGCTAACATAAAGTGAGCATAAGCACGGGCTACCAATGCCTCACCTTTATATGGCAGCACTGCAGGACCAAAATTACCATTTTCTATAGCTTGTAAAGCCTGATTAGCGGCCGCGATAGCTTCGTAGCATCCATTCCAATAAGACCCTGGACTATTGGTATCTGTTCCAGAAAGATCTTCCCAGTAATACGGTTTGTCCCATTGGTCGTTTAAATCGCCAACACCTTTTTCTTTTTCTTCCGTATTATCAGAAGCCGCCTCAGCAAAAGTGATATAATGTGCCGAGGGGTAAGCTGTGGCCGTTAACTGTGCTACTTTAGCAACGGTTGTGATTTCTGTTCTATTATCAGGTACTTTATCTAAATATTTTTTACACGATTGTAATGATACTAAGAGCGTTATGCCAGATAATATTGTGATTGATTTTATTAGTTTCATAGTCATTTAAATTAAAATCCAACTCTTAATGATAGTGTAAATTGTGTCGGAACCGGTAATGCAACTCCTCCTGTTGAGAAGAACTCTGGATCTTCACCATTTAATCTTTTATCGGCGTACAGTACCGCAACATTATCACAAGCCAGAATAAATGAAGCATTTGTCATTTTAAACTTCGACGTGATTTTCTTTGGAATGTCATAACTAGCCGTAATTCTGGATAGCTTTATATAATCGCCACTTACAACCCGTTCTGTAGAATAGTTGTAAAGGTTATAAGGATAGGTTGGATTGGTTGTTGAACCTGTTGAGCTTATAATTGCGGCAGCCGAAACCGGATCGAGCAATGAAGGAATATTGGTAAATTTCTCATCCCCAGGCATAATCCACCTGTTTAATACATCACGGCTCAATGTTGTCATATCTGAATAAGATGCAGCTATAGAAGGTGCTAAACGTAATGCATTTCCTGCCGAGAATTTAAATAGTGCAGATAGAGAAAAATTCTTGTACCTGAACTGGTTAAAAAACCCTCCTGTTGTGGTCGGATCTGTGGGGCCTTCATATTTTAGGATATCGATATTATCATCTTGCAAACCAATATATGTTGTAGCTGCTCCATCGGTACCATAAAAAGTAGGGTAACCATATTGTGGATTTAAACCAGCAAACTGAACGGAAAACAATCCTCTTTGAGGATACCCTAAAACAGCTCCACCTGTTGCAGATACCGCTCTCCAGATGTTAGGTAGGGCGTCTAAATCAGTAATTTTGTTTTTATTAAATGAAAAGTTAAAATTGGTGGTCCATTTAAAATTATCACCGTTAACTGGCGAGCCTGAAATGGTGAATTCGATACCTTTACTAGACATTGCTGCATAATTGGCTGTTTTGGTAAATTCACCCCCAATACCAGAAGTATTCAAACTACCCAATAAATCGTGGATATTACGTTTGTACACGTCAACCGAAAGGTTTACTTTGTTTTTAAAAAATCTTAAATCTAAGCCGATGTTAGCATCATACGATTTTTCCCAGGTTAACTGGGTATTTTGAAGTGTTGAAATATAGGTTTGGATTTCCTGATCTTTCAATAACGTTCTTCTGGATATCTGATCGTAAAAAACAGGTAGTGAGTTGGTTGCACTACCGATACTCGCTGTTAATCCATAAGAACCTCTTAAAACTGCAGAAGTTACGATATCATTCTTAGGCCAGAAACTTTCCTGATCAGCATTCCAGGAGCCAGATACGTTCCATGTTGGCAACCATCTCGCATTTGTACTTCTGCCCATTTTATTAGACCCATCGTAACGTGTAGTGGCATTAAAACTATAGCGCCCTTTGTACGAATAAGCCGCTCTTAACATGTACGCAACATAACGCTCATAATTGTTGCCCATTCCAAAATAAGCCTTACCTGCTTCACCAGCCTGCTTGAAGTACAAATAACTAGGATTTACCAATCCTCCATTTTCATATTGATAACCGATACCATTAAAATACTCATTCTGTCTATCGATATACCTAACCTCCATTGAACCAAAAATGTTAAGCAAATGTTCATCGTTAAAGTTCTTGTCGTAAACAAGGTCATGTCTGAAATAATAATTTGTTAAATTATCACCAGCGGTATTGTAAAATCCACCTGATGGCAAGATACTCGTAGGTAATCCGGTTGGGTTAGCTGAATCAATATATAAATACTGGTTATCACCATCACGTGTGGCATCACCACCCGATCTAAATGCCTGTGCCTGGTTAGATTGCTCTAATACATAACTTTGTCTTTCTGATTTAGAAAATCTATAAGCAGCATTGATTGAGTAAGTTAAAGAAGGTATAATTTTATACTTTACGCCGCCCTGAACTTTAATATCCAGCATTTGCAATGTGGTATAGTTATTTTCCAATTCATTTAGAATATTGAAAGGAGCATAGTTTCTAACAAAATACTCCAGGTTTCCATTTTCATCATATGGTGTAATTAAACGACTTGTATTACGGGCATAATTATATGGATTTACATCAAATTCACGGTAGTAACTGCCATATACAGGGTCTGATTGACGGTCGGAATTACCACTTGGTGTTCTTTGGTTACGAATAGAAGCAGTGGTAAGGAGCTCGAAGCTTAATTTTTTACTTGGTGCAAAATTTACCCTGAAATTCCCTGTAAAGCGATCTACGTTGCTACCAATGGTTTGACCTTTATCATTCAAATATGAAGTTGAGGCATAAGTTTGGAACTTTTCGGTACCCGAAGTTACGCTCATGGAGTGTTCTTGCTTCAATGAATTCTTGTAAAGTATATCAAACCAATCTGTATTGGCATTTGCATATCTGGTTAAGAAATTTGAAACGCTTGATTTATCATATTTTAAAGCAAAACTTTTTGTTGCCGGATCATAATTATACAGCTCATTGTACATTTTATAAAAGATACCTCCGTTTTGCCCACTCGATGATGAAGGGATTTGATAAGCACCTTTATTAAAATATTCCACTAAAACAGCCATTTGCTCATCAGAGTTCAAAATATCTGTTCCTTCATATGTTGGTTTTGAATAGGTGGTAAAGTTTCCTGTATAACTAATTTTTGGGGCACCTTCCGTTTGTCTACCTTTTTTTGTGGTTACCACAATTACACCGTTCATTGCACGGGCACCGTACATTGCTGTTGCCGCTGCATCTTTTAAAATATTGAAACTTTCAATATCATCGGCATTTAATCCAGCAACTGATGACCCTAGTAAAGTATTCGCATCACCACTTGATAAAGCTTCATTTGAAATGTTAACAACATCTTCCAAAATAATACCATCAATTACCCAGAGTGGTTTGTTATCTCCTGATAAAGAAGTTGCACCACGTACTCTGATTTTTGGCGCGGCACCAAATGTGCCCGATACGTTTTGCAGGGTAACACCAGCTACCTGCCCTTCCAGCATACGGCTGATATCAGAAACACCCAGTCTTTCAACGTCTGATACTTTTAACTGAGTGGCCGCACCTGTAAATAATTTTCGGTCTAACTGTTGATAACCGGTAGACACCACATTCACCTCTTTCAACTGCGCCGCGTCTTCTTCTAAAGTAACATTAACAACTGTTTTATTTCCTGTAGGTACCTCAATGGTTTTATAGCCGATATAACTAAAGACCAAAGTAGCCCCTTCTTTTACAGAAATGGTGTAATCTCCTGAAGAACTTGTTGATACGGCATTGGCAGCACCTTTTTCGCGAACGCTTACTCCCGGTAATGCAGCGCCATTTTTATCTCTTACCTTACCAGATACTTTTACGGCCACAAAATACCCCAGCACCTTATCCAGTATTGATTTTTCAGTAGGTTTAATTAAAATGGTCTTATCTTCAATGGTATAGGTAAGATCCTTTCCCGAAATAATTTTCGCCATTACTTCTTCGATGGTCGAATTGCTAAAATTAGCATTAAAAGTAGTTGTACTACTAATTTTGTTTGTAGATAACAATACATCGTAACCAGATTGCAATCTGATTTCCTTGAACATTTTTTCTAAGGTTACATTCCTTTCTTTTAAGGTAACCAACTGGCCAAATGAAGCTGCACTTACCTGCATTAACGAGGCAAGCAGTACAACCGTAACTAACTTCATAATCAATAGCAATTTAGGTATGTAGCGTCGATGCGTACATAAAATTCCAATATAAATTTTGTACATTTAATAATCTGTTTTTTTGCGAAGCGCAATGAAGTTTGGACGCCAAAAAGCGTTTCGCGGGTTATCCAAGAAATAATTGATTTTTTAATCGATTCCGGCTTACGGAATAGCTAAACAGATAATAAAGGGGGTGTTGCAAGCACTCCTTTTTTTATTCATTCATCTTTGAATCGTCAGGAGTTTTGTCGAGGTATCTTCATAATTTGTTAGGGTTAGGTTAAGTTGATTAAGTTGTTTTATTTTTAGAGATAAAGGTTAGTCATGCCTTCATCTGTTCTCGTTTATTCTTTGTAGACAATTACTTTATTGCCTTTAATATCAAAATGCACTTCGCCGGTCTGCTCAAACTTGGTCAGCACTTTCGATATTTTTTCAAAACGGCTTACCGTTCCGTAATACATTACCTCTTTTGCAGCTTGATCAGCGTATTCTATCTCTACATTATACCAACGGGCCACTTTGCGCAAAATGCTTTCTTGTTTTTCATTGTTGAACATGAAATACCCATTTTTCCACGCAATGGCTTCATCCACATCAACACCTTTTATATTAATACCCGAAGCGGATACGATAGACTGCTCTCCCGGCTTAAGGATTTCGCTCTGATTAGTGCTATGGTGCAAAACGCGCACACTTCCCTCTAGCAGGGTGGTTTTGGTTACGATTTCGTCTTGATAGCTGTTAATATTAAAGTGTGTACCCAGCACCTCAACAGATTGCTTATCTGTTTCTACAATAAAAGGATGCGCTGCATTTTTGGCCACTTCAAAATAGGCCTCACCATCTAATTTCACCATACGCTGTTTTGCCGTTCCAATATTTAAGGCGTATTGAATAGAAGAAGCCGCATTAAGCCAAACTGTAGATCCATCCGGTAAACGGATTTGCCATTCGCCGCCGTTAGGGGTAGATATGGTGTTTAACCGCGTATCCTCAGTATTTTTTGATTCAGCTACTTTGTACACCAATTGGCCATTGGCCGTTTTAGTAATGGAGAATCCGGCTTCTTTGGCAATATCCCCGTTCATGGCATCAGAAAGGGATATTTTCTTACCGTCTGCCAGGGTTAAAACTGCCTTATTTTTACCAGGGAGAACATCAGTAGCAAAAACATGTTCTCTTTTTTTGGTTAAAGAAATATAACCGGTAAAAGAAAATACCACAAAAACCACAGCGGCTGCAGCCCACCGTAACCTGCTCATCAAAATTCTACGAGGTGTACGGCTTGGTTTATCTACAGCAAGGATTTTTTTCAGGATAGGGTTCCACTTTTTATCGATTACCTCACCCGCATTCTCCTCTTCGGCAATAATCATTTTCACGATTTCATCGCTAACGAGAGAAGAATTCTGCTCTGCCAAGGCCAAAAGCTCTTGCTTTTCTGCCTGATTGAGTTGCCCTGCTGTAAACTGTTGTAAAAGATAATTGATGCGTACTTCCATAAAGATTCTGATACTAAGAAGCAGTAAACAGAAATTAGGACTATCGGGATTTCAACTTTTTTTATTTTATTTTAAAAAAATATAATGCAATGGGTACAACAAAGGTTATTCCATGCTGATCGAGCTGGGTTCTGATAGATTTTAAGGCAATTACAAGGGCATTTTTCACCGTACTGGGCGATAAACCCAACATTTCGGCTATTTCTGGGATGGTTTTACCGTCACCTCTACTGAGCTGGTATATTTTCTTACGTTGTTCGGGCAATTGATCAACCGCAACGGCTACAATTTTGTTAATTTCGTTTAAATAAACAACATCAGCCGTATGGTTATGACTGTTAGGCTGTTTTGCAGTAAAAGCATCCACAACCCGGTCTTCTTTTAATTTTTTGCGTAAATAACTTAAACATTCATTCGAAACGTATTTGTAAAGGTAGGCTTTCACATTGTCCACATCGGCCAACTTATCTCTGTTTAACCAAACCCTTAAAAAGGCATCCTGAATAATTTCTTCAGCGGCATCATCAGATTTGGTAAATTTTGAGGCAAATATTTGGAGCACAGGAAGGTATTTGAAAAACAAAACAGAAAAGGCTTGTTCATCTCCTTCTACAATCTTATCAATCAGTGCACGTTCTTTATCCGCGTTGCTTACCGCCATAAATTATTTAATCATAATTTTTTTATGTCTTTTATTATTCCGAAGCATAATAATCGCGCAATTTATAATTAGCGAGAATGAATACTAAAACAATTTAGTGTAGTAATGAATTCAACTTTATAATCAAATATACAGATTATGAAATTTCACGCACTAAAAAATGTGTTAAAAATAAAACCCTCACTTTTTAGGGTGAGGGTTCTGAGAGGGCGTTGTTAATAACTATTCGAAGGTTATCCAGCTCCTTGCATCTGCAACAGCTACCATGTCATATACTCTGGTATCTGTTTGTATCACATAAAAGCCACCTTGCTTGAGAAAATTATTGGTGGTATTGGTGATAATGTGCTGTATTGCAGCTGGTGGGGTTCCGTAACTACCATCCTGAACATAAGAAATCTTACCATCAGCACTTACTGTTGGTATAATGGCAGGGCCATAAGCACCGTATGCTGTAGTTAACCAAAATCTAACAGCTCCATAAGCCTGTCCGGTAATTTTGGGGTAGTAATCAATAGAAAAGAAATTAGGTATTGTTCTCACTCCATAAGCATCAACCACACCATCAACCGTAAAACCTGTATAACATTCACTATACGTTCCATAAACAGGATTAGCCAAAAATCTTGCAGCAACGGTTTTATCATATTGCAGGGGTGTTATTGCTTCCTTTATTTGTAATGATGCACCACCATTGGTACTGGCATTAATAAATCCTGTTGCTGCATCAAAAGATACTCCGTTTAACCCGGTTATTGTTGTGCTACCGATAACCAATGGGCTAAATAAGATTAATGAAGTTCCGGAAACAAAGTAATTGCTGCTAGCTGTTTTTAGTACTCCTGCTTCAAGGTAGTCGAATCCAAGAACTCGCCTGTTCGGATCTAATTTTACCTCACAATCTAAACTACCAACCGTGGCGCGTTTAAAATAGGTTCTCAATTTAGATAGGGTTGCAGTCATATCTTCAGGGGCAGTAAATGCCGAAGCATTATCAGCAGCAGATTTTGACCTTACCAAAACCAGTTTACTTTTATTAAAAGTCCCCTCCAGTTTTATCGTATCTGCACTGGCCGAAAGAAAGGCAAATTCGAAATCTGAATAATAACCGCCGCCTGTATCACCCCCAAATTTGCTTGGTGTTGGATCTGCTATCAGGTGTAAGGTTGAATAGGTATCGAACAATAAAGTTGGTCTTTGCAGGGCTTTTAACCTATACGAACTTTCGTTTGGTGTAGGCTCATAATCTGCCGACATTGTGGTCCTGTTCTTATCCGTAAAACTGAACAGGAAGGTAGCAAGAACTTTACTATCGGTTAACAGATAGCCTTTCCAACCAAACTGTGCCCCAGCCAACTGGGTTTGATATGCTTTTAATGTTTCCGACAAACGCTCGTCAGCGTTACCAAGTAGTGGCTCTGTTTTGTCTTTTTTACAAGCGCCTAAGGCCACTGCAAACAAGAATAAATATAATAAATGCTTTTTCATCGTCTTTATTTTAAATGATTACAATGTTCCAAATAGGTAAGATGTAGGATCAGTTGTTTTTACAAGTCCACCGAATATACTTTTCGATTGCGGAACGATATCATCCACCCAGCGTATAGTAAATTGCTGCCCTTTAAAATAGTTTAGCAAAGTGGGGATAGCAGCTTCTATTGCCCTTGCATTTGCATAAGTTACCGTTGTGGGCTGCGTGTCGGAATAAGCCAATGTAATGTTTCCATTGACATTGTTTACATCAAAATCAAAATCAGCATTAAAACCCACGCCTAAAGCAGCAGTAGGATCCATAAAATTCACCCTTAAGATCACTTTGTTTGCCGCGGTAAAATTTAAAGCAATATTATCAATATAATAACCTATACCTGCCTGCAGACCTGTATTTGCTGTATTATACGCTGTTAAAAACTTTGCCGACAAACCGGTTAATTTCTGAGGGTTTACTGTAATGATACCATAGGTCCTGCCTGGCCCCAACAAACTATTAAAATCAGCGGTTGGAGATTGCGATTCTATAGCCGCCTGGGTCCTGGCCTGTAGGTCAGCAATGTCGATACCCCAGCTATCTTTCATATAAGACGTTACAATAGCTTTCTTTCTTAATAACTTCGCTCTTCCATCTGTATTTTGTTCGTAAACGCCCTTGCCATTTCTTTTAATATAGATACCATCATATACAAACAGGTTGTTTACAATATTATTGAAATTAGCTTGTCCACCTTCTAACAAGGTAGATAAGGTTTCGACAAAATCATCGTCTTTATTCGATCTCGAATAGGGTGTAACAAAGCCTTTACCCCAAAAATCTGCCTCGTACATAATTTTATCCAAAGCAGCGTTTGTTGAGTAAGCACCTCTAAAAATATTAAACCATGTTGCGGTATAATCGCCTGGGGTTATTCTTTGGTAATCGGGAGTTACCGCGATGTTCTGGTTAAGGATGTGGCCAAATTCATGGTGCATGGTATGCAAAATTTGTCTAACGGCGGCCTTATTGTTCTGATCAAAAGTATTTAAATCCAGTAATACAATTTTTCGTCCCGATTCTGCCGTACCTAGGGTAATGGTACCGTTACTGTTATATGAAGGGCTACCTGCCAGATAAAACTGTTTTTGGCAATACTTTTTCATGAAATTTTCGCCTTTTACAGCTACATAAGGATCGATCCATGTTTTTTTGATGATACTCATTACAGGTATCACCAGATCTTCCTGGATAGGTACTACGTTTTTATAAATTTCACCTAATTCAGATCTGTCCCACTTATATTTCACCTCAATATTATAGGGTGTGGTATAATTGGTGCTGATCCATTCATCGATTGGTCCTTTTGCCCAGGTATCTCCGCCCAAACCAACAATGTTTGTATTTAAATCATCCTTTTTGCTACATCCCGCTAAAAAGATTGTGGTCAATGCAACTAATGATATGCTTAATAATTTCTTTTTCATAATATTCTGATATTATAATTAACGGGGATTGGCAGCTAATCCAGCTGCTACTGCATCTTGAGGAATCTGAACTAACCTACGTGGGTCATCAGCACCCAATGAGATTTTGATTTTACCATCCTGGCTATTGTGTTCTATCGGAATTTTTAACCTTAAAACATCCATCCACCTCAAGCCTTCGTGCATAAACTCCTGACGTTTAAAATTCAATACTGTTCCAACTAACGCATCTTTAGCCGATAGTGCCGGGAAAAATGCTGTTGCTTTTGCTTCGGTAAATTTATCTGCTGTTGCAGAATAGTTTACAATTCTTTTTGATAGGTAAGCATCAATATCGGTAATGGTTAGTGCATTATTCCCCAACATCGCATTGGCTTCAGCTCTATTGAAAAGAACTTCTTCACTTGTAAATAAAGGCACCATATTGTAAGCATCACCAAAATTGGCACTGATGGTTTCTTTCACAAAATGTTCCCTGAATTTTGGGATATTATACACTACATCGGTACCCCCAAAAATTTTATTCGAGAATGCAAAAGCTTTTCTGCTTGGGTTATTTGCCGATGAAAAGATTGGCAAAACAGAAGCACTTAAACCATAATTATAACTTGCATAACTGCGACCCCAATAGGAGTTTGCTTCCTGTAACAATAAGTTGGCCGGCTCGGTAGAGTTCGTATATAAAGCCTGTAATTCATAATAACCCAATGCATTATATGTGGTATTCCATGCTCTTAAATTATCTGAAATTGTTACCCCCGGGAAAACCGCATTTGCATGGTCGATTACCTTTTGATATTCTTTTTTAAATAAATAAAAACGCGTAGCAAAAGCATGGGCGGCCTGGGTTGTAAAGTGATATTTAGGAACCCTATAGGTATTGTTTTGGATTAGCGGAAGACCTTCTTCAAGATCCTTTTCGATATTGGCATAAACACTGGCAACTGTACCCCTACTGTAATTGCCTTCGACAATTTTTTGAGGTAAGGTTACATAGGGTACACCAGGATCGGATGCAGCAGTTGCCGGATCGTAAGCTTTGGCAAAAAATGTGACCAACATAAAGTGTACATAAGCTCTTGCTACAAGTGCTTCTCCCCTACTTGCCGAATATTCGGCTGTATTACCTGCCTTATCAATGGCTTCTAATGCATAATTTGCTGCTGCAATGGCTTTATAACAAGAATTCCAATAAAAGGGCGGAGTATCTTCGGAAGTAGCATCAATCTGATCAATATAATTCCATGGAGATGAGTTGGGTAAATCTCTTCCTGTTGTTCCCTTATCGCCTGCGTTATCGCTCATGGCTTCTGCAAAAGCAAGATAATTACCATGTGGATAGGCATTTGCCAACAATTCGGCAACTTTAACCGAACTATTTAGCTCCGTACGGTCATCAGGCTGATGCTCCAAAAATTTCTTACAACCTGAAGATAGCAGTAAGCCAGAACATGCGATATATATGAATATTTTATTTCTTTTCATTTCTTTTCAATTTAAAATTAGAATCCAACTTTTAATGAAAGCGTATACTGCTTTGGAATTGGCAATGCCACACCTCCGGACGCAAAAAACTCAGGATCTTGTCCTTTAAGTTTTTTGTCAGAGTAGATTAACCAAAAGTTGTTCGCCACTGCGCTTATTGAAGCATTATTTGCCCCGATAGCTTTCAGGATTCTCGCAGGTAACGCATACGAAAGCGACAGTTGTTTTAACCGTATAAAACCTCCATCAGCAACCCTCGCTGTTGAGTAGTTATAGGTATTGTATGGATATGTACCATCTATATTTGCTGCTGCTTCAACATCAGGAATAGAAGGAATATTGGTTTTCAGTTCATCGCCAGGCAATGTCCATCTATCTTTAAACTCGTTAGGCAATGCATCTAAATCTGAATAAGAGGTTGCAAATACCGGGTTCAATCTGATTTTGTTCCCTGCAGAAAATGTAAATAAAGAGCCAAAAGTAAAACCTTTGTAACTCACACTGTTGTAAAAACCACCAGTTAATTTCGGATCTGTAGGTCCTTCATACTTTAAGTATTTGGTTTCCAAACTCTGCATATAAACATCGCCACTTTTCTCGCCTTTCTCGTTGATAAATTCAGGGATACCGGTATCGTGGTTTAGTCCTGTAAAATCAACGGAATACAATCCCCGGTAAGGAAATCCTTCCTGTGGCCCACCATCGGCAGTTACTAAACTGAAGATATTTTGCGGACTTGAAAGTTTAGTTACCTTGTTTTTGTTGTAACCAAAGTTTAGGTTACTTCTCCAGTTCCAGTCTTTTGATTTTACAATAGGACCACTCAACGTAACCTCAATACCTTTAGAGTTCATGTCGGCATAATTGGCTGTTGTTAAATATTGGCCACCAATACCTGAAGTTCTTAAAGGGCTGATTAAATCGAAGCCGTTTCTGTTGTATAAATCGACCGTTAAGTTTAGCTTATCTTTAAAGAAACCTAAATCTACACCAAGGTTGGTTTCGTACTGTTTTTCCCAGGTTAAATCGCTGTTTTCAATATACTCGATATTCATTACCGATTCAGTTTCATTTGTGTAGGGCCTTAATGCACTGGCATTTCTTAAAACCAAGGCAGAGTTTGTAGCACTTCCCAAACTTGCAGTTAACCCATAAGTTGCCCTAATGGTAGCACGGTTAAGAATCTTGGTTACATTAGAATTATCGAAAAAGCTTTCTTTATCAATATTCCAGGCACCAGAGATGTTCCAGGTTGGTAACCACCTCGCAGTAGCCGAGCTACCCAATTGGTTCGAGCCATCATATCTTCCTGTTGCGTTGAATGAATATTTTCCATTATAAGAATACGCAGCCCTGGTCATAAATGCCGCGAAACGATCGTATCTGTGGTTCATCGAATAGTAATTCAGGTTATTCAGGACTGCCTGTTTCACAATATTTGGATCGATAAAGGGCACACCGCCTTTATCGTATTGATAACCATAACCGATCTGGCTTCTGGTTTGGCGGTCGGCCATTCTCATTTCCTGAACAGCATAAATATTGATTAAATGCTTTTCATTGATTGCATTATCATACTCAATGGAGTTTCTAACCATATACGATTTAAGAAAATCGTCGGTTGTATTGTAAAAGCCACCATAAGGAAGTACAACCACCGGTTGCAATTCTGGATGTTCAGGATCACGGAACAAGAAACGGTTATTATCCTGGATATAAGAATCACCATTGGCCCTATAGGCATTGGCCATATTTGAATTTTCCCTTACTTTATGCTCATTTCCACTTTTCACATACCTCATGGAGGCCAAGAAATCGTACTTGAAGTGTTTCGCAAATTTATAACCCAAGCCACCCTGAAGTTTAAAATCCAACATACTTAACTCTAATGAGTTATTGTCCAATTCGTTTAAGATATTAAAATCGGCAAAGTTCCTGGTAAAGTTTTCCCTGTTGCCATTTTGATCAAATGCTGTTAGGGTTCTACTTGTATTTAAAGCATAACTGAACGGGTTAATATCGAAATCTCTGGAGTAAGTACCCTCCACCGGATTGCTAACACGCCCAACTGTTCCGGGTGCTTTTTGATTACGGATTGATCCAGTTGTAATAAAATTAACCGAAAGTTTATCTGTTAAATTAAAAACAGCATTTACGTTACCTGTATAACGTTCTACATTATTACCTACTGCCCAACCATTATCATTTAAATAACTGGTAGAAATATAAAGCTGAGATTTATCGGTTCCTGAGGAAACACTGATACCATGTTCCTGCATCAGCGAATTTTTGAAAAGCACGTCAAACCAATCGGTATTTGCAGTAGCGTAACGCATTAAAAATGAATTTCTTGCTTCCGGTGTATTGGCCAAGCCAAATGCACCCGATGTTGCATCGTGTGTATTAATGAGTTGATACATCTTAGTGTACACTCCACCATCAGCAGCTCTTGATGCACTCGAGTGGTTTAACCACCCCTTACGGGCCAACTCCGAATACACCGACATCTGGTCTGAAGAATTCATGATGTTGTAACTATCGTAAGTAGGTTTTAAATAAGTAGAAAAATTGCCTGTATAAGAAATCAACGGTTTACCAATACGGCCTTTTTTAGTGGTAATTACTACCACACCGTTCATTGCCCTTGCGCCATACTGTGCGGTTGCTGCCGCATCCTTCAAAATATTGAAACTTTCAATATCATCGGCATTGATCCCTGCAACTGATGAACCGATCAAAGTGCTTACATCTCCAGAAGACAACTGCTCGTTAGAGATGTTTACCACATCTTCCAAAATCACACCATCAACTACCCAAAGTGGTTTATTTTCGCCTGTAATTGAAGTGGCCCCACGTACACGGATTTTTGGTGCTGCACCGAAAGTACCCGATACATTTTGTACCGATACCCCGGCTACCCTACCTTCGAGCATACGGCTCACATCGGTAATACCATCCTGTTTAACATCTACACCTCTTAATGCCGTTGCAGCTCCGGTAAATAATTTTTATTTAAATTTTGATAACCGGTTGACACGATATTCACATCTCCCAGTTGGTTTGCATCCTCCTCTAAAGTAACATTGATTACGGTTTTACCACCCACTGCAACATCAACAGTTTTATAACCGATAGAAGCAAAAGATAGGGTTGCCCCCTCTTTCACTGTAATTTGATAATCTCCTTTACTATCTGTTGAAACCGCATTTGATGCTCCCTTCTCGCGGACACTAACGCCCGGCATAGCAGCGCCATCTTTCTTATCTCGAACGGTTCCTTTAATGGTAACGGCTTTTTTTGATTTATTTCGGGGGGGCTCAACAATCTTTAAAATTACCTGGTTGCCAACCAACCTGTATGAAATGTTTTTTTGTTTAAGCTGATCAAGCGATTCGGTAATCGATGTCAGTTTTGATGGTACATCCAGCACCATTGTTTTGTTGATTTCAGCTGCATCATATACAAAGCTCACTTTGTAAGCCTGCTCAATTTTTTTCAGATAGTTATCTAATCTTTCGGGTTTACCATTGGCTTGCCTTGCATTGGCCCTGGCCAAAACAGCCCAAAAGATTGCACACAGCAGTAAGGCTACCCGGCGCAAACTTATTGCTGCATTTCTTTTGTAAAAATTTTTCTCCATAGTTGATTTTGTTAATTTAAAGTTGATTAGTTTATAGATGTTTTTAAAGTAATTGTGTCTTTTCGGTGTATAATCTTAAACCCGTAGGTTTCTTTTAATACCGCTAAAACCTCAGTTAAACTGTTGCTTTTAAAAGTTGCATTGAACTTTTTAACGAGTGGTTGGTTCGTTTCTAAAATGATATTCTTTTGGTAATAACTGCTTAGCTGTTTGCACACCTCCTCAAGCGGGGTATCTACAAAAACAAGTTCATTGGTCAGCCATGCGTCTGCATTTTGCGAAACCCTTGTGGTGAATTGTTTGTTCGTAATATTATAAGATAGTGCCTGCCCGGCGATCAGAATGGATGAAGTGCCATTTTTATAAGGCGAAAATAATACCCTTCCTGTTTTAACATCCAGATCGATCTTGTTTGGAGAATAGTCGATATTAAATGATGTTCCCAGTACCTTAACCTTCGATTCGCCCATTAATACGCTAAAAGGATGTTTTGGATCCTTGGCAATTTTAAAGAAAGCTTTACCATGATCCAGATAAATTTCTCTGGACGAAACAGCAAACTTCGCTGGATACCGAACCGTACTATTCTCGGCAAGAATAACTTTAGAACCATCAACCAATAGCACAGAATCTTGCTGATTGGCTACAGTTTTAATCGTTAGGTAAGCGGGCTTTGAACTTAAGTTGTAAAGCCAATAACCCATGCCCAATAAAATAATTGTTGCAGCGATGTTGCGGAGCCATACAAAACCTGTAGAAAGCTTATAGGTACGTTTCCTTAATTCGTGCTTAAAATCGGCCTGTATCTGTCTCATATCCAGTCCATCAAGCAAGGCGGATTTAGAAGATAAATTCCATATCTTCTCTATATCATGAAAATATTGTTCATGTTCAGCAGATTCTGTTCTGTAAGAATTTATTACCGCACGAAGATTCTCATCCTGCGGATGGTTTAAATACCGAACAATTAAGTCCAAGTATTCTGGTTGGTTAAGCATTAGTGAGTTTGGTTTTGTACTATAAAGACAAACCAAGCTTAAAAAACCCCTAAAAAAAATGATAAAAAAATAAAATTATTTTCGATAACAGCTGTAGGTATAGCTTAAAGGCATTTTTTATGCGGGAAATTAATATAAATATACCGACATCATCATCAAGTAGCTCTTCCCCTTTTTGTTCAGCGTTTGATCCTCCAGAAACCGTGCCCTTAAAACTTTAAGGGCATTTCCGATATGATTTTCTACCGTTTTTTCAGATATATCAAGTGTTTGGGCAATTTCCTTGTACTTGAAGTTTTCAAACCGGCTCAATTTGAACACTTTTTTGCATTGCGCAGGAAGTTTATCTATTTCATTCCTCAAAATGATGATCATTTCGTTCTCCTCATCAAGATCGCTGAGATAATCGTCGGAAAAAGCTGTCGCTAATTTTAAATGATGCTGTTCTAAGCTTTTTTGACGATTGGTATAATTAATGGAAGCATTGATAACAGAACGGTACAAATATGATTTTACCGATTTCACTTCGGCAAGATTTTCCGGGAATTCCCAAATCTTGAGAAAAATATCCTGAACAATCTCTTCAGCGGTATGCACATCACTGATATATTTATCACTGGCAAGAATAAGTTTCTGAAAATAAGAGGTATAGAAACGTGTAAAGGTAGCACTCTGTCCCCTTTTTATTAATGAGATCAAATCCCTTCCCGTTTCTATTTGTGCAACATCCATTAATATATAATTGTACCGGACAGTTAATACCGAACCAATTATACACAATAATGTGCAAATATGAATACAAGAAATGAACTTTAACTAACGAATTAGGTTAGTATTGGTAATAAGGCGAAATCATGAGATAAACTACCACACCAGTAATAGCCACATATAACCACAATGGGAAAGTGATTCTTGCAATCTTTCTATGACGATCGAAACGCTGAGCTAAAGCCCTCACATAAGTAACCAATACCAAAGGGATAATGGCAATGGAAAGTAAAATGTGGGTTAATAAGATAAAGAAATATACATACTTGATGGCCCCTTCTCCCCCAAATTTCGTTGAAGGTGTAGTCATGTGATAAGCAATGTACATCACCAAAAATAATAGCGAACACCCGATAGCTGTTTTCATTAAATTTTGATGTAACTGTATCTTTCCATTTTTAATCGCCCAAACGGCAACTACCAACAATACTGCCGTAATGCCGTTAATGGTAGCATATATTGGAGGCAAGAAAGGTAAAGTTGGGGCGTCAATACCTAAATCTTTTAGCTTTACTACAAATAAAAAGGCTACCGCTACCGGAATGAAGATGGAAAGGATAATGATCCATTTGCTATATTTTTTCTCAATCGGGCTATTTTCCATGAGTTTTTAAATCTTTTCTATTTTATAAATCTTTTCAATCAACGACTGTGGACTTGCGACTAAGAACTCCAAACGCTTACCCAATTACCTACCGTCGTTAACATTCCTCAAATACTCTGCAATAAGCACTTTGATTTCATCTTCCAACTTTGCGTTAGCGCCAGCATCATCTGCATCATAAATACCGCGTATGCGGTGTAAATTGTCGATCAGGACAATCTTATTGCTAAAAATAAAGTTGGTCTTTCCATTTGCGTCGTCTGCTATCGCATCAAGCAATAAACCCTGTTTAATCAATGGATAGGTTTGTGCGGTGTCGCCAGCTAAAAAATCCCATTTGCCTTCTTTTGCTTTAAATTTAGCTGCAAAATCTTTAATCTTATCCCGGTCTGCCGGATCAACAGAAAGGCTTAAAAACTTAACCAAAGGTTTTTGCTCATAACCATCAGATAACTGTTTAATGTATTTATTGGTTTGCTGGTTATTGGCACCTGTATAGAACAGATTCAGCACCACAATTTTGTTGGTCAATGATTTCCAGGTGATGGTATCATTTTGCTGGTTTATGAGTTTAAAATCAGGAATCTTATGATAAATGGTATCGGGTATTTTTTTTCCCTTTACGCTATGGAAAGTAGTGGCAACAACCTTTTCACCAAAGATGGGCAAACTCTTATACCTGTTCTTTGCGAAGTGCGGCAACAAGTAAAAAAACAAAAATCCCGGTATAGCTAAAATGCTTACCAGGATTATTACCTTTTTGATAGGACTTCTTTTCATTAATGGTTCATCATGTGGATGTTTAAGAACCCACCTTCTATCAGCATTAAAACAATAAAGTAAATAATGAAAATAAATGATACCGTTAATGCAAGCTGTAAGCCCAATTTCTCATATTTTAAGTGCATAAAGTATGCTACGATATAAAACGCTTTCAACAAAGTTAAGCCGATATAAATGTAGTTACCCACATGCTGCGTCATAATTCCCTTCGGAATTAAGACCAACGCAATGATAAATTCAATTACGGTGATTAACAAAAGGATTCCGAAAACTTTCCAGATTTTACCTTTCGATAAACCTGCATGATCTCCGTGCCCGTGTTCTTCTGTTGTATGTGTGTGCTCTGACATAAAAATATTTTTATATAATGATAAATTAAACCAAATAGAAGAATGTAAATACAAACACCCAAACCAAATCAACAAAGTGCCAGTATAAACCAACTTTCTCTACCATTAAATAATGTCCTTTTTTCTCAAAAGTTCCATTAATGGTCATGATCAGGATGATGATGTTAATGATTACCCCACTAAATACGTGGAAACCGTGGAAACCGGTAATGGTAAAAAATAAGTTTGCAAATTGTTGTGAAGCAACTAATGATACGTCTTCTGGTTTAAGGAAAAAGTGTTTCAATTCTTCTGCAGAAGGAATATGTCCCCACCAGAAACCATCATGGTGTAAGTGCGTCCACTCAATTGCCTGACAGCCTAAGAACATGAAACCACCAATAATGGTTGCAATCATCCAGCCGATAACTTCCTTTTTAGAACGTCTGTGTCCGGCCTCTACCGCTAATACCATGGTTACTGAACTCATGATTAAGATAAAGGTCATAATACCTACGAAAACTAATGGAGCGCCATGTTCAGCAATACCCGGGATCGATTGGAAAACCTTATCCGGCGCTGGCCATGTTAATTTAGAAAAACGCTGAGCGCCGTAGTAGATCAATAGAGATGAAAAGGTAAAAGCATCTGACAAAAGGAAAAACCACATCATGATTTTACCATATTCTACCGACCACGGAGAACGACCACCATTCCATGGCCCGGTTTTAACTTGATCTAATTGTGATACTGCATTCATTTGGAAATAGTATAATAGTTTGTTAACAAATTTAACGGTTCAAAAGTAAAAAAACATACAGATATATCCATAATATATCTATAAAATGCCAAAAAATAGAAGCAATTTCCATTCTGTACTGGACTTTGGCAACAGGCAAGCTTTTATAACTTCCTGCTAAAGCATTAATAATAAGGCCAACACCACCAATAATGTGCAAAAGGTGCATGCCCGAAACCACATAGATGAACGATATTGCAGCGTTGTTTCCTACAAGGGTAGCACCAGTTCTCACCATACTTCCCCAGGCATTAAACTGCATTACACCGAACGCGATGGCCAATATCATCGTAATCCAGAGCATATTGCGCTGTAAGCTAAAGTTTAATTTCTTTAAAGCCCTCGAAGCAAACACCAGGGTGATGCTACTGGCAATAATTACCAGGCTAGAGTAAATAAAGGCATCGGGTAACACTAAACCGTGTCCCTTTCCCTTTGAAGCGGCAAATACCAGATAATAACTGGTAAAGCCACCAAACATAATTGTAGATGATACGACAAATAACCAGACAATAAACTTTCTTGGCTTAGGGTCGAACGTATCCTGCATCTTTTCCATTGTTAGCACCATAAATTATTTTGCTATAAAATTTAATAATAAGCCCAGCTGTACTGCCGGGATGTAAAAAAACGAACAGAACATTACCCTTTTTGCATCGGTCATTTCTTTGTTCATTAAAAGTTTAAAAGCCAGCCAGCTAAATATCAAGCCAGCAATTAAAGATAAACCAGCAATGTAATAACCGCCAAAACCATAAATGGTTGGCAATAAACTTACCGGGATTAAAACCAGCGTGCTTAAAAAAGTAAGCAGTGCCGATGTTTTATCTCTTTTCTTGGTTGGGAGCAATCTAAAACCAGCCTTTTTATAATCATCGTCCAATACCCAGGCAATGGCCCAGAAATGTGGAAACTGCCATACAAACTGAATTAAAAACAGTATTCCTGCAATGTAATAATCAATTTCGTGGAACTGCTCGGCTTTTAAACTTCCAAAGGCGGCCAAATAACCGATAAGTGGTGGTAAAGCGCCGGGAATTGCCCCTACAAAAACAGCAATCGGTGATTTCCGCTTCAATGGTGTATACGCAAAGGCATACAACAGAATTGAAAATACAGAAAGTAAACCTGTTTCGAGATTTAATTTCCCCAGTAACCAGGTACCAAAAAAAGCCATGAAAACACCCAAAATCAATCCCTGCCCGGTAGTCATTCTACCTGCCGGCATAGGGCGGTCTTTGGTTCTAGACATTAACTTATCCAGGTCTTTCTCTATGATCTCATTAAAACAGTTTGCAGCCGCGGTAACTAAAAATCCACCAGCGATTAAAATCAACCAGTTTCCCCAATCGATATTGGGAATATAACCTCTGCCCACCTGCATTTTCTGACCGATCAGAAATGAGATCGATGCCGAAAACACCACCGTAAACGATAGTCTGAATTTGATCAGTTTAGAAAAATCTGAAAGATATTGTTTCAATTTTCTTAAATATTATTGTTTATAGGTACTTGTCCGGTAAACCAACAGGTACAGATAAAACTGTAAACTAAATAACAGCGTAGAGAATAAAATGTGCAATGCCTGTGCTGCCGGTGGGAAAGCAATATATGCCAACGCCAAACCACTTAATAATTGTACGAGAAGCGTAATCAATATAAACCTGGCTGTTAATAACGGAGCCGCTTTGCCACTAAAACGATCGATCACCATTTTGTATACCACTGCGTTCGCAATCACGACCAGTATGGCCAAATCGCGGTGATAAGAAAATACCTCCCCTACCTTCGAAATCCATATAGCTTTACTGCCATAAGCCAGTGATTTTGCAATCACATCCACAGCTTCTCTTACATCAGTGCCTAAAATGATCTGGATCAGGCTAATTACAAGTGTAAAGAATAAAAAACCCTTCAGCCATAAGATTCTGTACATAATTACAGAAGGTGCCTTATTGAGTTGCTTAGCATAATTGTACGTATAAATGGATATCGCCAAAATGACCAATGCCAAAAGCATATGTACAGTGACCACCCATTGCGCCAGATTCGTAGAAACAACTATCGAACCTAACCAGCCCTGATAGACAACCACAAAAAGATTCAGGATACTGAGCACAATAATCCGTTTAGCTGTTTTGCGGTAAGTAAAAGAATACGCTACTGTTAAAAACAGGAATATCCCTGCGGCTACGCCAGCCAATCGGTTTAAGTATTCGGTCCAGGTTTTAGCCGGATTAAATTCTTCAGGTATAGTAATGCTCTTATCATGCCTGATACTATCAGCCAAGGCTACCTTGCCCATGCTTTCCAGATACTTGGCGAACTTCTCATTTTTCTTCAACCTGCCCGCTACATACTTCTCTTTATAATTGGCAGGAAGTTGCGATACATCGGTAGGCGGAATATAACGGTCGAAACATTTTGGCCAATCCGGACAGCCCATGCCTGATCCTGTACTGCGCACAATACCGCCGGCAAGTATAACCAATAGCGTAACGATGATGGTTATAAGATTGATGTTAATGAAACGTTGTTCTGATCTGCTGACCATATATCTATTAAGATGAAAAGGGTATCCGGATAAGCAGAAACTTAATCAGATACCCCTTTTTAAATTGTATTTAAGCTTATAAACTAGCCCTTGTTTTCTGCAACTGGATTAGCCAGTTCCCAATCATGCTGTATTTTTTCGGCTTCAGCATTTCCCTCAAAATCGTGAGGCAAGTTAGAGCTCATGGTTTGAGAAAAAGGAACGGTTTGAGGAATAAAATCTTCATCATGTCCTGGCTTGCTATAATCGTATGGCCATCTGTAAACTGTAGGGATTTCTCCTGGCCAGTTACCGTGAAGGTGTTCAACAGGTGCAGTCCATTCTAATGTATTCGATTCCCAAGGGTTCTGAGGAGATACTTTTCCTTTAAAGATTGAATAGAAGAAGTTAAACAAAAACGCTACCTGAGCAAGCGCTGCCATAATAGCGGCCCATGTTACAAATATGTTTACTGTTAACCATTTCTTCATGAATTCGAACTCAGTAAATGCATAGTAACGACGAGGCACACCATCTAAACCTAAGAAGTGAAGCGGGAAGAATACCAGGTAAGCCGCAATGAAAGTTAACCAGAAGTGTAGGTAACCTAATTTAGCATTCATCATTCTACCGAACATTTTAGGGAACCAGTGATAAACACCCGCAAGCATACCAAAAATCGCTGCAGATCCCATCACCAGGTGGAAGTGGGCCACAACAAAATACGTATCGTGTAAGTTAATATCCAAAGATGCATTTCCTAAGAAGATACCCGTTAAACCACCAGAGATAAAGAATGAAACCAAGCCTATAGCAAATAACATTGCCGGAGTGAAACGGATATTACCACGCCATAATGTAGCCAGATAGTTAAAGGTTTTTACTGCCGATGGAACCGCGATAATCAACGTGGTGATCATAAATACCCCACCCAACAACGGATTCATACCCGTTACAAACATGTGGTGACCCCAAACGATGAATGATAATACCGTGATACCGATTAACGAGTAAACCATCGCATGGTAACCAAAGATTGGTTTACGTGAGTTTACAGAAATAACCTCAGATGAGATACCCAATGCCGGCATAATTACGATGTATACCTCAGGGTGACCTAAGAACCAGAATAAGTGTTGCCATAAAATTGGGGAACCACCTTCGTTTGGTAAAATATCAGTACCCATTACGATATCTGATAAATAGAAACTTGTTCCAAAACTACGGTCGAATACCATTAATACTACCCCAGCTACAAGAACAGGGAAAGATAAGATACCTAAAATAGCAGTCAAAAAGAAAGCCCAGATGGTTAATGGCATTTTCCAAAGGTCCATACCTTTGGTACGCATGTTTAAGATTGTACTTACGTAGTTGATACCCCCCATTAAAGATGAAGCTACGAAAAGTACCATACTGATTAACCAAAGGGTCATACCCATTCCAGATCCTGGCATTGCCTTAGCTACTACTGATAGTGGCGGATAAACCGTCCAACCGCCAGAAGCTGGTCCTGTTTGGATAAAGAATGACGACATCATGACCACACAGGCAGTAAAGAAAAACCAGTATGAAAGCATGTTCAGGAATGGCGAAGCCATATCTCTCGCACCAATCTGAAGTGGAATCAATAAATTACTAAAGGTACCACTTAAACCGGCCGTTAGTACAAAGAATACCATGATGGTACCGTGAATGGTTACCAGTGCCAGATAAAAATCGGGTTTGATACGGCCACCTTCAGCCCATTTACCTAAAAATGTTTCCAGGAAAGGGAAATTCTGGTTTGGCCAGGCCAATTGGATACGGAATAAAATGGATAAGCCCATCGCTATTACCGCCATAATGATACCGGTAATTAAAAATTGCTTGGCAATCATTTTATGATCCATACTAAAGATGTACTTTGAAATCAAAGTCTCTTTATGATGCCCATGATCAGCGTGATCGTGATTGTGTTCGTCGTGTAATGCTATTGTTGACATAATTCGTTCGCTCCTGCTTAATATTATTTATTTAAAGCCATTTGGTTAGTTTTCGCAGCAGTAGAATCCGTTGCTGCTGAATCTGCTACTGATTTTACAGGTGCAGGTGCCACTGGCAAATTAAATTGTTTTCTTAAATCATCATTTAAGTATGTTTTCTGCTCAGCAATCCAAGTTTTGTACTCGGCTTCAGAAACTACACGTACCACTTTTTGCATATTGTAGTGACCAGATCCACAGATTTTAGCACATAAGAAAAGGTACTTAAAGTTAGGATCGTTCGTTTCTTGCTGCATTTCAGCAGTAGTTTTAGTAGGCGTAAACTCAAAAATAGTCCTCATACCTGGTACAGTATTTAGTTGCACCCTAAAGTGGGGCATATAAAAACTGTGAATTACATCTTTACTGGTTAAGATCAGCTTTACTGGTTTTCCTACAGGAAGAACCATTTCATCAGCCATTTCATCATCACGTGAATTCAGATCTTTAAAATCGATACCCAATGGATTGGTAGCAGTAGTTAATTTATAGTTTTTGTTACCCACTACACCATCAGCTCCGGGATAACGGATAGACCATTTAAACTGCTCTGAAGTTACTTCAATCTGCAATGGTTTGTGGTTTGGATCTTCAACTTTGAAGAAAATTGATCTCCAGGTTAAGAAACCCATCAATACCAAAACGGTTAATACCAAAGCCGGAACGATTGTCCAGATTTTCTCGATAGTATTGTTGTGTGGGTAGTAGTAAGCTTTTCTTTTAGCAGAGTATTTGTAGATATAAGAAAATCCGAATAACAAGATGTGTGTTGCCACAAATACGATTGTAGTGATGATTAATGTTAAGTTAAACATCTCATCAATTTTCTTTCCGTGTTCTGATGCTGCAGCCGGAAGTAACATGGCGCCATGCACCGTGTATTCCCAATATACACCATATAAACCCAACACTAAAAACAGGGCAAATAAACTGGCGTGTATTCTGTTCCAGTTAATGCCTGCAGGTTTACCTTGTGCTTCGCGGCTTAATTCATACACTCTTATTGCTTTACCAATAATCGCAATGAATAAGCATACGGCAAGGAAAACCAGAATATAAAATATTACCGATTTATAAACCTCGCCCATATCAACTTTCGGTGCCGCGGCAGCACCTGCTGCTGCATCTTGCGCAAATACGCTAGTGTTTGCAAAAACAGTAATCAATACTGCTAAAGCTGCGGTCGTTTTATTCGTTATAAACTTTCTTAAACTCATTTTCTTAAAAGTAGTACGCTGTACTGCTAATTATAATAATAATTAAATATTTGCTCTATCTTATCACCACTATAGTTGATGATGCAAACTTTCTTGTAATAATGGGTGATTCTTTGCAATTAAAGGTTTTTTGCTCAACGATGTTAACACCGTAAAGGTAAACAATCCTACGAAACCTATTGCAGTACCAATTTCAACAATACCGAAACCATTATGACCGTCTTCTACTGCTCCTGGCATAATCATTTGGTAGTAATCTACCCAGTGACCAAGCAATACCACGATCGCAACGAATAATAATTTCGCGTCTGTTCTTTTGTTATCTCTATCCATTAACAATAATACTGGCGCTAAGAAGTTCATCGCAAGGTTTAAGAAAAACCAGAACTTGTAATATTCGAAACGTTTGTAGAAATATACGGTCTCTTCCGGCATGTTTGCATAGTAGATCAATAAGAATTGAGCAAACCATACGTAAGTCCAGAAGATAGAGAAACCAAAGATAAACTGACCTAAGTTGTGCAAGTGGCTATTGTTAACCCACTGCATATAACCCGCTCTTCTTAATAAGATAATGATAATCGCGATAGTAGCCAAACTGCTTACCCACATTGCTGCGAAGTTGTACCAACCGAACATGGTGGAGAACCAGTGTGCTTCTAACGACATGATCGTATCGAAAGCAAAAATCGGTGTAGTAAATCCGTAAATAACAAGGAAGATACATGCATTTTTAAAGCTCTTTCTGTAAGAATTTAAACCACCAGCTAAATCTTCGTTATAAGAAAATTTAACAAACATGATCGAAAAGATACTATAAACACCTAAAAACACGACCTGACGACCCAAAAAGAAAGGTACATTCAAGAAAACTGATTTACCAGCAATGATCGAATCATAGTTCGCACTGTTTGGATCTGTTAATCCTTCCGAATGCCAGTGGTGATATAAATTGTGTGTGTACAAACCTGCTGAAATTACAACAACAAGTATTACAGCTGCGATAGGCAATGTTTTTGCCATAGCTTGTGGTACACGTAAAATTGATGCAGACCAACCTGCTTGAGCTACATATTGAACAGCCAGGAAAAATGTACCCGACATACAAACGCATGCAAAGTAATATGCCATAAGCAACAGGTTGGCAAAAGTACGCTCGTGCATCACTTTATCACCAGCTAAGAAACCATAAAGAATAGCTGCGGCACCTAAAGCGATACCAACTATGCTTAATGTTTTTACTCTTCCTGTAAACTCAAACTGTTCACTAAAATTAATATTGTGAGTTCCCATTTATATTCTGCTTTACTTATTGTTGTTTTTGTAATTCCTGAACATACATCACCACTTTCCAACGATCTGTTGGTGTGATTTGCGAAGCATGCGAGCCCATATTATTTACACCGTATGTAATGGTGTGGTAGATTTTACCAGCGGTAAGTGCTTTCATATCTCCACCTCTCGACGAACTTCCTGAGAAGTAAGAAGGTACACCATTAAATTTCTCAATTTTAACCAGGTGTCCTTGTCCATCGCCTTTTTCTCCGTGGCAAGGGCTACAGAAAACTTTGAACAAATGTTGTCCCTGGGCCAAATTAACAGTATCAACCGGTAAAGGGTTCACCATGCTCACACCTGCTGCTTCGTAACCTTCTTTTGTATTAGGAAACTCATCATACTCTTTAAAACCTACTGGTTTAGTATGTGCAGGTGGCAACTGTGCAGTTTTACCATCTTTAAAATTCTTGTTTGGCTGATCCGGATTGTAAGCAATCGGATCATACATGTTTCTGGCATATTCTAAGCCAGTACTGCGTTTATCTTTACAAGCTGAAAAGGTAGCTGCAAAAGCGATAGCTAAAAACGCCGTGTAAACAAATTTATTCTTATTCATAGCTAATGTACTTCCTTTCATTATACTTTATCTCTAAAGCACCTGCATCTTTTAATAATCCATCAATTACAGTATGTTCCAAATTGTCTTTTGCATCAACTGCAATCACAAAGCGGTCATCTGTAGCTCTTAAATCCATCACGCGTGGTGCTCTTCCCGGAAATAAGTGTGTAGATGCATAATATGTTAACACCATACCAAAAGCACAGAATAATACTGTAAGCTCGAACATTATCGGAATAAAATCCGGCAATGCAAATGATGGTTTACCACCGATGTTTACTCTCCAATCGATTACTGCGCAGAAATAAATCAAAGCGAATGCACAGCAAGTACCGGTAATACCAAAGCAAAATGCTGCGATATCGATTCTAGATCTTTTAATTCCTAATTTGGCTTCTATTCCGTGTATAGGCATTGGGGTATATACATCATGGATACTGATGTTATTCTCCTGAAGTTTTTCGATGCCGTGCATCATTTCGTCAGGATCACCGAAACTGCCTAAAATATATTTGATATCACTCATTGTTATATTTTTGCGTAATCTTCTTGTTTAACACTATCAAATTTCTCTAAAGACTCTATGTACTCAGCTACATATTCTTTGTTCTCGTGTCCTTCTTTAATCTGTTTCAATTTCGCTTGCTCACTCGCAGTTTTTAATAATAATTTAACCTCTGCGATGGCGATTGATGGCAATACCCTTAAGAACAATAAGAATAAAGTAAAGAACAGACCGATTGAACCTACGAATACACTCACATCAACCCATGTTGGATAAAACATTGCCCAACTTGATGGAATATAATCACGGTGTAATGAAGTAACGATAATTACGAAACGTTCGAACCACATACCCACGTTTACTACGATTGACAAGATCCAGGTAGCACGGATGCTCAAACGGATTTTTTTGAACCATAATAGCTGTGGTGAAATTACGTTACAGGTCATCATCATCCAATATGCCCACCAGTAAGGACCGGTTGATCTGTTGATAAAGGCGTACTGCTCATATTCTGAACCCGAATACCAGGCGATGAAGAACTCAGTTAAGTAAGCCACACCTACGATTGATCCGGTTAAGATGATGATTTTATTCATCGACTCGATGTGGAACATCGTGATGTAGTTTTCTAAACCCAATACTTTACGTGCAACCAATAATAAGGTTAACACCATCGCAAACCCTGAGAAGATCGCCCCTGCTACGAAGTATGGAGGGAAGATCGTGGTGTGCCATCCCGGGATTACCGATGTTGCAAAGTCCATGGATACAATCGTGTGTACCGAAAGTACCAGTGGTGTAGAGATACCTGCTAAGATTAACGACACCGCTTCGAAACGTTGCCATGTTTTAACACTTCCACTCCACCCGAAAGAGAAGATAGAATAGATTTTTCTGCGTGTACCTACTGCACGGTCGCGGATGGTAGCGATATCCGGTAATAAACCTGTGTACCAGAATAATAATGATACAGAGAAATAAGTCGAGATCGCAAACATATCCCATACCAGTGGTGAGTTAAAGTTTACCCAGATTGATCCGAACTGATTCGGTAAAGGTAAAACCCAATATGCTAACCAAGGGCGGCCCATGTGCGATACAACATAAGTTGCCGCACAGATTACCGCGAAGATGGTCATTGCCTCTGCAGAACGGTTGATCGAGTTACGCCAGTTCTGACGGAAAAGTAATAGTACTGCCGAAATAAGTGTTCCGGCGTGACCGATACCTACCCACCATACGAAACCGGTGATATCCCATGCCCAACCTACTGTTTTATTTAATCCCCATGATCCGATACCGTTCCAGAAGGTGTAGCTTACCGCTACCACCCAAAGTAAAGCACCTAATGAAGCAAAGGTGAAACCAATCCACCAAGCCTTGTTCGGCTTGTTCTCTACCGGGCCTAAAATATCATCCGTAATTTTTGCATACGTGATGTTATCTCCGGTAATTAATGGTTCTCTAAGTATTGATTCGTTATGTCCTGACATAATTTGTATTTTCTTTATACTAAAGCTTACGCTTGTACTGTTGTATCTGTATTTCTAATTTTTGTCATGTATCCGATACCCGGTTTCACATTGATCTCTTCTAATACGTAGTAGATACGCTCAGAACGTAATGCTTTTGAAACCTCTGAATTTGGATCGTTTGCATCACCAAATACAATCGCATTTGCTGAACAAGCTTCCTGACAAGCCATTTTAATATCGCCATCTTTCAATGGGCGTTTCTCCATTTTAGCCTGTAATTTGCCACCTTGTATACGCTGGATACACATAGAGCATTTTTCCATTACCCCTCTCGAACGTGTAGTTACATCAGGGTTTAAAACCAATTGGGTAAACTCGTTATTTAAATAGTTATCGAAACGTGAATCGTTCCAGTAGTTGAACCAGTTGAAACGACGTACTTTGTACGGACAGTTATTTGCGCAGTAACGTGTACCTACACAACGGTTATAAGCCATATGGTTTAAACCATCACTTGAGTGAACAGTTGCCAATACCGGACAAACGGTTTCACAAGGTGCGTGATCACAGTGTTGGCACAACATTGGCTGGTGAACCACAGAAACGTGATCTAAGTCTTCTAGCTTAGCAATTTCTTTTTCTCTGGTTACATCACCTGTTGATGTTTCGTAGCTATAGTAACGATCGATACGGATCCAGTGCATCTCACGACGACGGCGAACCTCATCACGACCTACAACTGGAATGTTATTTTCTACGTTACAGGCAACAATACAAGAACCACAACCTGTACAAGCATTCAAATCGATTGCCATTACCCAGTTGTTACCTGGTTTTTCATATTGATCCCAAAGATCGTAATCTTTATGTCCTTCACCTTTACCGGTTCCAGCAGCTGGATCTTTAAGGTATTCTTTAAAAGTAGCTTCACGGATTACGTTACGGCCTTCGAAAGAATGGTGAGTTTGAGTTTGTGCCAATTCGTAAGTACCACCTGTTGGGGTAATCGTTACCGAAGTAGCATATTGGAAAGTTCCGTTTACAAAAGAAACAAAAGGGAATGCATTTTTACCCACATTGTCTCCAGCTTTACCAACTTTGGTACGGCCATAACCCAATGCGATAGATGCAGTTCCTTGTGCTTGTCCTGGCTGGATCAATACCGGAAGATCTACTGAATATCCGTTGCTACCTTTAACGGTTACAACATCAAATTCTTTAACTTTTAATTTCTCAGCATATTTTGGTGCAAGGGCAACAAAGTTATCCCAGGTTACTTTCGAAACCGGATCAGGTAACTCCTGTAAGAAGGCATTGTTGGCATTTTTACCATCACGCATCGGGATGTTTTCGTAAACCTGCAATTCTACATCCTTGGTTAAAGCTTTGCTGCTGTTTGCAATTGAAGTAGCCACAGCACCTAAAGATAAGGTAAAGCTATACGCGCCTGCAGTTTTTGCTGTTGCAGTAACCACACCTTTTTCCAATACCTCATCCCATTTCAAACCTACAGCTGGTAACATTTTAGCTTCCCAGTTGCTGCGTACAAACTGATAGTAGTCTTTAACCGGAGCATCAGCCCATGTTAATAAACTCTCTTCAGCCTGACGGCTATTGAAAACAGGGTTGATGGTTGGCTGAACGATCGAATAATAGCCTTCGTAAGCATTTGCATCACCCCATGATTCTAAATAGTTGTGGTTAATGGCAATGGCGTCACAAAGTGAAGCCGTTTCATCAGCACGGTCGGAGAATGAAATTTTTGCAGGAACCTTAGCCAATGCATCTGTAAATGCTTTCGCATTTGCAGCATCGTAAACCGGGTTACTGTTTAAGAATAAAACAGCTCCAACTTCGCCACGGCTCATTTCAGCAACTAAACCGTTAAATTCGGCATCGTTACCAGCATATAAATAGCAAGGGTTATCTAAATCGATAGTCGTACCATAACTTCCGATAGCGGCGTTAATGGCATTTACCAAAATCTGGGTAGAAACATCGTTCGAACCACAAACTACAAGGCCTTTACCTTTAGCTTGCAATAATTCTTTAGCTACCAGTTTAATTACTTTATCGGCAGTAGTGTTGTTACCCAATGTTCCACCAGGTAAAGCACCACCGGTAATTGCATTGTATAAAGCAATTAATGCAGGTCCTTCTTCCGATAATTTAACCGGAACACGGGTATCTGCATTGGTACCTGTTAAGCTCATTCCACTTTCGAACTGAATGTGGCGGCTCATTTTTTTATTTTCTAACGATTTATAGTTACGGTTAGCTGTGTATTGAGCAGTAAACTCCTCACCGCTAATCCAGGTACCTAAGAAATCGGCACTGAAACTTACAATTAAATCAGCCTTATCAAAGTTGTATTTTGGTAAAACGGCTTTACCAAAACTGTTCTGATTGGCCTGGATAATACCAGTATAAGAAACCGCATCATACTGAACCAATTTAGCAGCAGGATATTTGGTAATAAACTGTGCAATAACGGCGTTGGTTGATGGGCTGTTTACTGTTGATGCAACAATACGGATTTTCTTTCCACCTGCCTGTGCTTTTGCCAACTCGCCTTTTACAAAGCTGTCGATTTTTGCCCAGGTGGTTTCTTCCGCTTGTCCGCCTTTTACCAAGGCCGGAGCTTTTAGTTTAGATACATCATATAAATCTAAAACCGAAGCTTGCGCTCTGGCATCGGTACCACAGTTAAACTGACCCGCATTTGGATTTGGTTCAATTTTAATTGGGCGACCTTCCCTTGTTTTAACCAAAATACTCTGGCCGTTAAAGCTAGACGTATAATAGTTAGGAATACCTGGAGTAACTTCTTCAGGTTTTACCAAATAAGGGATAGATTTTTTTAACGGTGTACTTTGGCAGGCAGCTAATGTAACGGCACCTAAACCAAAACCTAACGCCTTTAAAAAGTCGCGGCGTGGGGTAACGGTACTTAACCCTGCTTCATTTAAAACATCTTCTATTGGAAGTGGCTCGGCGAATTCGTTTTTGTTATTCTTAACAAAATCGGGTGTATTGTTATACTCCTCTAAGCCTTTCCAGTATTTTTTATTGCTTTCCATTTAAGCTATATTACTGTTTATCGAACGTTCTTACTAAACTCTAATCTATTAATAGTGGCATTTACCACACTCTAAACCACCCAATAACGCTGGTGTGATTTTCTCGCCTTTTTTAATTTTCTCGTGCGCTTCGATAACCTTAGCGTAGAAAGCATTGTTTTTCTGACCAGAAATATCTGTTTCTTTATGGCAGTTAATACACCATTTCATGGTTAACGGAGAATATTGATAAATTTCTTCCATGGTATTAACTGGACCGTGACAAGCGAAACACACAGGCTCTGTTGGTTGTAATCCTTTTGCTTTACGGATTGCATCTTCTGCAACAACTACGTGTTGAGAGTGGTTGAAGTAAGCAAAATCAGGTAGATTGTGTACACGTACCCACTCCATTGGTTTCGATTTACTCTCGTCGTATTTCTGCGTTTCAGGATCATAGCCTAAAGCACTATAGATTTTTTTGATCTCCGGAGAAATCTCACCATCATATTTATCCCTTGCCTGAACAGCTTTGTGACAGTTCATACAAACATTTAATGATGGAATAGTAGCGTTTTTAGATTTAAATGCTCCGTTATGGCAATACTGACAATCGATCTGATTGATACCAGCGTGCAATTCGTGCGAGAATTTAATTGGCTGTACAGGTTGGTAACCGGTATGAACACCAGTATTCCACATGCCCATCCAACCAAATGAACCTAAACAGATGATTAGACACAAGATAAAGAACATCACAAATTTCTTGTTTTTGAACATCTTGCGCACACCAACCTTTAATGGCACATCTTCTTCAATCTCGATACCTTGTTTCTGTAGGATCAAACGTTCTAACAACTTAGAAGCGCGACCTAAGATCACCAGGATCACGATTGCCAATACCACAATAGCTACGATACCTGCGATTGATAAACCTGAAGTATTGCCATCTTCAGCACCTGCTTTTGGTGCATTTGGATCAACAGCAGCTTTTGGCTCACCTTCTTTAATGTAAGCTAAGATATCTTTTACTTTCGTCTCATCTAACTCCGGGAAGGTAGTCATTGCTACTTTACCGTTATCGTTAAACAATTTAACAGCAGCAGGATCACCTGATGCAATTAATGCCGCATTGTTCGGAATCCATTTTAACAGGAACGATTCTGGGTGACGATCGCTAACCCCGGTTAGGGCAGGGCCTACCATTTTTTGATCTAATGCATGGCAAGAAGCACATTTTGCTTTGAAAAGCGTTCTTCCCTCTTTAGCATCCTGCGCATTTACGGTAGAAACCGCTATTACGGAAATTGCTGAAAATACGAATAACGACTTCCAAACGCTTTTTAAAATCATCGAGATATCTCTCATAATGAACACTTTATACTTATTTAATTTACTTTTTGTTGTGAAATTGATGCTTGAGCCCAGGTAGCCCCATCAAAACTTGAACAAAAGTATAACTTATTAATAAATCCCATGACATAATAGTGACTGGAAATACAATTTATAATCATTCTAAACAAATGTCGTTTCAAGCCATTCAGGCCATAAAAATGCCCATTTTTGATACGAAATCTCAAATGGGCATACCAAAAACCAATTTGGTTTATTAAAATGTTATGATTATTGTTTTAATATCCAGGCAAACATTAGCGGCGCTACAATTGTTGCGTCACTTTCTACGATAAATTTTGGTGTATTGATATCCAATTTACCCCAGGTAATCTTTTCGTTCGGTACCGCACCAGAATACGAGCCATAAGAAGTGGTCGAATCTGAAATCTGACAGAAATAACTCCAGAAAGGAATATTTTCCATTTCCATATCCTGATATAACATTGGCACCACACAGATCGGGAAATCACCGGCAATACCGCCACCGATCTGGAAGAAACCGATTCCCTTACCACCACTGTTCGCAATGTACCAATCGGCTAGCCAGCCCATATATTCAATTCCACCTTTTACAGTAGTGGCAGTAAGTTCTTTTTTCATTACATAAGATGCGAAGATGTTGCCCATGGTAGAATCTTCCCATCCCGGAACTACAATTGGCAAATTCTTTTCGGCAGCGGCAAGCATCCATGAATTTTTAGGATCAATTTCATAATACTGCTCTAAATCGCCGCTCAAAAGCATTTTGTACATAAATTCGTGGGGGAAGTAACGTTCGCCAGCGGCTTCAGCATCCATCCAGATTTTTTGAATGTGTTTTTGCAAACGGCGGAAAGCCTCTTCTTCCGGTATACAGGTATCGGTAACGCGGTTGTAATGGTTCTCTAAAAGATCCCACTCATCCTGCGGACTTAAATCGCGGTAATTTGGAACACGTTTATAGTGTGAGTGTGCAACCAGGTTCATAATATCTTCTTCCAGGTTGGCACCGGTACAAGAAATAATAGCCACTTTATCCTGGCGGATCATCTCTGCAAGTGAAATTCCCAATTCTGCAGTACTCATTGCGCCAGCAAGTGTGATCATCATTTTACCACCCTCATCTAAATGCGTTTCGTATCCTTTAGCCGCATCCATCATTGCCGCAGCATTAAAATGGAGATAATTACGCTCCATAAACTGAGATATTGGTCCTCTAGTATTGCTCATTTCGTTTTGTATTGTTTGCCGCAAAAATAGGTATTTAGGCCGAAAGGTGAAAGCGTAAAAGCGTTTGTGTCAGTCCACAGTCCTGAGTCTACAGTCCATAGTCAAATTAAACTACGTAAATCTTGTTCAGTAGTCGTCCTCCTGAACTTGTTTCAGGATCTTGCATGGAGATGCGACTAAAAAATTCTACCCATTTATCTTATTTTAAAAGGCAATTGCTGCGCTACTTTTAATGTCAGTCCCGCTTTCCGGTATAAGTCCCCGGCTCATACTTCACCTGTGGGCTTTTCCCTTCATCCGATAGCTATCGGATCCGGTTTAGGTGGCTTGTATTTTACAATAATTAAAGTTTGTCCCAACCCGTAGCCATAAAAAATCAACACGGTCCTCCCTCAACCCCAAATAGCACGGCAGATCCGGCCACCTAAACCCAACCTTAGCGGGATGCTCCCAATTCTTCATTGGAGCAGAAGCGGGGGCGGGACTATACCATCCCCAAGTGCTGCTGTACCTGCTTTCCAAAAACTTATGCAGTTGGCAGGCACCAATAAATGAATGACTATTGAACCAATGAACTATAACTAAATTTCCTTTTCTTTGCCCTGATGAAAAAATATTATCTGATTATTTTACTCGCGCTCATTTCAGGAAGTTCGTTTGCACAGATGAAACTGATCAAAAAAATGCTCTCAAATGAAAAGGATACTACCCGTAAAGCCAGTTTTTTACCCTTGCCTGCATTTGGCTATAGTCAGGAAACAGGGTTCGAATTTGGGGTTGGTGCCATTTATTCATTTTATATCGACCGTAAGGATACGCTAAACCGCAGTTCCAATTTCGCTTTGAATACCACCTACTCTACCAAAAAGACCGCAAATTTTATGCTCAAAGGTGATGCCTGGACCAAAGGGAACAAATATCATTTTATTGGCGATATCCGTTTTAAAAACCAGCCCTTTAATTTTTACGGCATCGGCAACAACGCAAAAAAAACAGATGAAGATAAATTAGACCAAAAAGTATTTAAAACTCTTTTCGATGCCGAAATGAATACCTTACCAAAAGCGTATACTGGTGTGTCACTAGGTTTTGAGAATTATAGTTTTATCGACAAGGAGGCCGGAGGCATTTTTAGCACCAACCCAGGCATCTTAGATAAAGACGGCGGATCGGTAGCATGGATTGGCGCATCACAAAGTTACGATACCCGGAACAGCAACAATTACCCAACAAAAGGCTTTTTTGGCAGGGCAACCTATCAATACGCACCCGACTTTTTTGGTGGCGACAGTTTTAACGGCTCGCAGATTAAGGTAGATCTGCGTGGTTTCTTTAGTCTGGCACCAAAAGTAGTTTTAGGGGTTCAGGGCATTTATTATACCATCCAAAGCAAAAGCACCCCATTTTACCTCCTACAGCAATTGGGTAACGACCAGATGATGCGCGGCTATTATAGTGGCCGCTACCGCGACGAAAATCTGATGGCTGCTCAGGCCGAACTCCGCTACCGTTTTATGAACCGTTTCGGTATTGTGGCTTTTGCAGGTACGGGCAAGGTATTCGCCAACGGCCAGTTTAACGGCGATGGACTAAAACCGAATTTTGGTGTGGGCGGACGTTACTTTTTTGATCCTGCCAAAGGTTTAAGTGTACGCTTAGATTACGGAATAGGCGAAAAACTACCAAACGAAAAACGCCAGGCAGGGTTTTACATTGGTTTGGCGGAAGCATTTTAAAAGATGGATGAGGTAAATTGAATGATGTAAGATGGGAAAGGGATAATGGATTTGAAAAAGGATCCAACGCGGGGTTCGTCATTTCGACCGCAGTGGAGAAATCTGCAACAAAGATCCGCTAGTCGGGATTTGCAATCCCGTCTTCAGAACTAAGGATTTATAATCCATAATCTAATGCTATTTCCGCTAAATTTAGAAATTATTACAACCTTTATCCTAAAATCTCTGATACATTAACCGGTCTTTCCCCTATTCCATCATCCATATCACATCTTCCATCATAATCCGCTAGTCGGGATTTGCAATCCCGTCTTCTGAACTAAGGATTTTTAATCCTTTATCAAATGCTATTTCCGCTAAATTTAGAAATTATTACAACCTTTATCCTAAAATCTCTGATACATTTACCGGTCTTTCCCCTATTCCATCATCCATATCACATCTTCCATCATAATCCGCTAGTCGGGATTTGTAATCCCGTCTTCTGAACTAAGGATTTTTAATCCTTAATCCAATGCCGTTTTCGCTAAATTTAAAAATCATCTGATGTCTTAACCGGTTGCCCCTATTCCATATCCCATCTTCCATCATCTAATTGCTTCTCCTCCGCTCCTCTTCATTCCCGGGCTTCCTGTCCTGTTGTTTAATTTTTTCATTTCCGAAAGTATAGCGGAAGCTAATCCGCAGCTGACGGCTATCATAATAGTTGTTGTATTCCTGCCTGATGTTATTGATCAGGCTGTTAAACCGGTAGTGGTTTGTTTTTAAAATATCAGTAGCGGTAAGCGCAATCTGCATCTTTTTATTGAGTAATATTGTTTTGATGCCAAGGTCAAAGTTATACTGGCTTTTATTCCGGTTCAAGCCATCAACTGTAGGGAATTGATACCAGAAACTGGCTTCGCCCAAAATGGTTTTAGAAGGGTTAAAAACGAACTGATTTAAGGTCGAAAAATAAGCCCCAAATCCGTTCAGATTACTTTGGGTCTGTGCGATGCCCGAATGGGATACGGTATAATAAACATCAGCCTGATTGATACTCTCCCACCATTTCAAAACATTAAGCGTAACGGCATTGCTCAACTGATAATGATATCCTGTAATAAAATTAACCGGCTTAGCCGCCTGAATATTGGTATTGGCATCAATAAAATTAACATCATTAAAGCCGTTTGCGGTATGGCTAAAAGATAGTGTAGTGGTGAAGAGATTATTTAAGGTATGCGAGATTTCGATGTTATCGTTATACGATGGCTGTAAAAAGGGGTTTCCTTCGGCATAAGCATACTGGTTGCTGTACCAGCGAAAAGGATTTAATTTGCGGTAAGCGGGCCGGTTGATCCGGCGGCCGTAGTTAAGGGCAAAAGTACTTTTATCGTTTGCACGGTAAGTGACATAAAATGTAGGAAAAAGCCTGAGATATTCGCTCCGATTTTGTTCATTAACCGACAAACCATTAATCTGTGTATACTCTGCCCGCAGGCCTGCCTGAAAATTCCAGCGTTTTAAGCTTTTATTATAGTTAACATAAAGCGCCTGTGTATTTTCCTGGTAATTGAAAAGGTTGGTTTGGCCAGGATCCAACTCGTAAACCTTATTGCGGACTTTGTAAAAAGCAAGATCACTCTCGTTATGAATAAAACTCAGCTTTGCGCCAAAAGATAACTTAAAGGTTTTATAGGGCAGATCTACATCAGCCTTTAAGGTATATACATCTATATTTTGTTTGCTGGTGGAGCGGTATTCGGCAAAGGAACCTGGAATAGTGGTTCCACTTTGAAAATAACTGGTATTGTTAAAAAAACGCTCTTTATCATCGCCATAGCTAAACCAATCGCCGTTAATGGTCAACTGTTTTCCGCTGGTATCTAAAGTTTGTTTTAAATACACATTGGCCGAATGGTAATGGGATCTGATTCTGGCATTGGCATCCGAGTTCAGTACCGAATCCAAATTCCCCGTTTTGTTGTAAACAGAGGTTTTAATGTTTTCTTCCGAATGAAAATTGTTCAGCCCCCCGTTGTACGATAAACCCAATACCGTTTTTGGCGCGGCCTGGTAATCCATGGAGATCTGTCCGCTGGGAACCGTTCTAAAATTCCGGTCTTTATTTACAATATTCCAGGTCTGTGCGGGATAAAAAACATCACTCTGCTCAAAGGGCACGAGCGATCCTTTGCGGATGTTAAAGTTTGAGGAAAGCGTCAGTTTATTTTTCCGGTAACTTAAATTGCCGCCCGCAGCTGCTGTAGAATGAGTAGCCTGTGTAAAAGCAGTATTTATCGAGCCTTTAAAGCCTTCGGCAGTCACCTTTTTGAGTACAATATTGATCAGGCCGTTATTTCCCTGTGCATCGTATTTTGCCGGTGGATTGGTAATCACTTCAATTTTGGCAATATTATCTGACGGGATCGATTTCAAATAATTCGACAGCTCATCTGCTGTTAAAGGCACAAGCTTATCATTGATCAGCACATTAAGCCCACCTTTACCCACCAATGATACCTTATCGTTTAACACCCGCACTCCAGGTACCTTCGACAGCAGCTCCAATGCATCTGTTCCGATGGCGGCAATGCTGTTCCCCACATTAAAAACCGTCCGGTCGATCTTTTTCCCGATTAAAGCTTTCCGAGCGTTGATCTGCACATCAGCGAGGCGATTTAGACTCCCCCGCAGCTGAATATTAATGATGGTATCCGTGGTTAAGCTTAACAGCCTGTTCTCTGCTTTATAATTGAGCATGGAATAAGTGACCGCATACTTTCCAGCCTGTAAATTATTGAAGTGGTAAAACCCGAGACTATCGGTTTGGATGTAGTTTATCCGGTTTTGAGGACCAGAAATTTTGAGGCTAACAAATGGTAAAGTTTTATTCTCCTGGTCAGTTACCTTTCCTGAAAGATTAAGTTGAGCCTTGCAATTGATGATAATAAAAAACAAAACAAGAAACACCCATGCTTTTCTCATCCAAACTATTTGTTGTCCTGCCAAACTTCAGCTTTACCATTGATATCAAACTCTCCATAAGAACCAACCATGGTTATCCCGGTAACTTTATTGCGGAGGGTGAGATTTTTAGCCGTTATTCTTTCCGTATTTTTGTTATAGGTGGCTTCATCAGCTGATATGCTAAAATTCTTATAATCCAGTTTTGCTTTCCCATAAAGCGTAACAATTGATTTGTCACTGCTCATCTTTACAGAATCTCGGGCACTGTATACCACATCTGTTTTTACCTTATGATCTAGCTTTGTTAAAGAATCTCTTATTTTCTGAAGTTCAGCATCATATTTATTAGACCGATTAATGCTACTGCCCGGATTGTCGGCAATATAATTTCCAGTTGCAAGATCAAATACAATTATTTCAGCAGTTGCAGATCCACCTTCGCTGGACTTCAAAACCGCTTTTTTCGCAATCATTTTATTGTTGGCTTTATCCAATTCAACGTATTTGGCTTCCAATCTGCAATTGTTAATATCGATAACCGCATTTTCCATGTACGAAACCTTAAGCTTTACATCTCCGGTTAATTTAGAAAAGGAGATAATTTTAGGCGCTACCGGTACGAAAACTTTGACCGGTTCACTTTTTACCGCAGCTACTTTCTGCTTCCCATCGTTAAAATAAAACCGGTTGTACAACGCTTCATTTTTGATCAGGTATTTTTTAGGTTCAGAATACAACACAATCAATTTATCGGTAGTATAAGTATTCTTCGATACCAGTTTTTCGCCAATAAACTTCACCAGTACCCGATCGCCAACTTTAAAGTCGTTATTCTTTATATTTTGAGCAGCGAGGTTTAAGTTAATGGTAAAGTGGCCATCATTGAGAACGATCTTTTCAATCTTACCATTCACATCTTTTTGTATAGCTTTAATTTTAGAGGAAGCAGAACGCGCTTTATTGGCTTCATACAAAAAGGCATGATTTTCTATTTTCCGCTCGTAAATTAAGCTTCCGGTTAAAGTGGTGATCTTTGTTGCACTATAAATTGGCCCCTTTGTTTCTGCGATAACCTTACCTTTTCCATCCATTTTCCTCATATTAGAGCCTTTACCCATGATGTAAGCGATGAGTTCATCACCAACCTTGATTTTTTCTTTAAAATTGGCGGCCTCAATCGGGTAAATCTTTCCATCTGATAATAAGTCGAATGTATAAAAACCGATTGCTTCTTTTTTAATGTTAAGCACTTTCCCCTTTAAAGTCCCTTGATAAAAATCTTTCGGGGGTTTGCTTTCCTCTTTTATATTTTGCGCATACACCACCTGAACAGCAAATAGCCAAAGCAGTCCCAGCACTACAGGGATGGCCAATAAGTACGTTAATTTTTTCATGTTTGCAGATTTAGCGTGGAACAACATTTTAATACGCTCTTTAATCGGGCTCTTCACAAAATTGTGGATCAGCGGCATATCACTTTTGCTGATCGCCAGTTTTAATAAGAGGTTGGCATAAGCCTGATGACCAAAGCTGGCCGAAGTAATTTCATCGGCTTCGTACTCATGTACCTGTTCTAAAGCTTTGTCGTACAGGTAAACGATGGGGTTAAACCATAAAACAGCTTTACCTATCATGAGCAATATTTTATCGATAGAATGGAATTGCTTTGCATGCACTTCTTCATGTTTAAGCAAAACGGCCAGATCCTGATCACTTAAAGTACTTCCATTGATAAAAACATAGTTAAAAAAGGAACAGTTGGTAAAACCTTTTGCTTTATCGATCAGCTTCAAACCGTTACCATTTTTGGTGTAACTCCCGGTATGTTTAAGCAAAACGAACAAGCGCCATAAACAGCTGAGCAGTAAAAGCAAAGCGATGCCGCCATAGGCGTATGGAATTAACCCTACCCAATCTATTTTAGGTGCAACTTCTGGCTGGTATTCGACCACAATAGGCTGAATAAATTGCATAGGTGCAGGATGAACCGGTTTTAATTCAGGCATATCTGCAAGCTCAGTTTTCAACGGGGGCATTTCGCGTTCCACGTTAAACTGTAAAGCCGGAATAACAAAACTTAATAACAGCGTAACCAGCAGATAAAAGCGGTTTATCTTAAAGAAGGTCAGTTTTCTTAAAACCAGCAGATAAAATCCGAAGAACAATACCGTACAGGCGGTAACTTTTAATAAGTAGCTTAATAGTTCCATGTGAAGGCTATAATGATTAATTATTTAGCTTAATAAATGCATCATATTTTGCTGAATATTTAGGATATAGCTTTTTCATTAGTTCTAAACCGCTACCTATGGAGTAATTTCTATAATTGCTTATTTTTTCCACATCGAGCTTTTTAAATTCATCCTCATTGTATTCATTACCATCCACAATGAACAAAACTTTTCCACCAACGGGTATATCAGTACTACCATAGCTGCCATTAGCGAGTGTTATTTTAATCACCTCATAAGGCTCTCCATCATCATGTTTCTGGGTATACCTGATAAAAAGATCATCATCTGACAATCCCCTTTGTATTTTTACGTTATCAATCTCTTGCTTTGAAGCATATATTATTTTATTCGACACTGTGCTTAGAATTACCTTACCCTTAGAAAGGCCTGATGATTTTACACTTTTGGGACTTATACTTGAAGCATATTCCTTCCCATTAATAACTTCTATTGGGTTTTTACCAATATTCGCATCTTCTACCAAAAGCAACTTATCTGCTTTCGCTGTAACCTTTACAGGTATTACATATTTAAAAGAGAAACTCCACAGCAACACTGCTAATACAGGAATAATAGTTAAATAAATAATCTTTTTCATTTTGTTGGATTTATGATTGAACAACATTTTAATTCTTGCTTTTATAGGGTTTTTAGCGAAACTGTTTACCAAAAGTTTTTGCTGTTCACCCGTCTTAACCGCCATATTCAATAGCATATTTGCATAAGCCTGAACAGGCAGTTGATTCGCAACATATTCATCAACCTCATACTCATGCTGCTCTTCTAATGCTTTCTCCAAAAGATACATGACCGGATTGAACCACAATATTGCTTTAAGAAAAAGCAAAAGGATTTTATCAAACGAATGGTATTGTGAGGCATGCCCAGCCTCATGCGCGACGATGATCTGCTCCTCTTCATCAGAAAAGTCGCTCCGGTTAATAAAAATATAATTGAAAAATGAGCAGTTGGTAAAACCATCTGTTTTATAAATGATTTTCAATCCATTCCAGCTTTTATCAGCCCTATCTAAATATTTTACGATGTGGTATAGTTTAGACAGCGCAAAGCTGGTCAAAACAACAACAATAAATAGGTAACCATACCATAAAACATCCTGCCATTGAATAACTGTTGCACTCACCTCTGTCAAAGCAGGGTGTTGCTGTAGGTTTAAAACCTGTGGCATAGGATTACCTGTTTCTTTTGCCTGTAACGACGGAATGGAAATTGTTTCCTGTGTTATCGAAATCTGTAAAGCGGGGATAACGAAACTCAGCAACAGTGTAACCAGCAGATAAAAACGGTTGATTTTAAAGAAGGTCAGTTTTCTTAAAACCAGCAGATAAAATCCGAAGAACAGTACTGTACAGGCAGTAACTTTGAGCAAATAGGTTAACCATTCCATAATTGTAATATTTAGCAACCACGCTTAGAAAAAGCGACAAATCCATCTAAAATCAGGTTGCTGATCCTACGGATATTCTTTTCCTGATTGATATAATCCAGTGTTTTACGGTCTGAAATATTGCCAAGCTCAATTAAAACAGCAGGTATTTTAGATTCACGAAGCAACAACAGGTTGGCGTCCTTCAGCGAATCCTTTACTTCAAGCCCCTTCAACTGTTTCAGGTGGCCTAAAATACCCGCGCCCAGGTCTTCGGCACTTTTAATATTGCCATTCAGTTTTGACACATATACTTCAATTCCGCCAAAAGGTACAACTGCATTGGCAAGCGTTGCGTTATGGTGGATGGATATAAACGCGGTAGCTTCTTGTTTTGGTAAACGGTCTCTGAGGGAGATATACTCATCTGTATTTCGCGTTAATATTACTTTAATCCCTCTTTTCGCTGCCTCTATTTTCAAAATATTTACGGCCCTTAAGTTCAGGTCTTTTTCTTTTTGCCCATCCAAAGCACTTATGGCCCCGTCTTTTCCTCCATGTCCGGCATCAATAATCAATGTAGGTTCTATTTCATTAAAAGCTGGCCTCGCATTTGGATTAACCTTTATATTGCCCTTTAAATAATTTAGGGCATAAACATTGGGGGTTTTAGGAGCATCGGCAGAGGCTTGATTTACATTGGCTTTATTCGCCACCATAATTTCTTCACGGTTTACAAAAGCCATACAGCAGATCAACAAAACAGGAATTACAGCTACATAGGCAAGCTTTTGCAACTTTACATTGGGTTCTTTGTACAACATCATGATTCTATTTTTTAGTGGAAGTTTACTAAAACTGTTAATGACTAAATTTTGAGCAGGCATGGCCAGGTTTAAAAGCAAAGAAGCGTATTCCTTTTTATCGGCAACTTTAGAAGTTTCCCGGTCGGCCAGAAATTCGTGGTTATGATCGATGGCGTTCCGCCAGAAATAAATAACCGGGTTAAACCAAAGAATTGCGGTGATGAGGTTTACCAAAAGTTTGTCGAAGGCGTGCAGCTGCCTTACGTGTACCGATTCGTGTTTGATCACCAGCTGCCTTTCTGCCCGCTCCAGGGATGAATCAACAATAATCTGGTTAAAAAAAGAACAGTTTTTTATATCCGATTTTCCGTCTACCAGAATCACAGCACCATCCCGATCTACAACATGTTTACGCAACTGCATCCGGATATGTGCCATCATCAAGAGCATCCTGAAAACAAGGGTGGCTAAAATCAGGCAATAGCCATACATCAGTACCTGGTTCCAATTAGTTGCAGTGTACACCGAACTTCCTCCATCAAAACCATCCTGCTCTATAAAGCCATCATTATTATAAGCTATATTTGATGGAATTTCTTGGGTAGCTACAACCACTTCATGCCTGTTTTCGATAGTAATGGCCGGAATACTGAAACTCAGCACTAAGGTCATCAATAAATAAGCACGGTTCAGGTTGAAAAACGTGAGCTTAGCCAGTAAAAACTGATAAACCGCAAAGAAAATCAGTGTGCAGGCCGAAACCTTTAACAAATAGATTAAAATCATGGCTTTGTATCCTGGTTAATGATCTTTTTAATTTCTTCTATATCCTTTTCACTTAGTTTTTCTTCTTTTACCATGAACGATAAAAGACTGGTTGGAGAATTATCAAAATAGCCTGAAAACAGTTTGGAGAAAGTGGTTTTGGCATATTCATCTTTCGTGATGGCCGGAAAATACTCGTATGTTTTTCCGTAAGCTTTATAGTTCACATAACCTTTCTTTTCTAAAAGCCTCACAATTGAGGAGATGGTATTGTAAGGCGGTTTAGGTTCTTCTTCCAGCTCGTCGATAATATCTTTCACAAATGCCTTTTGCAGTTTCCATAATACCTGCATAATGCGCTCTTCTGCTTTGGTTAATTCTTCCATACCCAAATCTATAACTTACTTTTCAGTTTTACAACTACAAAACAAGTTATATTACTGAAAAATCAGTTCAAACAAATAAACAACTGATTAACAGATAAATAAAATGAATTTATTTTTTAAAGGAATTGAAAAGGCTTTAATTTATTTAGGTCCGGATTGCAAATCCAGACAAACGATACCTGCTGGTCGGGATTTGTAATCCCGTCTGCCGAGCTAAGGATTTGTAATCCTTATTAACTATCCAGGCCCGGATTATAAATCCGGACCAACACACCTTGCTAGTCGGGATTTGTAATCCCGTCTGCCGAGCTAAGGATTTATAATCCTTATAAACTATTCAGGCCCGGATTATAAATCCGGACCAACACTATACCTTGCTAGTCGGGATTTGTAATCCCGTCTGCTGAGCTAAGGATTTATAATCCTTATAAATTATTCAGGCCCGGATTATAAATCCGGACCAACACTATACCTTGCTAGTCGGGATTTGTAATCCCGTCTGCTGAGCTAAGGATTTATAATCCTTATAAACTATTCAGGCCCGGATTACAAATCCGGACCAACATTATACCTTGCTGGTCGGGATTTGTAATCCCGTCTGCCGAGCTAAGGATTTATAATCCTTATAAACTATTCAGGCCCGGATTATAAATCCGGACCAACACTATACCTTGCTAGTCGGGATTTGTAATCCCGTCTGCCGAGCTAAGGATTTGTAATCCTTATAAACTATTCAGGCCCGGATTATAAATCCAGACCAACACTATTTACTTAAACCTTGCTAGTCGGGATTTGTAATCCCGTCTGATGAGCTAAGGATTTGTAATCCTTATAAACTATTCAGGCCCGGATTGCAAATCCAGACCAACACTATACCTTGCTAGTCGGGATTTGTAATCCCGTCTGCTGAGCTAAGGATTTATAATCCTTATAAACTATTCAGGCCCGGATTATAAATCCAGACCAACACTATTTACTTAAACCTGCCAAAGCATTGATCGTTAAGGCCACAATTACCGTATTGAAGATAAAAGCGATTAAACTGTGCAACAGCGAAAGCCTTCTGAGCTTCCGGTCTGAAATTTCTACGTCAGAAACCTGGAAGGTCATGCCGAGTACAAAAGAGAAGTAGGCAAAATCGATAAAATCGGGCTCATCATCCCCTGGGAATTCCAATCCCGAACCTTTTTTATCCTTGCCGCTTTTTTTATTGTCGCCATAATACAGATGCGCATAACGCATGCTAAAAGTGGTATGCACCAAAAACCAGGATAAAAACATACCCGCAATGGCCACTACCAAATCTAAAGGTTCGATATCTTTATTGATCAGCAACAGCACAACCGCCAGTAAACCGGCGAAGGTAGAAACCACCACAATGGCAAAAATTTCGCCACGGGTTTCGTCCTGCATTTTGGCTTTGAGGTGTGTTTCGGCGGCAGAAGTATGAAAAAACATATACCAGTGGAGGGTAATCAGGATTAAACAGAATACATCCCAGCCCAACATGATGTGCGTGAGCACGCTCATTTCGATAAAAAGTGAAACCAGATAAACTGCAATCCCCGAAAACAGGCTGATCAACAGGATAAATAATGCTGATCTTTTTTGAATACCTTTTAATTTCGGTTCGACTTCCATTTTCTTAAAATTTAAGCTTGAAGTGTTCTTTTGCCTGTCCTTTTTTAAAATACACCAGGCCGATCCAAAACAGATCTACGGTTACGGTAACATCCGGATGGTTTTTTATTTCGGTCCAGGCTTCTTTCATGCCTTCACTCCAATAAATATCGTCAAAAATTAATAAGGAATCTTCATTAACTTTTGGCAGGCACCACTTAAAATAATTCAATGTCGCATCTTTACGGTGGTTGCCATCAATATATACAAAATCCAAACTGGGCTGTTTGGCAATAATATCCGGCAAAATGAGGTCGAAATTGCCTACATGAAGCTCAATATTATTTAAATCCAGCTCCTCAAAGTTCTTCCGCGCCACTTCGGCTGTTTGCGGACAACCTTCAATAGTGATAATTTCCGCTTCGGAATTGGTTTTAGCCAGATAAGCGGTAGTAATACCTAAACAGGTACCCAATTCGATCGCACTTTTAGGTTGGGTATGTTTGGCCAGACGATAAATCAGCTTGGCTAACCGCGGACTTTTCAACGCATTCTTCGCAATCTGGCTCACTTTCTTTGTACGGTTTTTATTGAGGTGAGAACCCGCTCCAAGGTCTGTAACGGTGATTACCGAATCGTCATTAAAAAGTTTTTTTCGCTGTTCTTCTATGTTTTTGTATTCAGATTTGTTGGTAAAATCGTAAATTACCTCATCAGCTAGCTTGTACACGAAGGGCGAGTGCGTTCCATGTCGGCTTTTTGCTGTTAAACGGTGTTTAAGGTAATCGGTAATAAATTGAAATAACATAATATTGCAAAAGTAATCAAACACCGCAAACGTATGTATGTTTTATGGAAAATAACGCAGAGATAAGTGCTTTAGTAAAATTATTGGACGATCCGGACCAGGAAGTGTACCAACATGTAGAGAAAAAACTGCTTGAATATGGTGGTGAAGTAGTCCATTTTTTAGAAAATGCCTGGGAACAGTCTTTCGATGGCTTGTTACAGGAACGTGTTGAAAGTATTGTACACCAGATCCAGTTTAAAACCGTAAAAGAAGATTTAAATTTATGGTATTTAAGTGGTGCTTTCGATTTATTGCAGGGTGCATTAATTATCAACCGCTATCAATATCCCGATTTAGACGAACAGAAGGTAATCAATCAGATTGAAGAGATCAAGAGAGACATCTGGCTCGGTCTTCAGTATGAAATGAGTTCGGTAGAAAAGGTGAAACTGATCAATCATGTTTTATATCAGCAATATGGCTTTGGTGGCAACACCAAAAACCACCACGACCCACAAAATTCTTACCTCAACCAGGTTTTAGACAGCAAAAAAGGCAACCAGATTTCGCTGGCCATTATTTATTCTACCCTGGCGCAAAAATTAGATCTTCCTGTTTATGGGATCAATTTACCGCAGCACTTTATTCTGGGTTATATAGATGATAGCAAACAGGAAGGAACGGAATATGGTGTACTTTTCTACATCAATGCTTTTAACCGTGGCAATATCTTTGGCAAACACGATGTTGACCAGTTTCTGCGCCAGCTGAACTTAGAGGCCTTGCCCGAATACTACCGGCCCTGCAGCAACACCGATATTATCCGCCGTGTAATCAGAAACCTGATTTCGGCTTACGAAAATGCCGGCGCTACAGAAAAAGTTGCCGAACTGAACGAATTGCAGGATATCCTTGCAGAAAAATAACCCTTTCAAACTAAACCCGTGCACAAAAGAATCCCGAACCACCACACCATTGCATTCCGTTTTATTGCCGTAATCATCCTGACATTATTCTTCAATATTCAGTTAAGGGCACAAAAAACAGCAAAGCCTAACGTTATTGCTTATTATTCAGGGCAAAATTCGGTGATCGATAGTTTCCCGATTGAAAAACTCAGTCATCTGATCTATAGTTTCGGTCACTTGAAAGGCGACAGCTTAAATATCAGATCTGCTAAAGATTCTGCACTGATTAAAAAGATGGTGGACTTGAAAAAACGCAACCCTGATTTAAAGGTGATGATTGCCATGGGCGGCTGGAGTGGCTGCGCACCTTGTTCGGAGGTATTTAGCCGGGCCGACGGCCGGAAAACATTTGCCAAAACCACCAAAGAAATACTCAACTTTTTCCATGCCGATGGCATAGACATGGATTGGGAATACCCGGCTGTAGTAGGTTACCCCGGACATCGCTATACCCTTGACGATAAACACAATTTCACTTTACTGATTAAAGAACTCCGTAAAAAACTGGGCAAAAAAGCAGAAATCAGTTTTGCCGCAGGCGGTACCAAAAACTGTATCGATTCTTGTTTCGAATGGGACCAGGTAATGCCTTTGGTAAACAGGGTAAATGTAATGAGTTACGATCTGGTAAGCGGTTATGCCACTACAAGCGGTCACCACTCACCCTTATACGGCACCCCACAGCAAGAATTATCTGGCGATTATGCGGTAAAAGCCTTAATCGGCTTAGGTGTCCCAGCACACAAAATAGCCCTTGGCGCAGCATTTTACGCCCGGATTTTTGGAAATACCACCGATGCCAACCAGGGTTTATACCAGCCTACGAAATTTATCAGTGGTACTTCTTATAAAAACTTTAAAAAACAGTTCTCTACCGAAAACGGCTATAGTTATTATTGGGATGAAACAGCCAAAGCCCCGTACTATTATAATCCGCAAACCAAATACCTTGCTACTTTTGATGATCCCAAATCAATCTCTTTAAAAACCAAATACGTGATCGATCAAAAATTAAACGGCATCATGTTCTGGGAATTAACAGATGATGCCTATACCAATGGACTATTGGATGTGATTGACAAAACGATAAAAGGTATTTAGACCATTTAAGCCCGGATTTACGCATCGCACTTATTCTGCCCAACGATCTCTGGTTACCAGTTCTTAGTGATTGATTATACCCACATAGGTACTCATGGCTATACGCTTCCGATCGTCGGATATAAAAGAAATCCAGACATGGTAGGGTTTTAACTGCTTGCTTTTAGGAAGTTCCAATAACTCGTAACCGGCTTGCCGTCTGGCTCCGCTAAGTATAAAATGTGCAAAATGATCGGCCTCATTGTACACCGCCAACATGACCTGATCATTGTAAACGGCATTTAAATCTTCTTCGTTATTTGCCCAGGTAAAATGCAGACCAATATCGTCGCTGTTAACAGTGGTGTGTACAGCTCCGGCAAGATCTCCAGAGCTTAACAAAACCTTCGCGTAATCGAGTTGCTGATCTTCGTTAAGTGCATTTAACATGAGGTAGGATTTTGCAGCATTATGTGCCGACATATTTTTAGATCGCGCGGTAATGCCAAAACCCACCCTAACAAAAGGCAGTAACGGACTTAAGAAATGTTGTACGGCGGTAAAGCCCCGCCTGCATAGCTCCTGATGATTAGAAGCCTTTTTTTTGTGTTTGTTTATTGCGGATAAAGATCTGATTACCCATTTGCCGTTTGCATAATAACCCACAACACTGCCAACTTTACCCCGAAAGCCGCCATTGATACCATCATTTAATATTGCCATGTTTTTAAAAATTTAATACTCAAAAAACATCAGGGACAATATGTTTTTACTAAAACTAATATAAGTATAAACCTACAGGATGTCAAGAGTTACGATGTATTAAATTCGGCGATAGCACGGATTTAATCCGGGTACAATTGTCACAGCTCCGTCTGGGATCCGAAGAGGCTCCGAAGAGGATCCGTCTCAACCCATAAGTGTATACCTCCCGATTGTCTTGTGGATCTCTTGCAAAACCAGGCAATAAAAATCCCCAATCGCATATGGTGCGGTTGGGGATTACTCATATTTTAAAGATGGATACCCGTTACAGATATAGTTTAAGCTATATTTTTACATGATCAGTAGCGGTTCAGTTGCGCTGTTTGTTAAAATTTTTCCTTTTTCATCCAGTCAGCGAGCAGGTTAAACCAATCTACATCAGAAGTTTTGTTGATTAAGCCAAAACCATGACCGCCTTTTTCATAGAGATAGATGTCGGAATCTACCTTGTGCTGCCTTAGAGCTTCGTTCATTAAAACACTGTTTTCGAAAGGAACCGTTTGATCATCTTTAGCATGCACGAAGAAGGTTGGAGGTGTCTTTTTGCTTACGTTTTTATTGGCCGAGAAATAATGTTTTAAGCTATCGGGAGGATTTGGCCCCAATAAATTTTTCATGGTCCCCGTGTGCACCGATTCTTCGAAACTGATGACCGGGTAAATTAATGCAGCGAAATTCGGTCTTAAATCGATCTTTTCAGGGTCAGCGATTTTAAGATCGTTATAGTGGGTTACCAGTGTGGATGCAAAGTGTCCGCCAGCCGAAAAGCCCATGATCCCGATCTTATTGGTTTTTATCCCATATTTTTTAGCGTCCTTTCTGATCAGATAAATGGCCTGCTGTGCATCCTGCAATGGTCCGTAGGTTTTATCCACCATAATCTGATCGCTTGGCAAACGGTATTTTAGTACGAAAGCGGTTATGCCAATGGCATTAAATCTTTTGGCTACATCTGTTCCTTCGTGACTGAAAGCCAGGGCAGCATAGCCCCCACCCGGGCAAATGATTACCGCTGTACCGGTAGCGATATCTTTTGGCGCTTCGAAAACCGTAAAGGTAGGTACCGATACTTTAGTCACACTTAGGGTGCCGTTGCTCCGGACTTCGGTATTTTCTACATAATCAGCAGGTGGAACTTTGGCACCTGGAATTTCTCCGGCATATAAGGGCACAACTTCTTGCGCATAAGTGGAATTGATTGCCATAAGCAACAGGATTATAATGATGGATGACTTTGCCATATTTTAAATTTTAAAATTCCATTAAATAAGCTTTCAAGAAATCGTTGATATCACCATTTAAAACGGCATCAGGATTTGAGGTTTGATAATTGGTACGGTGATCTTTCACCCTCCTATCGTCAAGTACATAACTTCTGATCTGCGAGCCCCATTCTATTTTTTTCTTTGATCCTTCTACCAGTGCGGTTGCCTCATTACGCTTCCGCTCTTCAATTTCGTACAATTGAGATTTCAGTAAACGGATCGCGTTTTCTTTATTCTGCAACTGCGAGCGCGACTCCTGGTTTTTAATAATAATGCCCGATGGTTTATGGTATAACCGTACGGCCGTTTCAACCTTGTTTACATTTTGTCCGCCAGCGCCACCAGCCCTAAAAGTCTCGAATTCAATGTCCGCCGGGTTAATATCAATCTGAATGGTATCATCAACCAGTGGATAAACATATACCGAAGCAAACGAGGTATGCCTGCGGGCATTCGAATCGAATGGCGAGATCCGCACCAGGCGGTGTACACCATTTTCGCCTTTAAGATAACCGTAAGAGAAATCACCGTCAAACTGAAGTGTTACAGATTTTATACCGGCAATCTCCCCTTCCTGACTGTCTTGCTCGGTAATTTTATAGCCATTTTTTTCGCCCCACATCATATACATGCGCATGAGCATATAAGCCCAATCGCAGCTTTCGGTGCCTCCGGCCCCGGCAGTAATCTGCAATACGGCAGACAGCTGGTCTTCCTTGCTGCGGAGCATATTTTTAAGCTCCAGTTCTTCTACAGCGGTTTTACTGATCTCGAATTGATCTTGCAGTTCTTTTTCGGAAGCATCTCCCGATTGAAAAAACTCAAACATCACCACGGCATCCTCAACCGCGTTATGGGTTTGGTTAAAGCCATCAGTCCATTTTTTTTTAGAACTGATTTCGGCAAGAATTTTTTCTGCTTTTTTTGGATCGTCCCAGAAATCGGGCGCCATTGTTAATTTTTCTTCTTCGCGAATGGCGTAAAGTAGCTCATCAACGTCAAAGATACCTCCTCAGCGACGTTACTCTGTCCCTTAAATCCTGAATATTTTCTTTGGTCATGCAACAAATATAGTAATAAAGACAGCTTTTCCTTGCGATCGCCCGGAAGTTTAGCGTTGCGGGTTTGGCGATCAGTTAACCAGTTTAAACAATTAACCTTCTTAGCTGGGAGTTTGGAGTTGGGAGCTTGGAGTGAGTTAATCGATTAATCAGTCTTACGCTTAGGGTTTAGCGCTCAATTTCAGTTAACCGATCTAGTAGTCGGAAGTCAAAAGTCAATTAATCGATTTAGACAATCCCATTCCAACATTATTCCCGTTAATTTTTGTTAAAAAATTAAAATTAATGATCAACTAATCATTTAATTCATTAATTTCCCAGCAGAATAATCAGATCAGTGGGAATTAAATCAGGTGATTACCAGATGGTATAATTACAGCGCGATCGGATAGATTTATACTAATATTAACCTCTAACCAATATCAATGAAAATGCGCGCTCTCGTTTTAGCGTATTTGTTTTCCTGTACTGTAGCCTGGGCTCAGCAAGGTAAAATAGATAGCACTGAAATGCTCACCCTAAGAATCGATCCTCAAAGTGCACATGGTGCAGCTGTATCCCAGGTTTTTAGCGAAGTAGAATTTATCCCCCTCGAAACTACTAAAGAAAGTCTTTTTGGGAACATTAGCCAATTTAAGATTATCGGGGATAAATATATCATTTTCGACTATGATACGAAGTCTATCCTAATTTTTGAAAAAGACGGGAAGTATAAAGCAAAGATCAATGCGAACAACATGCAACCTGAAAAAAATGATAAGAACAAAGCAGAGTTTTATGGCTTTTTCATTGAGAAGGAAAACAACACCAATTACATCGTTGTTTTTACCGGACCACGCATTTTTTATTTTGATTTAACAGGTAAGCTGGTTAAAAAAATAATGGAAAAAGATTATGCTAACCGCTACAATACGCGTGATTTAAAATTTGCAGATCAAAATACCATAGTCCGCCCTGATTTTTTAGCAAAAAAAGGTAAGGACAGTACCTATTATGAACTGGGTATCATCAATAAAAATAAAGATTCTGTAGGTTATTTCCCTTATAATATAAACAGGTATGAAAACGATGAGTTTTGGAGTCCAGGTGCTCGTTTTTATCAATCTAGCCCCAACGAGGTACTTTATTTAAATTACCATTCTTACGATATCTTTAAAGTCAGGCCTGCTCAAGTTTCGCTTGCCTACCACATCATATTTCCCGCAACCAACTCACTCCCCAATGATTTTACCACCAATCCGGTTTACGTTAAAAAAAGAGGGGAATATTTTAAAAATAACCCAAAGGTATTTTACGCGCTAAGCAACACATTACTGGTTGGCGATAACCTATATTTCAAACTGCATAGCTATGGTTTTGACAGGTCGATGAAAAAGGCCTTGATTTACAACCTCAAAACGAGCGAGCTCACCTCGGTACAGGATCTGGAACCTGACGCGCTTTCCTATTTTCTACCGGTTACAGATGCCAATGGCGACTTCTACGATTTCATTAACCGGGGCTTCCAATTATATGAAAATGGCTATCTCTACACCAATTATTCTTCTTTGGCCATGTTTACCTTTAAAGAACAGAGCGAAGGCAAAACAACCCAATATCCGCCCAGCCTGGAAGCCTATTTTAAAACGCAAAACAAAAAGAGCAATCCCGTTCTGATCAAACTTAAGCCTAAACAAAACTAATCTACCCAGCTAAATGCACCATCTTCAACGCTATCTCACCTTACTTTTATTCCTGTTCAGTTTTTACAATGCCCAAGCCCAGCAGGCCAATCCTGCACAAATAGGCGCTGTAAAGGGTGTAATTAGAGATACCACCCACAATTACAATTTAAAATCGGCTACCGTATCGCTATTTAAAGGCGACAGTACCCTGGTCAGTTATCAGTTGAGCAATAGTTATGGTGAGTTCAATTTTAAAAACCTGCCCCTGAATGCTAAACTGTATGTAGAAATCAGTCATGTAGGCTACCAATTGTTACGAAAAAGTTTCCTCATTGCCGATGGAAAAAACGCGCTTGATCTAAAAACACTGATTATTGCCACGAAAGACAATAACTTACAGGATGTAGAAATCAGGGTGCCACCGATCAGCATGAATGGCGACACCCTGGAATTTAATGCCGCTGCTTTTAAGTTGGATAGCAATGCCGTTGTAGAAGATCTGTTGCGTAAAATACCCAATGTAACCTTATGGGGCGATGGGCAGATTACCGTTAATGGCCGCGAGGTAAAAAGTTTACTGGTAAACGGGAAACCCTTTTTTGGCGGTGATTTTAAGATGGCCACGCAAAACATTGCTAAAAATGCTTTGGATAAAGTGCAGGTTTACCGGGAAAGGAATGAAAAAAACCCACTCGATAGTACTTTGACCGTAAATTTAAAACTCAAGAAAGGTAAAGACATCGGTTACTTTGGTAAAATCGGTGCGGGTTATGGCACCACCAAAAAATATGAAACGGATGCCAGTTTTAATATGTTTTCACCAAAAATGCAGCTGGGCATTATAGGCGCGAGCAACAACATCAACAAAACAGCCGGTAACATGAGAACACTCACGGCCAACAGCACTTTTAAAGGATTAAATACCAATGTTGAGTATCAGCCCGATTTTAGGCAGCCAGGTATAAACCAACCGAATATCGGCGGTGTAAGTTTTACCTACAATTTCATCGAAAAGCCCGAATACAACAAAAAAAGCACCTTAGATGCCAATTATTTTATCCAGAACAGAAACTATGAGAACGTATCTGATGCAAAGACCACCACCACTATAAATGATACGGATAAAATATTCGACACCAGTACCACTACGGGAAATTCGGCATCAACCAGTCAAAGCTTCAATTCGAGTTTCGAATATGCAAATAAAAACCAAAGGTTTGATATTAACCAATCGATGTCTTCAAACAACGGCACTTCGAACAACGATACCCAAACAAGTGCTTTTAATGGGCAAAATATGCTCACCAGTACCAATAATGGCAAGTCGCAAAACAACTTTAACAACAAGGGTTTTAATCTTGGCATCGAGTATGGATTATCACCCAATTATACCTCCAGAAAAGAACACCAGTTTAATGGCCTTACCGCAAATTACCGCTTATCGATAAATGATAACGCTACTCAAAGATCGAATTTAACCACTTTCCGATCATTTATAAACCCCGCTTCCAATACAGACTACGATAGAAGATATGATTATCAGCGGGAATCTTTCAACCAGTCTTTATTGTTACAACTGCCCAATTTAAAACAGCTGTTGTTCGGTTATAAAAATCTTGCGGGCTTCGACTTATCTCTTAGCAACAATTTAGAATTGAACAACAATACCGAGCACAACCGGGTAGAAGATTTAAAGGGAAATGCTTATGTTACCAATAGCTATTTGAGCAATAATACCAAAACAAATGTGGTTGATGAAACCCCTGGTTTAACGCTAACTAAATCTTTCCGTAAAGGTTTATCAAACAGGTTCGACAAGAACTTAAGATTTGAGCTTTCGGCAAAACACCGTTTTATTTTTCAGGATAACCGATCAGATCAGGTGCGGCAGAACATTAACCGGGCTTATAATACCTTTATACCCGAAATCAATATTAATTATAGCAATTACCAGTACGGCGATTTTTACAGATCAATGTCTTTAACTTATCAAACCAATATCAATATCCCATCCCTTGAGCAACTGGCCCCGCTAATCGATAGCACAAACGTATATAACCTGCAAATAGGAAATATTAAATTGAGGGAAGCTAAAGACAGGTCTGTTAATTTCAACCTCAACCATTCGGATCAAAAAAGTAAAAATACCTTAAATTATAATGTAAATGTCTCTGCAGGCATGATTGAGGATGCGATTGTCGACAGTATTTTTATCGATAATCAAAACAAGCGTACCATTTATTTAATCAATGCGAGTGGAAATAAATATTTAAATGGAAGCGGTTATTTAAGAAAAACATTTAAACTAAAAACCTCAGAACTGCAGCTCAGCCTAAACGGCGGTATCAATATTGCTAAGAGTGCGAGTTACCTGAATGATGTATTCAGTTTTTCGAACACCTTAAATACCAATGCAAAACTCAGTTTAAACTTTACCTATAAAGATAAATTTGCTACTGAGGTTGGACAGGGATTTAATACTTACCGGTCGGCACAAGAGGCTTTCGATACCAAATATAGCGGCTCAAATTTAGCCAGCACCTTAAGTAGCATTTATAACATTACCAAGAAATTTACGCTAAGCAGCAACATCAGTTTTAATTCGAGCAAATCGAACAGCGCGGCCAATATTAACTTTACCATCTGGAATGCAAATGCTACGTACCGGTTTTTGAAAGGGAACAACATCGAGTTTAAATTCTCGGCCATGGATTTATTGCATCAGAACACCAACATCATTAATTATGGTGGTGCCAATAGTTTTACCATAGGCACACAAAATGTATTACAGCAATATTTTATGGCAACCATATCGTACTTTCCAAGGCAGTTTGGCAAAAAGCCCGTAAAGAAATAAGATGATCAAACATCATCTTATTTCTTCATCGACATATAATCTAAAGTAAGGTTAGCCAGTAACTTCACCCCCAACACGAAACCACTTTCATCAAGATAAAAATCGGGGGTATGGTGAGAAGGGGCTTTCAACGGGTCTTTACCTTTTGGCATTCCTCCCAAAAACACAAATAATCCAGGTACTTTTTCCTGGAAGAAAGAGAAATCTTCTGCGCCGGTAACGGGTGGTTTTAATTTCACATGCTCCTTACCTGCGGTTGATTGCATGCTTGGCAGCATTTTTTCGGTTAGGGCAATGTTGTTAAAAGTAACCGGATAATGGTTGCTATAAGGGATTTTAACTTCGGCCTTTGCACCGCCCGCTTCGGCTGTTTTGGTTACGATGGTTTTAATCCTTTCGATAAACATGGCTTCATCTTCCTTGCTAAAGTTGCGTACCGTACCGAGCATTTCTACTTTTTCGGGGATGATGTTCGATCGTACGCCGCCGTTTATGGCACCGATGGTTACCACACCCGGATTTTCGGTCACATTTAAATTTCTGCTTACAATGGTTTGCAGGCTATTGATAATCTGCGCCGAAACCACCACCGGATCGATACTGCTCCATGGGTAAGCGCCATGTGCCTGCCTGCCGGTAACAGTAATCTTCATGTCGTTTACCGCGGCCATGGTACCACCCGGGCGATAGGTAACGTCACCAACCTCGGTTTGAGAATTGATGTGCAGACCAAAAATCACGTCTACTTTAGGGTTCTCGAGTACACCTTCTTTAATCATCAAAGCCGCCCCACCTTCGTCGCCTTCAGGTACGCCCTCTTCGGCTGGTTGAAATATAAATTTCACGGTTCCCTGAATATCTTTCTGCATGGAAGCCAATACTTCAGCCACGCCCATTAAAATGGCCACGTGGCTATCGTGTCCGCAGGCATGCATTACGCCAACTTCCTGTCCGTTATACTGTGTTTTTACCTTTGAGGCAAAGGGCACATCTACCCTTTCGGTAACGGGCAGGCCATCCATGTCGGCACGCAATGCCACCACTGGCCCTGGTTTACCACCTTTTAAAATCCCTACAACACCGGTTTTAGCTACACCTGTGGTTACTTTGATGCCCAATGATGCTAAGTGTTTGGCAATAATGCCCGCTGTTCTTACTTCTGTATTGCCCAGTTCGGGGTGCTCATGGAAATCGCGGCGCCAGGTAATCACTTTTTGTTCGATGGCATCGGCTTTTTTCGAAACCAATGGTCTTAAATCTGATTTTTGGGCAAATGCATTTAATGCCAATAAGGAAAGGCCGAGCAGGCATGTTTTCTTCATAAAAATGAACTGTTTAGGTTTAGTTGTCCTAAGCTAAGCAATTTTAGGGAGAGATGAAATTGTGCCCTGCTATGCACTGGTAATTTTTAGATTTGTCAACTTTAATGGCCATTCTACTATTAAAGTTGACAGATCTTCCTAAAACATCCCTTCAGTTTATCTCTTACCCCACATATCAGAATATAGACTTCAATATATCAGTTATATGATTTCATTAAAGCACATTGCCCTTATATCATTTATATAGGTCAGAAAAGAAAAAATAGGCGCATCGCATTAGGATGTTTTATAATCTGGAACTTGCTTCCCCAAATCATAGCGGCTAATTTTATTACATTTTATATCCATAAAGAAAATTTAATATCTCCTTAACGATTTTGAACATTAAAAAGACCGTTTTAAATTTTTGCTTTATTACTTTTACAAAAAAACAAAGATTATGTTACCTAAAATAAATTTCACAGAAACTGAGGCCTACAAGTATTTAGCCGATCATTTTATAGATATTAATCAAAAAAGCATTAAGGATCTTTTTGCTGAAGATGCAGATCGTTTCGATAAGTTTTCCGTTTTTTTTGAGGATATTTTATTAGACTACAGCAAAAACCGCATCAGCGATGAAACTTTGGCACTGTTAATCCAATTGGCACGCGAGTGTAAACTGGATGAAGCCATAAAATCGATGTATAACGGCGATAAGATTAACGAAACGGAAGACCGTTCGGTACTCCACATTGCTTTGCGCAACCTCAGCAATACGCCCATTTTGGTTGATGGTAAAGATGTGATGCCTGAAGTCAACGCTGTACTGGCTAAAATGGAGAAATTCAGCAACAGCATTATCAGCGGCGAATGGAAAGGTTATACGGGCAAAGCCATTACAGATGTGGTAAATATTGGTATTGGTGGCTCTGATTTAGGCCCGGTAATGGTTACTGAAGCTTTAAAACACTATAAAAACCACTTAAACATCCACTTTGTTTCCAATATTGATGGTACCCACATCGCCGAAACCTTAGCAGGTTTAGATGCCGAAACTACTTTATTCTTAGTGGCTTCAAAAACCTTTACCACACAAGAAACCATGACCAACGCGCACTCTGCCCGTTCGTGGTTTTTAGAAAAAGGAGGAAAAGAAGATGATATTGCCAAACACTTTGCAGCATTATCGACCAATGCCAAAGATGTTTCGGCTTTTGGTATCGATACTGAAAATATGTTCGAGTTTTGGGATTGGGTTGGCGGCCGTTATTCGTTATGGAGTGCCATTGGTTTATCCATCTCATTAAGTATCGGTTTTGACAATTTTAAACAATTGCTGGCCGGTGCACATGCAACCGACAATCATTTTAAAACAGCTGAATTTGAAAGCAACCTGCCTGTAATCTTAGGTTTATTGGGTATTTGGTACATCAATTTCTACAATGCAGAAACACAGGTTATTTTACCATACGACCAGTACATGCACCGCTTCGCGGCCTATTTCCAACAGGGTGATATGGAAAGTAACGGTAAACATGTAGACAGGAACGGTAACGAGGTTGATTATGAAACCGGACCGATTATCTGGGGCGAACCGGGTACCAACGGTCAGCATGCCTTTTACCAACTGATCCACCAGGGTACCAGGATTATTCCTGCCGATTTTATTGCGCCAGCACAAAGTTTAAACCCATTGGGCGATCATCATCCCATTTTACTCTCCAACTTCTTTGCACAAACAGAAGCTTTAATGAACGGTAAAACGGAAGAAGAGGTTACCGCCGAATTAAAGAAAGAAGGTAAATCTGAGGCAGAGATCGAAAAGATCGCACCTTTTAAAGTATTCGAAGGCAATCGCCCAACAAATTCCATATTGCTAAAAAAAGTAACGCCATATACTTTGGGCAGTTTAGTGGCCATGTATGAGCATAAAATATTTGTACAGGGCGTGATCTGGAACATCTTCAGTTTCGATCAATGGGGAGTAGAGCTGGGCAAGCAACTGGCCAAAAAGATTCTTCCGGAATTATCCGGCAGTGAAAAAGTTTCAAGCCACGATAGTTCAACAAACGGTTTAATCAACCAGTATAAAGCCTGGAGATAAAATCATCTTAAAAAAAGCGGGTTTAACACTCGCTTTTTTTGTTTACCTCCATCTTTGGTATAAAAACTAACCTAATACCTTAAATAAAGCTGCCAATTCGCAAAGGCAGCTTATTATTATTGCCTTTTTATAAAAAAACTGTACATTAGTAACAGTATTTATCCCTACCAATATTCATCCCACATTTATTTACACAGTTTAATTGCCTTTTGTTGAAGGGCAATGGTAATGCTATAATTTTAAATATTGAAAGATGAAAAACAAGGCAACCTTTAGAACCCTCAGTAGGAAAGAATCAAATCAAAAAAAAAGCGGAGGTCAACCCGCACTTCTAAGCCCTTACAATAGCTCAATTGTATTCGACAGGCTAAAAACATAACTGCTTCAGCAATGGTACTGAAATGTCGTACTGCACAAATCTGATGGTTAATTATTGGTCTATGAATTTGCCGCGATTTAATCTCGGACAAATCTTATATTTTTTTTATTGCGGAGCAACCAAATGAAAAACGCTTACGTAATGATTAAGATTTCAAGAGAAATGCTATTTGAAAACCCTGCCGCATCAAATTGGCAATAATTTTTAAATAAACAGAACATAAACCCTAAAACTATCTGGATATGACCTCAAAAAAACAGGTTATCGTGATTTTATTCGCTGCCTTTCTGATCATGTTGTGTATATCAACGAAAGAAAAGCAAAATTAGCTGCTTATCAGCAAAATCCCTAACAATTCTTCTCTATCAAATGACTTAACAAATAAAGAATCTACCTCCAATACACATTTTAAATAATTACCTATGAAAAAACAAAATTACATCTTCTTACCGGCCATGTTTGTGACATTACTTTTTGCCTGTTCCAAAAAACAAGCAGAGGAAATCAAGCCCGATAGTCCGATCACTACCGGCCCGACACCAGTAACTACTGCAAACGTAACCTACACTAATTTTGCAGGTGCACTGTTCCAGACTAAATGTAACAATTGCCATGGCCCTAACGGTTCAGTTAAAGTTGTATGGGCATTCAACGGTTTGGCCTCTATAAAAAGTGATGCACGTGTGGCCAACAGCGTCTTAGTGACCAAAACCATGCCTCAAGGCGGTACGTTAACGGTAAGCGAACGAGAATTGTTACAGGCATGGTTTGACAAAGGCATGCCAGAATAGTGCATTCAAACTAAAAAGATTAAGCTCTGCAAAAAAATATTTATCTAATCACTTAATTATTTCACCGATGCAAAAACTACTTTTCACCTTAATGACCCTGTTACTATGTACAGGCTTAAGAGCGCAGATATGGGTAAGCAAAAACGTAACTTCTTCATTTTTTTCTTCAACACCCGTAGAAGATATTGATGCGCAGAGCAAATCAGGGGCCTCGGCCATCAATACCAAAACCAATGATATCATTTTCAAGATCAATAATACTTCTTACGAGTTTAAGAAAAAATTGATGCAGGAACATTTCAACGAGAATTATATTGAAAGCGATAAATATCCTACCTCGGATTTTAAAGGGAAAATTGTAGAACAGATCGACTTTTCGAAACCAGGTACCTATCCCATCACCGTAAAGGGAAATCTGCAGATCCATGGGGTTACCAAAGAATACCAAGCTAAAGGATCGCTGGTGATTACGGGTGATGAAGCTAAGGCAACCTCTTCCTTTAATGTAAAACTGGTCGATCATAATATCAAAGTTCCTACGATTGTTTTCAAACAGATTGCAGAAACTATACTCGTAAAAATGACTGCTATTTACCAACCTAAAAAATAAACCTTATGAAATATCATCTAAAATCTCTTTTATACTTATTTGTTATCGGCTTGCCATCGCTGGTTTTTGGGCAGGATTCGCTTGAAAATGCCTTGCAGATGCCTAAAGAAAAAGGTAATGTAAAGGCCACTTTTAAAGCCACCAAGCTCATTAACATACAAACCAACGAAACCATTTACAGGAACGAACTGGATTTCAGGGTAGATCACCGGTTTGGAGATATTGCAGGTAGTGCGGGGGGGACCAAAAACTTTTTCGGGCTCGATCAATCAACAGATATCCGTATTGGTTTTGAATACGGGATCAGCGACAGGCTTTCGGTAGGTTTATCAAGGGCAAAGGGAGCCGGGGTAGTTACACAACTTTACGAAGGAAACTTAAAATACCGGCTTTTGGAACAAACCGCCGACGATAAAATACCTCTTGCGGTAACTTTATTTGGCAGCACTACCCTTTCTGCAGTAAAAGCTTCGACCGACCCGACCGCAGCTAATGCATTCGGCGAATTCCAGGACCGTTTGGCTTATGTGGTGCAAGCAGTAATTGCACGCAAATTTAACCCGAACTTCTCGGTGTTGGTGATGCCGTCATACGTGCACCGCAATTTTACTGTTTTTGGCGACCAGAACGATATGCTTGCGGTGTCGGTTGGGGGTCGTATTAAAATTACTAAACGCATGGCTTTTGTGGCAGATTATACAATTCCGTTCAGGGATAAAGATAAAAAGGCTTATCTCGAAAGTACTTCAGGCAATCAATATTACAACACATTGGGTGCCGGACTGGAGTTTGAAACTGGTGGTCACATTTTCCACCTCAACTTTACCAATGCCACGGCCATACAGGAATCGCAGTTTATAACCGACACCAATACTTCCTGGTTAAAGGGACAATACCGTTGGGGTTTTAGCATTGCCAGAAGGTTTTCTTTTGACAAGAAGAAAGCAAAGTAGATCAAATTCAACCAAATCATAACCAACAAAACAATTATTATGGAACGTAACGAATTTATCAAATCTTTAGGCCTTGGTGTGGCCTTGGTATGTACAGGAGCCTGCTTTTCGGCCTGTGGCAAAAAAAGTGATTCACCTGAGCCCAGCACGCCAAATGGCGGTGGTGTTCCTACCGGAACCACGGCAAGCGTAGATCTGAGCACCCAATTATTAACTGTTGGTGCCTCTGTTGTGGTAAACAGCATTTTGTTTATCCGCACTGCAACTGGAAATGCGACAACTTCGTTTGCCGCTACGCAGGCGGTTTGTCCACACCAGGGTGGTGCACTGAGCTTTATCCAGGCCAGTAATTATATCCAATGTGGCTTGCACAGTTCGAGATATACCACTACAGGCAGTATTTTGGCACAGCCTAATGATGGTGGCACCACTAATGCATTAAAAGTTTATCCGCTTACGGTTTCGGGAAATACACTAACCGCAACAGCTTAATTTTTTTGTTTTTAAGGGTAAAGCAGTATCTTAAGGGGTACTGCTTTTTTATGACCATTTAAACCGTAACGTTCTGTCCTTTTACATCAAAGGCATCGCGCAAACCGATGGCCAGCACATTAAAGGCATAAACCGTAAGCATAATGGCCAATCCTGGCAAAACAGCCAGGTACGCGGCATCCATAATAATATAGCCATAATGTTCTTTGATCATGCTTCCCCAGCTTGGCATAGGCGGCTGGGCGCCAAAACCCAAAAAGCTTAAACCTGTTTCTAATAATATGGCTGAAGCAAAATTAGAAGAAGCAACCACTAAAATGGGCCCGGCGATGTTCGGTAATATATGTTTGATAATGGTTCTGCTTGTGCTATAGCCAAGGGCTCTGGCCGCCTCTACAAATTCGACTTCTTTTAAAGCCATTACCTGCCCGCGCACCAATCTGGCTACATCAACCCAGGTGGATAAACCTACCGCAATAAATATCTGCCAGAAACCCTTCCCTAAAGCAAATGATATCGCGATAACCAATAATAATGATGGTAAGGACCATACCACGTTCATAAACCAGCTGATTGCCGCATCAATACGTCCGCCAAAATAGCCCGCTATTGCGCCTAAACTTACCCCAATAAAAAGGGAAATGAGCACGGCCATTAAACCTACAGAGAGTGAAACACGTATACCCAAAATCAACCGGCTCAATACATCACGGCCATAAATATCGGTTCCTAAAATATAAGTCTGTTTGTAGATGTTATTTTCTTCGAAAAGTACTTGAGGTGTACCAATTTTTGACGGCAACACGCAAGAAGGGCATAAATCTTTTAATTCATACCTTGTTTCTTTGGCTTTTTCCTCCTCTCCAATATATTCCTGTACATAAACAGCCTGATCTTTTATTTTATAGGAAGTAATCGGGATACTTTTAAAAGCTGGTGTTTGCCCATTAAACATCCTTTCGAAAAAGCTGACTTTTTCAATCTTTGGATTCCTAGCGATAATTAAAAAAGTAAATGAGCTGCCAGGTTTCTTTTTATTGAGTTGAAGGGTTTGAATATTCGCATTTGGAGAGTCATCAGGCATGATCAGATAGCCTAAAATACCCATCATCATCAACAGCAAAATAAACAGCAAGCCACCAAAGGCAAACCTGTTTCGCTTAAACTTTAACCATACTTTTTTTGATGGGCTATTATCCATTATCTAACCATTCTGCCTTTCCAATTGTATTTTCCGCTGTTTCCTGCAATTCCAATATAAACCATATAAAGGACGTGTAAAACATTTAGAACCGGGATTAAAATAAGTAAGCTGCGTCTTTTTGCAAAGCCGGTAACATCCCATAAAAATAAGGTTTCTAAAAGCATTTTAACCAATAACTGATAAAATGTGATACTTAGAAAAGCGGGAATAAAAAGGCCGGTAATAAAATTTCCGAGGATAGAGAGATTGAATATCCAGATGAGCACACCCAATACGATAATGGCTTTGTTTTTATAGCGGGTACTCTTCGAGGCCCAGCGTTTGCGCTGTTGTATAAAAGCGCCCAAAGTTTCTTTTGCATGGGTATATACAATGGCATCTCTATTCTTTAAAAAACCGATCTGATCAGGATATTTAGCAGCAATTTTATGGAGCAACAACTCATCATCACCCGAGGCCAGGTCATCTATCCCCTGAAAACCGCCAACTTCATAAAAAGTTGATTTCCCGTAGGCTAAATTTGCGCCGTTACAGGTTGATGGCTGCTTATTGCCAATAGTTGAGGCGCCCAACCCGATTAGGTATAGAAACTCTAGCGATTGCAAACGTTCAAAGAAACTTTTCTCCTGAAAATAAGCTACAGGGGAGGAAATCATCTTATATTTTTTCACTTCGTACAGGTTCACAATAGTTGCCAGCCAGTGTGGCCCCATCCTACAATCGGCATCAGTAGTAATAATCAAATCGCCCGAACAGGTTCCGATTGCAGTTTGTATCGCCTTTTTTTTGTATGAATTTAAAGCCCTGTCTTCATTTAGCCTGATCAGTTTCACATTCTGATTGGCATAACTTAATACAATTTCTGCTGTGCGATCGGTAGAATGATCATCAATAATGATGATTTCTGTTAAAACTTTAGGATATTGTTGTGCAATCAGATCATCAATGGTTTTATTGATATTGGCTTCCTCATCGCGGGCAGCCACAATGATAGAGACTTTAGTTTGAGGGTCTGATTTTTGTGGGGTAAAATAATCCAGACTGTGCCATCCTTTGATAAAATAAAGGACTAAAAAACCATAGATTAAGGTTAAAGCAGCAGAAAATAGACTAATTAGATTTAAGATTTCCAAAAAAATTGAGTTTAAAAACGAAATAAGTGCCTAAGATAGCAGGAATTATAATATTTATCAGCCAAATACTTGCTGTGCATGCAATAACAGCCACATGCTGATCAGTTACATGTTTAAATAATTCAACAGCGGTAACGCTCCTGATACCCACATCGAAAAGATCAAGTGATGGTAATGCCGATTGTACCAGAAAGAGCAAACAGGTCATCATTATGATATCTGCATAATGTAAGCCTGGCACCAGCCACACAAACAAAATGAAATATTGTGAGCTAAATACCAGATAGCGGGCAAAACAGTAAGTGATAATTTTGAGCAGGTCCCTTTTTCGGTACCTCGCTAAAATGCTGTAAAATTTCTTGTATTTCCTGGTGAATTTAAAGGAAAGCAAAATGCCGTTTAACCATCGGATATTAAAGTAGAAAATCAGAAAAAACAGGCAAAAGAATACCGCGAGAACCACCATCGCAATAAAAAGTACACGATCTATCGGGATAAAACGGTAAACAAAAAAACAGGCCGCAATGGCTCCAAAAACATTTGTTAACACCAATTGGCCAATACTGCCTACGCTCATGGCTACGATGCCCACAATCCTTCTTTTGGGTGAAAGAAAAAATACCCTTCCTCCGTACTCACCTAGCCTGTTAGGGGTAAAAATAGCCAACGTTAAACCACAGAACACCGATTCGATGGCCCTGTAAAAACCGATGGGCTCGATATGGCTCATCAGGTATTTCCACTTGCCCGCTTCTAAAAACCAATTCACAAACATCAGTAGTACCACAATGCCTATAACCGTAATAATTTCTATTTGGGGAATATCTTTTAACAGCGTACTAAAATCGTGCAGGTTTTTATTCGCGACAAGCTTATGATAGATGAACCAAAAGGCAAATATTACAATTGCGGCTTTAATCAGAAGTGATAATATTTTTTTGTTCTTGCCTGTCAAGATTAGTCTTTCTTTTTGCAAATATGCTTAATATTGCTGTAATGTTGAACGAAAAAAAGGAACGGGTAATTATGGGCATCGATCCCGGCACCGCGGTGATGGGTTATGGCGTAATTTTAGAGAAGGGAAATAAGACAGAACTGATCAGTTTGGGGGTAGTGAAAATGACCCACCTAGATGATCCCTTTCTTAAACTTCAGCGCATATTCGAAAAAACAGTGGTTTTGATCGATCAGTACAAACCCGATGTTCTGGCCATTGAAGCACCCTTTTATGGAAAAAACATTCAGGTATTATTAAAACTTGGTCGTGCGCAAGGCATTGCCATTGCGGCCGCGCTCTCCAGAAATATCTCAGTAACCGAGTATTCACCACGTAAAATCAAACAATCGATTACAGGCAGCGGTAATGCCACCAAAGAACAAGTGGCCGCCATGCTGCAAAGATTATTAAATTTTAAAGAAACCCCTGAGTTTTTAGATGCTACCGATGGTTTGGCCGTAGCAGTGTGCCACTCTTTTCAGAAAATTACCTCAGGTGGCAAATCTAAAACCTATTCGGGCTGGGAATCTTTTGTAAGCGACAATAAAACCAAGGTTAAAGGTATAGCAGTTAAACCGAAGAAATAATGGGTTAGTGGAGTCCACTAATTCGTCAGTGCGAACTGAAGCGTGGGGATCAAAACACAGGAATGAAGCAATCTATATGCCAGCACATATAAGTAAATAATCTATGTAATTTAAAATGGTTCGTGCGGACACGAACCATAGAGCGCCTTGGTGAATCACCATAATATCATTGAGTGGATTAATCTAGAGAATGTCAATCCTGAGCCTGTCGAAGGATTGGGTTCGCTGTGTTCATCGGTCAGGGATCCTTCGCTGCGCTTAGTATGACAATCATCAATAGCGCTTTATTGCCTGGCCTGACCGATCATGTTTTTTGTCGCTTCTTCCATTGCCAGCTTATTCTTACGGATAAAATATTTTATAGTGAAGAATACGAAGATACCCACCAAAACCAGCATCCATAAATTAGAAATAGCAATAATGATTTCTTTAAAGATCGTCCAGCCGTTTACAATACCCAGCCAAAGCCTGTTTAAAAATGCGGGGCGGTAATCATACAGATTATCATTGGCCACAATCATGGTTTTAACGGTATTGTCCTGATAAAAATTAAGCGTAATGGTGCTAAATTTTACACGGTTATCGATTTGCATATTTTCGATTCTCTTATCCACATAATCGTCTTTGATATAGAGAGAGGATTCTACATTGGCACTTTTTTTCGAGGCTACTTTATTGATTTTTTCAATCGCATCAATCCGGTTCTGGGCCTTTAATTTATTAGCCAAATAAGAGATGCTTTGATCGTCCATTTTCATCGATTGGTTATCGACAAAAACAGCCATTTTTGCGATGGTGTTTGTAAACTCATCCAGTTTCTCCGACGGAACTTTAGCCACCAGATAACCTTGGGTTCGATAAGAGGTTATTTCTTTTAACGAATCGGTAGATTGTTTAACCTTATCAGTTTCCTGTATGGTACTTTCGATGGAGAATTCAGCAACAGTGCCGCCTTCGGCTTTGATGGTTTTACTAAGTTGTTCCTTGGTATCTTGAACATTCTTCACCCGAAACCGCATATCTGCAGTTTTGATGACTTTCTCTGCTAATGTGCTATCTGAGATTTCCTTATTTAACTCATTTGACTCAACAACATCAGCACTTGCATATTTTTTGTTTTCATTTTGGCAGCCAAAAATTGTTAAAATTATGGCAACAGCAATAATATTCCTTTTCATGATTGTGTGGTTCTAAATAAATAATCATTTTAAATATTGCTTCAAATGGCCATTAGAAGTTCAGCGTTTTAGGTTGGTTTATAACGCTCTTTTCACTTAATACTACAAAGTGATTTAGGTAACCCAAAAAGCGAAATGTTTATATAGAGATGTTATATAGTCTGGATTTCCATAAAACAAATGTGAGTTTCAAACTTGACGGTAATGGAAACCCAAGCTTATTTTATTTTTCGAAAGCAAATACCGGAGCGATTGGCTTACAGCCTCCCCCGCCATCAGCTTTAGTTCGATCGTTAAAAATCTCGTTGATTTCGCAAACCTGAGAACTTTGAATTGAGCCTTTAATTGTGTTTTTTGAAAAGCAGGTTACTATGTACATCGGTTGCGGTAGTCCTGCCATCCGCTTTACCTCTCTGCGTTCGGTGCCCGCTACTGTCAGGTTTAAGACCGAAAGGTCTACTGATGTAAATAAACCGCATCAGTTTTAAAATGGCACGGCCTTCAATGGCCATCGAAACAACTGTTTGTAACACGGAACTGCTGTTATTAAACCTGATATAGCGAAAAGCCCACAGTGAGGCACGAGCGAGGACTTGAAGCGATAGCAGGACTGCAGGCTGCCATTAACAGATTACCGCACATTTCCAAAAAACATTTTCTCTTTATCCTAGCTATGCAAACTTCTAAAACTTGCTCTGGGCAGATAAAAACAAAAAAAGCCGGTCATGAATAACATGGCCGGCTTTTATATTTGAAAGCAAATTGCTTATGCGTCTAATATTTTGAATACACCTTTAATGGCAATAATTGCACCGATGAACAAAACAATCCAAGATGCCAATGATACCTGCCATGAATCGTAAGCGAAACGTGCATAAGTACCTACCATGCAAACCACTACACCAAAAATTATTAACTTATAAATTCCTGGCTGGTTAGCCGTTTTCATGCTTTCTGTATTGTGCTTTAATTCGTTGTTCTCCATAATGCTTATTTTTATGATGCTGCAAAAGTAATACTTATTGCCGAATAATGCTAAAACTTAGTAACTTTTTAATCGTTCTAATCTTTGTTTCGCTTTATCCTGATCACTAAGCTTTTCGCTCTGATACAAAGGCTTTTCCCAATCGCCGTACATGGGGTTTGGCAATACAATATATTTCGTTCCAAACTGGTGCTGGCTTACGTTTACCTGCTCAACCGTATTTTTCTGCTCACGGTAAAAAACATTACTAAAATCGCTTAAATTATCACCGCACAGCATCAGAATGTCATGCGTTTCTGTTATTTTTTGCCGGCGGGGTTCTTTGTTGGATGTTCCTTTTGATACGATTAAATGCGCATCATCTGCATAAGGAAAGCCAAAATGCTGCAGGTTTTTCAATGTAGCTGCATAATCCTTTTCATCGCGGTTACTTACGTAAAAAGTTTCGATGTTTTTTGAGGCGGCAAACTTCAAAAAGGCCAATGCACCCGGAACTGTGTCTGCCTGGGCTAAACTTGTCCACTCCGTCCAATCTTCCTGTAGATAACTCAAACCCTTTTTAATTTCGTGTCCCTGAAAAGCAGAATTGTCTAAAACCGTTTCATCAATATCAACAATTACACAGTTTGGCTTTTTGCTGGTATCGGCCCATAAGGCTTCTTTTAGCGATAATCGGGCAAAGTTATAAGCCTGAAAACATAAGGCTCTGTATTCACCCGAAGTTTGCTGCCAAAGCACCGCATTGGTGTAATCTCTCGCAGGGTTTTGAGCGGTAGCAAAAAAAGGAACAAGCGATAAAATGATAAAGATGTATTTTTTCATGTCTTGATATTATACTGCAAAGATATTAAAAGCGGCTAACTAACCGGACTTGAAAAAGCTTCCCAAAAATAGATCAAATAAAATCCTGAAGGTAAAAACAAATCAACTAGAATACACGTAAGTAAACCATAAACTACAAACACAGAGTAGTAATTAGATTTTTTTTCATCAATTAAGTTTTTAGTTACAGAAAATTATTATTTTTGGCTACACACAAATAAAATCAATTACAATGAAAAACAAACACTTACTAGGGATAGCTATTGCCCTACTTTTCTTTGCAGCCTGCAAGAAAGACAATCCAATTACCGAACCACCAGCTATTGAGAAAGAAGATCCACTCGAGTATGCGAAAGACAGTATATCTTACAGCATAGATGGGATCACTTATAAGCTATCTGATTTTTCAAGCTTTTCAGGTGCCAGTAACAGACAACCGTATTCAAAAGTAGATTCAATTGTAAATAACGGTTATTATATATCTGGCATTAAAGATTCTGTTTTATACTCAAGAATATATGGAATATATACTGATGGTCAAAAAGTCGATGTAATATTCATTAAAACCTATAGCAAAGCATCGATGGTGCAATCAGTGATTTTGAGACCAAAAGATGTTATGGATTTATTTACTGTTGGGACCAGAAATTATGCGCTTGATTATGGTAGAGATAATATACAAAATGGTGTTGCTATAAGCTTATATGGTGGTTTTAATACATTTAGTTCACAATCATTTAGAACACCATTACTAAGTCCTGATGCTCAAAAAAATTCAAAATTTGAAATCATAAGTTTAAAGAAATTAAAGTCTGGCACATCTATTTTAGAAGCTAAATTTAATGCAACGGTTTACAACGAAAAGAATGTGAGTAAAAAATTAGAAAATGGATATTTGAGATTAGTGATGAGCAAGTATGACTCCATTTTATAAATAAAGAGAAGCCCATTTCTTAAGCGAAATGAGCTTCTACTCTTTACAAATTAGCCATTCAAAAAGCTTCCTCTATCGGCTTTTGATACAATCAGCGTTTCTGCATCCGGATAGGCCTGTGTAAAAGTTAAAGGGATTTTATTTTTACTCCTTTCATTCCACTTAAACTCTACCGCCAAAAATTTCTCTTCTGTTTTTTCAATGTAGTCAATTTCCTGTTGCTGCGTAGTGCGCCAGAAAAAGCATTCGGCTTCTATTTGATGCTGGTGTAAAAACTTCATCCGTTCTGCAATCATGTAGTTTTCGAAAAGTGCGCCAACATCATTTCTATTTGCCAATGCAATAAAATTCCGTGTAATGGCATTCACAATGCCGGTATCGTAAAAGTAAATCTTCTTGTTCTTTTTGATCTCGTTGCGAACATTGCCCGAAAAGGCGGGCAAGGTAAAAATCACAAAAGATTTTTCGAGCAGGTTGATATACTTATCTACGGTTTTCTGATCAGCTTTTACCAACTGTGCCAACTCTGAAAAGTTAACTTCGCTCCCAACCTGTAAGGCCAATGCTTTTACAATTTTCTCAAATAACATTGGCTTTTTGATCTCTTCCAATGCAAACAGATCTTTATATAAATAACTATCTGCAAGTAGTTTTAAATGTTCTTCTGCATTGTGCGGGTCATTAATAATTTCTGGATAGGAACCATAAATCAAACGCTGCTCCAAGGATCTTTCTTCGGTAAGAAAATCGGTATTGTTTATCAGTTCCGCATACGAAAAAGGCAAAAGCATCATTTCGTATTTCCGTCCGGTTAAGGGCTCGTTAATCTTTCCTGACAATTCAAAAGCTGATGAACCGGTAGCGATAACCTGAACTTTCTTAAAGCGATCGACGATAATTTTAATCAATAAGCCAACGTCAGTGATCCGTTGGGCTTCATCAATAAAAAGCACCTCATAGTCACCAAGCAGCTGCGCAATCTGCGTGGCATTGGGCCTGGCTAAAGCTTCCCGCACATCTGCATCATCTCCGTTCAGGTACAATGTCCTTTTATCTACTTTGGTGAGCAACTGTTCTACGAAAGTAGTTTTACCGGTTTGTCTTGGGCCAAATATAATAAAGGCTTTGCCTTTAAAGAGCCTTGCAAAGGCATAATCCAATTGTTTCCTAATGATCATCGCAAATATATAACATACAAAAGTATAATAATTTTGGATTACAATCCGTAAAAAACATAATAATTTTGGATTGCAATCCGAAAAAAATATAATAATTTTGGATTACAATTAAAACGGACAATAAAAAAGCCTATTTCAATTCAGAAATAGGCTTTCTATTTTATGCAATCAGAATTGCAAGCTCAAAACCGAGAACTGCAAACTATTATCCGTTTAATGCTGCTGCTCCACTTACAATCTCAGTTAACTCAGTTGTAATTGCTGCCTGACGCGCCTGGTTGTATGAAAGTTTTAAGGCTTTCAATAATTCTCCGGCATTTTCAGTTGCTTTATCCATTGATGTCATACGTGCACCGTGCTCAGAAGCGTGAGAATCCAACACGGCTTTGTACAACTGGATTTTAATTGATTTAGGGATCAGCTGTTCTACAATTTCTTCCTGTGAAGGCTCTAAAATATAGTCAACGTTTGTTGTTTTCTTATCTTTCAGATCAGCTGCTGTTTCTTGTGCTTTAGGTAAAGGCAACAATTGTTCAGTAGTAATAAACTGCACAGCTGCGTTTCTAAAACGGTTATAAACTACTTCTACCTTATCAAATTCCCCTTTAATAAAACCAGCCATAATCGCATCTGTAATTTTGGTTACATTCTCGAAAGTTAAAGCAGAATATACTTCATTATTGTTACCAATAACATTGTATTTACGTTTTTCGTAAAAGTCTTGGGTTTTCTTACCGATAGAAATAATGCTCACATTACCGTTTTTCAACTGTTCGCTATATTTTTCAGCAATTAAATTGTTGGCCGCTTTAATTACGTTCATGTTAAAAGCACCGGCCAAACCACGGTTTGATGATACAGTAACAATTAAAACCTTATTGGGCTCACGCTCCTGAATAAAAGGTGATGAAGACCCTTCTAAACTTGCCGAGAGATTACCTAATATCTCTTTCAGTTTAGTTGCATAAGGACGTAAAGCGATAATTGCGTTGGTAGCACGTTTCAACTTTGCTGCCGAAACCATTTTCATAGCTTTGGTAATCTGCTGTGTTGATTGTACCGATGCAATCCGGTTTCTTACTTCTTTTAAATTAGCCATTCTTTATTTAGATGTGAGATGTGAGATATGAGATTTTAGACGTTTCTGTCCTATCTCAAATCTCAAATCTCATGTCTCAAATCTTATTAATATTTACCTGAAATCTCTTTTGCTACCGTATCTAAAACACTGGTAATGCCATCATCAAATTTACCGGCTTTTAAGGCAGCTAAAGTTTCCGGATGACGTAATTCCAATTGCGTTAAGAATTCAGTTTCAAATTCTTTAACCTTGTTAACCGGAACACTACGCATTAAGTTTTTAGTACCCGCGTACACAATTGCAACTTGTTTCTCAACAGTAAATGGAGAGAATTGCGCTTGTTTCAACATTTCCACGTTACGAGCACCTTTATCTAAAACAGATTTCGTTGCTGCATCTAAATCCGATCCGAATTTAGAGAACGCCTCTAACTCACGGTATTGAGCCTGATCTAACTTTAAAGTACCTGCTACTTTTTTCATCGATTTGATCTGCGCGTTACCACCCACACGAGATACCGAGATACCTACGTTAATAGCCGGACGGATACCTGAGTTGAACAAGTTCGACTCTAAGAAAATCTGACCATCGGTAATCGAAATTACGTTGGTTGGGATATATGCTGATACGTCGCCTGCCTGAGTTTCGATAATCGGTAAAGCAGTTAATGAACCACCACCCTTTACGATGTGTCTGATAGATTCAGGTAAATCGTTCATGTTTTTAGCGATATCATCGTTAGCGTTGATTTTCGCAGCTCTTTCCAATAAACGGCTGTGTAAGTAGAAAACGTCACCTGGATAAGCTTCACGGCCCGGTGGACGACGAAGTAATAAAGATACCTCACGGTAAGCAACGGCTTGCTTAGATAAATCATCATAAACAATTAAAGCCGGTTTACCTGTATCACGGAAAAACTCACCAATTGCAGCACCTGCAAACGGAGCATAGAACTGCATTGGAGCAGGATCTGCAGCCGAAGCAGCAACAACAACTGTATATGGTAAAGCGCCGTTTTCTTCTAATGTACGTACAATGTTGGCTACAGTTGAGTTTTTCTGACCGATAGCTACATAAATACAGAACACAGGCTGGCCTGCTTCATAAAATTCTTTTTGGTTAATAATGGTATCGATACAAACAGCAGTTTTACCAATCTGACGGTCGCCAATAACCAACTCACGTTGACCACGACCAATTGGAATCATTGCATCGATTGCTTTAATACCCGTTTGTAAAGGCTCATTTACCGGCTGACGATAAATTACACCTGGTGCTTTACGCTCTAAAGGCATTTCGTAAGTTTCACCTAAGATAGGGCCTTTACCATCTAAAGGCTCACCTAAAGTATTCACCACGCGGCCAAGCATACCTTCACCAACTTTAATAGAGGCAATTTTTTTGGTACGTTTAATCGTATCACCTTCTTTGATCTCGTCTGAAGCACCCAAAAGTACCACACCAACGTTATCTTCTTCAAGGTTTAATACAATACCTTGCAGGCCGTTTGCAAATTCAACTAATTCTCCCGATTGAACTTTAGTTAAACCGTAAACACGGGCAATACCGTCGCCCACTTGCAACACGGTACCAACTTCTTCCAGTTCGGTTTCTGATTTGAAGCCCGCCAATTGCTGTCTGATAATTGCCGATACTTCGTCTGGTCTTACCTCTACCATAATTTTACTTTATATCTTTTTGTAAATGTTTAGTGCTTAGCGCATGGCGCTTGGCATTTATTCGCCATCCGCTTATCGCAATTCTTTTTGTTTGGACTTTGGCGCATGGCGTTTTTCCGCTACACGTTTATCGCCCCGCGCTATTGCGCAAATTCTTTTTTAAGTTTACTTAAACCGCTGGCAATACTAGCATCAAATTGTTTGTCGCCAACTTTTAATATAAAACCACCAATCAGTTTCTCGTTAATTTTTTCGTTAACAATAACCTGATTAGCTTTTAATTCTCTTTTTACAATCTCAATAACCTGCGCTTTAGCTTCAGGGCTTAAAGCACTCGCAGTAGTTACATCAGCAGTAACAATACCTTTAATTAAGTTATATTGTTGTATAAACTGTTTTGCTGTGGCAAATAAAATTGCTGAACGGCCTTTGCTCACCACAATCTTGAAAAATGTGATGGTTAGTTTATTTACTTTATCAGCAAAAATACCATTCAAAATACCCGTCTTTTTATCTAAAGGTACAATCGGGTTTTTTAATATTGCTTCTAGTTCAGGGGTCTCATCAACCACTTTCTCAAACAAAACCATATCATTATACGATTCCTCTAACGCGTTGTTTTCAACGGCTAAGTCTATTAATGATTTGGCGTATCTGCTTGCAACTTTAATTTCTGACATATTCTTAGGTGTGAGATGTGAGATGTGAGATGGAAGATGTGAGAATGAATCCCCTATCTAATATCTAGTGTCTCAAATCTATTTTCTCAAAACTAGTTTAATTCAACGTCTTTTAACAAGTTCGCTACTAAAGTTTCCTGTTTAGTTTTATCATCTAACTGACTACGTAAAACGCGTTCGGCAATTTCTAATGATAAAGAAGAAACCTGGTCTTTAACTTCAGCTAAAGCTGCTTTCTTTTGGTTCTCGATTTCGATTTTAGCTTTTTCAATCAATTTAGCACCTTCAACCTGAGCTTGTTTTTTAGCCTCGTTTAAGATACCGTCCTTTAAGGTTTTAGCTTCCTTTAAAATCTCATCACGCTCAGCACGGGCCTGTTGCATCAGATCCTGATTCTGGCTGGTTAAACGGGCCATTTCCTGCTTGGCCAACTCAGCTTTGTTAAGGGCTTCATCAATGCTCTGCTCACGTTCGTGAATGGCACCTAATATAGGTTTCCATGCAAATTTCCTAAGTAATATCAATAAACACAGAAACGATATTCCAGTCCAAAAAACTAATCCTATGCTTGGGGTTACTAAATCCATCTTATCTAATTTTTTTAATCTTAATCTTGTTAATAAGGTGGGGTAAATAACCAATCGTTAAATACCCTACCTAAATTTTTCAGTTTGAATTATTTAAGGCTGTTACCTAATAATGCAACTACCACACCGAATAAAGCAACACCCTCGATAAGGGCAGCAGCGATAATCATTGCAGTCTGAATTTTTGATGCAGCTTCTGGTTGACGAGCAATACCTTCCATTGCTTTACCACCTACTTGACCGATACCGATACCTGCACCGATTACTGCTAAACCGGCACCAATTGCCGCGATTGAACCTACCATAACTAATTTAATTTATATTAATTGTAAAAAATAGTTTTCTATTAATGATGCTCTTCTACTGCCATTCCAATAAACAAAGCAGTAAGTAATGTAAAAATAAAAGCCTGTAAAAATGCTACCAGTAATTCCAGTATATCCATAAATATTACGAATGCCACTGAAACTGGTGCAATAGCCAGTGTTTCGAAAATAAAAATTAACGAGATTAAACTCAATACGATAATGTGACCTGCGGTAATGTTAGCAAACAAACGCACCATTAATGCAAAGGGCTTAGAGATAATACCAACAACCTCCACAACAACCATTAGTGGCCATAACCAAAACGGAACATCAGGTAAGAGGATGTGTTTCCAATAATACTTGTTACCATTTAGGTTTACAATAAGCAAAGTACCCAAAGCCATTACAAATGTTAATGCGATATTTCCTGTAACGTTAGCACCACCTGGAAAAATTGGCACCAAACCCAATAAGTTATTAAATAGGATAAAGAAGAATGTAGTCAACAAATAAGGCATGAATTTAGCGTACTTGTGACCAATATTTGGTTTAGCAATATCATCTCTAACGAAAACAATAACCGGTTCGATGAAAGATTGTAAACCTTTTGGCGCTTTGCCAATACGTTTTTTATACGCTCCCGCTACTGAGATAAATACAATCAAAATCAACAGAATAGCCACGAACATTGCCGCAACGTTTTTGGTAATAGAGAAATCTAAAACAGATTTACTGGCCTCCTCATCAATTTTTCCATCTGCTCCAACCACTTTAATATGATCTTCTTCTAAACGGTAATTATTGTATTTACCATTATAATCGTGTTCTCCATGATGGAAATTAGCCGAAGAGAAAACTTCTAAGCCATTCGGAGTATATAAAATTACAGGAAGAGGCAATGAAGTATGGCCCCAAAGGTGCCACATATGCGAATCGGCAATGTGCTCCATGATTACATCTGTAGGCTCGAATTTCTTTTCTTCGTGCCCGGCAGCAGCGTGCTCGCCAGCACCCGCATGTGCAGAGTCGGCTGCAATACTATCAACAGGAACAACAGCGCTATCAACCTGAGCGAAAGTATCAATTTTGATAGATAAAAACGCGATTAAAAGCGTAAAAACAATAGTTAGCCTTTTAACTTTAGACACAAAAACTCGGTTACAATCCATTTATTGGCAGTTTTTTACTTTAAATTTTGGTGGCGCAAGTTACGTAACAAACAGTAAATTTCAAAGGCCGTAAACAATAAATATAAAGAAAAAAAATTAAGCATAAATACAAGCCCAATTCCCTTAGCTTTTATACTGTAAATCAACACAAAAGCCATACAAAAAATCATCTTCACTGCAATTGATCCCATAATGGCCATTACACCAACCTCAGGATCACGTTTTATGCCAATATCAACCAACATATAAGCGATATAGGTTATACCGGCCAAAAAGCCAAACATCACCCAAAAGTTGCTTATAAATAATAGTTTATCAGGAAATAATAGCGGTAAAACGGCAACAACACCTATTAATAGGCCTATAAAAATGAAATAGATACTGGTAAATTTGGCTAGAGTCAATGTATAATTTCTTAGCAGATAAAACCTTTTGCAAAGATAAGGTTTTTAGTATCAAGTAACTAGTATGGAAGAGAATTATTATAAAGGTTGGTTAACAGTATGAATGGGTTAACCGGTGAACTGAGGCAATAGCCTTATTGTTTCGTTGCTTAATATTAAATGGTTAAGCACTCCCAAACCCAAACTCCCAACTTAAAAGATTCATTGGTTGCGATGTAATTGGTTAAGGGTGATGGATTGCCAGGTTGCTGGTTTGGTTAACCGAAAACTGCCTACTGAAAACTAATCTCTGGTAACCTGCCTGATGGCCTGATACAAGGCAATGCCCACACCTGCCAATGCAAAAGCCGCGGTAATGAGATTGGTTTTGCTGTTTCTGTGCTCATCAATCTTATAACCAATAAAAGTTAACAGGCCAATGGTGGCGAACATCTGGAAGCCGATAGCAGAATATTTAACGGCTGCATTTACCTTTTTCTTTGTATTTTCTTCTTTCGGATTTTCCATTTTTTAATGCAATAATTAAATTAACTTTGAATAATTAAAATTTGTTGCCAAATAAAATATTTTTCTATATATATTGTTTATTGTATATCCACCTAAGAGATTGATCATACTTGAAAAATTACGCTAGCAAAAACTTAAATTCCCTCCTCATCTTTTTTAGTGTCCTCCTGATCTATGGCTGCGTCGCAAATAAAGATACCGCTGTAGACCGCAGGTTCCAAAACCTAACGGCAAGATATAACTATATCTATAACTCCAATGTGTTACTTACAGAATATAACGAGAGTTTGTTGCAAAGTTATGCAGATAATTACGAAAAAACCCTACCTGTTTATCTCGATCCTGAGCCCCAGATCAACCTGGTTTTAACGCCGGGCGTAGCCAATAAACAATTGGATGATGTCATTACAAAAGGACAAACCATCATCAACGATAAAAGTTTTAGCAACTATATTGATGATGCCTATATGCTCTTGGGGAAGGCAAATTACCTAAAAGGCAATTATTTTATTGCTTCAGAATACTTCGATTATACGGCAAAAACCTATAATCAAGATTTAAAAACATTCATCATGGCGATGAACTGGAAAGCACGCAGCCAAATGCAATTGAACAATATGGTACTGGCCGATAAAATTCTCGATACCATGTTGCGTGCCTCTGATCAACTGAAAAAAGATCTGGCCGAGCCATTGGCAACCGCTGCACAGATGCGCATCTATCAAAAAAGAAATAAAGAAGCCATACTTTTCCTGGAATCCGCTATTGCCCTCCCTGCCGAAAAACAACTGCGTATCCGCTGGCGCTTTATCCTTGCCCAGTTGCAGGAAAGGGAGAAAAATATCCAGGATGCTTATGCCAATTTCACCAGGGTTGAAAAAAGCAATGCCCCCTTCGAAATGTATTTTCATGCCAATTTAAACCGCATTAAACTCAAGGCATTATTGAGTGGCGTAAAATTGAATAAGGAAGATCAATTGCTTGCTTTATTAAAAGACGATAAGAATTTCGACTATACCGATCAGATTTATTATCAGGTTGGAGAGCTTTTCTCTGCCGAAGGAAATTTCGTAAAAGCTGAGGAAAATTATCATAAATCAGTTGCAAAAAGTACCCGGAACCAAAACCAAAAAGCACTGTCTTATTTAAGAATTGCTGATTTAAACTTTAAAGAATTTAACAATTACATCAAAGCAAAGCTATATTACGATAGTACCGTAATGATTTTGCCTAAAAACTTCCCTGATTACGATAACATTGTAAAAAAGGCCGATAACCTGAAATATTTAACCGACAGGTACACCATTATTGCAAAAGAAGATACCGCACAGGCCATTGCCAAACTTCCTGCAGGTGAGCGCGAAGCAAAAGTTAAAGCTTATTTAACCCCTAAAGTTGAAGTTAGTAATACAGGAGGGGTAATCAGTAACCAGTTTTTAAACGACCCCAATTTCCCGAATCAATCGTTAAATGCACAGAACAACTCTACTGGAAATACCTTTTACTTTAACAACAATGCTGCAATAAGCAATGGCTTTGGCGATTTCAGAAAACGTTGGGGCAACAGACAACTGGAAGATAACTGGAGACAGAGCAACAGGTCTTCCGCACAGGAAACCGCCCAGGTTTTAGCAGGTGGAAATGTAGCCACCGGAATAAAACCAGCAAATGATGAAACAGATCAGGCCGCAGCAGATCAAACTTCCTTGGAAAAACAATTTCTGGATGGTCTTCCTACCACCCCTGCCCTATTGGCCACATCCGATCAGAAAATTATTGATGCCTATTTTGAAATCGCGAGTTTTTACCAACAGGAACTGAACGATAAACCGGAAGCAAATAAAATCTATCTCGAACTGATTAAAAGATATCCAGACAACAACCACCTTGTGGCCATTTACTACAGTTTACACCTCAATTATAAGGGTGCTGATGAAGTAAAATCTGACCAGTACAAGCAATTGGTGTTAACCAAATTCCCCGAGTCTAATTTTGCAAAGAACATTTTAGATCCAACGTACTCTGCCAAACAGACCGAGATGGAGAACATTGCCATTAACAACTACAATGTGGCTTTTGATGCTTATGCAAAAAAAGATTATCCAGGCGTAGTTAAACAGGCTGATGACAACATTGCTGCATTCCCAAACAATGATTTAGCACCTCAGTATGCTTATTTAAAAGCGATTGCTGTTGGCCGTACGGCAAAGATTGATCCCCTGCTTACCGAATTCAACCTGATCACCACGCTGTACCCAAATGATAAAATTATTACCCCACTGGTACGCGATCATTTAAAATATATTGAAGCAAACCTCGATGAATTTAAACAACGCCCGGTTGCCCTTATTGATTTTGATGCCAATACACCGCGTTTTGTAAGTCAGGCTACACCAACCGCTGTTCCGGTAAAACCTTTGGTAACCGATAATGCAGTTGTAAAAACGCTAGAGCCAGCTCCGGTAACCAAACCTGTTGAAGTTAAACCTGCCGATGTGACCAAACCGGCCAGTATTTTTAGTGCTGCAACATCAGAAGAATACTATTATGTAATCGATGTAGCAGATGCCACTTTAACATTAAGTTCATCCCGCTTTGGAATCGGACAGTTTAACCGCGGAAATTACCCTGATAACGATTTGGAACATAAATTGGTGGAGTTGGATAACGACCAGTTGATTTACATCACCAGTTTTATCGATTTAGAAGATGCAAAAATTTACGAATCGAGTATTACAGGTCAGTTAAAGAACATTATGAAGGTTCCTGCTAACCTGTACAAAGGTTTTATTATCAGTAAAGAGAATTTTGGCAAACTAACAGACCGCTCACGTATTAACGCGTATCTGGAGTTTTTAAAAGACAATTACAAATAAGTGTAGGGTATTTTAAGCTGATGACTAAAAATCTGTTCTATAAAAAATTAGTAAATTTGCATCCAAAATCTCCCATCCCGGAGATTATTGGAAAATAACAACACAAAATGAATAAATCCCTTTCTGCACAAGAAACAAAAAGATATAGTTTAATCATCTGGAAAATACTGATCGGCGGAATCGCGCTTTTCGCTATTTTTATTTCCATGATCGGATTGGGTCTTTTTGGCGCCCTTCCCTCTTTCAGGGATATAGAACACCCGAAAAGCAATCAGGCTTCCGAAATTATTGCCGAAGATGGCCGTCCATTGGGCACCTACTTTGTTCAGAACAGGTCGAATGTTACCTATAAAGATATTTCCGAAAACGTAATCAACGGATTAATTGCCACAGAAGATACCCGTTTTAAAGAGCACTCTGGAATAGATTTCAAACGTACCTTTTCAATTATCGGCTACAATTTAATCGGCAAAAAACAGGGCGCAAGTACCATTACCCAACAATTGGCCAAAAATCTTTTCCCCCGCGAATCAAACCTCAATTTTTTCTCTTTGGTATTAACCAAGTTTAAAGAGTGGATTGTTGCCGTTAAATTAGAACGCAACTATACCAAGGAAGAAATCATTACCATGTATTTAAATACAGTCGATTTTGGTAACCAGGCTTATGGGATAAAATCGGCAGCACGGGTTTATTTCAATACCACACCCGATAAACTGACTTTAACACAGGCTGCAACCCTGGTAGGCATGCAAAAGGGAATTACCATGTATTCGCCAACCCGCCACCCTGAACGTTCAAGAGACCGCAGGAACACGGTAATGGCTTTAATGGTTAAATCCGAACTCTTAACCCAGCAGGAATTTGATGAGCAAAAAGAAAAACCTTTAAACCTGCACTTTAATGCGGCAACCGTTAACGACGGTATTGCCCCATATTTCCGTTCGGTACTGAAAAATGATATCAAAACCATTTTCCAGGAACAATCGATTACCAAACCCGATGGCACACCATACGATTTAGACCGCGATGGTTTAAAGATTTATACCACATTGAACTATGACATGCAGGTATATGCAGAGGAAGCACAAAAGGAATACATGAAAATCCTTCAGGCGCAGTTCATTGCCAGCTGGAAAGGCCGAAACCCTTTTAAAGATAAAACTTTACAGATTGAACAGGGCATTAAACGTTCGGACCGTTATAAATCGTTAAAATTAGAAGGTAAATCGGATGATGAAATTAAAGATGATTTCAATACCAAAACAGAAATGAGCATTTTTACCTGGAAGGGTAATATCGATACGGTAATGAAACCGATCGACTCGGTACGTTATTACAAAATGTTGTTGCGTAATGCCATGATGACGATGGATCCCACCAACGGACATGTGAAAGCTTGGGTTGGCGGTATTAATTATGAACATTTCAAATATGATCAGGTGAAGATGGGAACCAGACAAGTAGGCTCAACGGCGAAACCATTTACGTATTCGGTAGCCATCGAAAATGGTTATTCACCTTGTTATACTGTTGCTAATGTTCCGGTAACTATTGAAGGATATGGAAAGCCTTACGCACCGGGATCTTCAGGAAAACCATTACCTGGCAATATTACACTACAAAAAGCCTTAGCCTATTCTCAAAATTATGTTACCGCTTATTTAATGAAACAGGTTGGTCCGGTAGCGGTAGCGGCATTGGCTACCAAAATGGGCATCCCTAATGTTCCTGCATATCCTTCCATCTGTTTGGGCACATTCGATTCATCGATTTATAATATGGTAGGTGCTTACGGTGCATTTGCGAACAAAGGAACCTATACCAAACCAATTTATTTGTTAAGAATTGAGGATAAAAACGGTGTGGTATTATTCTCTCAAAAGGAAATACCAAAACCAGTGATGAGTGAAGAAGTGGCTTATGTGATGACCAGAATGCTCAAAGGAGTAATCACCAATGGAACCGGATCAAGACTTAACTATAAGTACAAAGTTAATGCTCCGATAGGGGGAAAAACAGGTACTACCCAAAACAATTCTGATGGTTGGTTTATGGCCATTACCCCTCAACTGGTTACAGGGGTTTGGACAGGCTGCGAAGACAGGGCATTCCACTTTATCAGCACCAATCAGGGTGAAGGTGCCAATACTGCTTTACCAATTTTTGCAGGATTTATCAAAAGGGTATATGCCAATCCGGCCTTAAAGATCAGTCATGCTGATTTCGAAGCACCAAAATCAGGCGTTTCCATCACTTTCGATTGTAACCAATACCAACAACAGGAAGAAGGTGCAACCGAACTGGATGAGAAGTTGGGGTTTTAGCTTTCAATAACAAGCCAAATTTTTGAGCCGATTATAGGTAATAAATATTAAATTTGTAATAGAAAATTGAAATATATGAGAGTTACATTAGAAATATCAGATTTTGATGAGATGAAAAAGCTGCTTTCTTTATTTCAATCTATGAAATTAGAAAACATTAAAATTATCTCTCCGCAGAACAACGCAAAGCCTAATATCCTTAAAGGAAATAAGTCGATTAATCCTAAAGAACTGTTTGGCATTTGGAAAGAAACGCCAAGAAATATAGAAGAGATAAGAGCCAAATCGTGGAATCGTAAAAAATAATTTATGGTTTTATGCGACACCAATATTCTCATACATGCTTTTAATGGCAACATTTCAACCATAGAATCGTTAGAAAAAATCGGATTCGAAAACATTGTGCTTTCATCTGTTACAACTATGGAACTGTTGCAAGGGATGGGAAATAAAACCGAGTTGGCACAGATGAAGAAAAAAATTAAATATTACGATATTATTCATTTTGATAGTCAGATATCTCAAAAATCAATAGAACTTATCGAAAGCTTTAAACTAAGTCATCATCTTCAAATACCTGATGCAATTATCGGAGCAACTGCGATTGTAAATAAAATTGAACTGTTTACTTACAATAAGAAGGATTTCGATTTCATGCCTGATATTATTCTTTATTAAAAATACTATATTTTTGCTCCTTTAATTTTTCATGAGCAGTTTCGACCATAAAACAGCATTAACCGCAATTCCGCATAAACCCGGCGTATACCAGTATTGGGATGCGGATGGGAAGCTCATGTACATTGGTAAGGCGAAAGATCTGCGTAACCGTGTAGGCTCTTATTTCAATACCGACCGAAACCAGTTTAATGGCAAAACGAGGGTATTGGTATCCAGGATCCGTAAAATTACTTTCACCATTGTGGATACGGAGATTGATGCCTGGTTGCTCGAAAATAGCCTGATTAAAAAACATCAGCCGAAATTCAACATCAATTTAAAGGACGATAAAACCTATCCCTGGATTATTGTGAAGAATGAGAATTTTCCCCGTATTTACTGGACAAGGAAAGTAATCAAGGATGGCTCTACCTATTTTGGCCCTTACGGCTCAATAGGCATGATGCATACGATTTTAGACCTCATTAAAGAAACCTATCCCTTACGTACCTGCAGCTTACCCCTAACGGAGAAAAATATCGACGAAGGGAAGTTTAAAGTTTGTTTAGAATATCAGATTGGCAACTGCAAAGGCCCTTGCCAGAATTACCAGACGGAAACCGATTATGACAAAAATATTGGCGAGATTAAAGAAATCCTGAATGGGAAAATCGGAAATGTAATCCGCGATGTTAAAGGAGTTATTAAATCCGCATCGGAAGATTTAAACTTTGAGCTGGCCCATCAATACGCACGGAGATTACAGGTACTGGAGAAATACCAGAGTAAATCAACCGTGGTAAACAGTGCCATCACCAATGTAGATGTGGTGAGCATTGCCTCTGACGAACGTTACGCTTTTGTGAATTATCTGAAGGTAATGAACGGAACGATTATCCAAACGCAGACCATTGAGGTTAAAAAGCAACTGGATGAGAGTGATGACGAGATTTTAACGCTGGCGATGCTGGAGTTCAGGACAAAATTCAGCAGTACCTCGAAAGAAATTATTGTTCCTTTTGAGCCATCGTTAGAAGATGAAAGTTTAAAATTTACGGTTCCAAAACTGGGCGAAAAGAAAAAACTGTTGGAGCTTTCGCAAAAGAACGTGTTGTTCTTTAAAAAAGAGAAACTCAATCAGTATGAGAAGCTGAATCCAGATTTACGCACGGACCGGATTTTAACAACCATGCAGAAAGATCTGCGTTTAACCCAGCTTCCAAAACACATCGAATGTTTTGATAACTCCAACTTTCAGGGGAAATACCCGGTTTCGGCCATCGTGGTTTTTAAAGATGCCAAACCATCCAAAAAAGACTATCGCCACTTTAATGTGAAAACGGTAGAGGGCCCTAACGATTTTGCAACCATGGAAGAAGCCGTTTTCCGTCGCTACAGGAGAATGTTGGATGAAAACCAGACCTTACCCCAGCTCATCATCATTGACGGCGGTAAAGGTCAGCTTTCGTCGGCTATGAAGAGTTTAAAATTGTTGGGTATAGAGCACAAGGTAACTGTGATCGGTATTGCCAAACGTTTGGAAGAATTATTTTATCCAGGCGATTCGTATCCTTTGTATTTAGATAAAAAATCAGAAACCTTAAAAGTAATCCAGCAACTGCGTGACGAGGCCCACCGATTTGGGATTACCTTTCACCGTAAGAAACGCGATCAGGGCACACTAAAAACCGAACTGGAGCAGATTGAGGGCATCGGCAAAACAACGGCCGATAAACTGCTGACCCACTTTAAATCGGTTAAAAAAATTAAAGAAGCTACCGAGAAAGAATTAGCAGAGGTACTGAATAAAAAACAGATAATCACCCTTCAAGCTTATTTTAATCAGGGATAATTTCTTTGATAATCTTTGTCTTTTCAAGTAAAATCGTACACATGGAACAGACTTCTTCACTTCAACCGACATGAAAATAACTTCAATAAACAAAAAAGCTCCGATTTTCATCGAAGCTTTAAAAATTAGTATTCCCAAAGACCTTGTTCGTAATCGAGAACTGATTTTTTGATCCTTTCTGATTCGTACAGCCTTTCTCTTGGGTTAGTGATAATATCTCTGATCTTGTTATCTCCCGGGTTTGATTCCTTAACGATATAACTACTAAATAAACGGCGTATAAAGAAATCATCAAAACTTAATGAAGAAGCATCGTTATTGGTATTGACTAAACGTTTTTTGGTTAAAATCTCCCTCGCCTCTGGATAGTATACCCAAAATACAGGTTGCCATTGTTTAGAAACCTCATTGTATTTTAAAGGCGCAATACCTACAATACGCGGTTCAAAAATAGAACGTTTAGTATCGAAGATCCAATCTTCTTTAATTCTGAATTTTAAAAACAATTCCGGATTGAAATCATTAACAACTGTTGTAACTGTTCCGGTTTTATTATTAGAAACCTCTGCTGTACCTAAAGCCGACTTAGCTGCAGAATCTGCAGACATTGGATTAAGGAAAGCATCGTCTTCGTTTAAGGCACTATCGATTGGCGAATATGCAGTGAGTTCGTCTTTTTTAATCGCAGCAATTAAAACATCAATTAATCTTGATTTCGGAGATTTCAATGCGGAATTAACTGTATCACGCAAATCAATTTCCCTCCAGATCCGTTTTGCATAAAAAACATCTTCTTCTCTCACATCAGCCAAAGGAACCATCTCAGTACTGTCTATATCCTTACGCGCATAGAAACCATCTTTCGGTGGTACTTTTAGTTTCTTCTTAGCTGTTTTAACAGGTGCTTTCACCGTATCTGCCACAGGAGCAGCAACCACTGGTGCAGCTTTCCTTGGAGCTAACTTAGTTGGCTTTCTCTGTGCAAAAGCGAACGAGGTTAACAAAACTAAAATAGCAATACTTAAAATCCTTTTCATCTTCTTCTTATTTTACACTAAACGCTAATGAGGGTAAAATTTTCTGACGGCCATCTGGTCCTACAGAAACGATATCTTCAAAGAACACCCGTGTTCCCGGCGTAATTGAGTTTATAGCACCTTTAACTGCACCAGCAAAACTTCCCCCACTGCCCGGAATGGTAACAGCATCAGAACGCGGTTTAATAACGGTTAATTTATAACGAAGTATTTTAAACTTTACGTCAAAAGGGAAATCATCCAGATCTGCCTCAATTTCAGTTTCACTTTTTAACTGTACCGAAGCTACATCACCTCCCGCACGGCCGCCAACCTTAGCTACAGGAGCAGGAATACCTTTAACCCTGAATTTTTGTGAGCCTAAACTAACCGTTTTACCCGCATTATTTGCCGATACATTGATGGATACTTCCTGGCCAACCATACTTCCTGGAACGTTTACATTAAAGTTTCCGTTTCCTCCAGTCATTGATCCTCCAGAAATAGAAGCACGAACACTTTCTAATGGGAAACCTGCTGCAGAAACTGTAAATGGATTCGCAATACCTGCATAAATTACATTCAATTTAGTTGAAGAAACAGATGCTGATGGTTTCGCTACCTGATAAGTTTGCGGTTGGGTTTTGTATTCCTTTACTTGTCCATCGGTTTGACGGACACGGATAGTACCTACCCAGGTAAACTGACCAACACTACCCGTACCACCAGTATAAGTTCCTTTACCCTCTTTAACAGACAATTTATTCCCGTTAACCGTAATATCAGGAGTTGACCTCGAATCACTGGCGGTTAAAAATACTTCAGCAGTATAAGGCTGACCTTGAATAACGTAAGAAGTAGGTGCTACTGCAACTGCTGCAAACTGATCCAGATTAACCTGAGCTTTATCCATATTTCCGAATAACTTTTTAACAACCTCCGCTTCAGCATTTTTAGTATCTGTTTGCAGTTTGGTTAAAATAGTCATTGCAGCGGTTAATGGCGTTCCTTCACCGAAGTATGTTTCCTGCCAGTTTCCTTTCCTTTTTCTTTCAGGATCTTTCGCCTCCAGAGAGAATGATACATTTGCCCTGTCTTCCTTATCCAATAAAGAGATTAATTTCTCGCGAGTGGCGTTAATCTTAACCTTTAATTCATCAGCTTTCTTTTGGTTAATCATGATGTGCTGAGCAATATCAAGATTATCCCTGTTTACCAAATCACCGGTTTCAGGATTAATTCCATTCCCTTCTGCGGTAAATTGTTTTTTAATGCCTTCGATATAGTTATTTAATTCATCTGCTGCTTTCTGAGCCTGCTTTGCCTTTTCGTAAATCGGCTGTGCGCGTGCTGGTTCTTCTTTCAGTTTCGAATTTTCGAAAGCAGAAAATAACTGATTGATGCTTGTATTTACATTGTTTTTAGAGGTATCCAAACTATCGTTGATATTTTTGAATGCATCTAAAACAGTATCTGATACGTTTAAGGCCAGCATCGCCAACAATACCAAATACATGATATTGATCATCCGCTGCCTTGTTGTTTCTTTTCCGCCTGCCATGTGTAAGTAGCTTTCCCTTTAAAATTAAAAACTAAACAAATTATACACGTGGGCCGTTCATAGCCGATAGCATATTGCCATAAATTGCATTAAGGGATGATAGGTTTTTAGCCAATTTGTTCACCTCTTCTTTAAACTGTTTCGAATCTTCCATCGATTCGTTAAAGTTCTGCATGGTCAAAGATAAGTTTGAATAGAATTTATTCATCGATTTTAAATGTGCGCTTGAATCTTGTAACTCTAACTCATATACCGCATTTAAAGCTGATAAATTCTTCGCCAGGTTGTTAACCTGATCATGGTAGGCCTGAGAATCTACACTGCTCTCGCCCATTGCTTTTAAATTAGCGGTAGCTTTATCAAAAGATGCGCTAAGGTTATCAAAACCTGCTGATGCTGTTTTAATTTTACCTGTAAATTCGTTGGTTGCAGTTGATGCATCTGCAACATTAGAAATGGTTGCCACCTTATCACCGAAAGTACGTAAACCGGTGCCCAAGCTTTCGATCAATTCAGGACCGATTTTAGCATCTGATAACATTTTATCTAAAGCTGCTGTATTTGAAGATCCTGCCGCTACAACTGCTGGTCTGGCTGATGCTGTTGGTAATTCTCCTTTAAAATCGGCTCTTAATTCAGGATAAACTCTCTCCCATGCTGGTTCTGGCTCTGGCGGAAAAAAACCAGTTAAAGCAAATAAAAATGCTTCAACCCCTAATCCAATTCCAATTGCATAGCTCCCGAAAATCCCTCCAATATGTAGAATTTTACATAACGCTCCAATAATTACTATACTTGCTCCAAATGAAATTGCTGGATTCAACCAGCTTGGTTGTTTTTTTGCTGCCATAAAATTTTAATGTTTTTCTTTAGTTTTTAGTTTGGTTTAATTTCTCAGATCGGTACCAGGGTAAGATGAGACACATCTGAAACCAATATAGGATCTTTGGGTATCTTGATATTCGTATGTAGCTACTGCATTTTGTAGAAAATAGCCAGTATCTTTCCACGAACCGCCTTTAACCACTTTGCGTTTTTTGTATTTGCTATCATTGGCACCCGCATCATAAGTGAAGTTGGGATTCAGATCGTGCAACAACGGACTAGCGCCTTTATTGTATGCCGTTAATGTCCATTCGGAAACATTTCCTGCCATGTTGTATAATCCGTAATCGTTAGGAAAATAAGATCTTACCCCAACAGTATAAATACCACCATCGCTCGAATAATCTCCACGGCCAGGTTTAAAGTTGGCTTGTAAACAGCCTTTTGTATTTCTGATGTAAGGACCACCCCAAGGATATTTTGTTTTGGTATTACCACCTCTAGCAGCATATTCAAATTCTGTTTCAGCTGGCAATCTGTAATCTGATCTCGATCCGGCAGGCAGTTTTCTAGCTGTGGCAACACCATCATATAATCTGGTTCTCCAGTGAGAAAAAGCTTTCGCCTGCTCCCAGCTTACCCCAACTACGGGATAATCATCATAAGAAGGGTGGTTAAAATAACCACGAACCATGGGATCATTTTGTGAATAAGAATAATCTGTTTTCCACACCATTGTATCAGGATAAATGGCAATGTTATAGCGGTCGATATAATCCTGGCGTTTAGCATTCGGATCCTTATGTCCAAGGGCCGCTTTTTCCATATTCAACTCTGCATACGCATATTCAAATTTGCGGACATCAAGTTCTTTTTTACCTGGCAGCGCATCTAAGCCTGAATAATACATACCGTCTAACTGACTGGCTTGAGCCGCAGCTGCACCCCTGCCTCTGTTGCGCCAGATATTTGCTCCGTTTGGCCCAACTTTTTTCCAGTCTATGTAATTGTTTCCACCAACAGCTGCCGCAGCATTACCTCTTGGTGTAATCATAAACTGCTGAGGATTGCCCATCATTACAATAGCAATCGAATCGCGAACCCAATTTGTAAACTGACGGTATTCTGCATTAGAGATTTCGGTCTGATCCATGAAGAAAGCACTGATGGTAGTCATTCTACCTGGCAGGTTCTGAGAAAATGTAATATCCTCATCCGCTCCTCCAAGTACTGTATGCCCGGGTGGAACATAAACCATTCCTAGAGGAATTCTATCGTTTTTAAATTTTCGGTTATAAGCACCAACTAGCTCACCCTGGCCTCCATGACCACAGCTTGCTAGCATTACAGTTATACCTACAATAGCTAGAAGGTAGATTTTCTTCATATTTCTTACAGTGTGCAAAGCACGATTAGGAGCAATTTTATCAAAAATCACTGAAATTATCAACAAAAGCAAATATTTTACGTTAAATCATCACCCAAAGGCAATTAAAGTTGCGTTAACAAACCTTCAACAACCTCACGTTTTTGTCTATAACAAGCGTAACTCTCTAAATAACAGTAAAGTTACGCTTTTATTGCACTGACTTAAAATAAATTATAGAATGTATTATTTATTAGATATTTTGATATAATTCTCAATCGCCATTGTCATTGACGGCACACCTGGGGTTGGCGCAGCAATATCCACGATAAGATCCATGTCGGTACAGGCTTTACTGGTATTTGTTCCAAAAGCTGCAATCCGTGTATTGTTCTGTTTAAAATCCGGGAAATTTTTAAACAAAGACTGAATGCTCGACGGGCTAAAAAATGCAATAACATCATAAAAAACTTCAGCAAGATCAGATAAGTCACTCACTACTGTTCTAAATAAAACAGCAGGGGTAAAATCATATCCACTTTTTTCTAAAAATTTCATAGTGTCTTCTGTAGCCATATCAGAACAAGGATATAAAAATTTCTCATTGGCATGCTTTTTCAATACTTCCGCCAAATCTGCTGCAGTTTGTTTACCAAAGAAAATTTTACGCTTTCTATACTGAATATATTTCTGAAGATACAATGCAATAGTCTCAGAAAGACAGAAATATTTTAATTCTGCCGGCACATCATAACGCATCTCTTCACATATTCTAAAAAAATGATCTGCTGCATTACGACTGGTAAAAATAACCGCCGTAAAATCGGCTAAATTAATTTTATCTTTCCTAAAGTCTCTTGCGGGCACACCTTCAACGTGAATAAAAGATCTGAAATCAACTTTTAAGTTGTGTTTTTTAGCCAAATCGTAATAAGGAGATTTTTCTGTTTCAGGTTTTGGTAAAGTAACCAAAATACTTTTTACTTTGCGGATTCTAGAGTCGTTCTTTTCTTGCATTTTCCTTTTTCCTGCTACAGTCCTATCGTTTTAATTAGTATTAGGATAGGACATATTTCGAGGGCGCAAAAATACAAAATTAAATGCATTCTAGAAAACTTATTATTAGAAAGTATTGTAATTCCCGCCCTCAACAATTGAAACGCAAAAATTATGCCTAACAATAAGAAGGCCAACACGATATATACCAATCCGTATTTAAGTGGTGATAGCGCAAAAGCAACCACCAGGGGGATAAATAGTAAGGATGCATTAAAGTAACTGAGGTACAATATGGATATATATTCCCCTACCGGTTTTTGAACATTAAACAGGTAACCCAGAAAACGCAAAAGGATCAGTTTCAGTGCGTAAAAAGCAATGATGGTGATGGAGATACTGAAGAAAAACTTAAATCCATCCTTTGCCTGGTACATATCATTCCATTGCGCCACAAGAAAAAAGAACATGCCAAAAACGAAGCCGAACTGCACAAAAAGCAGTAAAAATGGCCAGGAGCTAAAAAGGTTATCTTCTTTATTGATATTGTTCAGGATCCTATTGCTAAAAAATGATTGAACGATTGCGGATAATTGCTTCGAAAATGCATTTTTCAGGATGGCAAAGATGATGAGCATGCCAAAAATAAAGCCCAATAAACCTACATTTCCTTTAGGGATTTTGGTACCAAGCTGATACGGGTTAACCTTTTTCTTTAAGTGCTGATATTTCTTTTGCCAGGCCAATAGATCCAGCTTAGGGAATAGATATTCTTTTTCGATCGTATCTAACAGCGCATTTTTATTGATCAAGCTATCGGGCAATACCCAGGTGTGATGAACAATAGAATCTGTCGATAATTTCTGTCGGGCTAATGTTGCCGAGTCTGGCCGGTATCTTCTATACTGATATTGATTTACCACTGCACTATCTGTTTGAACAGGAATTTCTTGTGCAGCTACAAAAGTAGCCGACCATAAAAACGCGAACAAGATGAAAATGAATTTCGGCATGCTGTAAATCAAAACTTAATTTGCAAAAGTAGTCGAATAATCATGGTTTACCTAAAGAAAATAAGTGGATTAATTAATAACTTTAGCATGAGCGGAAAAATAACACTGCATTTAACAATGTCCCATTCAAAAAAGAAAACGCCAATATTTGGAATAACAACCGCAGCGTCAGAAAAGTTGGACAAAAGGCGATGGAACAAAACCTTTAGAAGAATTGCGAAAATCCAGATGGCTAGGCAGAAAGAGCTCCCACACAAAATTTCAGCCGTTACAAACGTTTGGGATGGAGATAAAGATGGAAAAACATACGTAAAGGATTACTTCAGCAAAGAAATGCGGAAGTAATTTCGCTCAAACAAATACTGCTCTCTGGTAAAGTTATTACTTTATTGTTCTTCTAACCCCAAATTAATATATTAAATACCTGCCGTATATAAGTCATATATTATGACAATAAAGAAAAACTAACTTCATTATCTTTGCACCAATGTCCGGTATCTATATCCATATTCCTTTCTGCAAAAAGGCTTGTCACTATTGCGATTTTCATTTCAGCACTTCTTTAAAATATGCTGATGAAATGGTTGATGCAATCTGTAAGGAGATTAAAATGAAAAAAGATCGGATTAGCGGGCAGGTAGGAAGCATTTATCTGGGTGGAGGAACACCTTCCATTCTGTCGCAGATAGCATTACAAAAGATTTTCGATACGATTAACCATACTTTTTCAGTCGATGCAAATGCAGAAATCACTATCGAAACCAATCCCGATGATTTAACCGCTCAGAAATTAAAAGAGCTTAAGCAATTGCCTGTTAACCGTTTTAGTATAGGGATCCAGTCTTTTTATGATGAAGACCTGATCTGGATGAACCGGGCACATCAGGCCAGAGAGGCTGAAGATTGCATCAGAAGAAGTCAGGATGCGGGCTTCGAAAACCTAACCCTTGATCTTATTTACGGATATCCATTACTCACCGATCAGAAATGGTTAAACAATATCCAGAAGGCAATCGAACTGGAAGTTCCGCATATTTCTGCATATGCTTTAACTGTTGAGCCAAGAACAGCTTTAGCACATGCCATCAAAAACAAAAAACAAACGCCTGTAAGTGATAACCAAAGTGCGGCCCAGTTCGTAATTTTAATGGACAAACTTGTTGAAGCTGGTTTTGAACACTACGAAATTTCGAATTTTGCCAAACCAAACCATTATGCAGTACACAATACCAATTACTGGAAAGGTATAGATTATATTGGCATTGGCCCATCGGCGCATGGCTTCGAGGGTCAAAACAGATACATGAATCCTGCAAATAACGCTTTGTATATCGAAACTTTAGATCAGAACAAACTCCCTGAAATTGTGGAAGAATTAAGTCTGAACGATAGATTTAACGAATACATCATGACCTCACTCCGGACGATGTGGGGAACTGATTTACAAAAAATAAATACCGATTTTGGAAAAGACTTTTTAGAAGAAACAAAATATAACCTCAAAAATTTTGAAGATAAAGATTGGCTGATTATTGAAGGAGATAAAATCCACTTAAGCCAGAATGGGAAACTATTTGCCGATCATATTGCTTCGGGATTGTTTATCGTAGAAAATGAGTGAAAGAATGAGTTTTGAATGAAAGAATGCTTTACAACCCAAGTCCATTATTCTTTCATTCAATCATTCTCTAATTCAATAATTATATATTTATGGCAAAAATTGTATGGATTACAGGCGCATCATCAGGTATTGGCGAGGCACTGGTATATGAATATTTTAAAGCTGGCGACAAACTGATTATTTCTGGAAGAAACCGCGATGAGCTTTTTCGTGTAAAAGGCAACTGCCAAAATTCTTTTAATGTACATGTATTGCCATTCGATCTGAGCGAAACTGCAACACTCGAAAGCAAAGCTGCCGATGCGATCCGTATTTTTGGCAAAATAGATATACTGATTAATAGTGGTGGCGTAAGCCAGAGAAGTTTAGCGCTGGAAACCAATCTGCAAACTGAACAACAGATTATGGATACCAATTTTTGGGGAACAGTTGTACTGAGCAAAGCCGTTCTGCCTTTAATGATCGCCAATGGTGGCGGACAAATTGTTGCAATCAGTAGCCTCGTTGGAAAATTTGGCACAAAATTCCGCTCTACCTACGCAGCATCAAAACATGCTTTGCATGGCTATTTCGATTCTCTCCGATCGGAAGTTTACGACAAAAACATCGATATTACCATCGTTTGTCCGGGTTTTATCAAAACAAATGTGACCTACAATGCACTTACCGGTGATGGAAACCCACTAAATGTAATGGGCGATGCACATGAAAACGCGATGACACCCGCCGATTGCGCGAAACAAATCGTACAAGCTGTTAAAAGCAAAAAAGAAGAAGTTTATATCGGTGGAAAAGAAACCAGAGCCGTATTATTAAAGCGTTTTTTCCCTAAGATTTTTTCCAAAAAAGTGAGAACCGCAAAGGTGAGCTAAAGGAGCGGTTGGTGGTGCGCGATAAGCGTGACCAGCGAAGTTTAAAGGAGTTACTTATGGACGAACGCAATTTATCTAAACGCGATTGAAGCGATATCCTATTGGCGTCGTTCTGAACGTAGTTGATGAACAGCCAAAAGATTTAGCGAAAAGCGGGACTATTATTTCCGAAGAACTCCTACAGCACCTTTTCAAAAACAAAGAAGTAAAATTAAAACGCTAATAATCAGCAAATTAAATAATAATTTTCATTTCTAAAAACCAAGTATCTGTAAGCCGTCGTAAATGGAATCAAATAACAGAAACTTAAATATTAGAAATAATGAAAAATTTAATCTTATCCGTATTTGCCGTAATTACAATGGCATTCACCACTCAAGTTTACGCTCAAAAAAACCCAATGGTAGGTGGAGCAGCAATGTATGCAACTAAAGATATTGTAGACAATGCCGTAAACTCAAAAGACCACACTACCTTGGTTGCTGCAGTTAAAGCAGCCGGTTTGGTAGAAACCTTAAAAAGCGCAGGTCCTTTCACCGTTTTTGCGCCAACAAATGCCGCGTTTGATAAACTTCCTGCCGGAACCGTTGACAATTTGGTTAAACCAGAAAACAAAGCAACACTTACAACTATTTTAACTTACCATGTTGTTGCGGGCAAAATGGATAGCAAAGCAATCGCAAAAGCAATTAAAGATGGTGGTGGCAAAGCAGAACTGACAACAGTACAAGGTGGCAAACTTTGGGCCTGGATGGAAGGTAAAAAATTAGTATTAAAAGATGAAAAAGGTGGAATGAGCACAGTTACTATTGCTGATGTTTATCAGAAAAATGGTGTGATCCATGTAATTGACACTGTTTTAATGCCAAAATAATATTTGAAAGCTATCCTTATTAAATACATACATCACGCCCTTTGTGATTGTAAAATCAACGTTCTTGCTCAATCGCAAGAACGTTTTTTATTTATTTCAAGTCATACTTTCTGACTTTTTATGATGAATTGTCAGTCTTTCTTCAAGTTTTTGCTTTTGTAATGTTTTGTGTTTTTTAACTATTTAATTTTGCTTTATTAATAGTTATTTAACATGAAATTCAATTTATCTCAGATAGATGTAGTTGAAGACATATCTAAATCAGATTTCGAGCTGAACTACCTTAAACCGCGTAAACCTTTGGTTATAAAAAACATGGCCAAAAAGTGGCCCGCCTACCAAAAGTGGACAATGGAATACATGAAAGAGGTGGTAGGTGATAAAACGGTTCCACTTTACGACAGTTCGAAAGCAGACCCTTCAAAACCGATTAATGCTTCAGCTGCTGAGATGAAATTTGGCGATTATATTGATCTGATTAAAGAAACCCCAACGGATCTGCGTATCTTTCTATTCGATCCGATCAAATTTGCACCTAAATTACTGGAAGACTATATCGCGCCGAAAGATTTAATGGGTGGTTTTTTAGATAGTTACCCGAATATGTTTTTTGGCGGAAAGGGGTCGGTAACCTTTTTGCATTACGACATTGATTTGGCGCATATTTTCCACACCCATTTCAACGGCAGGAAACACGTCATCTTATTCGATTATAAATGGAAAGAGCGTTTATATCAGATCCCATATGCCACTTATGCACTGGAAGATTATGATGTAGAAAACCCTGATTTTGATAAATTCCCAGCATTAAAAGGCGTTCAGGGGGTTGAGGCCTTTTTGGAGCATGGCGATACCTTATTTATGCCTACCGGTTATTGGCACTGGATGAAATATCTGGACGGATCGTTCTCGATTAGTTTAAGGGCATGGGACAAAAGCTGGGCAGTGAAGGCAAAAAGCTTGTATAACTTAACTTTACAGCGTAAATTTGACGACTTTATGAAAGCAAACTACCGCGAGAAGTATATGCACTGGAAAGAAGAACTTGCAATGAAGAGAGCAAGTAGGGCACTAGAGAAAAATTTACCGAAATAAACAAAAGAATAAAGACACCCTTGAATAGGGTGATCAGGCATGGACGCCAAACGCCCAACACAAAATTCAAATATGCATCCCAACATTATAAAAATCCAGGAAGAAATAGAGCCGCTTAGGCAAGAGATCATTAACCATAAAGTTTATTCGGCCATTAACGAACTGGAAGATCTTAGGATTTTTATGGAACACCATATTTTTGCAGTGTGGGATTTCATGTCGTTGCTGAAGGCCTTACAGATTAACTTAACCTGCACTACCCTTCCGTGGTTTCCTGTTGGCGACCCGGTTACCCGCCAATTGATCAATGAGATTGTGGCTGGTGAAGAATCAGATGTAGATGCAGATGGAGCGATTAAAAGTCATTTCGAATTGTATTTAGACGCAATGGATCAATGTGGGGCCAACACAAAGCCGATTAACGCCTTTTTAAATGGGCTAAAAAATGGCAAAAGTTTTAATGAAGCTTTCGATATAGCCAATGTGCCCGCCAGTGCCAAAGATTTTGTTAATGCCACTTTCGAAACTATCAACAGTGGCAAAACACATTTACAAGCTGCGAGCTTTACTTTCGGACGGGAGGATTTAATTCCAAACATGTTTTTCAGCATGGTAAATGACCTAAACAGTACGCAAGCAGATAAAGTATCTATTTTTAAATATTATTTAGAACGCCATATTGAAGTAGATGGCGATCACCATAGCCACCTGGCACTTTCGATGACGGAGAAGCTCTGCGAAAAAGATGAAGCCTTTTGGGCTGAAGCAGAAGAAACTACAAAACAGGCCTTACAGAAAAGGATTGATTTATGGGATGCGGCTTATGCTGAAATTGTTAAAAATAAAGTTGAAGCGTAATTATTAAATTGTTAAGTATTTGCTAATTTAGATTACGTGATTTTAGTCACATTTACCTGTTAACATCAATTTTGTAAAATAAAATTTACACATTTGTTGTTCGGCACAAATAACCGATTTTAAGCGCATGAGTTTCATTTTAAAACCTGTTGATATCGTAGAGAGCATCACTCCCGAAGATTTTAAGAAAAATTATCTGAAAACTAAACGTCCGTTAGTAATCAGGGGCCTTACTAAAGATTGGCCTGCCAGAGAAAAATGGACGACCGAATATTTAAAACAAATTGGTGGCGAGCTGGAAGTTCCACTTTACGATAACTCCAAGGCAGATCCATCAAAACCGATTAATGCGGCTACCGCACACATGAAATTCGGCGATTACCTTGATCTGATCAAGCGCGAGCCAACTGAACTGAGGATATTCTTTTTTAACCTGTTTAAAAAAGTACCCAGTTTAATTAACGATGTAAAAATCCCTAAAGATTTAATGGGTGGCTTTATTGAGAGTATGCCTGCTATGTTTTTTGGCGGTTCCAACTCGGTAACCTTTTTACATTACGATATCGATTTACCGCATATTTTCCATACCCACTTCGGTGGTAGAAAACACATTGTATTATTTGATAACAAATGGAAAGATAGATTGTATTGCTTACCAAATGCAACCTATGCTTTAGAAGATTACGATGTAGCCAACCCTGATTTCGAAAAATTCCCTGCGCTAAACGGCGTAGAAGGTTATGAAGTTTTCCTAGAACATGGCGATACTTTATTTATGCCTACAGGCATGTGGCACTGGATGAAATACCTGGATGGCTCATTCTCGTTAAGCTTAAGGGCCTGGGACCAGTCGATTACCCGTAAAGTGGCGAGTGTTTGGAGTTTATTTACCCACGGCGCTATCGATAGTTTAATCAAAATGACTTTCAAAGAAAAATATGCCCATTGGAGAGAGAAAAAAGCAGTTAAAATTGCTGAAAGAGCTTTAGCCAAAGGCAAACCGTAAAAATTGCTGAAAATTAAAAATACAAAGGGGCATCGGTTACGATAGCCCCTTTTTTGCTATTATTGTGTGCTAAATTTTTAGTTTTAGCAACGTTCAAAAATCAGACACTATAATGGAAACGAACATACTTAGCGAAAAAGAAAAAATGCTTGCAGGCAAGGCCTATCAGGCGGGAGGCGAAGAACTTTCAAAGGAAAGGTTAAAAGCACGTGAAATCGTTTTTGAGTTTAATAACCTCGCGCCGAAATTTATCAAGCAACGTAAAGAGTTATTAAAAAGACTATTCGGAAAAACAGAACGGATGTTTTATGTGGAACCGCCATTTAGATGCGATTATGGTTATAACATCGAAATCGGCGATAATTTTTACGCGAACTTTAACCTGGTTATTCTGGATTGTGCGAAGGTAAGTATTGGCAACAGCGTTTTCATTGCACCAAACGTAGCCATTTATACGGCAGGTCATCCCATGCACGCACATTTAAGAGACCAGGAATATGAATGGGCACAGGAAGTTACCATCGGCAACAGTGTTTGGATCGGTGGCAATGTGGTGATTAATCCAGGTGTAAAAATTGGTTCGAATGTGGTAATCGGATCAGGTAGTATTGTAACCAGGGATATTCCAGATCATGTTTTTGCCGCAGGAAACCCATGCAGGGTAATCCGTCAACTAACGGATGCTGACAAGGATTATTACTATAAGGATTTTAAGTTAGGCGAGTAAAATAAACTGAAATCATCCCCGTTTGCAACGGGGATGCATGACAAAGGGATTTTATCGCTATTACACTTACATACAGCATTAAGAGTGCTGATCGCAAGAAGTCCGGTTGTTATATAGGCATCACTTTGTGACAAACGAAGACTATGGAGTTGTGTTTCATCATGACGATTCAGTTCATCCATTTCCATCCCATATCTTCCATCCTTAACTGCTATGATCGGCAACTACTTTCCATTCTCCATTTATTTTCCTGATCAAAAGCGTGAAATATCCTTTAAGTTCGTCTTTTTCGCGCTTAACATTCCAACTGCCCAATACAAAAGCCAGATCCGGGTTTAGAAAATCGACTTTTTTTATCCCAAATACCAAAAAACCCATCGCTGATTTATCAGGATAACCTTTTTTATAATTATCCAACGTTTTTTGCCAGCCGTAAGTTGGACCACTTTTACCTACAAAAAGTAAACTATCTGATTTTACATAACCTTGCATAAAAGCTTCAACATCGCCTTTATTCCAATCGGTACGTTGTTTTTCGAGTAGATCGAGTATAGCCTGTTTATCTTTTGCATTCTGGGCAAATGCACCAAATGACAATAAAAGCAGGGCAATTACGAGTATCTTTTTCATGATGATTTAAATTAAGGTAAAAATTAAAGATATGAAACAAATTATTTTGTTCCATGGGTAAAAATTCCTTATTTACATATCTATAAATCTACTATGCAAAATAAAGTAATCACAATTGGCGAAATACTCTGGGATGTTTTCCCGGAAGGAAAAAAAGCCGGCGGCTCAAGCATGAATGTTGCGCTTAATTTACACAAACAAAGTATAGAAAGTAATTTTATCAGTGCTGTTGGTGATGATGATAATGGGAGGGAGTTATTGAACTTTTTAGCCAACAACCATTTTGCAACAGATCTGATCCAAGTAAATACCGGATTACCAACCAGTACCGTTGTGGTTCAATTGGATGAAAAACATCAGGCTACTTATACCATTAAACAGCCCGTAGCATGGGATGCGATCAAAATAACTGACGAAAACGTAGCGGCTGTAAAAGCGGCAGATGCTTTGGTGTACTGCAGTTTAACCTGCAGGGCGGAGCAATCTAAGAAAACTATTCTTGCACTTCTAGAACACGCGAAGACCAAAATCTTCGACATCAACTTACGCGCTCCATTCTTCGGGAAAGATTTAGTTGCTGAACTTCTGGCAAAAGCAGATATTCTAAAAATAAACGAGGATGAAATTGTATGGGTTAAAGAATCATTTGGTTTAACGGGCAATACGGACGAACAACTTTTAAAACAGCTTTCCAGCCAGTTTAATATCGAAATCATCTGCCTCACACTGGGCGATAAGGGTGCCTGTGTTTTAAAAGATGGCAAATTGTTTAAACACGCCGGTTATAAAGTTCAGGTAGCCGATACCGTTGGTGCTGGCGATGCTTTTTTGGCCACATTTATTGCCTGTTACCTACAGGGCTACCCAATGGAAACCATTTTGGATAATGCCTGCAAAGTGGGCGCATTTGTAGCCTCTCAGCCTGGTGCAAATCCTGATTATAATAAAAAAATTTACCATATGGCATTGGGTTAATTATCCCAGGCCCTATGGGTTTTAAAAACATATAAGGCCGCTTGTTTATTAGAACGGTGGGGTTGCATTGGCTTGAAAGGGTTCAGTGCCGGTAAGCATCTGCCTTTATTTAATTACGGTATACTTGCTTGTTTCACAGATCTTCATCGGTACCGAAGCACAGCGCAGCCCTGAATGAGCCTGCCGCTTGCGCAGCATGGCGAAACGCCCGGATCAATTTGACAGTTGTCGGTTGGTAATTTTCAGTTCAACCCACATTGGTATTTTCCCCTTCCCCGCCTTCCAAATATGACACCGCGCTTAAATTAATACAAAACGAAACTTTTATCTTCGGTAAATCGTTAATACAAGCACATGAGAGGTTTTCGTTTTTCTGATTACAAGCCTGGCGATACGCCAAAAGGTGGGTTCGATGAGTTGCTGAAATTATTTAGCGAATTGCTAAACTATACGGCAGGAGATGCGGCAGAGGCTTTAAGCTGGCTGAATGAGCTCGATAAACAATATAAATTAACCAATAACGATTATGGCATCGGTAATTTTATCGACGACCTGAAAGACAAGGGTTATTTAACCGAAGATAATCAATCTGGAGAATTTAAGATTACGGCTAAAACAGAACAGACGATCCGAAAATCTGCCTTAGACGAGATTTTCGGGAAACTGAAAAAATCTGGGCGGGGCAACCACAACAGTAACCAATCGGGTATTGGTGAAGAGAAAAATGCCGATAGAAGAGAATATAGTTTTGGTGACAGTTTGGACCAGATCGATATGACGGCTTCTATTCAAAATGCACAGATTAATCATGGCATTGGCGATTTCACTTTAACCGACCGCGATTTAGAAGTGGAGGAAAAGGATTTCAAAACCTTAACATCGACAGTATTGATGATCGATATTTCGCACTCGATGATTTTGTATGGTGAAGACCGGATTACGCCCGCCAAAAAGGTTGCAATGGCATTGGCAGAGTTGATCAAAACGAAATATCCTAAGGATACTTTAGACATCGTTGTTTTTGGAAATGATGCCTGGCCAATCAGCGTGAAAGACCTGCCTTACTTACAGGTTGGACCATACCATACCAATACCTACGCAGGTTTAGAACTGGCTGCGGATTTACTCCGTCGTAGAAAAACGCACAACAAGCAGATTTTTATGATCACGGATGGAAAACCAACCTGCCTGAAGGAAAATGGTAAATACTATAAAAACAGTATGGGTTTGGACAGGAAGGTAATTAATAAAACCCTGAACATGGCGGCTCAATGCAAGCGGTTAAAAATCCCTATCACGACATTTATGATTGCTAAAGACCCGTATTTACAACAGTTTGTCCGCCAGTTTACAGAAATTAACGGTGGAAGAGCCTTTTACAGTTCACTAACAGGCTTAGGCGAATACATTTTTGAAGATTACATTAAGAACAGACGTAAGACAGTTAAATAGTCGGAAGTCTTTAGTCTGAAGTCCAGAGATATAACGCCTTTATGTAACGTTATACACCAGGAGTTCAGTCTGCCGTACCTCAGATTCAACTATAACCCATTTTAAAGAGATGCAAAACACCACATTAGGCGAATTAAAAACCACAGGATATAAATCAAGATCTGTAAAAGAAGAGCTCAGAGAAAATTTGATTAAGGTACTCCGCGATAAAAAAACCGAATTCGAAGGCATTATCGGTTACGATGAAACGGTTATTCCTGAATTGCAGACGGCCATTTTGTCCCGTCATAATATTTTACTTTTAGGTTTACGCGGACAGGCGAAAACACGGATTGCCCGTTTAATGGTAAACCTATTGGATGAATATGTACCATATGTTGCAGGAAGTGAGATTTTCGATGACCCCTTGAATCCGATCTCGTGGTATGCCAAAAATGAAATTGCCATAAAAGGTGATGATACCGAAATTGCCTGGTTGCACCGCAGCGAAAGATATACCGAAAAACTGGCTACCCCGGATGTTACTGTTGCCGATTTAATCGGTGATGTTGATCCTATAAAAGCTGCAACATTGAAATTAACTTACAATGATGAACGTGTAATCCACTTTGGCTTAATTCCACGTGCACACCGTAGCATATTTGTGATCAACGAACTTCCGGATTTACAGGCGCGGATACAGGTAGCATTATTTAACATGTTGCAGGAAAAAGATATCCAGATCCGTGGTTTCAAATTGCGTTTACCGCTGGATATCCAGTTTGTATTTACAGCAAATCCTGAAGATTATACCAATCGTGGAAGCATAGTAACCCCACTGAAAGATAGGATTGAAAGTCAGATTTTAACCCATTATCCTAAGAGCGTCGAGATTTCGCGCAAAATTACTTTTCAGGAAGCTAAACTGACCGCAGATCAAAAAGCCAATATAGAGGCCGATGGTTTGGTGAAAGATTTAGTAGAACAGGTTGCCTTTGAGGCCCGTAAAAGCGAATATATTGATCAAAAATCGGGTGTTTCAGCTAGGTTAACCATTTCAGCCTACGAAAATTTAATCAGCACTGCCGAAAGAAGGATGTTGATTGCAGGAGAGAAAAATACTTTTGTTCGCTTATCTGATCTCGCGGGAATTATTCCTGCCATCACGGGTAAAATAGAATTGGTTTACGAAGGCGAACTGGAGGGTCCGGCACATGTAGCCACCACCTTGATCGGTAAAGCAGTTAAAACCTTGTTTGCGCGTTACTTCCCTGACCCAGAAAAAGCAAAGAAGAGCAAAACGGCCAACCCTTACACCGAAGTAACCGAATGGTTTACCGAAGGTAATAACGTTGATGTTACCGATGCTTTAACCAATGTACAGTATAAAAAAGCATTAATGCTGGTACCAAACCTATACGATCTGGTTAAAAAATTCCATCCAAAATTAAGCGAAAATCAAACTTTGCTTTTAATGGAGTTTGTATTGCATGGCCTGGCAGAATACTCGCAATTGAGCAAAAATTATTTAAATGGCGGCTTCGGCTTTTCGGATATGTTTGGCAGTTTATTTAATGCCGAATTTGACGAAGAAGAGGATGAAGACGATTTCAGATAACCATTAAATCCTACAATTTTATTAGCTTTGGTAAAATTCTGCTCTGAAAGACAGAACTTATCAAAGCTTTTTACTTACCAACCATCCTGCTTATAATGGGAAGATTACCTTTTATCATTACCGCGTGCATTTTTCTAACTGCATTCGATATCTATTTTTTTATAGCGATTATCAATGTTTTTAAAAAATGGAAACCCCTAACAAAAAAAATATTCAGCGTTACTTATTGGGTTTATAGTACATTATTGATTATCGGTGTTTTCAGTGCTATTTACCTCAATCTTTTTCTCACATTAAGGGCTATTATTCTGGTTGCTTTCTTCTTAACGGTAGCCTGTAAACTGGCCATGTTACCTTTTTTGGTATTAGACGATATACGCAGATTGTTTATCAAGATTTTTAGAAGCACAAAAAAAAGAGTTGTTTCTGAAGTCGCTACTACAACCACTGAACCTATTTCCAGATCCGAATTTTTGGTTAAGGCAGGTTTGGTGGCCGCAGCCGTTCCATTAACTTCGTTAAGTTGGGGCATTATTTCGGGAGCTTATGATTATCAGGTACGACGGGTAAATTTAATACTTCCCAACCTACCAAAGGCATTTGACGGCATTACCATGGGGCAGATTTCTGATATCCACTCCGGAAGTTTTTATAATAAAACTGCTGTAAAGGGTGGTGTAGAAATGCTCTTGGGCGAGAAACCAGATTTCATCTTTTTTACAGGCGACTTAGTAAATAACCTCACCAATGAGGTAAGAGATTATCAGGATATATTTTCGAAGGTAAAAGCACCATTAGGTGTATATTCATCATTGGGAAACCACGATTATGGCGATTACTATTTCGGCAAGGAATCATCTCCGGCCAAGGTAAAAAACCTGAAAGATATGGTTGATGTTCATAAAGTGATGGGTTACGATTTATTGATGAACGAAAACCGCAGGTTAAAAGTGGATGGTGAAGAAATCGGAATCCTGGGTATCGAGAACTGGGGTATGGGCCGTTTCCCTAAATATGGGAAAATGGAACTGGCGGTTCAAAATACAGATGATTTACCTGTTAAACTTTTATTAAGTCACGATCCTTCACATTGGCGTGGGGAGGTTCTGCAAAAGTATCCTCAAATAGATGCCATGTTTAGCGGTCACACCCATGGCATGCAATTTGGCGTCCGTTTAAAAGAATTTCAATGGAGCCCGATACAATACATTTACAAAGAATGGGCAGGCCTGTATCAGGAGCAAAAACAACAGCTTTACGTTAATGTTGGTTATGGCTTTTTAGGTTATCCTGGCAGGGTTGGTGTTTTACCGGAGATCACGATTTTCACCCTAAAGAGGGCATAGTGGTGTCTGATGTTACCATCTGACATGTATAATATAACCGTCAGATATTGACATCTGACGGCAAATAATAATTTAATTTTACTTATCCCGCGTTAAAACGGTATCCTACCCCCCTAACAGTCTGTAGAAGTTGCGGGTTATCTGGATTCAATTCAATCTTCTTGCGTAAGCGCACGATGTGCATATCCAGTGTTCTGGTATTTACATCAGAGTTGTAACCCCAAACCACCAGCATTAACTCATCACGGTTGATTACCTTACCCGGATTGCGCAAGAAATAAAGCAGGATACGGTTTTCCAGTATCGTTAATTCAATTTTCTTACCATCCCTAAACAAAGTATGAATGTTTGGATGGTGTTCCATATTCCCAAAACGGTGGATTTCGGCGGTATCTTTGTTTACAATGAATTTCACCTTACTTTCTAACATGGCCACTAAAACATCCATATTAAATGGCTTAGTGATATAATCTGATGCCCCAAAGTTATAAGCGTCGATTTTATCTACATCCTGTGCCTTAGCAGTCATCATGATGATTAGATTTTCGAAACCTTGCTTGCGTACATTCTCGCAAACTTCAGCACCTTGTTTACCAGGCATCATCCAATCCAATAAAACAATATCAGGCTGATCGGCCAAAATCATTCTTTCGCCAGCTTCTCCATCATTTGCTTCAAGCACAGTATACCCCTCTCCCTTTAAACGGTGAGCGACAAGAAAGCGAAGATTTTCATCATCTTCTACGATTAATATTTTTACTTCTTTAGACATTTATGTGTGTTTTATATTGTAATGCTTGAAGGCTAGTTCAAACTTACAACCAATTTCTATTTATTGTTTCCATGTTAAAACGTTTGAAGGTTAACTCAACTTTATAACCTTCGACCTTCCAACCTTTCAACTTAACTATTATAAGGCAGCACAATCTTAAATTCAGTCCCGCTACCTACTTTACTTTTTACAGAGATTTCTCCATCCATAAAGTTAACCAGTTCTTTGCAGAATGCCAAACCCAAGCCCACACTTCCCATTTGATTGTATTCATTCTGAATTCGGAAAAACTTCTTAAATATATTGTTTAATTCTGACGATGCGATACCTATGCCTTTATCGGTGAAACGGAAAACCAGGACCCCTTTAATCAGCTTTGCACTAATGTGTAATTTTTTCTGATCAGGTTTCGAATATTTGTAAGCATTCTCAGCCAGATTATCGAATAAACTCCCCAGTAGCACTGGATCGGTAATAAAGGTCTTAAAGCCCAACACCTCATAGGTCATCTTGAAATCGGGATGTTTTAACGTGTGTGATTCGATAGTGCTTTCTATAAAATCTACAATATTCACTTCTTCCTGATTGAGTTTGATTGCCTTATTTTCGATCTGGGTAAAGGCCAGTAGTTTATTCATTAAACCATTCAGTTTATCGGCCTCCTCATCCAATATTTTACCATAAAGCTGCTGCTCCCGCTGGCTTAAAGCCGTAGCACTCTTGATATTGTTACCTGCAATTTTAATTACGCTAACTGGGGTCTTGAACTCATGCGTAAGGTTATTTACGAAGTCGTACTGTAACTTAAACATTTTACTGTTGATGTTCAGGTTACGGTAAATTAAAAACGCGACCAACAAAAGCACCCCATATACCAATAACAGGACCAAGGCAATTGGCATGAAATAAATAAAAATTTCTTTCTTGATGTAAGACTTAGATGAAAGAAAGTAAAATTTAAAATCCGAAAATGCACCGGGTAAGGCTATTTCTGTGGTGATGTTTTCATCCGAAGTATCTATCGGATCGTAAGTAAGCGGTTCAATCCGGATGCTTTGATATAATAAAGGCCTCGTATTTACCACCTTTATTTTATGTGCATCCAATTTAAAAACCATTACATCCTGCTGATAAACCGGGGCAGGATTAAGCTTGCGCCGGATCATATCCTTATAATTCCTTAAATCTTCGCGACGGGGGATATTGAGGTAGGTGATTTTATTCTCGTTGGAGTTAACAATCGAAAAATTGGTAAACAGTTCTTCTTGTGTAGGTACGGATGCCGTATCCAGATCTTCAACAAATGTAGCCAGTTTAATTGCAATTGCATTAAAATCGCTTCCAACATTAAACGACCGGGTATCATCCTCCGAATATAGTTTTACCGAATCGGGTTTTATCCCCTTACCAAACTGATAAATAGATTTGGGGCCAATGCCCAGGTGGTTTGCATTGATCCCATCTTTAACCGGCACGTTTTTCACCTCTGTATCGTAAAAGGTAACTTTAGCAATAAAGGGATATTTTAACATTACGGTATCTACGAACTTCGATGCGGTAGAAGAGTCCAAAAAACCATTATAGTATGAAATCTCAGGCATTTTGTTCTGAAAAAAGTCGTTGTAGGGCTTTATACTTTGCTCGAGCACATTTACCTTTTCTGATACAAAATCATTTTCAATCGATTTTTTACTATAGTTAAACGCCAAAAAAAGTGAAAGGATAAAAAGGATAGAAATGAGTACAATGAAGGTTACACCAAGGGAGAAGTTTTTACGGTAACTGCTTTTCTTATCTAAGGCCATATCTATTTTTTACCTAGATTTTCCTTTAAAAACTCTTCTAAGGCTTTGTACAAGGCTGTTCTGCTCTGCTGGCGCACCATCGGATCCGGACCTTCCTCCTTTTCGATATAAGTAACCTCAACATTCCGTTTTTTAAGTTCTTTGATAAACTGTACGCCTTCTGCCACATTCACGCTCGGATCTTTCGGATTTTGAGCAATAAAAATAGGTGCCTTAAAGCGGTCGGCATGGAACACCGGTGACGCGAAACGCATATAATCAGTTTCTGTTATCGGATTGCCTACAATTTCGTAATACATCTGCAATTTGGCCTTTAAAAATGGCGGAAAGGTTTTCAGGTAACTAAAGAGGTTGATGACACCCGAATTTGATCCGCCACATTTATAAAGATCAGGATTTTTATACAAACAATTTAATGCGATATAACCGCCAAAACCATTCCCATAAATGGCAATCTTTTTAGGGTTGGCAATTTTTTCTTTAATCAGCCATTTCACACCATCATTCACATCTTCCTGTATTTTATCACTCCATTGTTTAAAGCCCGCAGCATAAAATGATTTCCCGTAGCCAGTAGAGCCGCGGTAATTTACCTGCAAAACAGCATAGCCACGGTTAGCCAAAAACTGTACCTCTGCATTATATCCCCAACTGTTTCTCGATTTAGGTCCATTATGCGGCAGCACTACCACAGGTAAGTTAACTGCCTTTTTATTTTTAGGCAGGGTTAAATAACCATTAATGGTTAAACCATCGCGGCTTTTGAAACAGATCGGCTTCATGGCATCCATATCCTCCGGTTTAATGGAAGGATTCACATCCGTCAGTTTTTTAAGCCTGTTTTCACTCGCTGTGTACAGATAGTAAGAACCCGGATCTTTATCGGTAAAAGTCCGTATTACAAACACCTTATCTGTTTTATCCTTATCCAGAATAACCCATTCGGTACCGGGTAACAGTTTATCTATTCTTGAATAAGCCACTTTTGTACTGTCATCAAGATAATATTTTTCTCTTTTCCATGTTTCGCAGGTTGCAAAAAGCATTTTTTTCCGAAAACGCGAATAGGTTGCATCTACTACATTTAAGGTATCGTTTGCAAAAAGAACCTGTTTTTCTTTCCCGCTTTTTAGATCAATGGCCACCAATGCATTTTTATCCCGGTTAATACTAGATATCGCATACAATACATTGGGCTGATCTTCAGAAAATGTAATCGGCTGAAAAGTAGTCTCAAAATTATTGGTCATTACCGGAGCAAAAACCTCATCTTCCTTTTCGCGGTACATTAAGGTTTCATTCACCCCATCACTGGCAACGGCAATTTTAAGTACGCCTTTGCTATCAGTCATCCATTTGGTAATATTACCTGGATTTTTTGCGGCAATCTCCATTTTACCATCCCGTATATTTAAGCGGTATACATCAAAAACGGTTGAATCACGTTTGTTTGAAGCTACAATAATGTATTTATCATCAATCAGCTGATCTTCTATTACCTTCAACCGGTTTTTTTCATTGGCGCTCAACTGCACCTGCTTGCTTCCATCTTTATTGATCACGAAAATATCAGACCTGCGTTCTTTAGATCCATCTTCGGTGGAATAAATCAATTCGTTATTGCTCGTCCAGAACTGAAAGCTAATGTTTTTTCCATTTAAATGGGTAAGCTGAACGCTGTTTCCCGTAGCCAGGTCTTCAACAAAAAGATCGAGCTTTTTATCCTGAAGTTTTAAATACGACAGGCTTTTCCCGTCAGGTGAAATCCGGTAATAGGCTTTATCCTGAGTTTTAAAAAAATCGTCTACAGGAATAGTACCATTGTCGGAGCCTTTACAAGCCCACATCAATGCAACCATTAACAATAGAAAAATCCTTTTTAGCATAAATAAATCCTTTACGGGATGACAAAAATAAGTATCATAACAACTTTACCGCGATTTACACCAACAATGTTACTTATACAAATAATAATAAGTCGTGGTTCAATTTAGTATTTATAAAATACCTACAAAATAAAATACAGGTAACATTTAAAATACGTTTAATATCAATTGGCGCTTTAGCTAAAGATGTATTAAAATGTTACATTTAAAACTTATAATTTAGGGTTATGAACCGCTTGCTTTTCATCATATTCTTACTGTTAACATCTGGGGCCAATGCACAGATTTTCCGCCCCAATCAACAGGTTGCACCCGATGAAAGTACTTTAGCCATTCAATATTATCAGGACGGTGATTATGAAAAGGCCGTTGTTCTGCTCGAAAAACTCTATGCCATACCCAATAACGAGGCTTATTTCGATATCTATTTCAATACACTCGTAAAATTGAAACGCTATGACGTGGCCGAAAAATTGGTTAAAAAGGAAATCAGGAAAAGTCCGCAAAGTGATCTTTACCCCATCGCATTAGGCAAACTTTATCAGGAAAAGGGCGATGTACAAGCGGCAAATAAAATTTTTACCGAGGTGATAGGCAAACTTCCGAAAGATGAATTTAAGATCAGGAATTTAGCCAATAGCTTTTACCGTTTTGAAAATTATGACTTTGCTGTGCAAACGTTTAAACAGGGAAGGAAACTGCTGGGCAATGATCAGTTATTTGCTTTTGAACTATTGAACATCTACCGTTTTAAAAAGGATAAACCCATGCTTATGCAAGAGTACCTCGATGCCATGGGTACTATGCCACAGCTCTTACCTCAGGCAGAAGCCGTACTGGCTTCTACTTTTGAAGATAAAAATGATTATCAGACTTTCCAGGCGGCCATTTTAAAAAAAATACAGAAAGAACCTGATGCAGAAATTTATATTCAATTGCTTACCTGGAACTACATCCAGCAACAGGAATTTGATATGGCCCTGCGCCAATTAATTGCCTTTGATAAACGCACAAAGGCAGATGGGGCAACTTTATTTAATGCCATTTATACTTTTGTCGACAATGGCGCCTACGAAACGGCCATTAAAGCTTATGATTATCTGTTAACGAAAGGAAAGGATAACCAGTACTATCTGCCATCCAAAATCGAAATGCTGAACACCAAGTATAACCTGCGGACAAACGGGAAATATACTGTAGCAGATCTTGATCTGCTGGCAAAAGATTATCAGGTACTATTGGATGAAAATGGCAAAAATAGAAATACGCTTTTCGCCATTAAAAAACTGGCAAACCTCCAGGCATATTATTTAAATCAGCCTGGTAAAGCAGAAAAAGAATTGGAAGAGGCCATAAAAATGCCGGGCATTAACGATCAGGAGCTTGGTCAGCTGAAACTGGATTTAGGCGATATTTATATCCTAACCAATCAGCCGTGGGAAGCCTTTTTGGTGTACGAACAGGTAAGCAAGCAGTTTGAAGGTCAGCCAGTGGGCAACGAGGCACGCTTTAGAAGTGCTAAACTTTCCTTTTACCAGGGTAATTTCGAATATAGCAGCGGACAATGTTTGGTGTTAAAGGCTGCTACCTCACAACTCATTGCAAATGATGCCTTAAATCTGAGTTTATTGATCAACGATAATATCCAAACACCTGCAGATAGCAATGCGTTAAAAATGTATGCTGATGCAGAGATGTTATTGTTTAGAAACCTGCCTGAACGTGCCGTTAAAAAAATGGACAGTATTGCCATTGCTTTTCCACAGAACAGTTTAACGGATGCCATTATGATGAGTAAAGCCAGGATTTTTATTAAAGCAAACGACTTTCAAAAAGCGGCTGATATCCTTAAAAAAGTAACTGACGATTTTAAAGATGGAATATGGACCGATGATGCGCTCTTTACCCTTGGGGATCTCTATGAAAAGAAACTTAATGATATTGCCCAGGCTAAAATTTATTTCCAGAAACTGATTACCGATTATCCAGGAAGTATGTTTAGCGCCGAAGCCAGGAAAAGGTTTAGGAATTTACGCGGAGATGGGGTTTAGCTGGTTTCTTGATTCGATTAGTGATGGTTAATCGGTTACTTGTTGAAATTGGTTAATTGCCACCAAACGCGCAACGCCAAATTATCTACTGTTCCCAATCCCAAACTACAACATTCCATTCTACCCCGCTGGTATCGGTGTAGGTAGAAATTACTTCAAAGCCAATCCGCTTATGTGCATTCATCGATCGTAAGTTGGTACTTGCAATTTCAGTAATCGCAAAATCGTACTTAGGTTTAAAATAATCTCTGTAGGCCTGATAACATTGATCGAATAAACCTTTACCGCGATAATTCTCCCCTACGCAAACCTGCCCAACAACAATATAATGGTAAGCTGAAACAGGCTTTTCCTGATAGAAAATATGATCAAAGCTTTCGTACATTTCGACCAGCCTCGGGATATCATTTTTTGATTGTTCAGTCATGCCAAGTACATAAGCCGCAATTCGTTCGCCATCTTTTGCAATGATATTAGGCTCATAGCGCTGCATTTTCTCCAGATCATCAAGTGAATGTGAAACGGTGACAAAGCCCTGCTCTTTTATTTGCTGAGCTGTTAAATCTTTCTTTAGATTTAACTTTTGAAGTGCGAGAATGCCTTCCAATTCTTGAGTGGTAGATGAAGTGCTAATGGTAATCATTTAGGATTTAGATGATATTAGGTATCCAACACTAGTACCGTTAAGGTTAACAAAAAAACAGAACAGATGCCCGCCAAAATTAAAATTCTGACGCCATGTTGCCTATCGGTTGGCAAAGAGGAAAAACATCTTTCACCGGAGCGAATTGTTCTTTTCTTTTGCATTAAATCCCAACCAATAACCAGGCCCCAAAATACCCCCGAAAATTACGGAAGTAACCTGTGTAAATGTAATTGCGCGTGGAGTAATCAATTTTTTGAGAGAGATTAGTTCGTATCACGCTAAAAGCAATGGGATTGACAAATTTAAATGATTGAAACTACTACAAAGAATAAAATCCCTTGTCATCAATTTTTTAACGAGTATATATTATTTACCTTTGTCCTATGTTTTTATATAATGTTACTCTTATACTTGATGATGCGGCTGCCGAAGAGTGGTTACAATGGATGCAAGATGTTCATATTCCAAAAGTTATGGCTACAGAAATGTTTGTTTCTAATCGCCTGTTAAAGGTTATAGATTCTCCAAACGAAGGTGTAACCTATTGCGCCCAGTATGTTGCCGAAACATTGGATAACTACAATAATTATCAGGAAACATTTGCTCCCGCCCTCCAAGCAGAGTTAAATGAAAGATACAAGAACCGCTTTGTGGCGTATAGAACCTTGATGGAATTTGTACCCCCAACCATAAAAGAAATCTAAGACTTAGAAAAATTAGATCTAATAGAACCTAAAGAAGGATAAAGTCCCCTTTAAGAAATTTAGGGGTTTAACTTCTCATTATTCTTGTGCCGGTCTGCATCGCGGATACTTTTTTTCTCCAGGTTCTTTTCTAAGGCTTCGGTGAGGTTTATGCCGGTTTGATTGGCCAGACAGATTAACACGAACATCACATCGGCCATTTCATCTGCGAGGTTTACCGCTTCATCACTCTTTTTAAATGATTGTTCGCCGTATTTACGGGCCATAATCCGGGCAACCTCTCCAACTTCTTCCATCAAAATAGCGGTGTTGGTTAATTCATTAAAATACCGGATACCCGTTGTTTTAATCCAGCGGTCTACTGTTTCCTGTGCTTCGTTAATGGTCATTTTTTTCTTCTTCTATTTCTGATTTTATGATACTGCTCACTTCAATATTGGCATTTTCGAGTAAAAACACTCCTGCCCCCTTTTCCCTTGCATAAGGTGTCTTGATTTCACCAATTTTAGTAATCCTGGTAAAAAATGGCTGCTCTCTTTTACGCTGGGGATCCCTGTCGTTCCATTCGGTGATCATAATTAAATCTTTGATCGGTTTATCCATTTTAAACCAATACAGGTAATCTGCATTGTACGACACAGCATTTATATTTTTATATTTCGAATAATAGTTAATCGCACCAGCTTGTCCATAATTATCCGCACGCACCAGAAGTGTTGATTTATCTTTAACCTTTCCATAGGCGATATCAACAAGTGCAGCCAATTCTTTCCAGCCCTGCATATCGGCATAATCTTGTGGCAATGGGTGGTTTTTACCATCTTCCCAACGCAGTGCACCTACACGCTCGAACCTTTTATGATGGGCCACAATTTCTGTAGGACTATAAACCGGCATCAAAAGCGGTAACAGATAAATAAACGAGCCAATATTAAAAACAAACAGCAAGCCTGTTAATATACGCTTCTTTGCTAAGACCCCGCTTAAATAAACCGCACCAAATGCGAGTAAAACGGGATATAAACCTAAGGCATAATAGTCTTTTGCTTTAAAATAACTAAATATGATTAGGGTAATGATGTAGGTAAGGATAACCCAGCTATACTTCCGGAAACCTTTATAAAAAATCAAGCTTCCTATCCCGGCAAAAAGGACAAAAACCGAACTTATAAAAAAAAGGAATTGACCGATAAAAAAATCAATCCGGTTTACATACACCAATTGTGTTGCCTGCAAAAGTTTCATGTGGGTGAGCACCGGAAAGTGATGATTGATCTGCCAGATGATATTGGGTGAAATGATTAAAAGTGCGAGTAAAATGGCCAGGTAGAGATGTTTATCGGCAAATATTTTTCGTTTTGAAGTGATGATAATGGCTGGTAATAGCCCAATAATCAGAAAAAGGATGTTGTATTTATTTAAAAAACCTAGGGCTACAAAAATGGCAAAGGCGTAAAGATATCTGGCCTCAGTTTTATCAAAATATTTTAAGAGATAATAGAATATGGCAGTCCAGGCTAAAACATCGAAGGAATTGGGCTGGTAAAGCGTATTTAACCTCAGCAGAGAAGAACACAGACAGGCAACGGCAACCAAACATTTGGCCAATAAATTACCTTTTAAAAAATCGACAATCTTCCAGCAATATAGTATGGTAATGGCTCCCATTAATGCAGGAACAAGCTTTACCATAAAAACACCATTTCCAAAAGCTTTAATCAGCCATGAAAACAGCGAGGTTAAAGGTGGCACAGAGGTAAAACCTGCGGCCAGGTGGTTGGCTTGATCTAAGTGCAGGAATTCATCGCGGTGGAGTTCATAAACGGAATTAACCAATACAAAAGACAAAACCAATTTTAAGATCAGAAAAAACACCAGACAACTATATTCCGTTAAACGATTTGGATTTTTATCCTTCATATTAGTTTAAGTATAAAAGGTTTTGAAATAGGTGAATAGTCCTTTTGATGATTTATCGTTTTCTTAGTTACATTAGTCAGTCTCAGTTTTTAACTATTCCTTATTTTTGGTATCAATCATAACCGTTACCGGACCATCATTCAATAAAGCTATTTTCATATCTGCTCCAAAAATTCCGGTTTTAACTTGTTTACCCAATAAACCTGATAGCTTTTCGATCATTTTTTCATAGAGTGGAACGGCTACATCTGGCCTGGCTGCACGCGTAAAACCCGGCCGGTTTCCCTTTTTTGTGGAAGCGAATAAGGTAAACTGACTGATCAGGAGGATATCTCCATCAACATCGGCAAGTGCCTTATTCATCATTCCATTTTCGTCGCCAAAAACACGCATACCAATAATTTTTTGTGCCAGCCATTCTAAATCTTCTACAGTATCGGCATCTTCAATTCCCAATAACACTAAAAATCCCGTTTCAATAACACCTGTGATCTGGTCATCAACTGTGCAACTTGCCTGTGTAACTCTTTGTAAAACTGCCCGCATTTTATACTACTTTTGCTTCAATAAAATTGATATGCGCAAGATAAGTATTTTAGTGATTTCTGTATTTCTCTTCTTTGGATGTAAGCAAAAATCAATTGTGCACCCTACTTTTTATTACTGGAAAACAGATTATCATAATAAGAAGGCAGAAAGCACTTACCTTGATCAGTTTAAAGCTAAATCTTTATATGTGCGTATTATGGATGTGGATTTTAATCCCGATCTGCAGTTACCAGTACCGGTTTCGCCCATTAAATTTTCAGACCCCATTCCAAAAGCAACCGATATTATACCTGTTGTATTTATTGTGAATAACGTTTTTAATCAGATCGACACCATGCAGACAAAAGTGATGGCCGATAGGATTGTCAAATTTGTAGCAGCAAAGGTTAAACAGGCCGGAAAACAAAACTATCATGAACTTCAGATCGACTGCGACTGGACCAAAGGCACAAGAAACAGATATTTCAAATTTTTAGAGCAATTAAGTGCCAATCTACTTTTAAAGGGCAAAACAATTTCCGTAACCCTCCGCTTGCATCAGGTTAAAAACCTGGTATCGAGTGGGGTTCCCCCAGTAGAAAAGGCGATTTTAATGTGTTACAACATGGGCAACCTGCGTAAATATGGTGAACAAAATTCCATATTGGATCAGCATGAAATGGATCTTTACCTCAAAGATTTTCTCGAACACTATCCCTTGCCACTTGATATTGCCCTACCTATTTTTGAATGGGCGGTGGTATTCAGGAATGAGCAGTATGCTGGTATTTCCAAGCGGATCGGCCAAATGCAAATCGATGATAAAAAACTTTTTAAACAAAGGGGAAATTCTATCCTTTACGATCTACAGGCCGATTATCCTGAGGCGGGATTGAAACGCGGAGATGTGATCAGATGGGAACAGATTTCTTCAGAAGATTTACATGCTACCTCTAAGTTTTTATCCCGATATTTAAGCCCCAGAGACCGGAACCTCGTTTTTTACCATTTAGACACCGACCTGTTAAAACATTTTACCAATGAACATCTTCAAAAAGTTATCGCTGATTTTTAGTGTATTCCTCATTACTTTTTTCGGCGAAATCGCTGTAAATCTTGCCTGCGGAGGGGAGATAGATCCCTACGATTATTACATTACTTATTTCCACAACAATGTTGAGGGCGATGAATATTCGCCATTTGCCTATAACCAGATGGTTTACCTCAACAGCGAAACCGATATCGAAAGTGAACCCGATATCAATAGCAGGGAGTGGGCCAAATACCTCAATGTGAAAAAAGAAGATGTGCTAAAAGTGATGTACAAAACCGACAGCGCCACTGATGTAAAATTGGTCAGCTTTAATGGCAATGTTTCACAATTACCCGATAGCTTACAACAGAACAGTTTTATCCAGGCACTAAGCAAACGCAAAGAACCCTTAAAGTATTATCAATTTGCGAAAAGCTGCGAACCCCTGGCCAATGTTGATTTCAGCCTATGGGATCCGAAACCGCGCGACACCACTGCCATGGGATCAAAAGCCAAAGAAGCCTTGAAATTAACGGAGGCAGAAAAAGACGAATTTCTTAAACTGCGTTATGCTTATCAGGCGGAACGGATGTTCCATTTCGCAGGTGACCATGCCGAAAGCAAATCAACTTACGAGAAATACATTAAAACAAGCAAGGTAAACAGCGCTGCTAAGGGTTGGGCATTGGCGCTCTATGCCGGGTCTATCCGCAGGTTGGGAAATCCGGATGAATCAGCCTTTTTATTCTCAAAGGTTTTTGCCAGTAATCCTGAGCGAAGGGTGCAAGCCTATAAAAATTATTATTATAACAGTACTCCCGTTAACGGTGCATTAAAATATGCCAAAAGCAATAACGAAAAAGCCAATATCTGGGCCATAAACGGATTTGGTGATGCCGATTCGGGCATAGAAAGCCTGAACAAAGTTTACCAGTACGAACCCAAAAGCCAGTTAAACGGCACATTATTGGTCCGCGAAGTGAATAAACTGGAGCAGGATCTGATCGAAGCAAACGACATTGCCAAAATTGGTTATAATTATTACTTTTCGGATAACGGTAATCCTAAATATAAAGACAGTTTAAAAACCGCTAACTTAAAACGCCTGACTGAAATCCGAAATTTTGCGGTAAAACTGGCCACCGAAAAGAAATACCCACAGCCCGAATTAGGCACTTTAACCGCGGCATATTTATCATGGATGGAAAACAAAGATTTTCTGGCATCAAATTATCTGGCCATCCTAAAACCGGACAAATTACCTGAAAGGTTACGCGATCAATACCGCATTACCGATTTGTTAATCAAGGCGAAGAACATTAAAAAAGGCAATGCTTTTAATGAGAACGATTTGCTACCGACTTTAAAATGGCTGGATGAAAAACGTTTTGCAGAAAACAGCACGCAACCGAAAGGACAATACGATTATGATACCGATCGTGCTGAAAAACGCTTTAGCAGAACCACCAGAAACTTTTACCAACAGATATTGGCCCCAGCCTATTTAAGTATGGGCGATACCGCTAAGGCTGCACTCGCGATGGTGAAAGGCGACATGGAATACAAAACTTTGAAAGAAAATTCACTTTTTCAGAATATGAGTTACCAGAGTATAGCATTCTGGCAGAAAAACTTAAGTCCGAAAAGTATGCAGGGCTTAGCCGTTTATAAAACCAAAGCAACTGGCAATGATGTTACCGCATTATTGGCCACGGCCTTAAATCAACTTAAAAATGACGATTTTTATGAATTGTATGGTACTACTTATTTACGTACGCACCAATACGATAAGGCCGTTCAGATGTTTGCAAAAGTTTCATCAAGCTATCAATACTTTAGTCCGGAAAACTGGTACAGCTCTGAATCGAATTCAAAATTGTATGCCAATCCTTTTATCGAAACGATAAACGATTATCCAAAAAAATATGTAACTGCCAAAGCATCTGTAAGCAAAAAAGCTTTTGCAGCAGAAATGCTCCGCTTGCAGAAATTGCTGGTTAGCGATAAAAAAAATGCAGCGCTTTACTACTATAAAATGGCCAATGCTGTTTATCAAACGGGTTATTTTGGCAACAGCTGGTTCCTGATCAGTTACGATTGGTCATCATACGACAATGGCAACCCGGCAAAATATGTGTACGATGGCGATTATAAAAAAGCCCAGACGGCAAAAGCCTGGTATTTAAAAGCGAGGGCTTTAAGTGCCAATGCCGATTTTAAGGCTAAATGCACCTTTATGCTGGCCAAATGTTTGCAAAAACAGATCATCATGAATGCAAACCCACTTTCATTTTATTATTATGATAAAAAAGATGTAAAATGGAGAAACTTTATTAAGGCGAATTACAATAATCCTTATCTTAAAGAATTAAGGTTTAGCTATGGTAAAACACCTTTTTATGCCGTTGCAGCAGGCGAATGCAGTTATCTTGGCGATTTTATCAGACCAAAAACACAATAGGCCGTTCCACTACACTTATGTAGACACCAAAAGAAAAGCCTTTGAATATGTTTCAAAGGCTTTTCTTTATCTTAATATGCCTGGCATTTTTGAAAAACGCCAAACGCTACCATCTAATCAATGCACTTGCCCAGGTAAAACCCGACCCAAATGCAGCCAGGCAAACTAAATCACCATCTTTAATTTTTCCCGCTTCCCAGGCTTCGCACAAAGCAATTGGAACAGATGCAGCTGTAGTATTGCCATATTTTTGAATGTTATTAAAAACCTGATCATCATTCAAACCCAATAATTGCTGCACATATTGGCTGATCCGTAAATTTGCCTGATGTGGCACCAATAAATCAATATCTTTTTCGGTTAAATTATTAGCAGCCAAAGCCTCTTTAATTACTTCCGGAAATTTAACCACAGCTTTTTTGAAAACCGATGGCCCATCCATATAAGGTAAAGCAGCCCCACTTTCCAAAATCTCCTGCGTCATAAATAATCCACCCAATTCCTGCTCTGGATAAGCGGGTTTATCTTTTAACCATTTATTGGCATGAGAACCCGGATAATACATGGCCAGAATTTCTGCATCAGCCCCATCGCTGTGTAAATGTGTACTTAAAATTCCTTTTCCAGGCTCGTCTGTTGGCTGAAGCACCACAGCACCTGCACCATCACCAAAAATCACCGAAACATTGCGGCTGCGTGTTTCAAAATCCATGGCAAACGAATGTTTCTCGCTTCCTACCACCAAAACATTCTTATACATACCTGTTTTCACAAACTGGTCGGCAACAGAAAGGGCGTACACAAATCCTGAACATTGGTTACGGATATCTAAAGCACCGATTTCGCCCATGCCCATTTCGCGTTGCAACAGCACACCGCAACCCGGAAAGTAGTAATCGGGACTCAGGGTAGCAAAAACGATGAAATCGACATCCTTAGCTGTAATTCCTGCTCTTTCGATTGCAATCCTTGCTGCTTCAATTCCCATGGTTGTGGTAGTTTCCTCATTGCGATCTGCAAAACGGCGCTCTTTAATACCGGTCCGTTCCTGGATCCATGCATCGTTGGTATCCATAAACCGGCTCAAATCATCGTTTGTATATATATTTTTCGGAACGTAGTAACCTATTCCTGCAATTCTAGACTGGTGCATGCTTTATTTATATTTTGGTTAAACAAAGTTAGTTAATTTAAAAAGATATGAGATGTGTGATTTGAGACGCGAGATTCAATGTAATATCCTAAAATCTAATATCTCAAATCTAATATCTCAAATCTTCTAAATTATTGTTTATTTTTGCACCATGTCTACAGAAACCAAAGAAGAGACCTTTACGCTCGAAGAAATTTTAACTTCCTTAAAAACTGTACATCGCCTTATTTTGTGGAATGATGATATCAATACTTTTGATCATGTGATTTACTGCATGATGAAATATCTGGATTATAACGAATCGCAAGCCGAAAAAATTGCATGGAAAGTGCACAATGATGGAAAGTGCCCGGTTTTAGAAGGTTCATTTACCGAAATGGAAGTATACCGCAAAATTTTACAGCAAGAGGGATTGACTGTTTCTGTTGATTAAAACTACGGTCTGGTTTTTTTTCGCTCACGAATCGTCCTGCAGAACTTGGTTCTGCATCTTGCCTGCAAAATAGACCCTGAAATAAATCCGATAGCCATTGGATCAGAGCGACTATTGCCTAATTAAAACTAAAGATTATAGCTCTAAGCCCTTCAAAAGCTCATTTAATCCGGCCTGTGTAGTTTGTGTTTTATCTTTAGCATACCAGCCATGAAGTTTCTCAGCCAGAATTGGCATTTCAGTGCTTTCTTTTCGCCACTCTTTTAAAAGCTCCTGCAAAATTTATGGTCGCGGTCCCCAGGTGCCTAAAACCTGATCTGCCGACTCATTTAGCACAATTAAAACCGGAATTGCTCTTCCGCCATTCGTCAAATGCGCATCAATTAAGGGCAGGTTTTTATCACGCAATACAAATTTCAAATCTATTTTACCCAATGATGCAGCTGCGATTTTATTGAACACCGGAACAATTTGTGCAGCATCGCCACACCAACCTTCAGTAATGACTAAAAACTTATAATTTCCTTTAAGTTGATCAATGGTTGAAGTCAACTCATCATTTAAGCTAACCGTCTTATCCACGCGACTCATCCTTTGCACATTCATTTTGGTGTAGTGTAAATCGTAACTTACATCACCAGTTGCCTTTCCTTCTAAAAGAAGTTGATCAACCAATGCACGATAGGTTTGATAATCCATTCCTTGTTCGCTGAAAATTTCGCTGTAATTCACCATGACGTTTAAAATTATGTCGCAAAGGAAAGGAGAAATTCAATGAAAATAATCACGGATTTGCAAGAATATGTGAGCCGATAGTTGCACAGATTTTGGGATTGCACAGGCTTGACAAGGACTGAAAATTGGCTTTTTTTACTATTGCCATATCTTCTTACTTGCAGTATTTGCGTGAATTAAACCCGATTGAAATGTAAAGCCCGTAAACGAGGTACGAGTGCGGACCTGGAATGAAAAGCGGGGTTATGGCAACCGAAGAGAACCTAAACCTGCTTTCCCTATCCGTAAAATTACTTACACCAGATGGTACAGACTAAGCTTCCATCAACTTACTCACATGCTGTGTTAAGGCCACAAAGTCAGCCACCGTTAACTGCTCTGCACGTTTCTCAAAATAAATATGATCGTCCATTTTATCTTTTGGCATCACTGCCGAAACCGCATTACGCAAAGTTTTTCTCCGCTGATTGAAACCCGCTTTTACTACACGCCAGAATAATTTTTCGTCACAGTCTAAAGTCTCCACCTCGTTCCGTGTTAAACGGATTACGGCGGAATGCACCTTTGGCGGTGGATTAAACGTTCCTGGCTTAACGGTAAACAGGTATTCAATTTTATAATAAGCCTGAAGAAATACACTTAAAATACCGTATTCTTTATTGCCAGCCGGCGCCGCACAGCGTTGTGCAACCTCTTTCTGGAACATGCCCACCATTTCTACCACTTTATTCCGGTTATCTAAAATCTTAAATAAGATCTGCGAAGAAATATTGTATGGAAAATTCCCAATTATGGCAAACTGACCTGGAAAAATGGCATCAAAATCGAGTTTTAAAAAATCGCCATTAATTAACCGGTCGCCCAGTTGAGGATATTTTTCATTTAAAAAATGAAAAGATTCGGTATCGATATCGATCAGATAAGTTTCTAAATCTTTACGCTGCAGCAAAAAATCAGACAGGATTCCCATTCCTGGCCCTACCTCTAAAACCTGATTGTATTTTTCAGTATTCACCAAAGCCTCAACAATACGGTTGGCAATGCCTTTATCGGTTAAAAAATGTTGCCCTAAATGCTTTTTCGCTTTTACTAAACTCATACCCCTTAATCCCGGTGAATCGGGACTTTTAAATTAAAATTGTTAGCAAAGATAGGCTTATTATTTCTTTGCAAATCACTTCGTGTGCTTTGCGGTTTCATTTTTTTTAAAGGGTTTAAACGAAAATCAGTAATTTGCGCTAAAATTTTCCAGTAATTATGAGCGATAAACTTAAAATTGGCATCAGTATAGGCGACGTAAACGGCATAGGTTTAGAGGTAATCATCAAAACATTATCCAATCCTGCTATTTTAAATTATTGCACGCCGATTGTTTACGGTCATACCAAGGTATCCTCTTTTCACCGAAAAGCAAACAGCCTGGGCGATTTCAGTTTTAATGTGGTCAATCACGCCAATCAGGCGCAGCCAAAAAAGGCAAACATGATTAATTGCTGGGAAGAAGATGTAAAAATCGAACTCGGGCAGGTAACTGCAACGGGCGGGAAATATGCACTTTTATCGCTAGAGCGTGCCACTGCCGATCTGGTAAACGGTGATATTGATGCTTTAGTTACCGCTCCGATTAACAAACACAATATTCAATCAGAGACCTTTGCTTTTCCGGGCCATACCGAATACCTACAGGAAAAAAGTGGAAGTAAAGATGTGCTGATGTTTCTCATCAGTGAAAATTTAAGAGTTGGTGTAGTTACCGGACACATCCCTGTAAAAGATGTTCCAGCGGCTATCACAAAAGATAAAATCATCAGTAAATTAAGGCTGATCAACGAAAGCCTGAAAAAAGACTTCTGGATCGAAAAACCAAAAATTGCCGTGCTGGGCTTAAATCCACACGCCAGCGACAATGGCTTATTGGGTACTGAGGAAGCTGAAATTATTACGCCTGCCATTCAGGAAGCCTACGATAAAGGCATTGTTTGTTTTGGCCCATACCCTGCCGATGGCTTTTTCGGCAATGGGAGCTACAAACAATTTGATGCAGTTTTGGCCATGTACCACGATCAGGGCTTAATTCCTTTTAAAACACTGGCCTTCCACAATGGTGTAAACTATACGGCAGGTTTAAACTTCGTACGTACCTCTCCCGATCATGGAACTGGTTACGATATTGCGGGTAAAGATTTAGCTGACTCTACTTCATTTACCGAAGCCTTATTCTCAGCCATCCACATTGTGAAAAACCGCAGGGAACAGGAAGAAATGCTGGCGAACCAATTGCGTTCTGGAGGCAAGGTTGTGGAAACACAATTTGATATTAAGGATGATGCTTCTTAAGGTGGAAGGTTTTTAGCACAGAAAGACCAAAGTATACAAACAATTGGCTGTAAAAAACATAACCTCCGCCTTTGGCCCCCCTTACTTATAAAAAGCCAACATGTCCTTAGATGACTTAAGGCGGTTCATTCTTTTGTAAAGCAAGGCTTTGTGTTTCATCGGTTCCGAAAGCCCTGCTATCCGTTTCAATCTTTTTTGTGATGCCATGCTGCGCTGTTAGATTATTGCAACAAAAAAGGATTTCCACTTCTAGGTTTATTTTAGTTAAAATTGTGCACAAAATTAAAATGAGCAGCACTAAAATAACTAAGTACATTCTCCCTACAATCGTTATTGCACAATTTCTCTGCACCTCTTTGTGGTTTGCCGGGAATGCTGTACTACCCGATATCGTTAAAAACTTCCCTACCGAAAATAACCTTCTGGCCAACCTCACCAGTATGGTACAGTTCGGCTTTATCAGCGGGACATTGCTATTTGCCTTTTTTGCCATTTCAGATATCTTTTCACCCTCAAAAGTGTTCTTTATCTGTGGAATTACAGCAGCCTTGTTTAATCTGGGCATGTGCCTCGAATTACCTAGTGTAAACTTATTATTGCTGTTTCGCTTTTTAACAGGTTTTATGCTGGCCGGGATTTATCCCGTTGGAATGAAGATCGCATCAGATTACTTTAAGGATGGTTTGGGAAAATCATTGGGCTTTTTAGTTGGGGCTTTAGTGTTCGGCACTGCATTCCCGCATTTATTAAAAACATTTACAGCGAGTTTCCCCTGGCAATATGTCATTTTTGCTACATCGGCTTTATCGCTAACAGGTGCAATTGCTATTTTATTGCTTGTGCCTAACGGACCATTTAGAACAGTTGGACAAAAATTCGACCTCCGTTCCTGCCTCAGCGGTTTTAAAAACCCGGGGTTCAGATCGGCCGCCTTTGGTTATTTTGGCCACATGTGGGAACTGTATACCTTTTGGGCATTTCTGCCTGGTATGTTGCTGCTTTATAACAGCAAACATCCCGGTCAAACCTTAAATATTCCGCTGCTTTCATTTTTGGTTATTGCCTCAGGCGGATTATCCTGCATGGTTGGTGGTATATTATCACAAAAGTTTGGCGCAAAACGGATTGCCACTCTGGCATTGGCCATTTCAGGACTGTGCTGCCTGCTCTCTCCCATTTTCTTGTTTAACGGTTCAGCTTATCCTTTTCTTATCTTTTTATTTTGCTGGGGTTTAGCAGGCACGGCCGATTCGCCATTGTTTTCTTCTTTAATTGCCAAACACGCGCCCGAAAACCTGCGGGGCACCTCATTAACATTAGTCAACTGTATCGGTTTTGCCATCACCATCATCAGCATCCAGGTGGTTAACCTGTTATCAAAACAGCTCAATGTGCAATATCTTTATATGATTTTAGCAATCGGGCCAATTTTGGGGCTCTGGGCCTTATTAAACAAAAAGTAATCTAGATATTTTCAATGCGTTTCGAAACGGCATCCCTTAATTGTTCCTCATGTTTGTCGCCCCATTCGCCCAGGGCAGCAACAATAGGAATTAAGGTTTCACCAAAAGGAGTGATACTATACTCCACTTTGGGCGGCATTTGCTGAAAAATGATTTTAGACACCAGTCCATCCTGCTCCAGCTCATTTAACTGCATCCCCAATACCCTTCGCGAGGCATCCGGAATCTTCCGCTGTAGCTCACTCGGCCGTTTATGACCCTGGTTAATAAAATACAATAACCGCATTTTCCATTTACCATATAATACCTCTGCTATCAGATCGAGGCCACAATTTAAAGAAACCGGAATTTTTCTTTTATACATGCACAAATATAATCCATCGTAACCAAACTGCTTATAGTGATAAATTTATCCCTATCTGAATCGCTTTTCCGTAATGGTTTGGGAAGACTATTTAGCCGATTTTTGTGTAATGGAAAATTTCAATTTTAATAAGGAGTTATCGGGCAAAGTAGCCCTGGTAACCGGCGGAACAAAAGGTGCGGGAAAAGCCATCGCCGAAAGACTGGCACAAGCCGGAGCAAAGATTATGGTTACCGCCAGAAACGAACCGACAGATCTGGATAACGATTTTACATTTATTGCTGCCGACCTCAGTACTCCAGGTGGCACAACAAAAGTAATAGATCACATTAAAAGCCTTTTTGGCGGAGTCGACATTCTGGTTAACAATATTGGTGGCTCCGAAACGCCTGGCGGTGGTTTTGATGCCTTAACCGAAGAACACTGGACACAAACACTTCAGAGTAACCTATTGGCACCCGTAAGGCTTGATAAGGGCCTCTTGCCTTACATGTTAGCAAAAAAGGCGGGAGTTATTGTGCACATCTCATCCATACAGGCTACAATGCCCCTGTTCGAATCTACATTACCTTACGCAGCTGCCAAAGCAGGATTAAAAAATTATAGTAAAGGCCTGTCCAATGAAGTATCGCCAAAAGGCGTTAGGGTTTTAACGGTTTCGCCGGGTTTTATTCAAACTACATCCGCAGACCGAATGGTAAAAAGATTAGCCGAAAGCAACAACAGCTCATTTGATGAAGCATTACAAAGCTTGATGGATGCGCTAGGTGGAATCCCATTTGGCCGCCCGGCTAAACCAGAAGAAGTAGCCGAACTCGTGAGCTTTTTGGTTTCACCAAGAGCAGCTTATTTAACCGGAACAGAATATATCATTGACGGAGGAACAATCCCTACAATATAAAAACCATGGAAAAATTACCAAAAGCTATAGCAGCATATATTAAAGCAGCCAATCACAAAGATAGTGCGCTGTTTAGGGAGACATTTACAAAGGATGCCGTGTTTTTTGATGACGGCAAAAGCTATTCAGGCAGTGAGGAAATCCAAAAATGGAAAGAAGCCTTCGATCAACAGTTTACACTAAACAATGAACTTGTGGATTTTATAAAAGAATCCGAAAACCAATATGTAGTGAATATTAAAGTTTCTGGAAACTTCCCAGGCAGTCCGCAAATATTTAAACATTTAATTGCCTTAGCAGACCATAAAATTAAAGAGATGAAAGTAATTTAAAGTTATCAAGAAACTGTATTTCCGGTACGCTATCATAATTTCAATTTTATATATCTTTGGGTTTAAGAAATAAACATGAAATTATCCCCAATCATAAAACCAGCGGAATTAACCTGGCTAAACCAGGATGAAGAAATTGTAATTGTAGATGCCAGTGCCGGTTCTAAAGTCAGATACGACGAACAACATTTAGCAGGAGCACTTTTTGCAGATGTAAATAACGACCTGGCAAATATTGGAGATTTTGCAATTGGTGGAAGACATCCGTTGCCTACTTTCGAGCAGTTTGCTACCGTTCTACAAAAATTGGGGATCACCAGGCACAGTCATGTACTTGTTTACGATGATAAAAATGGTGGCAACGCAGCCGCGAGGCTCTGGTGGATGTTAAAGGCTATCGGGCACGAAAAGGTACAGGTGATTGATGGTGGCTTCCAGGCAGCCGTAAAAGCCGGTTTCCCAACTACGGATAAAGTGGAAATCCCTAAATCCGTTGAAAAATATGAGATCGCGGCCTGGAATTTACCGCTTTCGGATATTAACGAGGTAGAAAGGGTAGCCAAAACCGACAATTATATCTTAATTGATGTACGTGATGCCAACCGTTTTGCAGGCCTTACCGAGCCAATTGATTTAATTGCAGGACATATCCCTGGCGCTGCCAATATTCCTTATACAGAAAATTTAGATGCCACAGGCGCATTCCTGCCGCCTGATATACTAAAAGAAAAATATTCGGAAGCACTTGCCCACGTTAAGCCCGAAAATGTAATTGTGCACTGTGGTTCGGGCATTACGGCCTGTCATACACTCCTTGCAATGGATTATGCGGGTTTACCTATCCCTAAACTCTATGTAGGCTCGTGGAGCGAATGGAGCAGGAACAATAAGGAAATGGTATTGGCCAGCTAGTCATTTTTGTTGACCGGGATGGGCGGGTTTATGATTGCAAATCCCGTGTACCAGGGTGTGCATTACAAATCACAACTGGTGGGAAATTAATTTTTAAAAAATTAACATTCTGAAAACCTGTCCGATTAACACCAACATTTTTAAAAAAACATTTTTAATCTAATTTTTTTATCCCTACATTTGCAGGCTAAAATTTTACAGTACTTTGAACCCACTAAAACAATTTTCTTTACCGTTTACCGGATTAAAATTGGGAACCCATCAGTTTGATTATGAGCTTGATGACACCTTTTTTAATGCATTTGAGTATTCGCTAATTAAAAGCGGGAATTTGAAAGTAGACCTGGAACTCGAGAAACAAGAGACCATGTTGCTTCTAAAATTTAAAATTATTGGTACAGTTAATTTAGACTGCGACAAATGTTTATCTGAGTTTTCGTTACCGGTAAATCTTTACGAACGTCAGATTGTAAAATTTGCTGAAGATGAATTGGAAAGCGATGATGAAGAGATCATCTCGCTAAGCCGTAAGGATACCGAGATTGATATATCGGGCCCTTTATACGAAATGATTAACGTAGCGGTACCTTATATCAAAAACTGCGAACAGGCAGGCAAAGATTGTGATCAGGAAATGATTGACCGTTTAAATCAATTATCGATTGAGAAACAGGCTGAAGAAAATGAACAAACAAGCGACCCACGTTGGGAAGCCCTTAATAAGTTAAAAAAATAATTAGATTATACAGCAATGGCACATCCAAAACGGAAGATCTCGAAACAGAGAAAAAATAAAAGAAGAACGCACTATAAAGCTGTTACTCCTTCTTTAGCAACATGCTCGGCAACAGGTGCTATCCACGTACCTCACCGTGCTTACAACGTTGATGGTAACTTATACTACAACGGTAAACTGGTTATCGAAAATACTCAGATAGGGTAATTTTCTTAAAAAATTGTTTGTGTTTTCAGCGGCTTTAGTCATACCTTAGTCAACTGAAAAATTCAGGATTACACCTGACTTAACACAAACAGATTTTTTCTATGAAAATAGGCCTCGACATAATGGGTGGAGACTATGCTCCCAAAGCAATCGTTTTGGGAGCAATAGCTGCTCATCAATCGCTTAACGCCGGAGAGCATTTAGTTCTTATTGGCGATACCGAACAGATTAAACCGATTCTTGCAGAAGAAGGTTTTAATCCAGATCATTTTGAATACGTTCATACTGATGAAGTAATTGGTATGGGCGAACATCCTACCAAAGCAATCGTTCAGAAACCAAATTCGAGCATAGCAGTTGGTTTTAACCTTTTAAAAGAAGGTAAACTCGACTCTTTTGCAAGTGCCGGTAACTCTGGAGCCATGTTGGTTGGCGCTGTATTTAGCGTTAAAACCATTCCGGGCATTATCCGCCCTTGCTTATGTACAATTCTTCCAAAAATTAAAGGTGGTACTGGCTTACTGTTAGATGTAGGTGCAAATGCCGACTGTAAACCTGATATTTTATTACAATTTGGCGTTTTAGGCAGTTTATACGCAGAAAATCTTTTGCAGATAGAGAACCCTAAGGTAGCTTTGATGAATATTGGTGAAGAAGATGAGAAAGGAAACATGCTCAGCATGGCTACTTTCCCATTAATGAAAGATACCAACCTGTTCAACTTTGTTGGCAATGTTGAAGGAAGAGATTTGTTTAACGATAAGGCTGACGTAATTGTTTGTGATGGATTTACGGGGAATGTGATGCTTAAATTAGCAGAATCGTTTTATGTGCTGACCATCAAAAAAGGGTTAAAAGATGAATTCTTTGATCGTTTTAATTATGAACAATATGGTGGCAGCCCGGTTTTAGGTGTTAATGCTCCCGTTGTTATCGGACATGGTATTTCTAGTCCGCTGGCGGTTAAAAATATGGTTCTCCAATCAAGAGAAATGATTACTACCGGTTTGGTAGAAAAAATTAGAATTGCATTTAAATAGTTTATTAAAATTCTTAAAATGAGTAAAATTCACGCTGCTATTACAGCAGTAAATGGTTACGTTCCCGACTATGTGCTTACAAACGCAGAGTTAGAAACCATGGTTGATACTTCGGATGAATGGATTACCAGCAGAACGGGAATTAAAGAACGTAGAATTTTAAAGGGAGAAGGTTTAGGTACTTCCGATCTGGCTGTTCATGCCGTAAACGGTTTACTTAAAAAGAGAGGAATTGATGCAAAAGAAATTGAACTGATTATCTTTTGCACCACTACACCTGATTTTACTTTCCCTGCAACTGCAAACGTTTTAGCGGATAAAATTGGTGCTACAAATGCATGGGGTTACGATTTACAGGCAGCATGTTCGGGCTTTATTTTCGGACTTTCTACAGGTGCCTCATTCATTGAATCGGGAAGACATAAAAAGGTTTTAGTAGTTGGTGGCGATAAAATGTCGTCAATCATTAATTACGAAGACCGCACAACCTGTATCATTTTTGGTGATGGTTGTGGCTGTGCATTATTGGAACCGAACGAAGAGGGTTTGGGAATACAGGATTCGATTTTAAGAACAGATGGTTCCGGAAGAGATTACCTGGGCATGAAAGCAGGTGGATCGGTTATGCCGGCAACCCACGAAACAATTGATGCAAGATTACATTATGCGCATCAGGAAGGCCCAACGGTATTTAAATTTGCGGTAACCAATATGGCGGATGTTGCTGCAGAAATTATGGAACGCAATAGCCTAACCGCTGATGATGTTGCATGGTTGGTGCCTCATCAGGCCAACAAACGTATTATCGATGCCACTGCAAACCGCATGGGTGTTACTACGGATAAGGTAATGATCAACATCGAGCGTTACGGAAATACAACCAACGGAACCATTCCTTTATGCTTATGGGAATGGGAAAGCAGATTAAAAAAAGGTGATAACATCGTTTTAGCTGCATTCGGTGGTGGTTTTACCTGGGGCTCGGTTTACCTTAAATGGGCTTACGACACAAATTAGTCAGCAGTCTTAGTCGGAAGTCCGAAGTCGTATGCTGCGCAGATAAAAAATTAAAACAAAAAAAGTATAACTTAGTTAATTCAATAAACACTATTTTTTACATAACTAGCCTAAAAAATGGATATCAAACAAATACAGGAACTGATTAAATTTGTTTCTCGTTCTGGAGTAAATGAAGTTGCTATTGAGCAAGAAAACTTCAAAATCACGATCAAAACAAACCAGGCACCAACAGTTGTGCATGCTACCGTACCACAAGCTCCGCTTGTACAGGCCGCTGCCCCTGTTGCCACAGCTCCTACTGCTCCAATTGCAGCAACACCTGCTGTACCAGCTGCAGAAGACACCTCAAAATACATTACCGTTAAATCGCCAATGATCGGAACTTTCTACCGTTCAGCAAGCCCTGACAAACCTATGTTTGTTAATGTGGGTGATGAAATTAGCACAGGTAAAGTAGTTTGTATTATTGAAGCAATGAAACTTTTCAACGAAATTGAAAGTGAAGTTTCGGGCCGTATCGTTAAAATCCTGGTTGATAATGCATCACCGGTAGAATACGATCAACCGTTATTTTTAGTAGAACCTATTTAGAAGCTGATTTCACAGATTAATTTGATTGCACAGATGATTGATGACACCAATTAGACTGGTAAAACCCTTAAAATCAGTGCAATCCTAAATTAAAAATTATGTTTAAAAAAATACTAATTGCCAACAGGGGTGAAATCGCTTTGCGTATTATCCGTACCTGTAAGGAAATGGGCATCAAAACGGTTGCTGTTTATTCTACCGCAGATCGCGAGAGTTTACACGTACGTTTTGCTGACGAGGCTGTTTGTATTGGCCCCCCACCTAGTAAAGATTCTTATTTAAATATCCCAAATATCATCTCGGCTGCAGAATTAACCAATGCCGATGCCATACATCCAGGTTATGGTTTCTTATCAGAAAACGCTAAGTTTTCTAACATCTGCCGCGAGTACAACATCAAATTTATTGGTGCTACCCCTGAGCAGATTAACGGCATGGGCGATAAAGCCTCTGCAAAAGAAACCATGAAAATTGCAGGTGTTCCAACCATCCCGGGATCAGAAGGTTTGCTTACCAGCGTTAAAGAAGGTATTGCCATTGCTAATGAAATGGGTTACCCCGTTATCCTAAAGGCAACTGCCGGCGGTGGTGGACGTGGTATGCGTGTGGTGTGGAAAGATGAAGATTTCGAAAATGCATGGGACAGCGCCCGTCAGGAATCTGGTGCCGCATTTGGAAACGATGGCTTATATTTAGAAAAATACATTGAAGATCCACGCCACATTGAAATCCAGATCATCGGAGATCAGTTTGGCAAAGCCTGCCACTTATCGGAACGCGATTGTTCTATTCAACGCCGTCACCAGAAATTGGTTGAGGAATCTCCTTCACCATTTATGACTGACGAGCTTCGCGTACGAATGGGCGAAGCCGCTATTAAGGGCGCAATGGCTGTAAACTACGAAGGTGCGGGCACAATCGAATTTTTGGTTGATAAACACCGTAACTTTTACTTCATGGAAATGAACACCCGTATCCAGGTAGAACATCCGGTTACCGAAGAAGTAATTAACTTCGATTTAATTAAAGAACAGATTAAAGTTGCTGCGGGGATTCCGATTTCAGGTAAAAACTATACACCAGAGATGCATGCTATCGAGTGTCGTATCAATGCTGAAGATCCGGCGAATAATTTCCGTCCTTCTCCAGGTAAAATCACTAATTTCCATTCTCCGGGTGGCCATGGTGTTCGTGTAGATACACACGTTTATGCAGGATATTCAATTCCGTCTAATTACGATTCGATGATTGCTAAACTGATCTGCGTAGCGCAAACCCGTGAAGAGGCTATTTGCACCATGGAACGTGCGTTGAGCGAATTCGTAATCGAGGGTATTAAAACGACTATTCCATTCCATTTACAACTGATGAAAGACCCTAACTTCAGGGCTGGAAATTTCACCACGAAATTTATGGAAACCTTCGAATTTTCAGAATAATATAAACTATTTCTATATTTAACACGTAAATACCATTCTATTCAAATAGAATGGTATTTTTGTTTTCAACATGAGCGACACTAAAAAAAATCTACTTACAAAAGCAATCGGGCAAAAGAGCACCACATTAGAGGCAGAAATGTCTTTTTTTGATCACCTGGATGTTCTCCGTAAACATTTAATCAGAGCCGTAATTGCTATTGCCGTTTTTACGGGCATCGCTTTTTACTTTAATGAAGAAATTCTTGATAAAATCATTTTCGGGCCTAAAAAACCAGATTTCTGGACTTACCGAATGATGTGTAAACTGGTTGAGCATTTTCCTTCATTAGGTAAGGACATGTGTATCACAAAAATCAACGGCGAAATCATTAATACCGAGATGGCGGGTCAGTTTAACCTGCAGTTAAACGTTTGTGTTATGTGTGGTATTGTAGTTGGTTTTCCTTTCTTACTGTGGGAAATCTGGCGTTTTATTAAACCCGCTTTACATGAGAACGAACGCAAATCGGCCAGTGGTTTTGTTTTCTTCGCATCGGTACTTTTTATTATTGGTATCTTCTTTGGATATTTTGTGGTATGCCCTCTATCGGTTAATTTTTTAACAGGTTATACGGTAAGTGCTGAAATCAAAAACACTTTTACTGTCGATTCATACCTATCTTCGGTTGCCACCTTAACCCTAGGTACCGGAATTATCTTCGAACTTCCTGTGATTATTTTCATCCTTTCAAAACTGGGATTAATGACCCCGAAACTGATGAGATCGAGCAGAAGATATGCAGCCGTAATCATTCTCATTATTGCAGCTATTGTTACGCCGACACCTGATATCATGACGATGTTAATTGTGGCGACACCGTTATTCCTGCTTTACGAATTAAGTATTTTTGTTTCGGCATACATCGAGAAAAAGAAGAAAAAAGCTGAGGCCGCTTTTTATGCTAACTAACAAAAACATTACGAACATATTTCATAATTCTCTATAAATTTGACAATGTCTGATACAAAGATCAAAATTGCGATTGGAGCGGATCACGCCGGTTTTGAATATAAAGAAATACTAAAAGATTTTTTACAGGATTACGAGGTAAAAGATTTTGGTACTTATTCTGAAAGTTCTGTAGATTATCCAGATTTTGCCCATCCTGTTGCTGATGCCGTAGAAAGCGGAGAATTTACCTATGGAATTTTACTTTGTGGATCGGCAAATGGTGTGGCGATAACCGCCAATAAACACCAGCACATCAGGGCTGGTTTATGCTGGGAAAATGAGGTAGCATCCTTAGTACGCAAACACAATGATGCAAACATTCTGTGTATTCCGGCAAGATTTGTTTCAGAAGAACTGGCAAAAGAAATTACCACGACATTTTTAAGCACTGCATTTGAGGGCGGCCGCCACCAGAACAGGGTTGAAAAAATTTCGTGTTAACAAGAAACTCAACTAACTATTATCATAATGAACAAAAAGTTTTTAGCCCTTGGTTTGGCCTCGCTGGTATCAGCGAGTTGCTTTAGCCAAATCAAGCCCCTTAAGCCTAATCAGGATGCGATAAAATTCAGTAAGGCCATTAATCCAGACAATGCTTATAAACATCTTTCTGTATTGGCTTCCGATGCATATGAAGGCCGCGAAACCGGAACCAAAGGTGCCTGGATGGCTGCTGATTATATCCGCGATTATTTTAAATCTTTGGGCTTAAAAGCTCCAGTAAACGGCAGTTATTTTCAAAAAATTGATCTGGTTAACGTTACCTTAAAAGAAAGCCAGGTTACGGTAAACGGTCAACCAAAAGAATATCAAAAAGATTATCTGGTATCGCCTACCCTAATTAGCGATAAGGGCTTTACTTTCTCAAGCAATGAACTTGTTTTTGTTGGTTTTGGAATAAAAAAAGATAGCTATAACGACTTTGCTGGCATTGATATTAAAGGAAAAACAGTAATCATGTTTAATGGTGGCGACCCGACTTTGAAACCTGGTGCCAGGATTGACAGGGCTGCTTACCGTGCTACACTTGAAGCAAGAGCAAAATACTTTGCAGAAAATAATGTGAAAGCGATTATCCTGATCGACCCAGCTGTTGACAGAATAACAGAAAGCACCAAACAGACGCTGAAAAATGGCAGGGTAATGGTCAAAACCAATGCTGCTATCGAAGCCCAGAAACAAAATGACATTCCACGCATCTCTATATCAGTTGCGCTAGCGAACGAATTGTTAAAAGCATCAAATACTACCGTTGCGGATCTGCAAAAGAAAATTGTAGACAGTCAGGCCCCTGCTTCTCAGGTATTAAACGTACCTTTTTCTGCAAGTGCTGCAAAAACAGAAACACCAGTGAGGTGTGAAAATGTATTGGGTTATTTGGAAGGTTCAGATCCAGTATTAAAAAAAGAAGTATTGATTCTTACAGGCCACTACGACCATATTGGATTAGAAACTGATCCAAACGCAAAAGACAAGGTAAATAATGGAGCCGATGATGATGGATCGGGAACTACCGGTGTATTATTAATGGCAAAAGCATTTACAGATGCTAAAAAGGCAGGTAAAGGTTCAAAACGCAGTATCCTTTTCATGACAGTTGTTGGTGAAGAAAAAGGACTTTGGGGTTCTGAATGGTATTCGGAGCATCCGGTTTTTCCTGTCGAAAATACCATTGCTGACTTAAATACCGATATGATTGGCCGTACGGGCGAAGAATATCTAGGCAAACCAGATTCTGCAAACTATATCTACTCAGTGGGTTCGAAAATGTTGAGCAGCGATTTAGCCAACATCAGTGAGCAGGTGAATGCAACCTATACCAAAATGAAACTGGATTATAAATATGATGATCCAAAAGATCCTGAACAGATTTATTACCGTTCAGATCACTATAACTTTGCTAAATTGGGCATTCCGATTATTTTCTATTACGATGGAATGTTACAACAAGACTACCATAAACCAGGTGATGAAGTAAGCAAAATCAATTTCCCGCTTTTGGCCAAAAGGGCAAAACTGACCTACTTTACCGCGTGGGAATTAGCAAACAGAGCTAAACGCCCTGCCGTAGATATGGATGGAAAAGGCAATCCAAAAGAATAATCATTTAAAACATAGCGTCCCGATTTTACATCGGGACTTTTTTATGCGTAATACCCTGAACTTTAGATTTCAAGATTAAAATGTTATTTTTGAATAAAGCGAGCTATGGATCAGTTTCAGATTTTAGAAAAAATTAAAATGATCCCTGTTGCCTATCAGCAAGAGGTAGAAGATTTTATTGATTTTATTTTACAAAAGAAAGTAGAAAAAAAGGATAAAGAAAAAAGTAAAAGAAAACTCGGATTGCTTAAGGGAAAAATGAAAATGAGTGAGGACTTCAATGCACCATTAGATGATTTCAAAGATTACATGTAATGGAAAAGTATTTGCTTGATACCCATGTTTTACTTTGGATGCAAGATGATAATAATGCATTATCAATAGCAGCAAGAAATATTTTAGAAGATTCAACAACCCAACTCTATTTAAGCATCGCAAGTTTATGGGAGATTACGATCAAGCAATCCCTTGGCAAATTACAAATACAATATTCACTTGATGAATTGATAGATTCGTGTAATTCCAGTAATATCAATATCCTACCAATTGATTTTGGAACATTAAAAATACTTAAGAATCTCCCTTTTATTCACCGTGATCCATTTGATAGAATTATTATCGCTACAAGCTTAGCATTAGGTTTAGATCTAATTTCAAGTGATGAGATTGCAAAAAGATATATAACTAGCGTAGTTTGGTAGGAATCTATTTAAAATATTAAGTATTTCTTCTTCAACTTTTCTAAAAATAAACTCAATAGGGTTTCCTATCTTTGAATTTATAACGAAATAGCTAAAAACTAAAATCAGTTTATATTCGTTACCCTATTACAAAATAAAATTGATGAATATTGCCGAGGAATTTTTAGAGAAATCTGACGAGAAAGCTTTCGATTTACCGCATCGTAAAACCATAAATTATAATATTGGCAAATACAATGTTGCTGTTGAACGCGGCTTATCAAAATTCGAAAATTTAGAGGCATCCAAGAAAAAAGCACACGTCATCAAGTGGCGTGTAATGGAAAATCTCGATAAATTCTTACCGGAATTCGAATCTAATTTTCAGCGCCGGGGCGGTAAGGTAATCTGGGCAAACAATACAGAGGAAGCCCAACAGGAAATTCTCAATATCATCAAAAAAAATAATGGTAAAACGGTTATCAAATCAAAATCGATGACCACCGAGGAAATCCACCTGAACGACTTTCTGGAAAAGAATAATATCGAATCATTAGAAAGCGATCTGGGTGAATACATTGTTCAATTGCTGGGCCAGGCACCATACCATATTGTTACTCCTGCCATGCACTTAAGTGCCGCAGATATTGCGCAGTTATTTCACGATAAATTCGGCACCCCTATCGATGCCACTCCCCCACAGCTGGTACAAAAAGCAAGAGAATTGCTTCGCGATAAATATCTGACCGCTGATATCGGCATTAGCGGTGGTAATTTTCTAATCGCTGATACCGGCAGTATCGCTTTAACTGAAAATGAAGGTAATGCACGTTTGAGTACCACATTTCCAAAAATACATATCGCTATTGTAGGGATTGAGAAAGTAATTCCTTCTATGGCTGATCTGGATCTGTTCTGGCCTCTACTGGCATCGCACGGAACCGGGCAGAACTTAACGGTTTACAACACCATTTTAAGCGGTCCACGCCAACCCAATGAAACCGATGGGCCAGAGGAAATGTATGTCATCTTATTAGATAATGGCCGTACCAATTTATTGGCGCAAAAAGATCAAAGACAGGGTTTGTACTGCATCCGTTGTGGTGCATGTTTAAATGCATGCCCGGTGTATAAAAATATTGGCGGCCATACCTACAATACCACTTATAGTGGGCCCATAGGATCGGTAATTACACCGCATTTAAAGGGCATGGAAGAGTTTAAACACTTAAGTTATGCTTCAAGCCTCTGCGGCAAGTGTTCGGAGGTTTGCCCGGTTAAGATCGATATCCACAAGATGTTATTGCTTAACCGTAGAGATGCGGCTGCAGGTCATGAAAATGGCAAAAAAGAGGAAATAGGTTGGAGCATGTTCAGCAGAATGATGCAAAAACGCAAATGGATGGATTTCTTTGGTGGAAAGTTTAAAAACCTTATGCTCAAAAGATTTTTCAAAAAGAGCTGGGGTAAATACCGTGAAATGCCTAAGGTTGCCGATAAGTCTTTTGCAAAACAGTGGGAGGAATTGAAGAAAAGTAAGGAGTCTTAAGATCGGGAGTAATTAGTTATAACCTAACCAGATATGCAATTTCATAGAAGAGATAAAGACGACAAATTCTTATTGAATTTATATAAAAGATTGCTTTATCCCCGGATGGTTGAAGACAAAATGCTCAAACTTTTACGCCAGGGCCGGATTGGCAAATGGTTTTCGGGTATTGGACAGGAAGCCATTGCGGTTGGCAGTACCTTAGCCATGCAAAGCAATGAATATATTTTGCCCATGCACCGTAACCTGGGTGTTTTTACCTCCCGCGATATTCCCCTAAAAAAGCTAATGGCCCAATGGCAGGGCAAAATTACCGGCTTTACCAAAGGTCGGGATCGTTCCTTCCATTTCGGGGCACAGGATTATAAAATTATCGGCATGATTTCACACCTTGGCCCACAGATGGCCCTGGCTGATGGCATTGCATTGGCTGATGTTTTGGCCAATAAGCAACACGCTACCCTGGTTTATACGGGAGAGGGTGCAACCAGTGAAGGCGATTTTCATGAAGCCGTAAATGTTGCTGCGGTTTGGAATCTTCCTGTAATCTTTTTGATTGAGAATAACGGATATGGACTTTCCACTCCAAAATCTGAACAGTTCAGATGTAAAAACCTGGTTGATAAAGCCATTGGTTATGGTATAGAAGGTATTCAGATCGACGGAAATAATATTTTAGAAGTTTATGACACCATCAGTCAGCTGGCCAGTGAAATCCGAAAAGATCCGAGGCCGGTTTTGGTAGAATGCCTTACCTTCAGGATGCGGGGCCATGAAGAAGCATCGGGCACCAAATATGTTCCACATGAATTATTTGATGAGTGGGAAAAGAAAGATCCATTGAGCAATTATGAAGCCTATTTAATTGAACAGGGGATTTTAACTTCTGATGCTGTTATCGACATTAAAATTCAGGTTAAAAGAGATATTGAATTGGAAGTTGAAGAAGCTTTTGACGAAGCTGAGCCCGTGGCCAATGCTACTCAGGAAGAAGAGGATATGTATTTTCCTTACGCGCAAAATGTTATTCAACCGGATCAATCTGCTACAGAAAAAAGATATTTAGATGCCATAACGGATGGACTGGACCTCGCGATGCAAAAATATCCCAATCTGGTTTTAATGGGACAGGATATTGCCGATTATGGTGGTGCTTTTAAGATTACCGATGGTTTTACGGCTAAATATGGAAAAGGCAGGGTGCGCAATACTCCTATTTGCGAATCGGCCATTGTAGGTGCAGGTTTAGGATTATCTATCAATGGCTATAAAGCTGTTGTAGAAATGCAGTTCGCGGATTTCGTAACCGTAGGTTTTAACCAGATTGTAAATAACCTTGCCAAAACACATTACCGCTGGGGTGAAAAAGCAGATGTAGTCGTGCGTATGCCTACAGGCGCAGGAACCGGCGCAGGGCCATTTCACTCGCAAAGTAACGAAGCCTGGTTTACCAAAACGCCTGGCCTAAAGATTGTTTATCCAGCCTTCCCAGAAGATGCAAAAGGATTGTTGTTAGCTGCTATAGAAGATCCAAACCCTGTGCTGTATTTTGAGCATAAATACCTTTACAGAAGTTTAACGGCCTCTGTTCCGGACGGTTATTATACTACAGAGATCGGCAAAGCAGTTATGTTAACCAATGGTGATCAATTTTCGATCATTACCTATGGTTTAGGTGTGCACTGGGCATTGGATTATGTGAAACAACATCCAGATAGTAGTGCTGCTATAATTGATCTGCGTACGCTTCAACCATGGGACAAAGAAACCGTTACCGAAGCCGTTAAAGCAACCGGTAGGGTTTTAATTTTGCACGAAGATACCTTAACAAATGGCTTTGGTGCCGAAATCTCCGCCTGGATCGGAGAACATTGTTTCGCTTACCTGGATGCTCCGGTAATGCGCTGTGCAAGTTTAGATACCGCGATTCCGATGAGCAAGGTCCTGGAAGAAGATTTTCTGGCTAAAGCGAGATTAGCAGAAACAATTGATAAATTATTGAAATATTAAGAAGAGTTAACACCTCTATCGTTATGCTGAATTTATTTCGGCATCTTTGAATTAAGACCCTGAAATAAATTCAGGGTGACGATGGCAAAACATAAGGAATACATGAACACTTTCAAAGTCGAAGGAAATATCATTAACATCACAAAGCGGAATATTTTCTTTGGCAAAGTGGAGGTTAAGGGCGGCAAGATAAAATCAGTTACCAAAATCTCTGATCAAAAAGATGGCGCTCATTTTATTTCTCCGGGATTTATTGATAGCCATGTACACATCGAAAGCAGCATGTTGATTCCGAGTGAATTTGCAAGATTAGCCGTTGTACATGGAACCGTTTCTACAATAAGTGATCCGCACGAAATTGCCAATGTATGTGGCATGGAAGGTGTAGAATTCATGATCGATAACGGAAATACCGTACCTTTCAAATTTAACTTTGGCGCACCAAGCTGTGTTCCGGCTACCATTTTTGAAACTGCCGGAGCTGAATTAAATCATGATGACGTAAAAGCACTTTTGGAAAGGCCTGAGATAAAATACCTCAGTGAAATGATGAATTTCCCGGGCGTACTGTATAAAGACGAGGAAGTTTTAAAAAAGATTGCAGCTGCCCATCAGCTGGACAAACCTGTTGATGGACATGCACCTGGCTTGCGTGGCGATATTGTTCAACAATATATCGATGCCGGAATTTCCACCGATCACGAATGTTTTACTGCGGAAGAGGCTTTAGATAAATTACAACGGGGTATGAAAATCCTCATTCGGGAAGGAAGTGCAGCCAAAAACTTCGAGGCCCTGATCGATTTGCTGAACGATTGGCCGGAAATGATGATGTTCTGCAGCGATGATAAACATCCGGATAGCCTGGTCGAAAACCATATCAATCAACTTTGTGCAAGAGCGGTAGAGAAAGGGATTGATATTTTCAATATCCTGCAGGCAGCCTGTATCAACCCTATTCTTCATTACAAATTGGATGTTGGTTCATTACAGATTAACGATGATGCGGATTTTATCATACTGGAAGATTTAAAAAACTTCAAGGTGAAGCAAACGTATATTGATGGCTTATTGCTGGCCGAAAATGGGAAAACGGTTGGCGATTGGGTAACACACGTTGAAGATCAGAAATCGGTAAATCATTTCGATTGCGGTTTAAAAAAGGAAGAAGATTTTATTTACCCATTTACCGGGCAGGAAGAAATCCCGGTTATTGAAGCTTTAGATGGACAATTGATCACCAACAGATTAGCTGCCAGACCTAAAGTTTCAAATCAAAATATCATCAGTGATCTGGAAAATGATGTTTTAAAAATGGTTGTGGTGAACCGTTACCATGATGCGCCTGTTGCGGTGTCTTTCGTCAAGAACTTTGGATTAAAACGAGGTGCTATTGCGTCAAGTGTTGCACACGACAGCCATAATATTATTGCGGTTGGTGCCGATGATAAAAGCATCTGTGAAGCCGTAAACCTGGTGATTAAAGAAACAGGAGGTGTAGTGGCCTTGGGTAAAGGAAAAGAAGAAGTCCTGGCTTTACCTGTGGCCGGATTAATGAGCAATCAGAATGGTTATCAGGTTGCAGAAAGTTATACCTCAATAGATCAATTTGCAAAAGATTTAGGCTCCACTTTACTTGCTCCTTTCATGACGCTTTCGTTTATGGCATTATTGGTAATTCCACATTTAAAGCTAAGCGATAAAGGCTTATTTGATGGGGATGACTTTAAGTTTATTAAAGCCTAATGTGCTCGTCACCCTGATCCGATGACTATCGGATTTATTCCAGGGCCTGTATTGCTAAAAGATGCTGAAACGAGTTCAGCATGACGATTGCGAAAATCATTCCACCACAAAAACTTCTGCCAAAGGATTAAACAAATACAATCGCTTGTCATCCAGGCAGATACAGCGGTAGCGTTTTCTAATTCTTTCACCTTTAGTAAAACGCCTGCCATCTTTGATTTTAAAATTGGTATGAATCGGCAACTGCTCTAAATGTAAAGTCTCGGTGTTATTACTATCATATTTTTTTAAAGCACGCGATAAATGCAGATCAGAGCAACTAGAGGCTGCCGGATTAGACATGTAATGATCAATCGCTTTATGGATATCCTCAGGAAAAATATTGAGTTCAAAAAAGGGAACCATCATCCTTTGGAAATTTTTTTTCCATTCTGAACCATGCGGTTTTACCTTATTCTTAAAATCATTCCATGTGAGTAAATGTGCAAATTCGTGCACGGTGGTAACCAAAAAGGCGTAATGATTGAGGTTGAAGTTTACCGAAATGCGATGGCCTTTACCCTGGTAAGGATGACGATAATCGCCCAATTTTGTAGAACGGGTTTTGGCGATCTTAAATTCACACTGAAAATAATCGATCCACTTTGCAATTAACGGTGCCGCTGGTTCTGGCATGTACTGCGCTAAAACTTTAACCTTTTCCATTTAACCGCAAAGTTCGCAAAGTTTTTTCGCAAAGAAACAAAAGAAATTTATAAGCCATTCATTACCCGTTTTAATCCATCTTTTAACCTAATTACGTTAAAATTCATCAAAAGGCCTAATTTATAACTACCTAATTTCATATAGGTTAATATTTGTGCTAAATGAACATCATTTAATGATTCAACACTTTTCAGTTCTAAAACCAATTTACGTTCTACTAAAATATCAATCCGATATCCGCAATCAAGTCTTATCTCTTCAAAAATTAGAGGCATCATCTTTTCCTTTTCAACAAACAACCCGGTCTTGATAATTTTATAATACAAACATTCTTTATAAGCACTTTCCAACAAGCCAGGGCCTAAGGCATTATGAACTTCTATTGCCGATCCAATTACAATTCTTGAAATCTCGTTCTCATCTATAGCGTTATTTTTCTTTGCGCCCTTTGCATTTCTATTCTCAGCACCCTTTGCGGTTAAATACTGTATTACTCCGATGGAAACAACGATGCCAGCACCAGTTTAATCTCACCAAAAGAATAATCCTTCCCTAAAAACTCTCTTATCGTAGCCATCGATTTTGTTTTCTGGCTCTCAATCGCATCAGTAATGTTTCTGATTTTATTGGCTTTTACCAATTTGGTCACATCCAGTTGCTGGGTTGACACATAATAAGCCAAGTGCCCTTCAATAGTACCTGCAGAAAAACCACGTTCTTTTGCAATTTCTTCTATCGTTTTCCCTTGCTCATAAAGTTCGAAGCTGACCAGCTTAGTATCTGTTTTGGGTTCTTTTTTCTTTTTCTCCGCTGCTGATTTTACTTTAAGTGTTTCCCCTTTTAGCTGGATGGCTTTTTGAAGCTGATTATTTCTTTCAACCGTATTTAACAATGCATCGGTATCGGCTTTACTAAATTCCTTACCGGCAATGAGCGCCTGCAATAACGCTTTACTTTTATGTATTTTTTTTAATTGCTCATACACCAAAATTTCGAGTTCGAGCAGTTCGGTAACATAGGTTTTAATCTGTTTTTCTTCCTTTATCAGTTCAATCTGAGCCAGGAACCGGTCTGAAATCTCTTTAACCAGCGGATTAAAATATTTCACAGCCGCCTCAACCCTTTTCGATACGTTAAATAAAGTATGCTCTGTTTGTTGCGCGAACAGATTTTTTAGTTGATTCACAAAGGTATCGGCTGTTGCGGTAATCTTTTGAAAATCGGTGTAAATGGTATTGGTCCATTCTTCGTGTCTTTGTTTGGCCGATTTTTCGCTTTTATCAAAAGTCTGCCGGTGTTCCTTTAAATAATACCGGATCAGGTTCAGGTCGAATGCCGCGAGCAGATAACTGCGGATAAAAGCATAACTTTCTAAACTGATCTGCTCGTTGAGTACCTCTGACGGTTGTTTAGTTTTAGAAAAATAATGCACATTCTGGTCCTGCTGCAAACCACTATCACGCAGATGAGAAGTTAAAACCAAGCCCTTTAACGAACGTAAACGTGATAAGGCTACATACGCCTGACCGGGTGCAAAAGCGTCGCCAACATCAATAATGGCTTTATCAAATGTTAAACCCTGACTTTTATGTACAGTAATGGCCCAGGCGAGTTTAATCGGATACTGAATAAAAGAACCTGCTACATTCTCCTTAATTTCATTTGTCACCTCATCCAGTTTATATTTTACATTCTCCCAGGTATACCGGGAAATCTCAATCACTGTTCTATCTTCCGGAAGTTCAATTTCGATTACATCTTTTTCGATATGGTGCACCACGCCGATCTTACCATTATAGTAGCGTTTTTCGGCGGTCATATCATTTTTGATAAACATCACCTGCGCACCAACCTTTAATTCAAGGCTTTTATCATTCGGATAAGCATATTCATTAAACTCACCCTGAACCTTTGCCTCAAAAAAGTAAGATTTGGTTTTCAACTGGGTCAATCTTTCGCGGTTTATACTATCAGCTTTGTTGTTATGTGTGGTCAGTGTGATATAATTTTCATCTGCAGATGGTTTAAAGTCCTGCTTAAAATGCTGTCTCAGCAAGGCCGCATCTTCTGGGGTGATTTTGTTGTTCCGCAGGTTGTTCAGCAGATCGATAAAAACAGCATCATCCTGCCGGTAAATTTTATCCAGTTCAATATAAACCGGCGGATTATCCTGCAAAGCCAGTGCATCAAAAAAATAAATGCTTTTATAAAACCTGGCCATAATGCGCCACTCGTCGTTTTTTACCACAGGAGGTAATTGGTGCAGATCGCCGATAAACAATAGCTGTACCCCGCCAAACGGAAGGTTTCTGTTCCTGCGCACGTAACGCAAGGCGAAGTCGATGGCATCAAGCATATCGGCCCGTAACATGCTCACCTCGTCAATCACCAGTAATTCTAACTCCTGCAACATGCGGCGTTTATTGCCCTGCATGTTGAGATGTTTTACCAGTGTTTTGGGCGTATTGAAGTTGAAACTGATATTTTCATTGATCAAAGCGCCGGCAGCGTCAGGGAAAAAAGCCCCAAAAGGCATCTGGAAAAGGGAGTGGATGGTTACCCCAGAAGCGTTGATTGCGGCAATACCCGTTGGTGCCACAATTAAGGCTTTTTTATGCGTTAGCTTAATGAGTTTCCTTAAAAAAGTTGTTTTACCAGTACCTGCTTTTCCCGTCAAGAAAACGTGTTTTGAGGTATAATTAACAAATTTAGCCGCAATTTCTGCGGGCATAGAAGTTTCTTCTAAAGTGGGCATCGGCAATAAAATTTTAATTGGCAATAAACGGCGGGATGAATAAAGCTAAACATTTTAGCACAAAATTAAACAATGATTGATGAGAAATTTTAAATTTATGCAGATAATTTTAAGTTTAAGACACAGCTTCGCGAAAGAAGTCAAGTGACAACAGAACCATTGCGCTGCTTTTCGAAAGAATAAACACGCAACCTATTTTCAATTAAACAATTAACCTATTCAAACTTTAAGCAAATTCCTTATCTTTGCGGCCTGATGAAACAACACTATTCAAATCTTATCGCTGTTAAATTCCTTTAACAAGGTTTCATCTCTTTTTACACCCAAAATTTTATTATGCTTAACCCTGAAATAGAAAAACGTAAAACCTTTGCCATTATTAGTCACCCGGATGCGGGCAAAACCACATTGACAGAAAAGTTTCTGCTTTTTGGTGGTGCCATCAATACTGCAGGTGCCGTAAAAAGGAACAAAGCGAACCAGAGCAATACTTCCGATTTTATGGAAATTGAAAAGCAGCGTGGTATCTCGGTAGCTACTTCGGTAATGGGTTTCGAATATAGCGGCAAACGCATCAACATCCTGGACACACCTGGTCACAAGGATTTCGCAGAAGATACATACAGAACTTTATCGGCTGTAGATAGTGTTATTCTTGTAGTCGACTGTGTGAAGGGTGTGGAGGAACAAACGGAAAAACTCATGTCGGTTTGCCGCATGCGTAACACACCTGTGATTATCTTTATCAATAAAATGGACCGTGAAGGTAAAGAGGCTTACGATTTACTGGATGAAATTGAAGAAAAACTAAGCATCAGCCTTTGCCCGCTTTCCTGGCCCATCGGTCAGGGGCACACTTTTAAAGGTGTTTACAGCATTTATAACAAACATTTAAATTTATTCAATTCAGATAAAACCAAAGTAACCGATTCGGTTGTAGCGGCCAATGATTTAAATGATCCGTCTTTATTGAATTACCTTAAAGAAAACGAGATCAATACACTAAAAGATGATGTTGAACTGGTAAATGGTATCTATGGCAACATTGATAAGGATTTATACACTGACGGTTTAGTCGCACCTGTGTTTTTTGGCAGTGCGATCAACAACTTCGGGATCAAAGAACTTTTGGATACATTTATTGATATCGCCCCGAGCCCACGACATAGAGAAGCAGAAGAACGTGATGTATTGGTTGAAGAGAAAAATTTCAGTGGTTTTGTATTTAAAATCCATGCCAATCTGGATCCAAAACACCGCGACAGGATTGCCTTTTTAAGGATCTGTTCAGGTAAATTTGAGCGCAATAAATTCTATTACCATACCCGTCAGGATAAGAAACTGAAGTTCTCCAATCCTATGGATTTCATGGCCAACGAAAAAAGCATTGTTGAAGAAGCCTGGCCTGGGGATGTAGTGGGGCTGTATGACAGTGGCAACTTTAAAATTGGCGATACCTTAACCGAGGGCGAAAAACTGCAGTTTAAAGGAATCCCTAGCTTCTCTCCATCAATCTTTAAAGAGGTAGAAAATATGGACCCCATGCGAACCAAACAACTGGAAAAGGGTATTGAACAATTAACCGATGAGGGTGTTGCACAATTGTTCGTGATGCAGCCTGGAAACAGGAAAGTAATCGGTGCAGTTGGTGAACTTCAGTTCGAGGTTATCAACTTTAGGTTAGAGCACGAATACGGCGCAAAATGTCGTTTCCGTACCTTGAGTTATACGCGCTCGAGCTGGGTAACTTCTGCCGATAGAAAAAAACTGGAAGAGTTTGTGAAACGTAAACAACAGCACATTGGTTTCGATAAAGAGGCAAACCCGGTTTATCTGGCCGACAGTGAGTATATGATCAATTTAACCAAACAGGATTATCCTGATATTGAATTTCATAAAACAAGCGAGTTTAAAAGCTAACCCCAAAGCCCTAAAGGGGCTCCTAGAAATGAGATTAAACCTCGCAGGTTTAATTCGGCGTGTCTATTTTTAAGTTCTCATTGAGGGCTTCGCCGTTTCGAAACCTGCGAGGTTTTTATTCTTCCTTACTTTCATATTGTTTAAAAGTCCATTCCAGCCGTTTCTTAATTTTCGAAATCAATAATCGTGGAGAAAGCACTTTAACACATTCTCCAAAACCTAAAATCTCGCGCTCCAGTTCGTAGTTTAATACCACATCGATCCTAAAAATGGTTGTCTTATCATTTTTAGCTAATATGACCTGCGATGAATGCATCGGTTTGGTAACCACATATGGCGCATGATAGTTGGTGAACTCTAAAATCACTTTTTGCGCCCGGTCGCGCTCGTTCTTGGTTACGCCGATCAAATCATCATAATAACGGTCGAAATCTACCCCCTGGTAGGCTACAAATTCTTCGTTGGGCAGCTCCTGAAATTCAACAATCCGATCTAAGGCTAAGTTCAATATCCCAGGCCGCTTTTTAGCCTTACAGATCAAAAACCACCTATTCCGGTATTCCTTTAACAGATATGGGTAGTAAATTCCCTGCTGCGATTGCTGCGCTTTGAAAGATTTATATTCGAGCAATAAGGAGCGCTTATTTAAAACCGCCTGATACAAGGGTGGAATACACTCCAAACCTTTTACCAGTTTATTGCTTTCCAATTGGATATTATTGCCACTCTGCTTGGTCGATTTGTAAAGGTTATTTTCTAAACGGGCAATCATATCGCTCATTTCGTCGAAATAATTGAAGGCGTTGAACTGTTTCAGCACACCAACAATTTCCTTCATTTTATCTACGTCGGCATTGTTGATCGGTGCTTTTGTTATGCTAAAACCCGGGTCTTCATAGGCATAAAAACGCTTATCTTTCACCACAATCGGTGCATTATAGCCCAATTTATCACTACGCATTAATTGAATATCGGCCTGGATGGTGCGCTTGCTTACCCCTGTGGTAATTCCTTCCAGTTCGTACAGCGTTGCGGATACCTTTTCGATAATATCTTCCAGGCTCCATTTCCGGAAACGGTTTTTCAAACAATCGTCGATGGTTTTATACCGTATGAGCGCTAATTTATTTACGGCCATTTTAAAGCGTATTTAAGTTTCTGCCAAAAATCTGGTGATTTCGTTGATCTAAATATAAGGATTGTTTTACATCTACGCAGTGTAATTGCGCAGATTACGATAAAATGAAGTATTTTGAATGAAAGATAAATTTTATTTAATTAATTATCAGCTACTTAAACAAAAGTCCGCAAAATATTTTCAGCTACGCAAATCAGCCGCGCAGTGGTGGTGGCATCTTTGTAATGTCGCCAGTCGATCAAGTTCTTTGATAAATATTAATAATAACAATCTGATTGAAACAAACAGTTTTACTGCTTTAATCATACGCGCTCTCCGTCATGCCGTTCAAGTTCTCCTGATCGGCACTACTTAACATGAAGCCCCTGTTCCGAATTTGCGGAACAGGGTAACGTTGGCGAAGATTATTACAATCAGATCAGTATAAAGAAATTCCGATGAATAATCGGGATGGCAATACTACATAAAACTTATCCAATGTTGTGGGTTTCGGAATAGCCCTAAAGTATTCGGGCGCATGGCCTGGAATATACTGATAACGATTATGATAGATTGTCTGAACACGTTGTGAGTCGTGGGTTCGAATCCCACTTCCGGATATTCCGGAGTAGCTCAGGGGCAGAGCAACAACACCAAAATGCAGGTTCGAATCCTGCTTCCAACCGTCACTTGGAATCGCATAAGGGTAATGCAATGGACTTAGGGATCCATCTAAAAAGAAGGGCAACTTTTCAAATCGCCCACCAGAATAAGCGTTGCGCAACCGCATTTGGCTTTAGGGTTTCTCGAAATCCAACAAGCAAATCTGCATTTGCTCAGTAAGCATCAGTGCAACAAGAAAAGATTTAAAAATCTAACAGGTTAAGAAAAAAAGGTAACATGCTCCAAGGGAGCCTAAACCCAATTAGAGAAACCTGATTTCATTTTTAAACAAGCTTGCTCAACTTTTACTTCCGCAGAAAACGGGTAAATGTGCTTCCGCAACGTTTTTAAAAGAATAATATAAATTAACAATACGCATTTAAGTCCTCCCCTTTAGGGGAGGATTTAGGTGGGGCTAACTCCAGAAAACATGAAAAGAGTAACTATTAACACCAATTATGTTGGATTGGTGTTTAAAAAAGGAAAATTAAAAAACGTTTTAACTGCGGGAACTTACTGGTTAGGTTTCGGTGAAAGCATCACTTTGTACGATATGGCAAAAGAGTATTACTACACAGTTGCCGAATTGGACATCTTGCTTGAAAACGCAGATTTTGTGAATTTGATCCACCTGGTAAATGTTGCAGATAATGAATTGGCTTTAGTTTATCAGAACAAAAATTTCAAATCTGTTTTAACCGCTGGCAGACATGCCATCTGGAAAGGTTTATCTGAATACAATTTTGTTAAGGTAAATATCAGTGATATCAATATTGATGCAACAATCGACAGAAACCTGTTGGAGAAAGCACCCTTATTGAATTACATCATGGCTTATAAAGTAGAATCTTTCGAAAAAGGCTTGTTATTTATTGATGGTAAATTTGAAAGGGTAATGGAAGCAGGAAACTATGTTTACTGGAAAAACAGCACGACTATTCAAGTTATAAAAACCGATATGAGACAATTGAATATGGAGATTATCGGCCAGGAAATTTTAACGAAAGACAAAGCACAATTGAGGGTAAACTTCAGTATTCAATATAAAGTTGATGACATCATCAAAGCGTTATTGGAGAACAAGGAATTCGAAAAACAATTGTACATCACGATGCAATTGGCCTTAAGAGAATGTATTGGCTTAATGACTTTTGACGAATTGATGGAGAGTAAAGAAAAAGTTGCCGAAATGGTCATGGCCATTACCTTGGATAAGGTTGAAAACCTGGGTGTAAAATTAAGCAACTGTGGCGTGAAAGACATCATTTTACCAGGCGATGTGAAGGAAATCATGAATCAGGTTTTAGTTGCCGAAAAAAGGGCACAAGCCAATATCATTACCCGAAGAGAGGAAACAGCCTCAACCAGAAGTTTGCTGAACACCGCCAAATTGATGGAAGACAACAACATGCTGTATAAATTGAAAGAGATGGAATACGTAGAGAAAATCGCGGAGAAAATCAACAACATCAGCTTATCAGGCAGTGGACAAATTGTAGATCAATTGAAACAGATCTTCGTAAAATAATTTAAATTTAGAAACCCCTCGGTCAGGTGAAGGATGCCTGCCGGGGATTAATGAATATACAATGAACAAAAATATAACAGGAAAAGACCTTATAGAAATAGGTTATTCCGAAGGAAAAGTAGTAGGCCTGGCTTTAGCTATTTTAAAAGAAAATTTTGAGGATACTGAAGAAAAAGAATTAATGGCCTTATTAAAAAAAATAAAGGATTATCCGGAAAGTTTTTTAGATGACGAAGTATTAGCTGTATTGGCAACCGCTGTAATTGAGGAAGCCAATCCAAAATCAGACGGAACTATTGAATTGATCAGCCATGCGAAAGATTATTCAATTTTCGGTGCGGATGATATTGAAGAAGGGGCCAGAAACCAAATGAATATCGCCATGAAACTACCGGTTTCGGTGGCTGGTGCATTAATGCCAGATGCACATCAAGGATATGGTTTACCAATTGGTGGTGTTTTGGCTACCAGAAATGCCATTATTCCTTACGGTGTGGGCGTAGATATCGGTTGCCGAATGGCTTTGAGTATTTTCGATATTCCAGAGAAACATTATTTCGGAAAGGATGCGATGTACAAAAGGGAACTAATTGCCTTTACCAAATTTGGTGCGGGTCAAAATTTTAAGGGGAATGAAAAAGCCGACCATGATGTTTTGGAAAATGAAGCTTTCAACTCTACTCCTTTTCTTAGAAATTTACACGGAAAAGCCTGGGCACAATTAGGAACTTCGGGTGGGGGTAACCACTTTGTAGAATGGGGTATCATCGATTTTGCGGAACGTGATGAGATTTTAAACATCGATAAAGGCCGTTATGTAGCCTTGTTAACACACTCAGGTTCCCGCGGCTTTGGCGCAACCATTGCGGGTCACTATACCAAACTGGCGAAAGAAATCTGTAAACTCCCTAAAGAGGCTGCAAACCTGGCTTATTTGGATTTGAATTCTGCCGAAGGGCAAGAGTATTGGATTGCCATGAACCTGGCTGGTGATTATGCCTCTGCCTGTCATGAGGTGATCCATAAAAGATTAACCAAAGCCATTGGTGCCAAAGTGTTGGCCAAAGTAGAAAACCACCATAATTTTGCCTGGAAAGAAATCCTGGATGGCGAAGAAGTAATTGTTCACCGAAAAGGGGCTACACCAGCAGGGAAAGGGGTAATGGGTATTATTCCAGGCAGCATGACTGCCCCCGGATTTTTGGTTAGGGGAAAGGGCGAAACCAGTGCGATTAATTCAGCCTCTCATGGCGCAGGTAGACAAATGAGCCGAACAAAGGCGATTCAATCGATTACCAAATCGGATATGAAAGCCATTTTGAAAGACCATAATGTTACCTTAATCGGTGCGGGTTTAGATGAAGCGCCGATGGCTTATAAAGACATTAACAAAGTGATGTCTGCACAAACTGAACTGGTTGATGTGGTGGCCAAATTTGAACCAAAAATGGTGCGAATGGCTGATGATGGAAGTAGAGAAGATTAGTCTTCAGTCCAAAGTCCTTAGTCTTAAGTCTACAGTAAAATCCAATAAAAAAAGTCGTCATTTCGACTGCAACGTAGTGGAATGGAGAGATCTAATCTCGCAAAAAAGAGCCTGAAAAAAGTTCAGGGTGACGACTCGCTTTAATTATCGTCATCTCGACTGGAGCGTAGCGTAGAGATCTATCCCGAGACAGATTTTGCTTCGCAGAGCCTTGGGGTTCTCGGCTGCGTTGTACTCCGCTTGAAATGACGATGAAATTAAAAAACCCTCTTCAAAATTAATTGAAGAGGGTTTCTTATCTATTTATAATCTTATTTCAGCTTACTCAATGCTGTTTTAATCCTTGGCAACATCTCTTTGATATCCTGCAAGGTACAAGCACCAACCGATGCCCTGAACCATGGCATGCTGTCTTCATTTCCGAAAGCAGAGAACGGTACTAATGCAGCCCCAGCTTCTTTGATCAGATAGAAATTTACATCGGCACTGTCTTTTAAAAGCTGACCATCTTCAGTAGTTTTTCCGATATAATCGATTTTAATGGTTAAATAAATGGCTCCCATTGGCTCCACTGCATCAACGTTAAAACCTTCGCTTTTTAATTCGTTAAAACCGTTGTAAAGCGCATTTAAACTATCCTGGATCTTACCTTTAAAGCTGGTTAAAAATGTATCAACCTGTGCCTTATCATTAAAATAGTTAGACATCGCTACCTGCTCGGCTTTTGGCGCCCAGGCGCCCATGTGGCCAACCAAGGCTTTCATTCTATTGATAATGTCTTCAGGACCAAAACCCCATCCTACACGTACGCCGGTTGCAGCCAAACATTTCGAACTGCCATCCACAAAAATCGTAAATGGTCTCATTTCCGGACGTAAAGAAACCGGATTTACATGCTCTTTCCCGAAAGTTAAAAGTGAATAAATCTGATCATACATCAGGTAAAGCGGCTTTTCGTCAGCACCACGTGAGGCGTTTTCTTCTAAAACAGCATCGCAGATTTCTGCTAATGAATCTGCATCGAACATTGTACCTGTTGGATTTAGAGGTGAACACAAAGCCAATAATGTTGCGCCTTTTAAATGCGGTTTTAATTGTGCAGCCGTTGGCATAAAGTTATGCGCAGCATCTGTTTCAACAGCAATTGTTTTTGCCGAAGTTAAATGAGCATAGTGGTTATTGTTCCAGGATGGTGCAGGAAAAACTACTGTATCACCCGGATCGATCAAAGCCAAATAAGTAGCATAAATTAACGGACGTGAACCACCAGAAACTAAAATGCTGTTCGTGTTGTATGCTAAGCCGAATCTTTCCTTCAACAATTCTGAAACGGTTTCGCGCAATGGCAAAACACCATCAGCAGGTGGATAATTGGTTTGATTGGCATTGTACGCATCCACAATTCCAGCTTTTAATTCAGTTGGGATCGGGTAAATATTTGCATCAAAATCACCTATGGTTAAGTTGGCAATTGAAGCACCTTTGCGCTTCATTTCATTAACCTCATTACCGATTTTTATAATTTCTGAGCCAATTAATGCACTGGCCAATACTGAAACTTTCATATTATGCTATTAAATCTTCTATTGCTTTATTCACTTTCCCGAAGCCAAATTGCGACAAAACATCCTGCATTGCTGCAGAAATCTGTGCGTTACAAAGGTTGCCGATGCTACCTTCATGTGTATGATGTATCTGGCCAGAGGGTGCAAAAGTACCATTTTCTATCTGTTCGCCAACAATTTTATAAGCCTCCCTAAAAGGAACACCCTGCAAAGCCAGATCGTTCACTACTTCAACGCTAAACAGGTAGTCGTATTTTTTATCTTTCAAAATATCATCCTTGATGGTGATGTTCTGGAACATAAAAGTGGCTATTTCCAAACATTCGTTCAGAGAAGTAATTGCCGGGAAAAGATTTTCTTTTAGTAATTGCAGATCGCGGTGATAACCTGATGGCAAATTGGTGATCATCATGGCAATTTCATTAGGCAAAGCCTGGATTTTATTACAACGTGAGCGGATCAGTTCAAAAACATCAGGATTTTTCTTATGCGGCATAATACTCGAACCCGTGGTCAGTTCTGCCGGAAAACTAATGAAACCGAAATTCTGATTGATAAACAAACATACATCCATCGCCATTTTGGCTAAAGTTGCGGCTACTGCCGACATCGCCTGTGCTAAAATTCTTTCCGTTTTCCCTCTACCCATCTGCGCATAAACCACGTTATAGTTTAAACTTTCGAAACCTAATAATTCAGTGGTTAAAGTTCTGTTTAAAGGAAATGACGAACCATAACCCGCTGCAGAACCCAGAGGGTTTTTGTTACAGATTTTCCAGGCAGCCAACATCAGTTCCATATCATCGGCAAGGCTTTCGGCATAAGCGCCAAACCATAAACCAAAAGAAGATGGCATGGCAATCTGCAAGTGCGTATAACCTGGCATCAATTTATCTTGGTGTGTATTGCTTAGTTCGATTAACTGGTTAAATAAGGTTGAAGTTTGATTCACCATATCTTCGATACAGGCCCTGAAAAACAATTTCAAATCAACCAGAACCTGATCATTACGTGATCTGCCACTGTGGATTTTTTTGCCTGCTTCTCCAATGCGTTGCGTAAGTAGCCACTCTACCTGCGAGTGCACATCTTCTACACTGTTTTCTATCGTAAAATTACCAGCTTCAATTTCAGCGTAAATGTTTTTCAATTCTTGCTGAACTGTTTTTAATTCCTCGGCGGTGAGCAGATTGATCGTTTCCAGCATTTGCGTATGTGCCAAAGAGCCCAAAACATCAAATTTTGCCATCTGCAGATCCAGTTCGCGGTCTTTCCCTACTGTAAAACTTTCTACAAACTGATTAACATCTATATTTTTTTGCCAGATTTTCATTATTGTCTTTATTTTTTAACGGGCAATGAAGCTTGCTAAGGTTTCATATTCCATTATTTACTGAAGTTCTAAACAAGAAAATTCATCCTGTTTTATAAAATCATTTATTAATTCTCTTTTTCCGATTAAGGTTTTGGCAATTCCAACAGTGGTATTATTCTCAAAGCGAAGCCATATTATTTTGGGAGGATGCCCATATAAGTTCGAAAATTCGTAAAAATCTGCATCGAAGGTCACAATTACATAGCCGTTTTGACCAGCAAAAGTCCAGATATCCTTATCTGACCTGTTTTCTAATCTTAAACGCCTTATTTGATCACAAACTGGAAAATCAGTCCCTAAAAGTTTTGTTATCCTATGTGATATGTTTTGATCGAACAATAATTTCACTAGGCAACTCTTATGTTATGCTCCCTATCTGCAGAGTAGGCCAGACAGGCTAATACTTCTTCTTCTTTAATTTCAGGAAAATCTTCTAAAATGTTCTGAATAGTCATCCCGTTAGACAACCAACTTAAAACATCATAAACAGCAATTCTGGTCCCTTTTATACAAGGCCTACCAAAGCGTTTGTTTGAATCGATTTCTATGAAATTAGAATAAGTTTTCATCATGTAAAGATAAGCAATATTATAAGATTTCACTCATAGACAACTTTAAACCTTTGATTTCGAAGCTTTAACCTTCAATAACGGGTTTTAACATATTTACATACCCTGCTACACCTTCAGCCACTTCTCGCACAAATAAAAACTCATCGGCCATATGTGAGCGGCCCGAAAAGCCAGGACCACACTTTACTGATGGAATATCTAACAATGCCTGATCGGATGTAGTTGGCGAACCATAAGTAGTTCTTCCGAGTGCAACACCGGCTTGAACAACAGGGTGGTTTTTATCAATCGACGATGGTTTTAAGCGGATCGAACGTGGCGTAACATCACAATCAACATTTGCCCTGATAATTTCTAAAACTTCCTCATTGGTGTAGGCATCTGTAACCCGGACATCAACAGTAAAAGTGCAGTTTGCCGGCACAACATTGTGTTGAGAACCTGCATTGATGATGGTAACCGTCATTTTCAACGGACCGAAAACATCAGATACTTTTGGGAACTGATAATTCCTAAACCACTCAATATCTTTTAAAGCTTTGTAAATGGCATTCTCTCCTTCTTCGCGGGCAGCATGACCAGCTTTACCGTGAGATACGCAATCTAACACCAATAAACCACGTTCGGCAATGGCCAAATTCATTTCTGTTGGCTCACCAACGATCCCGAATTCCAGCTCCCCTAAATCTGGCAGCACCAGCTCTAAGCCGTTGTTGCCTGAAATTTCTTCTTCGGCAGTTGCGGCCAAACAGATATTATATTTTAAATCTTCCTGTTCGTAATAGTACAAAAACGTCCCGATTAGCGAAACCAAACATCCTCCTGCATCATTACTGCCTAAACCAAACAGTTTATCACCCTCAATTGCAGCGTCGTACGGATCGCGTGTATAACCAGAATTCGGCTTAACTGTATCATGATGCGAGTTTAACAACAGCGTTGGCTTACTGGCATCGAAATGTTTGTTGTAGGCCCAAACGTTGTTCATCTTACGCTGGGTTTTAATCCCTCTCTCTTCCAGAAACTGAGCGATTAAATTCGCCGTCCGGTCTTCTTCTTTGCTAAAAGACTGGATGCGAATTAACTGCCGCAATAAATCCAGACTTTCTTTTTGTATATTTTCTAGTAACATAGTAACAAGTAATTAGTATCAAGTTGCAAGACTTTCAGCATTCCTGTCTGCTAACCATTAACCTCTTTATTTATTGAAGGGGATACATCTTCCATTTCACATCTGCCATTAACCTTCTTTAGTATACAAATTCCCTGCTTTTAAAGCCGAAAGTTTAATACCTTTTATTAATGAAGAACTAAAGCCATTGTGTTCCATTTCGTTTAAGCCGGCAATGGTACAACCCTTCGGCGAAGTTACCTTATCTATTTCTGATTCCGGGTGTGTTCCGTGCAATAAAAGCAAATCGGCTGCTCCTTTTGCGGTTTGAACGGCCATTTTCAAAGCCTCATCGGCATGGAAACCGATTTCAACGCCACCTTGCGATGCTGCGCGGATCGCCCTTAAGAAAAACGCGATGCCACAAGCGCATAGTGCTGTTGCAGAAGTCATTAAATCTTCATTAATCTTAACAACAGAACCAACCGTTTCAAACATTTTGGTCACATCTGCAATATTTGCTGCTGAGGCATTATCGCTGGCCATGCAGGTCATGGATTGTCCGATGGCGATTGCCGTATTTGGCATTACCCGGATTACTTCAACATTATCGCCCAATTTTTCCCTAACTGCAGCACAGCTCACACCTGAAATTACCGAAATAACCAAGTGTTTCGCCGGAACAACTGAAGTTTGAATTTCATCAAGAACCGTATTTAACTGTTGTGGCAGAACGGCTAAAATCACAACATCAGCATCAATAACAGCCTGTTTATTGTTATTGCTGATGTTAAAACCAGCTTCAGCAAAAGATTTTAAATGGTCTGTATTTCTACGGGTAAGCGTGATGTCGGTTGCTTGAGCAAAGTCGGCCTTCACCAAACCTTTTGCTAAAGATAAACCGATATTTCCGCTCCCAATGATGGCTATTTTTTTCATGATTATTAATTTTCCTGCGGGTTGATTACACAGATTTATATTTTTTGAAAAGCAATTTCAGTAATGCTATTGATCTTTAGTCCTGCTATCCGTTACAAGTCCCGATGAAAAATCGGGAGCTTTTCACTGCTATCAGGTTTAGTTGGCAAAAGCAGAAATTAATCGGTTTCTTTTTCATGCCATTCTTTGCGTTCTTCGTGTCTGGGTGGTTAATACACTTAAAAAAATTCCAGGCACCTCATTAAAACTCTCCACCTTCAACCTTTCAGCCCCCTACCTTTACTTCAGCATCTTCGTTCCAAAAGTTCCTGCTGCAAGTTCAGAAAGTTCATCAGCTTTACCAATGTACACTGCCGAAACTCCTTTTTTAATGGCCTCAAAAGCGTTGTGTAATTTTGGGATCATTCCACCTTGCACCGCTCCATCTGCCTTTAATCCTTCAAATTCATCAGCTTTGATTTCTCTCACTACAGAACTGTCATCATTCACATCTTTAAGTACACCTTTTTTCTCAAAGCAATATACCAAACGTGTTTCATATAAAGCAGACATGGCCACTGCAACAGAAGATGCAATGGTATCTGCATTGGTATTTAAAAGCTGTGTGGCACCGTCGTGTGTAATGGCACATAAAACCGGAACCAATCCTGCTTTCAGCAAACTATCTAAAGTTGCCGAAGAAACAGAATCTTCATCCAAATCGCCCACAAAACCATAGTCAATTACAGCTCCTGCCATTGGGCCACCCTCAGCACCATAAGTTTTGGTACTAACCGGCCTTTTTTTTGCTTTGATCACGTTACCGTCGGCTCCACTTAAACCAATGGCATTGCTACCTTTGGCCTGCAATTGAGCAACCATATTTTTATTGATCAAACCAGCATAAACCATCGTTACAATTCGCAAGGTTTCGATATCGGTAATTCTTCTACCCTCAACCATTTTAGCCTCGATGCCTAACGATTCGCCAAGTTCGGTTGCAATTTTACCGCCACCATGAACTAGGATTTTATCTCCTGGCAAAGCCGTAAAATCAAGCAAAAACTGATGCAGGTTTTGCGAGTTATCGATTACGTTTCCGCCGATTTTGATGATAGTGAGTTGTTTATTCTTCATTTTTATAGAAAATTTCTGAAAGCTGGTGTAGTTTTTCTACAAGTAATTTTTTATCAATGAGTTTAGTTTCATAATCTGCAATTAAAGCAGGCGACAAATTTCTGGCTAGCGCATATTCCACAACTTCAACATCTTCTCTCGAGTTCCCGTGTAGATAATTTTTCATTTATACTTTGATAGAGGTAAAATAATTTCTCCTCATTTGTTTTTGTTTTGGCTAAAATCAACAAATGATTGGTCCAGCTAATTTGTGTCAGCAGCGCTGACACAACCTTATCACCCTCTATATCAGAATTTTGAATTTGTGCCGCCAGTGCTGACACTAATTCATGATTACTATAAACTTCGTAGAATTGTTTCATTCCATAAAGTCCGCGACGGTTAAATCCTTTCAACAAAGGTTGTTTCCCGGCAATGTAACTTGCTAAATCGTTTACAGTTCCATCACCCCATTTACCATTGGCAACCTTTTCGGAAACTATTTGGCCAACATTAAAATATAACATCACCAATTCTGCATTCGCTTTACTGTAAACCCTATTTCGAGCCTCTGTAATAAGCAAAATAATGTTTTCAAAATCAGGAATTATATTTTTTGTTAGCTCACTCATCCGATTAAAGGTTTACAATTCCTCCAATATCGCTTTAATTACCGCCTGCGCAGCCCATAAGCGATTTCCTGCTTCATGAACAACCAATGAATTTGGTCCGTCCAAAATCTCTGATGATAATTCTAAATCTCGGCGAACGGGCAAACAGTGCATCACTTTAGCATCGTTCGTGAATTTCAGCTTTTCATTGTTCATCATCCAGCCATCGGGGTAAGTTAATACTTTACCATATTCTTTATAACTGCTCCAGTTTTTCACATACACATAATCAGCTCCGGCCAAGGCCTCTTCTAAATTATACTGGATGTTTGCTCCCGGTGTAAAATCTTCTGACAGTTCGTAACCTTCTGGTTGTGCAATTGTAAAATCGATCATGCCTTCCGCCTGAGCTTTACACATCCATTCTGCAAAAGAATTTGGCACCGCCTGAGGCAGGGCTTTAACATGGGGTGCCCAGGCCAAAACTACTTTGGGTTTACGTCCATCAGGTTGTTTGGTCCAGGTTTCGTGGATGGTAATAATATCGGCAAAACTTTGCAATGGGTGGCGTGTTGCACTTTCTAAACTCACTACCGGTACAGCGCAATATTTCACGAATTTATTAAAGAAATCTTCGCTATAATCCTCATCACGGTTATTCAGTTTTGGAAAAGAACGTAAGCCTAAAATATCGCAATATTGGCCCATTACAGCCGCTGCCTCGCGGATATGCTCAACCGTTGAGCCATTCATCACCACACCATCCTGCGTTTCTAATGCCCAGCCTTCCTTATCCATGTTCATTACCATTACGTTCATACCTAAGTTTAAGGCCGCTTTTTGCGTACTTAACCGGGTACGTAAACTCGGATTCATAAAAACCAAACCTAAAGTTTTGTTCTTACCTAAATCTTGGTGCGCATAAGGATTTGCTTTTAACGCAAGGGCATCATTTACAAACTGTTTGATGCTTGGAACATCGTGTACGGAAGTGAAAAGTTTCATTTTTTAAAGCTTAAAAGGTGCTTCGACAGGCTCAGCATGACAATATCTATTTTACTAATTTTCTAAACGCTGCCAAAAACTCGTCAGCATGTGCTTTTGTTAAATTTAAAGCAGGTAATAAACGGATCACGTTCGGTTTAGCCTCTCCGGTAAAAATATGGTGTGTAAACAATAATTCTTTTTTAACATGGGCCAGTTCTGCTGGCAACTCAATACCAATCATTAACCCACGGCCACGAACTTCTACCACTTGCTCGAATTTTTTCAATTCGGCAATTAAGTAATTTCCTACCTCTTCGGCATTTTTCATGAGGTTTTCTTGTTGCATCACTTCTAAAACCGCTAAAGCAGCAGCACAGGCTAAATGGTTACCACCAAAAGTTGTACCCAACTCTCCATGCCAGGGTTTGAATTTAGGAGCGATAGAAATTCCAGCTACCGGAAACCCATTTCCCATGCCCTTTGCCATGGTATACACATCAGCTTCAACACCCGCGTAATCGTGCGAATAAAACAAGCCTGTACGACCGTAGCCACATTGAACTGAATCGGCAATGTAAACCACGTTATATTCATCACAAAGCGAACGGATTTTTTGCAGGAAACTTTTCGAAGCTTCTTTAATGCCACCAACACCCTGAATACCTTCTATAATTACAGCAGAAATATCATTTCCCTGTGCTTTGAAAGTTTCTTCCAAAGCAATCTCGTTATTAAAAGGCAAAAAGATTACATTTTCAGTCTGGTTAACCGGAGCTACGATTTTAGGATTATCCGTTACGGCAACGGCTAAAGATGTACGTCCGTGGAAAGCACCCGAAAAAGCGATTACCTTTTTTCTTCCATTGTAAAATGAAGCGAGTTTTAAAGCATTTTCGTTGGCCTCAGCACCAGAATTACATAAAAAGAGCTGAAAATCTTTTTTACCAGAAACCGTTCCCAACAATTCTGCAAGCTGAACCTGCAAAGGAATTTTTACTGAATTTGAATAAAAACCAACTTTATTTAATTGATCTGTCAAGCGGTTTACGTAATGCGGATTGGTATGGCCAATCGAAATTACGGCATGGCCACCATATAAATCTAGATATTGTTGCTCGTTAGCATCCCAAACATTGCTGCCTGCTGCTCTTGTTATTTCTATATCATTAAGTGGGTAAACGTCGAATAGTTGCATATTTTTGAGGTATAAGGTTTGAGGTGTAGGGTTTAAGGCTTTTTCCCCCACTTCTCAAAAATTTTAAAAATGAAATTAGCTTGCCCTAACTTCGTTAATTGATTTGTTTACTTTTAAATAATCATCTTCGCTTATATACTTTAATTCAGAAGCACATAAACAGCAATAATCTATCTCGTTTGCGGAACCTAAAGCATTATCAAAAAAATGTGCAAAATCCTTATCTGTAAATCTCCCACATCCTTCAACTATGTTTAAGGGAATAGATAATGAAGCTCTGGTGAGTTGTGAGGTTAATTCAAATCGCTCTTCTTTTGGAAATTGAGTTGCAATATTCTTTTTGATGAACATATTTAGCTCATGTGCTTTTTTCCAAACGTCAAGTTTTTTATAATCTCTCATGCTTTTACCTTACGCCTTAAACCTTACACCCTCCACCGTAATTAAAAATTCGCTGCCTTCAATTTAAGTCCGGCAGTTTCATCCAAACCAAACATTAAGTTCATATTCTGAACCGCCTGTCCGCTGGCGCCTTTAAGCAGGTTATCAATAATGCTGATGATAAATAATTTACCGCCATGTTTTTCGACATGGATCAATGCTTTATTGGTATTCACCACCTGTTTTAAATCGATGTTTTTCCGGCTTACGTGCGTGAAAGGATGATTGCTATAATATTCCTCGTAGATGTTTTGCGCTTCTTCTAAACTAGAATCACTTTCCAGATACATGGCAGCCAAAATACCCCTGGTAAATGCACCACGTTGTGGGATAAAATTTAAAGCTTCAGAAAGCGATGGCTGCAATTGTAACAAACTCTCACTGATCTCGTTCAGATGTTGGTGTTCAAATGCTTTGTAGACCGAAAGGTTATTGTTTCTCCAGCTAAAGTGCGAAGTTGCTGATAAACCTTGCCCAGCTCCTGTAGATCCAGTGGTCGCATTGATATGGACTTCGTTATTGATCAAACCTTTTGATGCCAACGGCAATAAACCCAACTGGATGCAGGTTGCAAAACAGCCTGGGTTGGCAATATTTTTAGCCGATTTAATTTGATCACGGTTTAGTTCCGGTAATCCATAAACGAATTCGCGGTTTTCGAAACTAGATTTTTCATGCAACCTGAAATCCTGTGATAAATCGATGATTTTAATGTTCTCGTTAATTGGGTTAGCGGCCAAAAACTTTTTCGCATCGCCATGCCCAACACATAGAAAAAGTACATCGATATCCTGGGGAATATCACTTACAAATTTTAAATCCGTATCGCCGATTAAATCAGTGTGTACATCAGAAATTAAGTTCCCGGCATTACTTGTGCTGTTTACAAAAGCAATTTCAACATTTGGGTGATTCACCAAAATGCGTAACATTTCGCCTCCCGTGTAACCCGCTCCGCCTATTATTCCTGCTTTAATTTTGTTCATCTCTATGCGTTTAGTGCTATTTTATAAAGAAAAAATTCTGTGTCTTCACCCTGTTTTACAAAACCTATATTTTCATACAAACGCTGTGCAGCGTCATTATCAACAGCGGTTTCCAATTGTACAAATGTAGATCCATTGTTCCTGGCAAAATCCATTACTGTCTTAATTAACTTTTCGCCAATGCCCTGTTTACGGTGATCCGCATTAACATACAAATCGTTTAAAATCCAGTTTTTACATAATCTTACCGACGAATATTTAGGATATAACTGCGTAAAACCGACCGCCTGCTTTGTATTATTATCAATGGCCACAAAAACAATAGACTCGTTATGTTGCAATCTTTCGTCCAGGAAAGCTTTAGCCATTCCGATATCCGAAAACTGATTGTAAAACATACGATATTGGTTAAACAGTCCAGCTACTAAGTGGGTTTCTGCTGATCCAATCTGTTTAACCGTTATATTATTCACAATCAGTCCTGTCATTTTGGGTTGATGGATATGAAAAAAGTATAAATTCAAGATCGTCAACGCCTTTGTTCATAATCTTATGTTTGTCTCCCGCTTTAATCTGCAAACCTGAATGGGCATCAACTATAAAGCTTTCACCCTCTACCAAAAACGTAGCTTCTCCTTTCAATATGAAGAAAAACTGTTCTGCATAGGTATGGAAGTGTAATTTTTCAGCAGTTTGAGCCGGCATCAACTCTTGTTTAACCACCGCTTCCGGCCTGCTTATAAAATTCCATCCATCACAGTTATCGCCCCATTTGTAGTGGCCTAAACAATTCTCTTTTGAAAGGATCTTCATCGTATCAAGTATTTAGTATCAGCACCTGCTAGCCTTCAACCTCACTATTCACTTTGTGCCAGATCATAACCTGGTTACCAAATATCTTAGAGAAACCTTTCACATCCTCTCCGCTCCAGGCATTGTTCATTTCGCCGTAGCTGCCAAATTTATTGCTCATTAAATCGTGGTCAGATTCGATGCCGATAATCTGGAAACGGTATGGCAACAATTCTACAAACACTTTACCGCTCACAAACTTTTGTGTATCGGCCAAAAACGCCTCTATATTCCGCATAATCGGATCGTGGAACTGCCCCTCGTGCAGCCAGTTTCCATAGAAAGATGACAATTGTTCTTTCCAGCTTAACTGCCATTTCGTTAAAGTATGTTTTTCTAAAGTATGGTGTGCTTTGATAATGATGATCGGTGCAGCAGCCTCGAAACCCACTCGGCCTTTAATACCGATAATGGTATCTCCAACGTGAATATCTCTGCCAATACCGAATGGTTGGGCAATGGCCTGTAATTTCTGGATCGCCCTCACAGGAGCCAGTTTTTCACCATCAATAGCAACCAATTCACCTTTTTCAAATGTTAATTCAACTTTGCGCGATCCGGTTTCCGAAACCTGGGTCGGCCAGGCACTTTCAGGTAAGGTTTCGTGAGAGGTTAAAGTTTCCTTTCCGCCTACCGAAGTTCCCCATAAACCTTTGTTGATCGAATATCTGGCTTTTTCGGCACTATATTCTACTCCGTGCGCAGCTAAATATTCTATTTCCGCTTCGCGGGATAATTTTAAATCTCTAATCGGGGTAATGATTTCAACTCCTGGAATTAAAATATTAAAAATCATGTCGAAACGTACCTGGTCGTTACCAGCCCCTGTACTTCCATGTGCTACATAATCGGCACCGATTTTTTTAACATAATTGGCGATAGCGGTGGCCTGACTCACACGTTCAGCACTAACAGATAATGGATAAGTAGCATTTTTTAATACGTTGCCAAAAACCAGGTATTTGATACAACCTTCATAATAATTTTCCGTTTCATCTACAACAGCATGCGATTTTACGCCCAAAGCATACGCTCTTTTCTCAATTTCCTGCAATTCTTCATCAGAGAAACCACCAGTATTTACAATTACCGAGTGAACTTCCAATCCGCGATCCTGTGCCAGGTAAATACAACAAAATGAGGTATCTAATCCTCCGCTAAATGCTAAAACAACTTTTTTCATGCTATTTAAATAAAAGGGTAAATAAAAATAAAAGGGCTTTTAAGCCTGTTTTGTTAGGCTTAGGTTTAACAACTAAACGTTGTTTGATGCGCATAAAGCGCTCATATAATTTGGGTTTCTTTTGCAGTTCTTCGGCAAACTGTTTGGCTACTTCATGTTTCTTTTCTGCAGGATCGTAAAGCATGGCCGTGCACATACAGTTCTTACGTTCTTTCATTTTCAGAATTTCGAAGTTGACACAGCTCTGGCAGCCTTTCCAAAATTCTTCATCCTGTGTAAGTTCGCTGTAGGTTACCGGTTCGTAGCCTAAATCAGAATTGATTTTCATTACCGCTAAACCTGTTGTTAAACCAAATATTTTTGCCTTTGGATACAACTTTCTCGATAAACCGAAAATTTCGTTTTTAATGGCTTTTGCCAATCCCGCTTTGCGGTATTTAGGACTTACTACCAAACCACTGTTGGCCACAAACTGGCCATGGCTCCAGGTTTCTATATAGCAAAATCCCGCCCATGAGCCGTCCTTATGGAAAGCAATAACCGATTTGCCCTCCTGCATTTTATTGGAAATGTATTCTGGCGAACGCTTAGCAATGCCGGTTCCACGAGCTTTTGCCGATTCTGCCATTTCGGTTACTATTTCTTCTGCAAATACACGATGTTCAGGAAGTGCAACCTGCACTATAAATTCGTTAATATCCATTCGTTTTCTAACGAAAAATTATAAGTATTCTTGTTAATTGGGTTTTTAGAGAGGATCAATTCCTCGTTACGTTTAGTGTAGGTACTAAATACGTGGAGTGAAATTTTGCCGGCTTGTGGGACAATAAAATACGGGTTGAAAATGATTAATAAACAGACCTTTCCCAGACACCATTTGTGTTGGGGAAACTGAAAGTTTATGTAAAATCTGTTTAATCATTTCTTGCGTATTAAAACGGCTTTAACTCTATTGAGGTGCAAAGGTTTAAATAAAAATCGAGTTACACAATAATATCGTGATTTTTTTATGTTAAGCTTTTGGTTTTATTGAACTAATCTGACTTAATCGGCCTGTGGTGACGCTTTAAGCCATTCAGAATTTTCACCCTGATTTTATCCTCAAGGCATCTTTAACTGACCATTTTAACATTGTTAAAAAAAAGAGCTAAACTTTAACATCTGCTTAACATCATTTAACATCCGGAAACGACGTTTAAACGCAATATTTGTACACCTGTAGCGAATACCGTCCAGCTATCGTTTTATTGATGTTCCATAAATATTAAATCAAATTTTAAAACAACATGAAGAATTTTACACCCGTTTATTTCAAACCGCTTACTTTACTCGTGCTAGCCGCCTTTACGGCATTAACTTCTTGCAAAAAAACAGAAACTGCAGATCCTACCATAGCTTATATCAGGGTAATCAATACTTCTCCGACATTGGCAACGTATAACGCTTACTTTAATGGAACGATGGTTAATACCGCAGCACTGCCTTATGGTGGTTCTGCTTCCTATACTTCATACGCCGCGGGTTCTTACAGTTTAAAATTTACAACAGCCAGTAGTACAGAGAGTTTATTGACCAAAACCATAGCCCTGAGTGCCAGCACTTATTATTCATCTTATCTGATCAATAAACCAGCCGCATTGGATGTTTATACCATTGGTGATGATCTGTCTATTCCGGCAACGGATAAAGCTTACATCCGTTTTATCAATTTATCGCCAGACGCACCTGCATTGGATTTAGCAAAAACCGGTGCCACTACTACACTGATTACCAATAAAGCTTTCAAAAATGCGAGCGCATTTGTTGCGGTAGATGCAGGAACTTATACTTTTGATGCAAAAGAAACCGCTTCAGGATCAGTTAAAGCCACTACCGCAAGTGCTACTTTTGTAGCAGGCTATCATTATGATGTGATCTGTGGTGGTTTGGTATCACCTGCAAATGATACCGAACGTACATTGAATTTACAGGCGATATTGATTAAATAATAAGATTAAAAATCTTTTTTATAGTCGCTTTATGTCATTGGATTCAATGATATAAAGCGATTTCTATTTGATGGTGAAACCGTATTTTTTTGCCACCGTATCAACGTTGTCTAGATACAACCAATCCTTATAAAAAAGTTCTGATTTCTTAAATTCAAAAAAAGCATTTCTTTGAAAGTTGACTCCATATTTTTCCAATTCAAATCCTTCATCTACTATAAATTGTATGTTGGAATTTTTTATTGAATCTAAAACCTCAGCATTATTGCTGGGGATTACAACTATTTTTTTATAGTTACTAAATTTGTTTTCCTTCTTGTCTCCAAGCTGTTTGAGAAATTTAATGGTCTTTTCTGTACAGGAACCACAGTTTCCTGATATTACAACAATAAAAAAATTATTTAATTTACGTAGATCTGTGTTTTGCTTTTCTTTAAAGTACATATTAAGGTGTTCCTCATCTTCCGACGTCTTTCGTTTATTACATGCGGTAATTATTAATAAGAAAGCTAAAACAATATAGTACTTATTCATCAGGATTTATTTTTTGCGATTTTTATGATATCGAATCTCAAATGTAGTAGATCGACAAATTTATTTTTTCTGTGGGTTGGCGAAACAAACAAACCCTCTTTCGTAATAAACCACGTATTTGGCGAATATTTATACATTGGCAATTCTATTTCCTTAATTACTTCGAACTTTTCATTAAAAATCATTAACACCAAAGGTTTATCTAAAATGGAATTAAAATATTTACCATTCTCCTGTAATATGTTTCTTAAACTAAACCTATAATAGACATGCCGGTATTTATCATACATTACATTGAAGAACTGGCTGTTTTCTATATTATGGGTTACCCATTTTTTCGGATCTTCTCCTTCATTATAAGATATTGAATCAGCTAGATTTTTTCCTTTGGAGGGAGTTCCACCATAACAGGTAATTGTTGAATCTTTAGGGTTATACTGATAGATATTGGATTCATAAAGATAGCTATATGTTAAAACACCTTGTTTTTGATGTTCACTCGTAACGATAGATGTTAAAAAACCTGCACTGCCTTTAATTTTGTACAGATAATCAGAATATGAAATTGGAAGAAATGTGAGTTTCTCGGTGCTCATATTTAAAGAAGCAAAAGCAGGCATTTTTTTATTCCAATCAAAGTTATTGTATACTTGGTTTAGAACAAGCTGATTATTATAAAAAAACATTTTAGAATCATGACTATACGAAATTAACTTACCTGGCATATTATTTTGAATTGATATGCCATCCATTGAAATCTCTTGCTTCTTTCGCAGATTTGTATCTATTACAATCAGTTTTTCATTGCTATAGTTAAGTATTATAGAACTAAAATTTATTATACCAATATCCACTACACTTCTACTTTTATCTAAATCTTTCTTATCTAAATTCTTGAATGATAAACCTTTACCAATTAAGCTCAACTGCTTAAACCTCTTACGGTTTGTTAAATCAAAAATATCAATACTCGATGATATAGGGTTATATCCTAAAAGATAATCTACATTGTGCTCGCTGTATTGGGTATAGGTAAAATACGGACCTCCATACTCTTGTTCCAGAGGTATTTGTATAGAATCTATTTTAATCTCATATTTCCAGGCATCTTTGGCTGATTTTGAAATTATTATATATTCATTTTGATCAGTGCTTTTACAGGAAATAAAACAAATACAGCTAATAAATATAAGACAAAAGACAAGCGATAGATATTTAAGCATACAAAATATTTAATCCGGTGACGTTTGACAATTCACTAAAGGACTGCAACTCGGTCAACCGATTGGTGATCCAGAAAAACATCCAAATGCTATGCTTCCGAAATCACATGGAGATGGGTGGGGGTGGACATGACAGTGGATTTAAGCACTCCGGACCTGTTTGAAGGCTCCCCTTGCATCCAAAAAGACTAGATCCAGGACAAGGATATAGACGAAGAATTGTCAGTGGGCCACAATCCTTCTGCCCTATACATGGCTGGCCAGATGTGCCTCCGCAACCAATAAATCCATCAGGGCATGTTTTCACGTAGCTCCCCATTACTTGATTAGTGATCAACTTCAACGAGGTCAAATTTTGATTAAGCGGTATTGCTTTTGTTACTTTGTAATTTACTTCATTTTCCTTACTATAAGAAAACAAACAAATAGTTGTTAGAACAAGGCAAATAGTTATAACTAATTTCATATTAGTACATAGTTTAGTGAGTGTTAATTATTTTTTACTTTGATTACATTAAATTATTAAGTATTACTTGGTACGATTGGTGCTGGAGCAGTTTTCATTAATCCCTATAAATGAATACTTACTACTGTGAATTTAGTATTATTACCCCCTAAATTGTAACTTTTTTTTAACTGAAAACGACCACATATTAACCAAAAGAATCGACTTTAGATGAAATTAATTTTATTAATTTCGGTATATTTACTAATCATTATCAATTTATCAATAACTTATTAACTGAAGATTAAACCTACTTCAGCATGACAATTGAATTTTTCGGAATTAGTATTTTGCACATAAAAAACGTAAAATCGACCAGTTGATATTTGATACCTAAAATTGAATGTAAGAGGGCAATTTTCGATATGAAAATTGCCCTTTTATTTGTTTTCAGTTAAAGGTTGTGTAAATATTGATCAACCTATCTGCTATTTTTTGACTACATCAGGGAATTTTACCTGGATTATATAAGTTCCCTCAAGCTTCAATTGCCACGACCATCTTGGATTTACAGAAAAACCTGGCGATGCCGGAAAGCCATCTATCGTCTTTATAAAGGTGCTCGGTATTCGGTAGTACATCAAAAAGCCCCAATCGGTAGTTGGCGTAACATATTTTGTTAAAGGAAACGGTGCTACCTCAAAATCGCAAATCATGGCGGTATCCGTCTGGATTACAGGGTTAAATTTCGCATAGTTTTCAAAAATTGGCCTATCTCCCCTTGCTATAATTTCTCCTGCCTTAGGATTAAAAACTTTACCATTTTTATCCACCATCTTTAAAATTGCCCTCGCACCATCGTTAGAAATTTTGGTACAGGTAATGATTGGGTTTTTCATTGGCGTTGCTACACCCGTAACATCATTAAAGCCGTTAGCAACATTATCTGTGATAACGAATAAATCTTCAATGCTCGGATCTACAACGTTGATCGTGGCCAGTTTCGGAAAAAGTTTCGTGCCGGTACGATTCGTCATTTCCACATCAAAAACATATCTGCCTAAGGGTAAATTGGCTGATGCCTTGTTAAAGGTAAGCTGACCGCTATTCTCATTAAAATACATGGGTAGTCTCTTCACCAATTCTCGTTTTTTATCCAGTTGTTCACGCGTAACATCTATTTCTGGATCAAAATTCATCCCTGTTTTAAACACTAAGATTTCGTATTCTTTTGAAAATTCTGCCGGTGCCGGAGAACCATCTTCTTTTCGCAAGTTTAACATTTTAAAGGTAAATGGCGGGGTGGATCCATCGGCATTAATCCTGTCAGATTGAACAATGATTAAGCCTCTTTTCGCAAAAATATCATTGTCTTTATAGCGAATACCGTCACTCTGAAAACCTTTCTCAATTTTAGTGCAGGCATACATGCTCAGTAGAAAAAGTATACCTAAAATATATTTAATTTTCATGCTTTTTAAAATTTATAGTTAATTGCCAAGAGGTTGAGCGTTAAAGAACAAACGGTGATTTCCATTTAAAACATGAACAATTCCTGTTTTGGTGATAATTCCCGAAGTTTGAATATCTTCCGCCTTGTCTTTCTGATTTTCTGGTATTGCATTCACATCGGGTTCTTTGTCATCACGCGTACCAATCACTTTGGTATAGGTAACATAATCTACGTAATTTATATACTCACTAAACTCGTAAGAACGCCTAAATTTTATCAAGTATTGAACGTTTGGGATTACACCCAATAAACTATTATATAATTTACCCCCAAGCGTAATCTGATCCCTGTTTATTTTTCCTGCAAACAGATAGGTTTTTAAAGAATCGCTCAACTCCTGTGATGGAATATCCTTTATTCCGAAATTAAAATTTTCATTTCCGGTTTCAATAGCCTTTTGGTTTTTCTTTGCCTTTACATAATCGGCAACGCTATAATTGGTGGCAGCAAAGAAGGTAACATCTCCATTTACGACATCTTTTAAGCCCGCTTTATCAATCACTTTAACCAAAGAATCAAAATTCCTGTTAGATTTTAAATAATCGTAGGTGGTCATGTCCACATAAGCGTTACTAGTCCCGCCATCACGTTTATAATCGTCTTTTTTACATGCCGATAAGACAGTTAAGGCTATGCATATATATATTAAAATATTATTTTTCATGTCTTTTAATCTAAGAATCAACTTATTTACACTTTACCCAACCAATAGGTAGTTTGTTTCAGATATGGATTGTTCCTAAATAAAGCAGGATCTAGAGGCCAATAAAAGCCTTCTTTTCTAAATCTTGCTTCAGGAAGCCAGTCTACAATAAAACCATATCTCCGCGTCCGCAGCAAATCATAAAACAAATGCCCTTCCAAAAACATTTCTCTCCCACGTTCTATAATATATTCGTCCATTACCTCATCTACTGTTAAGCCAGCATCTACCAAAACAGGATCAGGATCATTTCTTCTTCTAAAGTTATTAATAATCGTAGTTGCAGTTGCGGCATCGCCTTTGTAAAGTGCAATTTCCGCTTTCAGTAACTGCATATCCCCCAATCTGAAGATGATGATGTTATTGCTTAGATAAGGGTTTAACTTTTGCCCCGGATTCCGGTAAGTTACATTGCTGTATTTAATGCACATGGGTTTTTCCGGCAGTGTAAAATCAAAACCCTTTTTATACCTGATATCGGTATCAGTATAAAAATGATCATTGATATACCTCGGTACTACATAAAACCTGGGATTGTTGCCAAATCCATTAATATAGCTTCCGTTTAGAAACTCCGCACCTACTGAACTGGCTGATCCCTCGAGTGTATTTTCGCTAATGTTAATTTCGAAAATACCTTCCGAAGAACGGCCTATAAATGTATTTTTATAATTGGCGGTATCAGTTAAAGTATAACCTCCTTTACTTACGAGGGTATTAATCGTGGTATCGGCACTATTTACATCAACTAAATTTGGTGCATCGGTAGATATGTTCGACATTGTTGCACGCCATAAATACAAATGGGCCAAAAGCGCATAGGCAGAACCCTTATTGGCGGTAACTTTTGCATCGCCTGTGTTGGCGTAAGTCCAACTCAATAGATTAATGGCTTTATGGCAATCATCCTCGATCTGTTTCATTACTTCTGCCTTAGGCCTTCTAGGCAGTTGAGGCGAATTAAGAGGATCTTCATATGCTTCGGTAACTATTGGCACATCGCCCCATACCCGCACCATCATAAAATAACTCAAGGCCCTTAAAAAATAAGCTTGCCCTACAACATTATTTCTGAATTCAATAGGATCATCCTCCTCAGACAATTGAGCATCTGTCATACCGGCTGCCTTTTGCAATATGAGATTAGACATGGCTATACTTTTATAATAAAGCGTATAATTAGCCAATGTATTTAGGTTGTATTGAAAAGTAAAGTCTCCATTTTGTATGCCTTCAAGCCCATCACCCGTATACTGTATTGTAAAGTAATTTTTAGCAATGGCATCTCCATACATGTAATACCGGTTACTTTTATCAGTAATGGCATTGCGGAACAAGGCATAGTTACCAGCCATAGCACTCCTTACATCTTTAGCCGTCTTCCAAAAAGTTTGTTCATATGGTGCATTTTTAGGTTCTTCGTAAAGTAGCTTTTTACACGCACTGGTACTTACTATAATGATTACAGTGCTTAATATGGCGAGTTTTGTGATTATATTTTTCATCTTAATAGTATTAAAATTGAACTTGAAGACCTAGAGTGTATTTTTTCGGAATCGGGTATCCATTCCCACTATATTCTCCATACCCGTTTACAGCCTCTGCGTCTGGCAACTTTTTAGATTGTTGGAACATGTGCACATTATCAATCATAGCAAACACTTTAAACTGGCTTAAGCCCCACCTGCTCAAAGTTTTTGCTCCTAAATCGTATCCAAGGGTAATATTTTTTATTCTTAAATAACCGCCTTTTTCTAAGAAAAACGTTTGTGCACCCGTGTAATAATAACGGTAAGTACCCAAATCATATTTAGCATATTCAGCATTGTCGCCAGGATTTCTCCAAATATTCAACTTGTCTAAATCCGGTGTTGAGAAACGAGCAAATTGATATATCGCATTTCCGTCTTGAGAATTTGCAAAACGATCGGAATCGAATAAATTGAGTACATCTCTTTTAAAGGTAAATGCTGCAAAAATACTCAATGAGAAGTTTTTATAATTAAAATTATTGGTCCAGCCTCCTGTAAAACGAGGATTAGGATCTCCAATAGGTTGTTTATCTGGATTAATCCCATCATTAAAAATATCCACAAAATAATCGCCATCTAAATCGGCCAGGTAAAAATCTCCCTCATTAAAAGTGCCGTTGCTATTTCGGTATCTTTCGCCCGTATATGGATTTTGCGGGATATCTCCGGTTCTGGAAAACACCCCCTTGGTTTGATAAAGATAAAATGCGTTAAGCGGACTACCTACTGATAAAATGTGGGTTTTATCAAACCGATCACCGCTTAAAATGATATCTCTACCCCCATTAGGTAAACTCATCACCTGGTTTTTGTTATAAGAAATATTAAATGAAGTATTCCACCTAAATGGCTTGTTAATCGGATTGGCATTAAAAGTCAGCTCCATACCAGAATTACGCACCGAAAAAGCATTGGTAAAAGCCACATCATAACCTGAGGTAACGGGCAAATCAACATTGAACAATTTATCTTTAACCTCTTTGTTATATACTTCAAAGGTAAATGCATATTTTCCGTTTTGGATTTCAATATCGGTACCAATGTTCCATTGGGTAGATTTTTCCCAGCTTAAATCTTTTTGTGCTACACCATTCCTAAAATTAGGTGTAATAACTGTAACACCATTGTAAGAGGTAGAACCACCATTACCTGAAAAACCACCATTATTAACCAGGTAATTGTTATATTGTACATAAGCATTTTTCAGGTCTTCATTACCGGTGGCACCCCAACTACCCCGGATTTTAATCAGGCTAAATGGATTATTAGTGATGTTTTTAATGAAGTTTTCTTCTGAGAGGATCCACCCAACCGATACTGATGGGAAAACACCATACTTGTTGTTTTCGCCAAAACCAGATGAACCATCCGTCCTGATCGTTCCCGATAACAGGTATTTTTCTGCATAATCATAGTTAAACCTACCATAATAAGCTATTAATCCATGGGCCCGATATTCTGAATAGCCAAAAATATTTGCCTGTTGAAAGCCTGTTACTACTTGTACATCATCAGAAGCACCACCAAAGCCAGCAGCTTGTGTGTTTTGATACTGATTATACTCTATATCTTGCCCCACTACAGCCGTAAAAGAATGTTTGCCGAGGTTACCGATATAATTCAAATAATTAGAAGTTCTTAAGCCCATTCCGGTAGATGAAAAGCTGCTGGCACTGTTACCTAAACCATTATTTAAAAGACTGCTGACGCTGGCATCTCTTCGTGAATTATCTGATGTGTAAGACGACTGGGAGTTTAACGTAAAATGTTTATTAAACTCGTAGCTTAAATTTAGGTAAGCTCCAAACTGATTAGAAATGTTCTTATCTAAGTTTTCACTGTTGGGGTTTACAAAAAAGTCGAGTTTCTCGGGGGATAAGCTGAGTAGGGATGACGGCAAGTTCCCTGAACCTACCTTGGTGGGTTTAGAAGGATCGTTAGGGTCTTCGTTGCCTCTGGCCCGATCGGCCCTCGAGTAAGAAAATTGTGGGTTGATCATCAATTTTTTATTTAACGCCCTTGAGGTTAAGTTGATCCTGGTACTATAGCGTTTAAACCCTGTTCCTTTTACAACACCCTGTTCGTTATAATAGCCTCCACTAAAACGGTAAGTCATTCCATTATCCGAACCACCAGTTAAACTGATGTTGTTATCATTAATTTTACCAACCTGATAAAATAAATCCTGCCAGTCTGTATTACCATTGAATATCGGGTTCAAACTATCAGTAAGCAGGTATGGTAGCTGTCTTCTCTGGTCGTAACTAAGCTGCCTTTGTAAAACTTCCATTTTTTGTCTGCGTTCAGTAGTTCCCATAGTGGCTTCACGTAAATCTGGTCGTTGTACAAAACCTGCATAACTGCTTAGGGCAATTTTTGTTTCCCCGCTAACCCCTTTTTTGGTTGTTATTAATATAACGCCATTTGCAGCTCTCGAACCATAAATAGCCGCCGCCGAAGCATCTTTTAATACGTCAATAGATTCAATATCATTGGGGTTGATACCAGCCAGATAGTTGGTTCCCGTACCTGTTCCGGGCGGCACAAAATCGTCAGAAGATTGAGGCACCCCATCTACCACATATAAGGGTGATCTTATTACATTAAACTGGTCGTAACTGGTACTCCCTGTTGAGTTACCCCTAACGGAAACTGTGGGCGCTACCCCTGGCTGCCCTGTAAAGTTTTGAACATTTATACCGGCAAGCCTACCCTGCAATAATTGATCGAAGCTCGCAGCCGGTAAATTGGCCAGTTCTTTTCCCGAAATACTGGAAATAGAGGCTGTTGATTTTTTCCTGGTTATTTTCTGATAACCGATCAGTACCACCTCATCGAGCACTTTGTTGTCGTCTTGTAACGAAAAGTTGATGGTGCCACTTGCCGTAATTGTTTTTTCAACAGTAACGAAACCGACTATCCTGGCCACTAGAACAGCCTTATCGCTTTGTACAGCCAATGTGAATTTCCCTTCAGCATTGGTTGAGGTACCATTTTTTGTCCCCTTTTCTAAGATGGATACCCCGGGGATAGGTTTATCATTTTGATCTAAAACGGTTCCTCTTATTGTTTTCTGGGCAAAAGCCAGCCAGGGAATTAACAAATAAAAGAAGGTGGCCGCTAAAAATTTCACATAGGGATGTCTTGTAGAATTTTTTTCCATTGATGATTAGTTAGGGATGATTAGTTGTGTTTGAGTTATAAGTAAAAGTATCAGAAATTTTACTTGGATTTTAATTGGTTATTAACTAAGAAAAGCAATATTTTAACCTAAAAAACAACCATCACACCGTATTTAATTTCATAAATAGGGGTATCTACAATTAAAAATGTGCGATTAGCAACGTAAAAGGCGCATTTTCCACCAATTTTGTCAGTTTTTCGGAGTGTAATAGCAGTAATTACCAACAAAACATTTCTTACCGAAAAAAATCAGTAAAATACTGATAATAATAGCTACTAAATCGTTAAACTAACTCATTAGGGCATTAATAATTGCCAATATCAAAAATCTCGTTTCACATAATCGCTTTCTTTATTTAGAATAAATCAAAATAATTTGGATTATAGGATTTTCTACCGTTATTTTGCACCTGTTTAGAATTAATCCAAATAAATACTATCATGCTTAAAATCAAACTTTTTAGTTTAACATTTCTTTTAACTTTTATAAGCTTACTCACCTTCGCCCAGCAGTTTTCGACTATTAGTGGTACTGTTACCACTTCAGATGGAAAACCAGCCGCTTATATTTCGGTAGGTTTAAAGGGTAAGGGTTTAGGGAATGTGACCAACGATAAGGGTGTTTTTGAAATACAAAGAGTTAAACCAGGTTCTTATATCTTACGCGCATCGGGTGTTGGCATTCAGAGCATCGAAAAATCTGTGGTAATTGCCGCAGGGGAGAATAAAACTGTTGATTTCGTCATCAGCCAAAATTCAAATCAGCTTACCGAGGTAAACATCAGTCAGGGAAGGGCTAATAAATATGCCACCAAAAAGAGTGATTATGTTTCTAAAATGCCACTTAACAATTTAGAGAACCCGCAGGTGTACACCACGATTACCAAAGCGACCTTTAATGATCAGTTGATCTTTTCGGTTGACGATGCCACGCGTAATGCTGTTGGTATTCAAAAAATGTGGGAGTCGACTTCACGTGGTGGAGACGGTGGCGCATATTATGCGTCCAGGGGTTTTATCGTACAATCGAAACTAAGAAACGGAATTGCAGGTAATGTAACCAGCCGTAACGATGCGGCCAATATTGAAAGTGTTGAGGTAATTAAAGGACCGTCTGCTACCTTATTTGGCAGTACTTTAACTTCTTATGGGGGCTTGATCAACCGTGTAACCAAAAAGCCTTTCGAAGGTATTGGTGGAGAAGTAACTTATTCGGCAGGTAGCTATGACTTAAACAGGATAAGTACCGATTTTAATTTCCCTGTTGATAAAGCTAACCATATTTACGCACGCCTAAATACTTCTTACAACTACAAAGGTTCTTTCCAGGAGAATGTATATGATAGAGGTTTCTTTATTGCACCAAGTTTATCATATAAAGTGAACGATAAACTGGATTTTACTTTTGACGCGGAAATCGCCAATGGTAAAAACACGTTAAAACCTTTCGTTTTCTTCTATTTCCCTGTAAAAGATCTTGGTTTTGATCGGGCAGATCAATCTGGGATACCTTACGACAAATCTTTCACCGCTGATGCGATGAAACAAAAATACAACAGTACAAATTTCTTTGGTCAGGCCAATTATCAATTTAACGAAAACTGGTCATCACATACCAGTTTTTCATCGAGCTATAGTTTTTCTAACGGTCGTGGTACTTATTTGTTCCTCGTTCCAAATAACTATCCTCCGCTCGGCAATCCAACTGCTGCACCTGGAGCCGATTTAATATCAAGGGCAGATCAATCGACCGACAATAGTAAACTTTACAATTACGAAGTACAACAAAACTTTAATGGTACTTTTAACTTAGGATCTATCAAAAACAGGATTGTTTTAGGCTTAGACTATTTACGTCAGAATTCTGACCAATTATTTTATTCGATCGATACTTTTGATTTAACCGATAAAAATGGAACCGGTGCCAATTACAATAATTTTACCGAGCATAATTTAGCTGCCTTTTATGCAACAAATCCCTACTCTACGTACCTGTCAAATTTCAAAACAAATACATACAGTGCCTATGCTTCTGATGTAATCAATATCACCGACAGATTAATTGCCCTGGCTGCATTAAGGGTAGATCGTTTTGATAACAAAGGTAATTCCGACCGTTCGGGCTCGGCGCCAACAGGCGCATACAAACAAACGGTTTTCTCTCCAAAATTTGGATTGGTATTCCAACCCATTAAAGATCAATTGTCGTTATTTGCGAACTATCAAAACGGATTTAATAATGTTAACGGTCTGGATTATAAAAGAGAAGCTTTTAAACCAGAACAGGCCAACCAGATTGAAGGTGGGGTTAAGAGCAATTTGTTTGACGGAAAATTAACAGGATCAGTATCTTATTATTATATCAAAGTTAAAGATATTGTAAGGGGTTACAATGGCGATCCTTCCAACCCTAACGCTCAGATCCAGGATGGCAACAAAATCAGTAAAGGTATCGAAGCCGAAATCGTGGCAAACCCTATCAACGGTTTAAATATCATTGCCGGTTTCGCTTATAACGATAATCATTTAGAAAATGCTTCGCCGGATGTTGAGGGTAGAAGAGATGCTTATTCGGCAGCTCCATATTCTGCAAACTTATGGATCAGTTACAAATTTAACACCGGCTCACTTAGAGGTTTTGGATTGGGAGCAGGTGGTAATTATGCCAGCGACAATAGAATCGTAAATAACCTAATCATCACGCCAACATCCACCACTGAAAACGTGTTTACCCTGCCTGCCTATAAAATTTTCAATGCTTCGGTATTTTATGACCATGAAAGATTCAGGATCGGTGCAAAGGTAGACAACTTTACCAACCAAAAATACTGGACAGGTTACAGCACGATGAACCCTCAGGATCTAAGAACCTTTACTGGTAGTGTTACTTACAAATTCTAAATAAAAAACAACAATAAATATTAAAAATGAATAAAATTAAACCCATTAGCTTAACGTTCCTTCTCGCTCTTTTTAGTCTATTTTCATTTGCACAGCAACTCGGCACAATTAAGGGAAAGGTGAGCACCTCTAATGGAAAACCTGCAGCTTTTATTTCAATTGGCTTAAAAGGCAAAGGCCAGGGTACTACATCTGATGAAAACGGTAATTATACCGTTAACCGTGTAAAAGCCGGCACCTATATTATTAAGGCTTCTGCTGTTGGTATCGATCCTTCAGAAAAAAGCATTGCCATCGTAGCTGGTGAGACCAAAACTGTTGATTTTTTACTAAAAGAAAACGATCAGGTACTGGAAGAAGTTACTGTAGCCGGAATAAACCAAAAATACAAAGTAAGCTTACCTTCAGCTACGCTTAGGTTAAACGAGCCGCTATTAGAAGCGCCGCAAAACATTCAGATTGTAAGTAATCAGATTATTAAAGATCAACAGATCATTAGCATGAGCGATGGTTTGATCAGGAATGTGAGCGGTGCAGTGCGCCTTGAGCACTGGGGAGATATGTACACCAATATCTTAATGCGTGGATCTCAAATCCAAGCCATGCGCAATGGGTTTAATGTGGTTTCGTCTTATTGGGGGCCGCTTACCGAAGACATGAGCTTTGTTGACCATATCGAATTCGTAAAAGGTCCTGCGGGCTTTATGCTGGGCAATGGCGATCCAAGCGGAATGTATAATGTGGTAACCAAAAAACCTACTGGCTTAAACCAGGGTGAAGTTTCATTTAATGCCGGCAGTTTCGATCTGTACCGTACAACCATAGACTTTGACCACAAGCTAACCGCAGACGGAAAATTTCTATTCCGGTTAAACGCAGCGGCACAAAACAAAGCTTCATTTAGACCATACGAAAAAAACGACCGCTACAGCTTCGCACCAGTACTGAGCTATCAGATCACCCCCAGCACTAAATTAACGGCAGAATATGTTTTGCAAAATGCAAAAATGACCGAGGTAGGTTCTTATTACATCTTTAACCCTGCCGGCTATGCAAGTTTGCCAAGAGACTTTACCTTAACACAGCCTGGCGTACAGCCTACAAGGATTAACGACCATAGCGTGACTTTGAACTTAACACAACAGCTAGGCCAAAACTGGAAACTAACCGCACAGGCGGCTTATTATAAATATTTACAAAATGGCTCAAGCTCTTGGCCATCAGTAATAAATGCAAATGGTACGGTTATTCGAAATGTTGGTATATGGGATGCTGAAAGTACCATGAAATTAGGACAGTTATTTGTTAACGGAACAGTTAAAACCGGAGGCATCGTACACCGCATTTTAGCCGGATTTGATGGTGGCAAGAAAAGTTATATTGCAGATTGGGGCCAATCGCACGATTTAGATTTGGCAAGTGCTCCATTTGACCTGTACAACCCAAATTATGGATTCCCATCAAACGGTTATCCAAACTTTGACCGTAGCACACCATTATTACAAAGGGCAATTGCGGCGGGAGGTTTAATGGACCAGAAATACCTGAGCGGTTATGTGCAGGATGAGCTGGGCTTTTTTAACAACATTGTCCGTTTAACCCTTGCTGGCCGTTATACCTACGTTAACCAATCGGCATATGGAAGTCCGGCAGATAAAGCGAAGCATGTTACCCCTAGGGTGGGTTTAAGCGTATCCGTAGATAAAAATACTTCTGTTTATGCGGTTTACGATGAAGCATTTACCCCACAGACCGGCTTTTTCCGGGATGGTGGCACCGCAAAACCCATTACCGGCAACAATAAAGAATTTGGTATCAAAAAAGACTGGTTTGACGGCCGTTGGAACACCACCCTATCGCTTTATAGAATTACCAAACAAAACGAGATTACCGGGGATCCCAACAATAAGGCAGGAGAAACTTTTAGCATCGTAATTGGCGAAAAAAGAGCACAGGGTGTAGAGTTTGATATCCGTGGTGAATTGGCCAAAGGATTAAACTTAATCGCGAACTATGCCTATACCGATGCGAAAGTGACCAAAGTTGCCGACGGCGTGGAGGGCGTTTATGTTGGCCAGGTGGTTCCGGGTTTTTCAAAGCATACCACTAATGCATGGTTAACCTATTCACTACAGAATGGCTTGCTTAAAGGTGCAGGTATTTCAGGAGGATTTACTTATCTGGCTGGTAGAGCAGTAGGAACATATAGTGGAGAAAACGCTAACGAAAATCTTCCCGACTATTTTAAACTGGATGGCGGTTTATTCTGGGCCAATAAAAAGATAAAAATAACGGCAAACGTGTTTAACATTTTAGACAAGTATTTATACAGCGGAGCCTATTATACCAACTATTGGAACGCACCCGACTATAATCAGGCGGTGTATTCATGGCAGGCAGAAGCACCAAGAAACTACAGAGTAAGTATAGCATACAAATTTTAATTTACCCCATCAGGAGAGACTGGATCAGATCAGTTTCTCCTGTTTTTAAAACCAAAACGGAAAACATGAAAACTAAAATCTCATTATTATTTTTCTTTCTGGCCTTTAGCATCTCTAGTGCATTTGCACATGCTTTATGGATAGAAACAGCCTCAACAGGTAAAAAAGGACAGGCGCAGGAAGTGAAAGTTTTTTTCGGAGAGTACGAAAGCAACGAACCTGATTCTGCTGCAAAATGGTTCAGCAATCTGAAAGCATTTAGCCTGGTTTTAACCGCACCGAACGGAACCACGAAGGTTTTAACAAGTACCCCAGACGTACATTTTTTTAAAGCCAGTTTCACTCCAGATCAGGACGGCACCTATAAACTTTCTATCGTACATGAAGTTGCTGCTGTTTATGAAAAAGCCAAAATAGAATATTATGCCTTTGCAGATGTTGCAGTTGGAAACGCTAAAATTAATACGGCCTTTCCTGCTACTGCAGCGTTAACCATCCGACCTGATAAACACGCATTAACCGTTGGGGAAACTTCAGTTCACCAGGTGATTTACAACAAAGCACCTTTTGCAAAACAAAAGTTAACCCTTGTAAATACTGAGCGAAAAGCGCAGCCTACTGAAACCGATGCAGAAGGAAAATTCACTTTTAAACCAGAAAAAAAAGGAAATTATTTCCTTGAAGCATTTACAGAAGATAAAACTCCTGGAAAATTAAATGGAAAAGACTACGAAAAAGTTTGGCATTTAGTAACTTATACTACTGAGGTGAAATAACCGAAATTATACTTAAAATTTAAAGCCAGTTGGTCTCGAAAAAAGGCCGATTGGTTCTTTTATTCATACCGCATTGCGAATGGCACTAACAAAAACATCAACCAAATCAAAAAACAAAAAATCGCGTTTGAGGCGGATAAGCGACTGGCTGCACCTGTGGCTGGGCATTGCATCTGGCTTAATCGTGCTGATGTTAGGTGTTACCGGATGTATCTATGTATTTCAAAAAGAAATTACCGAGCTCATTCATCGTAAGAAATATTTTGTTGAAGTACCTGCCAATCCAAAAACTTTACCCCTAAGTTTATTACAGGCCAATGCCGAAAAAGCACTGGGCAATAAAAAGAAAATCAATTTTATTTCAACATACAAAACACCAGAAAGGGCCTGGGAATTTGGCACTTACAAAGCTGGCGATCCTAAGGCTTTCTGGTATTTTGATTCTATTGATTATTACGATCTGGTATTGGTAAATCCATATACCGGTAAAGTAACGCTGGTTGCCGATCATAAGTATGAGTTTTTTGCTGTAGTAAAAATGATCCATTGGAGTTTGCTGATCAATCACCCCATCGGTCAGCAGATTATCGGCTGGTCTACCTTCATATTTGTATTTCTCCTCATCTCTGGAATGGTGATGTGGTGGCCTAAAAACCTTAAAAAATCTAATTTCGACAAGAGTTTTAAAGTAAAATGGAAAGCCAAGTTTAAACGCATCAATTACGACATGCACAATGTGCTGGGTTTCTACGTGATGCTGATCTGTTTAATGCTGGCCTTAACTGGTCTGGTATGGGCATTTCAATGGTTTCAAACTACAGTCTATGTTGTTGCTTCGAGAAGTGTTACCCCACCAAAAGTGGTAGAAGTTAAATCTGATTCGACAAAAAAGATAACTGCAGTTCCATTCGATATTGCTTTTGAGCAAGCCAGAAATATTTTCAAAAATGAAGACCGTATCGGAATGTCGCCCGCAGAAGGCGGTTCGGCAACCATTTATGCCACAGGTTACCGTGGTGAGGAGACCTTTTGGAATTACGACCTGCTTCAGTTTGATCAGTATTCTGGCAAACTATTACACAGAACCAACCAGTCTGAAAAAAATGCAGGTGAAACGGTTATCGGGATGAACTACGATATCCATGTGGGCGCCATTTTAGGCTTACCCGGAAAAATAATGGCATTTTTTGCCAGTTTAATTGCAGCAAGTTTGCCCATAACCGGATTTATTATCTGGTGGGGAAAAGGAAAAAAGAAAAAAAATCCCGCAGTAGCGGAAAAATAAGCACACCCTAATTAATAATAAAAATGAAATTTTTAACCCTAATTGTAGTATTAACCGGTTTGATTACCCTTAATGCTCCTGCGCAAACAAAAGTTGAGTCCCCGGAAGAAAAACTAGAACAGGATAGAAAGGCTATAAAATCTTTAGCTGGCTTTTATGAAGTGAACTTCAACTACGGCGAAGTCACTGCTCCTGATCCGAACTATAAATTCAGCAAACCTTACGAAAGCCATGGCAACGAATGGGCAGAGATCATTGTTGATGAGCCTAAAAGAATTGTAATCCAGCATATGCTGGCCATTAACGACACCACTGTAATTAAACACTGGCGCCAGGATTGGACCTATGAAGATACCAACATTATTCTTTATACCGAAGGCAATGCATGGAAAAAAGGCAATTTAACCCCTGCTGATGTTAAAGGAAAATGGACTCAAAAAGTATATCAGGTTGATGATAGTCCACGTTACCAGGGTTACGGAACCTGGAGCCATGTTGGTGGACACGATTCTTGGTCGAGCGAAACCGATTCGCCGTTACCAAGAAGGGAATCTACAGTGCGTAAAGATTACAATGTATTAAACCGTGGCAGCAGGATTACCATTACTAAAAATGGATGGATGTTCGAACAGGACAACAAAAAAGTTGTACGTTCTGCCAATGGCGACAAATTATTGGCTGTTGAAAAGGGTTATGAGGAATTTACCAAAATAGATCCTAAAACTTTTGCTTATGCTCAAAAATGGTGGGCAAGTCAACAAACGTATTGGGCTGATGTACGCGGTGTTTGGGCTGATATTATTGGTTCACAAAACACATTCAAGGTACAAACCATGGCAAATGGTAAATTGCTTTACGAAACCCTATTTAGTTTGGGCGATCAATCGATCAAAGAAAAATGGACCGCAAACCAGAACAAAGAAAAAATTAAAACTGCTTTACAGCCTTATTTGGTAAAATAGACCGATAAATATATAATAAATGGTTGATGATTAATGGCAATGGTCCGTTAACCATCAACCATTTTTTTGTTGGTCGGAATTTGCAATCTAGACCAACAACCACGCTTGTAAGAATCTCAACTAAGCGCTATATTAGCAGATATCTAATGTTAAATCTCATGAACTTTTTTAAAAACTATTTTCTCGCTGCCGGCATTGTTTGGACACTGGGTGCATTATCAATTCTATGCTTTAAATTTAATTTCCAAACGCGTGAAATTACCTTAACGCTTCTTTTCCCACTTGCATATGCTATTATCAGGTTGTTTGATCAATCAAAACAATTACCCAAAGCAGAGTAATCCCTTGCATTATTCAATAATTTGACATGAGAATTTTTCTTTTAATTGCATTTTTCCTCCTCTCAAATTACTCCTTCGCACAAGATTCTACCTATACCAGAAATCTAGTCAACATCCTCACCTCAAAACAATTTTGGGGCAGGGGTTATACCAAAGATGGGATGAAAAAAGCGGCAGATTATCTTGGGGTAGAATATCAAAAAATTGGCCTGCTGCCAATGGGCATATCTTATAAGCAGACTTTTAATTTCCCTGTAAACACCTTCCCGGGAAAAATGATGGTAGCCATTAACGGACAAAAACTTGTTCCCGGTAAAGATTTCATTGTAAACAATGAGAGTCCGGGTATTAAGCTGAAGGCCCGGTTAATTCAGGTCGACAGTCTAAATTATCAAGCTTCTCCGTCGTTACATCTGTTATTAAAAGATAAGCTCACGTGGTCTGTTGCTAGCGAAGTTGGAGCGCAAACAACAATACAAATGGATAAAAAGCATTTCGCTACCGTACCAAAAGAAATCAGTGTCGATATCGAAAGTAAACTTCTTCCAGATTTTGAGGCAGCCAATATTTGCGGTTTGGTTAAAGGTACCAAATACCCCGATTCTCTTTTAATCATTACAGCGCATTATGACCATTTGGGAGGAATGGGTGCCGAAACTTATTTCCCCGGCGCTAACGATAATGCTGCTGGTGTGGCCTCTTTATTAAGTTTAGCCAGATATTATGCCGTTCATCCGCAACCTTATTCGATTGGTTTTATCTGCTTTGCAGCTGAAGAAGCTGGATTATTGGGATCCAGATATTTTGTAGAAAACCCATTAGTGCCTTTAAGCAAAATTAAATTCCTCATTAATTTAGATTTGGTAGGTACAGGCGAAGCGGGCATGACGGTAGTTAATGCATCCGTTTATCCAAAAGCATTTGCAGAGTTAAATGGAATCAACCATGAAAATCATTATATCTCCAAAATAAATTCAAGAGGTAAAGCCGCAAACAGCGACCATTATTTTTTTACCGAAAAAGGTGTTCCGGCATTTTTCATCTACACCCAGGGCGGCCCATCAGCCTACCACGATGTATTTGATAAACCAGAAACTTTACCCCTTACCGAGTATAAAGATCTCTTTAAATTAATCGTTGGTTTTAATCAAAAACTGATGGAATAGCTTCCATTATAGGATGAAAACCTTAAATCACTATTCAAACGCTTAATCCTGAATACTTAACCCTTATATTCCCATTTTCTCCAATTGGGATAATATTATAGGCCTTTGGGATAATTAAATTTAGCAGCAAAGCGTGTATGCCCATCTTTGAATCAACAAAAACGAAATAAGATTCATTATGGAAACTATACAAAAACTTAGCTTTGCATTAATACTAATGGTGGTATTTACGATTAAATCGAATGCCCAAAACCAAATCGAGATTGTGATTGTAGGCTCTGCCCACGACAATTCTAAATCGACACAAAATTTTCAGGCCATCATTGATAAGCTTAAAAACTTTAAACCTGATATGGTTTTTGGCGAATATCTGCCCCAGGGCGATTACGCCAAACTGGAAGAAGATAACTGGGCCAAAAAATCGTTTAGAAAAGGACACGATTATGTAGAAAAATTAAATCCGGCATCTCTGAAAAATATTGATGCACAAATTAAAAAAGACCAAAAAGCACTTCACTCATTTGCCTACTACCACAAAACAAGAATGAATTTAGCTGTTAACTATGCAAAAAACTGGGACAGGGGAAATGCCGATTATCAGATCTTTGTACTCGAAAACTATATGAAACAAAGTTTTGGCAAAGAAGAACAGGTTGAATATGCAAAAATGTTCGGAAATATCGATTCATTAAAGAAAAAAGGCTTTTATAGACCCGGAAGTGAGTACAGTAAAATCTATTTCCCCCTTATTTACCAGTTAAAACAAGACCGGATTTACAATATGGATTGCCAAACTTATGATCAACCATGGAGCGAAGCCTGGGGCAAAACTGATTCATTATATAAGATGTTATTAACTAAAGCGAAAGCCGATAGCACCTCGCAGGAAGCAGCAACCGTTAAAGCCATAGAAAAATACTGGAGTTACAGTCCTGAAGAATCGAAAGTTTTCAATGCCGATCCTTATGCTGGCATGAACACCGTAAAATATGGTATTTTGGATGAGGCCTGGAACTTTTATGGTGGCCGGTGCTTTTATGGTTATGCGGGATTCCCAACTGATACGGTAAAAGATATGATTGCGCAATGGACTTTAAGGAACGAAGGCATGTGCAAAAACATCATCGATCAGGCGAAAGCCAATAAAGCAAAAAGGGTTGTGGTGGGTGTTGGTGCATCGCACCGCAAATGGATGGAAGAAATTTTAGCCAAAAACCCGGAAGTTAAAATCATCAACTATAACGATCTGCACTAAATTAACAATAATTGCTTTCTCAGCCCCTTGCATTAGCAACGGGGTTTTCTTTTTTAATCTTTGTAATTTTTTCGTGTGTATTTGCAAAAACAGCTCAACACTATTACTTTTACCTAAAGATTTAGTTAAACACAAAGAATGATGCAACATTTAAACACTTTTTGCGTCTACTGGTAGACTGGGTCAAAATATCGTCTGTCACATATTTTTTAGCGTTCATCACATTTATCTATACCATCGAAAAATAGCTGATAATTTTAGCTTGTTTATTCAAAAACATATATGAGGAAACTTTTACTTTTGTTCGTTTTAACCTTGGTTATTTCTAATCTGTTTGCACAAAAAAATGGCAGCATCACCGGGATTTTAGCCGATAGCGCCAACCATAAAACCACCTTAAATTATGCAACGGTTTCGGTGTATAAAGTTGGCGATAGTGTATTGAGCACTTATAAATTATCGGACGATAAGGGGATTTTTAAGATCAATGGTTTAACCATTGGTATTAAATACCGTTTGGTGGTAACGGCATGGCAATACGGAACCTACCGGAAAGAAGTAGAACTCACCACCACCAACCCAGCCTTGAACCTGGGCACCCTCTATCTTTCTACTAAGGCCAACGATTTAAACGAAGTAGTCATTTCAGCAGAAAGACCACCTGTTATTGTACGTAAAGATACCATCGAATTTAATGCAGAATCTTTTAAAACATTGCCCTCAGCGGTAGTAGAAGATCTGTTGAAAAAGCTTCCGGGCGTGGCCATTGCAGCCGATGGGTCTATCCAGGTAAACGGTAAGGCCGTGAGTAAAATCTTAGTAGACGGAAAAGAATTTTTTGGTGGCGACCAACAAATTGCAACCAAAAACCTGCCTGCAAACATTATCGATAAGGTACAGGTAGTGGATGATAAACAGGCCAAAAGACGTGATCCTGACCTAACCGCGGCCGAAATACCACAGATTATTAATCTAAAGCTGAAAAAAGCCATTAAAAAAGGAGCCTTTGGTAAGTTATATGCAGGTGGTGGATTAAAAGACCTCTATCAGGCTGGCGGATTAATGAACTTTTTTAGAGATACTACGCAGGTAAGTATATTGGCTTATGCCAACAACATCAATCAGCCAGGCTTTAATCCAAATGATGTGCAGCGCATTGGTGGCTTTAGCAGAAGCGGTGTAAATTCTATGATGATGAGTTCTGGTGGTTACTTCGAATTCAATGGCATTAATTTCGGTGGAACCTACAATGGTGTACAAGCCTCATCAGGTGGCGGTTTTAATTTTAACACCCTAACCAAAAAGGGAATCAAGATCAATACTCAATATTTTTTCGGTCGATCAGACAATCTTTTAGAAAAACTCACCAACACCAACCAAACACTAGGCACAGATCGATTGATTACCAATGCCAACGAAAATACCACCTCGCTAATCCTTAAACACAATATCGGCGGAAAACTAGATTGGCAGATCGACTCGCTAACACAACTGACCATTGAACCTGCAGTTATACTGAGCTCAAACAATTCGGTAAGCAAGGTTTCTTCCCGCAACAACAATGCAAACAACCAACTCATCAACACCCTCGAAAACTTAAACGACCTCAATACTTCGAGCAATAAATACCAGTTAAGGGCCGATTTTAGTAAGGATTTTAAAAAAGCAGGAAGATCTTTAAACTTAGGCACCGATATTTCAGCTACCCCAAATCCGATGATCAACTACAACAGAAGCAATAGTGTCTTTTACCTCACTCCCTCTACTTCGGAGATTGATCAGCTGAGGAACAATACTATCGACAACTTTAGAGGGTATCTTTATGGCAACTATACCGAACCGATCAGTAAAAAACTGAATTTCAAGGCAGATGTAAGCGGCAACATCATCAACAACGAAAATGCATTAAGCACTTTTTACCGCAATCCGGCCAATCAGCTTTACGATATTGTTGTACCAGATTTATCACAAACAGTTAAACAGGCTGGTTTTAAAACCAATACAAACATCAGCCTGGGTTATAAAGTAACAAAAGACCTTTATCTGCAGCCCGGTTTGGTGCACAATTACATTTCGTTAAACAACCGTTTCACCAATAGCGCAGCTATCAATCAGCGTTATAATTTTATGTGGCCAACCTTCCAGCTAAAATATAAAATATTCCGCTTTAACTACTCGGCCCGTTTTACAGAGCCCAACGTAAGTTATCTTCAGCCAGTGGCCGACAATACCAATGCATTTTACATCAGAAATGGAAACCCAAATCTATTGCCCGCCCGTATGCAGGGTTTAAGCATGAATATGTATAAATATGATCCTAAAAGCCTGATCAATTACAATTTATATGGGTATGGCAATTTCACAAAAAACGGTATTGTGAATTCGATTACCATCAAAGATGGTGTACAAACGGTTAACCCGGTTAACAAAAACGGCATGTATAATTTTAGCGGCGGAGCCAATATTTCAAAAGATTTTAAAAAGGATAAAACAAGTGTAAAAGTAGGTTTAGGTTTCTGGGCCAATTTTGATCATAGCCCGGTTATTGTGAACAACGTGGAGAGCGATGCCAATATATTTTATGTGGGCCCTAATGGAAGTGTAAGGTTAAACCTGAACGATAAGGTAGAGATCAACCAATCGTATTCAGTAAACCTGAACCGCAGCAGGTATGATGACAGTTATTATACCAACGTGAGTTACAATACACATCAAAGCACGTCCGAACTCATTATCCGCTATCCCAAAAAACTGGTTTTTGAAACCAGCTATTCTTTAACCATCAACGATCAAAAAGTTGCCGGATATAACAACAATATCAAATTCTGGAATGCGGCCTTAACTTACCTGTTTATGAAAAACGATAGGGCACAGTTAAAATTCTCGGTAAACGATATTTTGCAGAGCAACGTGCGTAGAAACATCCAGATTACCGGAAATAGTATTATCGATACGCAGAGCAATAACCTGGGCAGATATGGCATGCTTACCCTTACTTACAACATCCAAAACTTTGGACAAAAAGTAGGTGGCAGACAAACCTTCTTTAGTTTTTAAATTGATTACCGTTCATTTCTAATATGATCGTCATTGCGGGCCGAAGCAATCTTGTTAGTTAAAAAAATAGATTGCTTCACTCCCAGCGATCCGTTTTCTTTAGTTCGCAATGACGACTTTTCTTATAAAAGTACCTCCGCTAACAATTCATACGATCTTACCCTATCCTCAAAATGCTCGGTAATGGTAACTGCCATCAGTTCATCCACATCATAATCAGTTGCCAGTTGGGTAAGCCGCTCCTTAATAACTGCAGGTGTACCGTAAATCATCCGCTGTTTATTGGCATTAATTCTTTCCTGCTCCGCAACATTATAACTCACATCTTTGATATCCTCCCAGCCCACTGCAGGCAATCCCTTACCTTTTTCCAGTTGTAAAAAACGGTAACTCATTAACGCTTCCTGTTGTTTTACCTTTTCTTCATCTTCCGAACAAAAAACATGAAGCGCCACATTTTCAACAGGATGTGCCAGATCTACCGAAGGTTTAAAATGTTCACGATAGTATTGAACAGCCTGTGCACCACCAACAGGGTTGATAAAATGCGCAAAAGAAAAGCCCATTCCAAAATGTGCCGCATATAAAGCGCTTTGGCCGCTGCTGCTTAAAAGCCATTGTGTTGGCACCGTATCCGAAATCGGTATGGCTTTTATTTTGGCCTGAATGCCACCATCAGAAGTATCGTGCAGATAGTGCTGCAATTCGCGCAACTGCTCTGCAAAATCCTGCTCGCTCCAGGTATTTGATGGATTAAGCATCGAAGCCGTAATCCGGTCAGTACCCGGTGCCCTACCCATCCCCAGGTCGATCCGGTTGGGGTGCATCACCTCTAATAGACGGAAACTCTCTGCTACTTTTAGTGCACTATGATTGGGCAGCATAATGCCTCCAGAGCCAATCCTTAACGTTTTGGTATGATTGGCCAGATGGGCAATTAAGATCTCCGGGGTAGAACCCGCTAAACTGGTGGTATTGTGATGTTCCGAAACCCAAAAACGGTGATAACCCAGCCGCTCGGTTTCTTGTGCAAGTATAGTGGTTTCCTCAATGGCACGGCGGGCGGTTACACCTTTACGTACCGGCGATTGATCTAAAACACTTATTTTAATTTTCCTATTGCTCATATGCTTATCTAACAAATCTATGAGCCTGTTGATTAAAATACGATCACGAAAAGTTTTATGACTTTTAAATTATTGCGTCAAAGTCAATTTGACCAAATACTGATCTTCACCATCGTCGAAAATCATTTCTGTATCCCATCCGGTTTCTTTTGCAGTACGTTTGATGGTTTCTTCATCAACATAAATCCAGTTGAACCAGTTGCCTTTTTCGCCCTTATATTCGTATTGGTACGATACCTCACCATAATATTGGTTTAGTGGCTTTGGCATGTCTTCATATAAGTAAGCAATATCAGAAGAATCGAAAATCACTTGTCCGTTAGGGTTGATAAGCTCTTTCAGCTTGATTAGAAAATCCTTAAAACCAGGCAAAGTCCCGGTAAGGCCAATCCCATTCATGAGCATGATAATGGTATCGAATTTCTCTTCATAAACAAAAACATCTTGTAACAGCGCCTTTTTTACGCCACGGTCTTTCATGATGTTTACTGCTGCTTCCGAAATATCTATAGCTGTTACATCGATATTAAAAGCCTGTAAAAGTAAGGCATGACTTCCCACACCAGCGCCAATGTCCAATACCTTTCCATTGCACATCTGCAACGCCTGAAGTTCTAAAACAGGCATATCTTCATCATCACGGAAGAAAAATTCTAAAGGCATTTCTTCTGGCTCTCCATACGAATTGTGCAACCAAAGCGTATCTGCTTCGCCTGTTCTGTAAATATCTGTTAACGCTTTACCAAAAACATCCATAAGGCAAAGATAGGGAAAATGGAAGATGGAGGATGTATGAGGGTCGATGGAAATTATAATATCGCAATTGGCCGGGATTTGTAATCCTGTCTCTTAAAAAGATATGTGTAAGGCCAGATTAAAAGTAAAAGGTCCGGATTATAAATCCGAACCAACTTTATATCATGATCAACATTTTATATTACTCAATCTCAAATACCTGATGGTATTCCGGAATAGCGACATGTTTAAAACCTTTGTCCTTCAACCTGCTGGCAAAATGTTGCTGTACTTCATATTCGCCATGCACCAAAAACAACTGTTTCACTTTTGCAGGGTCCTGACAAGATAAAAAGTGCAATAAATCTTCATAATCGCCATGCGCACTCATCGATTTGATCGAACGTACTTCAGCTTTAACATCAAGTTGTTCACGAAAGATCTCGACGACCTTTTGTCCCGCAATTAATTTACCGCCAAGCGAATTGGGCTCGCAATAGCCTACCATTAAAATGGTGTTTTTCTGGTTGCCAATATTATTCCTGATGTGGTGTTTTACCCGGCCAGCCTCGGCCATTCCTGATGCGGAAATAATCACGCAAGGCCTTGGATCAGCATTTAAAGCTTTCGATTCTTCAACACTTTCAATAAAACGCAGTCCTTTAAACGCAAATACATCATGATCAACCTTTAAGATTTCCTTAACACCGTTGTTGTATACTTCAGGATGGTTTTTAAGGATTTCGGTTGCCTTTGATGACAATGGACTATCTACATAATAAGGAATATCGGGCAGTTTGCCTTTCAGCTCTAAACCGTTCAACGCATACAGCAGTTCCTGGGTACGGCCAACCGCAAAAGCAGGAATGATGACCTTGCCCTTTTTAATTTTGCAGGTATTGTTAATGATCTCCAAAAGCATATTTTCGATCGGATCGAGGTCTTTATGCAGCGAATCGCCATAGGTAGATTCCATTAAAATATAATCGGCCTGGTCAAACTGTTGCGGACTTTTTAAAAGCAGGTCGCCATAGCGGCCAACATCACCAGAAAAAGTAATGCGTGTAGGCTTTCTGTCTTCTGTAATTGTGAGGTGTACCGCAGCACTGCCCAAAATATGGCCTGCATCTGTAAATTTCAGACGGATTCCAGTCTCGATCTCGAAATCTTCTTCATACTCTACTATTTTCATCTGACTAAGTGTTTTGGTAACATCTTCTTCAGTATAAAGTGGCTCCTCCATTTCCTCACCCTTGTGTAGGTGGCGGTTCGAAAACTCAGCATCCTGCATCTGGATCTTGGCAGAATCCATCATTAAAATACGGGCAAGATCCATTGTTGCCGAAGTACAGAAAATTTTTCCTTCAAAACCCTCTGCAACCAATTTTGGCAATAAGCCACAATGATCGATGTGTGCGTGAGATAATACGAGATAAGTTACTTTCTTGGGATTGAAACCAAAATAGTCGTTTAATTTATCGGTAACGTGGCCCATCCCCTGGAATAAGCCACAATCTAATAATATTTGAGTGCCGTTTTTTAAGGTAATAAGGTGCTTACTCCCCGTAACGGTACGGGCGGCACCATGAAAAGCAATGTTCATTTAAATGCTGGTTAGAATATATAGAATAAAAATGCCGGATAAATCCGGCACTTCCAATTCTTTAAGCATTTATTTCTGATATTTTATCTTTCACCTTATCTGCAACACCGGTTGCTTTATCGGCTAAACCTGCTAATTTATCTTTTGAAGCATCTAACAGATCAGCAAAAAAGTCTGATACTTTACCTTTTAAATCGCTTGTCGAATCTGAAGATAAGGCCAATGCGATTGTTGCACCAAGTGCTGCTCCAGCTAATACGCCTACTATAATTTTTGTTTCCTTTGTCATAACTTTAGTCTTTAATAATTAAACATTAATTAGCACTTGTTGTTTTGGTTTTATTACAACATAAATCATTTCACTTACATGAAGCATATTTTTTTTATCGATTTAGACAATACCATCTATTTTACCAAACCGAATGAAGAACAGTTAACGGGTGAGTTATACAATTTCCTGGAAAGTTTGGACTTAGGGATCAGTAAAGAAGATTTTCAGCTCGCAAAACAGGATATGCTTAGAACGCCATTTCAAAAAGTGGCCAAAAAATATGGCTTTAGGGAAGAAGTGATGCCAGATATACTGGCTTATCTGCAAAACCGCCAGGTAACCAAAACATTAAAACCGAGTGACGATTACCACTACATCAAAAGCCTTAAGGGAAGAAAGTTTATTGTAACTGCAGGTTTTCAGAAACAGCAAACTTCGAAAGTAAGGATGTTGGGCATAGCGGATGATTTTGAACATGTACACGTTGTGGATGTTTCAACAAGCAATAAAAAAGAAGCTTTTAAACTGTTGATTGATCAATACAACCTCAAAACCGATGATATCTTAATCATTGGCGATGATGCTGAATCGGAAATTAAATTCGGACTCGAACTGGGGATAAGTACCTTTTTACTCGACCCGGAAAACCTGCATCCGAATGCCGAAAGCACTTTTAGGGGAACTGATTTAAGTCATCTTCATGCCGCAGCGGGACAATAAATCTTCCTGAGATTTAAGCAGTCTGGATACACTCGCTAGTAGCGATAGTTGCAAGATTGCAACCTACCTCGCATCTGATAGCGATCGGATGGGGTCTATTTGGCAATTAAGCGATGCTGTTTTTGGCCGGTGCTGATTTGCACGACCCTTTGTTTCTAAACCCGGTAGCAGCGGCAGCTCCCGATATTTCATCGGGACTATAGCGAATAACGGGACTGATGCTCCCGAAGTTGTACTTAGGGTTCATTTCCAAATCAAAACATTAACAATTTCCATCATCTTGCTATTAAGTATATGTCTTTTAAACAAAAAAGTCCCGACTTTCATCGGGACTTTCCATTTTATCCTCTGCCACCTCTTGATGGTCTTCCACTTTCACCACTACTTCTTTGTTGTGGCGGAGCTTCTGTTCTTCGTTGTTCTTGTCTTTGTTGTTGTTGCTGCTGCTGTTGTTGTGCTCTTTGTTGCTGCGCCTGAGCATCACGTTGTGCACGCTCTTGTTGCTGTTGTTGTGCACGTTGCTGTTGAGCCTGAGCATCACGCTGAGCCCTTTCTTGTTGTTGGGCCTGTGCTTGTTGTGCACGTTGCTGTTGCGCTTGCTCATTACGTTGTTGTTGAGCCTGAGCATCACGCTGAGCTCTTTCCTGCTGCTGGGCCTGAGCCTGTTGTGCACGTTGTTGTTGCATCTGCTCATTACGTTGCTGTTGTGCCTGGGCATCACGCTGTGTTCTTTCTTGTTGTTGTCCCTGAGCCTGCTGAGTGCGTTGTTGTTGCAATTGTTCGTTACGTTGCGCCCTTTGTTGCTCCATTTGAGCAGCACGTTGTTGCTGATCTACCTGACCACGTTGCTGCCCCTGAACATCACGTTGAGCGCGCTGTTGTCTGATCTGCTCTAAACGTTGCTGATCCTGACCACGGTTAACATTTTCCTGTCCGTTTCTTCCGTCTACACCAGTGCTGTTGTTACGGCTAATACGTCCGTTTGCATCCCTGTTGTAAGCCTCACCCCTATTATTAGGCTGAGTGTTATTGTTATCTCTGCCTGGAGTACCATTAGGCCTATCAGGTTGTGCAGTACGGTTATCTCTCGAACCAAAACGGTTATCGTTGTTGTTAGGCGTACCTCCTCTTTGATCGCGGTTGGTATAACCTTCATTTCTTCCACCTCTGCTGATGCCTGCATTTCCTTGCTCAAATTTTCTTGGCGCCGCACTACGGTTATCTGCATTACGCTCTGGTCTTGGTCTGTAAATCGATACTTCCCTACTGTTTATCCTGCTTGCGCCAGGTCTTGAACCTTGCGAATATCTATAAACCGTTACATCTCTATTGGTTGCACGTCTGATGTCTTCAATCCGTGGACCACCATAATAATTCCTTCTGTTATACACATAAGTATTGTTGATGATCGTGGTATTGCGGATATAGATATTGTTCCGACCGTAATCGTACCTTGGGAAGCTATTGATATAAATATTACGTTGTGGAATAAAGTTCCAACAGAATTCTGGTACTGAATAGCGGCGACCAAAGCTCAGATTAATGCTGATACTTGGTGCCATTGGGGCCCATCCATAATAACCATCGCCACTTCTCCAATCTACCCATGCTGGTCCCCAATTGGTATCAGGTAACCAGATCCATTGCCGGTAACTGTTAATTACCCAACGGCCATAGTGGAAAGGTGCCCAGCCCCAATCATAATTGGAAACCCAGGTATTACCGTATTCGGTCATGGCCCAACGTCCGTTTGTGTAGTAAGGACGAAATTCGTTCTGATCTACATCAGGGCGCCAAACATAACCATATTGCGGATCCTGAATCCAGGTTCCATAGGGCGAAAGTTCATCGTAAAAAGTCTGTAAAGAAACGTTGCCAGTGCTGTAACCATCATCCTGGTAATCGTTTTGATAGTCTTGTGCCCTGACAAGGGTTGTGGTTCCGGCAAGGAGCGCAAAGAGCCCCAGCACAAGTGCCGTAGATTTCAGTGTTTTCATTTGTGTGTTTTATTTTAATAACCTAATGTGTGTGTATCAATTAGAGAACCAAAAATACCGAAGGTTTAATATGCAAGCATAGTTTTTACATTTTCCCGCAAATATTGCCCTACAAGGCATATTTAACTAATATTTAACGTTTTATGCCCGGTTTAATTGTGCAGAAAATAAGTCAGTTAGAAATAAAATTTGCTACACCTTTGTTTGTAAAAGAGATTATATTGCTATTACCATAAACTTTAGAACTTAAATTCTATTTATTGTAAGTATTTTTGTGCCATGCAAAAAGGCACTCTATACCTTATTCCCGTACCATTGGCTGAAGAGGTAGCACACAAAACTTTTACCCCTTATTTGGTTGATACCATTAACCAGATTGATACTTACATCGTAGAAAACAGTAAAACAGCCCGTCGCTTTTTAAAAGAGGCAGGTTTAAAAACACCACAGAAAGATTTAATCGTACACGACTATGGTAAACACAACAGAACAGACTTAGGCCAGTTTTTTGTCGAGCTTGCTGCCGGGAAAGATGTAGGCCTAATGAGCGAAGCAGGTTGTCCGGGCATTGCTGACCCAGGTGCCGATATTGTTGCTGAAGCACATAAACGCGGGATTAAAGTGGTTCCATTGGTAGGCCCGAGTTCCATTTTACTGGCTTTGATGGCATCGGGTTTTAATGGCCAGAGTTTTGCCTTTTGGGGATATTTGCCCATCGATAAAGAACAGCGCACCAAAAGGATCAAAGATCTGGATTTATCGGCAAGCCGTTATAAACAGACCCAGATTTTTATCGAAACGCCATTTCGCAACAATCAGCTTTTCGAAGAGGTGTTGAAGAGCTGTAAACCCAATACACAGGTTTGCGTGGCCAGTAACCTTACTGCCGAGGATGAGTTTATCAAAACACAAAGTGTATACAACTGGCGTAAAGAGGAGATAGATCTGCATAAAAAGCCAACTATATTTTTGTTGTACTAGTTGGGTCATTGGTTCATTAGTAACTAACCCAGTAGCCGATTTTTGATGATTGGTTATTAGTTTATTGTTCACATTAGTTGCCTAATCATGGCTTGCCGTACTGCGCTTAAAATAGAGAACTAATTCAAAAAAATAAAACTTATCCAGCCCCCATTGGTTGTTATTACAGCGTTCCGTAATATTATTCACTAAATTTTACAGTTATGAAAAATACGAGCACACCAAAAAACAACCCAACCGTTCAGGGCAGTTCGATAGCAGACAGGGCTAATCACGATATTAAAACGGATAAAAAAATCCAGGGCATTACCAATGGCGGTGGCCAACGGTCTGATCAGACTTCCAACAAAGACAATCAACGGAAATACGACAATAAGAAATAATCAAAAAAATCGTAACAGACAGAAGCCAGGTCGAAAATTCATTGAATATGAGTTTTCGACCTGGCTTTTTTTATCAAGTAGCGATTGTTATTTGGCCATTACATTATAGAAATTATAATCCGTCATCGGGGCTCCGGTAATTCCCAAATTGTGGCAGATGGTAATGATCTGCCCGCGGTGATAGGTACTGTGGTTAAAAACATGCAGTACATATTCAAAATTCTGAAAGTCAGAAGTAAACCAGGGGCTTTGAATCTCTGTTTTTTCATTAAACCTGTCTTCACTGATTGCGGTAATATAAACAGCCAGGTTTTCCGACTGTTTCAACAGGTCTTCAAAAATAGCGGTTAAACTACCGTATTCCCGATATTCAAATTCTGTTTTAGTCAGGATCGAATACCAATATTCCTGTGTTTGTAAAATATGGGCGAGGGTTAACTTAACACTTTTAAAACTCGACAATACTTCTTGCTCCAATAATTGCTGCGGATGTTTTTTTAACCAGTTGATCAAGGTTAAATTTGCCCAGAAATTATAGTTTGCATAATTTTTCATTAAATACACAAGGGAAGTTTCTTCCATTGTTTCTGCGAATAATTGTTCCTGTATCATAGTATTTTGTTTTTGTTATACAAAGAAAATACAGGCCACTGACAACCCTATGGCAGTGCAAAAATCAACTTAAAAAATATTTATAAAAAAGAATTCCATCCTACATTTTCCATTGTTCGAATTATTTAAGTGATATAAAAAACCTTCGCCTGTAAGGCTACATTCTCTTTTGGCATATGATCAGATTTTAAGCCCTTATGGCCGTTTTTCGGTAAGTTAAGAAGAATTAACTGGTAGCTGTCGCTTTTTGATAGCAGGTAACATCCGAACAAAGCCGCTTCTTTCCAACAATTCTTATTTAACCAAAAAATACAGATCAAACAGATTGTTCGTGTAAATTTTTAAATACATATATAGATTTAAACATTTACAAAGTAGACTGATTAAGTTTTCGTGTAAAATTCTGTCAAGGAGAAGAATTCATGTAACACGTTCTTTTACATTTGTTTATCAGCTATTAAGGACTAACTAACTTAAATCCCATGAAAAAAAATCTAAAACAGATCGCTATTGTTGCGATGGTTGCGGTAGTATTTGCAGCCTGCAAAAAAAACCAGGAATCGTCAATAACAGAACCACAAGAAACAGTAAAAAACGCCGATAAGGTTTTACAGCACATTAAAAACCTTGGCTTTCCTGAATCGAGCATTGTTGACAATGGAAATGAGTATGTTGTTGAGGAAGATATTTTATTCCCTAAAGACATGGAAATTCCAGTTACAACAGCCGGGCCAAGAACGGAACAGTATTACACCGGAAGCATTGTAAACGCTACGAAAAAACTGAACATCAGGATTTTTGTAGATGCATCCATGACTTCTATGAGCAGCGAAATCAATAGTGCGATTGCGCAATGGAATGCTGTTCCAAATTCAACTTTGCGCTTCAGCACCGTAACTACCGCTCCCTACGACATCCTGATCAAAAATGAAAATTTAGGAAATGGTGTTTGTGGCCAGGGCCAATTCCCATCTGGCGGAAGCGCAGGTGCTTTGGTTAAAATCAATAAAAATTATATTGCAGGCAATTCATTTGCTCAACGTGCCAGAACCATTTGCCATGAGTTTGGTCATTGCATCTCGTTCCGACATACCAATTGGGCTGCCATAGGCGAATCGAGTGCAACAAATGTGCCTGGTGTTACCGGAACCGATGCTTCATCCCTCATGAATGGCGGCCAGTGCGGCTCGGGTGCAACGGTATTATCTACAAAAGATAAAAACGCAACCGCAGCCTTATATTAAAATTTTAAGATCATTAATCAAACCTAAACCAAATCCTTAAACAGTTGAAGGTAAGCTTGGGTACCCCATCAGGTATCTGAGCTTATTCTTTAGCCAAGGCGATAATATCTTTTCCTTCTAAAATCCGCCTCTCATCATGATGACTTAAAGTATTGATCATCGCATTGGCCAGCTCATCCATGGTACAGAATCCACCTGGATAAATACCTCTTCCAATGGGGAATAACCAATTGATATACTTGTAGAATTTATGTGCGTATTTTTGCCCTGGCAGAGGTTTAATGAAACCCGGCCGGAAATTAAATACCTGTTCAAACGGTAATTTCATTAAATCATTCTCCGTTTTCCCTTTTACCTGCGCCCATTTCAAACGCCCATTCTCATTGGTTCCCCCTCCAGAAACATAACAAAAAGTCATGTTCTTATTCAAGCGGCTAAACGTTTCGGCAACGTGCATGGTTAAGGTATAGGTCATTTTATAATAGGTATCATTATCTACACCTACCGAACTAATTCCTAAACAAAAGAAACAGGCGTTATAACCTGTCAACTGATTTTCTATCGTAGAAAGATCGAAAAAATCGGCATGAATAATCTCTTTAAGTTTCGGGTGCGCATAACCACAAGGCTTGCGGTTAATCACCAATACACTATTGATTTCGGGACTGCTTAAACATTGCATCAATACCCCTTCGCCAACCATTCCGGTTGCACCGGTAATAACGACATTAAACGGATCTCTGGTTTTTCCCATGAATTGATTTTATTGTATAAAACGAAGTAGGGTAGTCTTTGTTTCGGGACAAATAAAATCGGATATGTTTTTTCATCAAAAGAAAAGAGGCTGAACCGAAAACAACATGATTAATTGATAACGGTTACAGCCTCTTTTATAGCCATTGAATTTTAATATCCAGGGTTTTGCACCAGATTAGGATTACCAATCTGATTTTCTGGAATCGGGAAAAGCAGGTATTTCGCTTCACTTGCGGGTTTTTCCTGCCATGCGGCAAGGAATTTGCCAAAACGGATTAAATCCTGTCTTCTGAAACTTTCCCAGTACAGTTCACGGCCACGTTCATCCAATAAAATGTCCAGGGTTAAGCTAGGCAGGGTAGAAGCTCCTCTAACCGTTCTGATCGAATTCACAATGGTTAATGCAGCAGCAGGTTGCGCGGTTCTTAACTGCGCTTCAGCTTTCATCAACAGTACATCTGCATAACGGAAATAAACCCAATCATTATCAGGCTTTTTAGATCCCGAATTGGCATAATCAATCGGATATTTGATCACCCGTATACCCGCCACCTCCAGGTGGTTAGGATCTCTTTCTATAATACTTACCTCAGGCGTAAATGCTAAAGGATTGCCTTTTCTATCTTTTAAGGCCTCTCCTTTCCCATTTACTTGTTGCCCCACCAAAAAACCTACCCTAACACCAGCAACATTGGTTTGTCCCGCATAAGTACCGCCCCTTCGGCTATCAGTTGCTTCAAATTTTGCGTAGAAGTTAGATAGGGTACAAAAACCGTTATATCCACTTGGATCCTGGTTATAATGTGTGGTACATTTCCACTGGCCATCCAAATCACTACCATTAACGCCACCTATATTTTGAGCAGTGAAAATATTTTCTTTTGAAAGATGGTTTGTTGGTGAAAAATTATCGAAATAATTTGGTGTCAATACATAACCTCCTGCGGCTATTTCATCTGCCAGTGAAATTACCTTGGCCATGTCTGCGGCATCAAAAGTGGGTGCACTGCGGTTTAGGAATGCGCCTTTATTGAGGTAAATCTTCATTAACAGTGTTTTGGCTGCATTTTTATTGGCAAGGTTTGCCGGCCCATCGGGTAAATTGGGAATAATGGCATTTAACTCACTAATGAGGTAAGCAATTTCATCAGCCGCATTTCTCACGCGTGAGGGTTTGGTTACACCTTCTCCTGGATCCCTGTAAGGAACCTGCCCCCAGCCATCCAAAACAGAAAATTGAGAAAATGCACGTAAAAAACGGGCCTGAGCAGCTTGATCAGTAGTTGGGCCAGCATTTAAAACACTTGTAGCCACATAAGAGATGCTATTTAAGTCCCTGAAAACATCCGATATCCGGCTATGGTCCGGAGCCCATTTATGCAAATGCAGCGAACGCCAGGCACCATTATCGTCCCAATCGCCGGCACGTGTAGGCACGATAATTTCATCTGAGGTGACTTCCTGTAAGGCCGACCAGTTCCACGGGGCCTGGTAAGGGCCAATCATTGCAGCATAAGTAGCACCCAGTACCCCTGCAACATTACCTGATGTTACGGCACCACTGCCAACCTGGCCATTCAGGCCCTCATCTAACTTGGTACAGCCAGAAAAACTCATGGCAACCATCGCAAAAGCGAGAATATATTTATTTTTCATGTTGTTATAATTAAAAGCTTAAAGAGAAAAGTTAACACCAAAGTTGAAAGTTCTCGCCGTTGGATAGGCCGTATAATCTATACCTGCCGACGGAACCCCACTTATACCTTTGTTCACATTCACTTCCGGATCAAAACCTGTGTATTTGGTAATCACGAATAGATTTTGTCCGTTAACATACACATTTAGCGATTTTATTGATTTACCGATATCGCCAATGTTGTAACTAAGGGTTGCATTGGCCAGTTTTAGGTAATCGCCTTTTTCAATGTATCTTGATGATGCCGCAATTGGATTGGCAAGCGATTCGGTGATCGACTGGTTAACCAAAGCAGCAGAAATATTTCTTTGCGCACCTAAATTAGATATTGCCAATACCGAGTTGGCGGTATTGTTGTAAATATCCTGACCAAATGAACCGTTAAAGTTTGCGGTTAGCGAGAACTTTTTATATCTGAGATTAGTACTCAAGCCCAGTATCACTTTCGGATTTGGATTACCAACATAATAAGTGGTAAAACCATCATCAGTATAAATCGAAAATCCGTTTGCATCCAAGCCGTTATATTGGCGGGTAACCATAGCAAACAAGGGTAAACCATTCTGGATCACCTCGGTGGTTACACCACTTAAACCCTGCCCGTTTAACGAACCTGTTTTAATTATGCTGGTAATATTCTGCACTTTGTTGCTGATAAAAGTAGCATTACCTCCTAAACTCCATGTAAAGTTATCTTTATCGATCAGTATACCGTTTAAGGTTAGCTCTAATCCCTTATTGATAATCTGGCCTGGTAAATTTACCCAGGTAGGTACATTACCTCCAACTGCCGGAGAAAATGATATCTGTGGAAACAGCAAATCGTTGGTTGTTTTATTGAAGTAATCTATAGATCCTGTTAACCTGCTTTTAAAGATCCCAAAATCAATCCCAACATTGGTCTGTTTATCCGATTGCCATTTTAAATCGGGGTTTTCATTGTTGATTGGAGTTAAGATCGGTAAGCCGTTTGCGTTTCCAAAATCGTAACGGAGCTGCGCAGAACCCGATGGGAAATCCTGATTACCCGTCTTACCGTACCCTACACGTAATTTCAACTGATCCAGCCAGTTGGCATTGGCCATAAAACTTTCTTTCTTGATGTCCCATGCTGCGGCAAAAGAAGGGAAGTAACCATAGCGGTTCGATTTACCAAATTTGGTTGAACCATCGGCCCTGAAGGTAGCCGTTAAAATATACCGGTTGTCGTAATTAAAAATTGCCCTTGCAAAATAAGACTGTAGTTCTGTTGTAGGGTTGTTGAAGGTAGAAAAGGTACGGTTAGCGGGTGAGGTGGTTTGAAAAGCATCTGTATAATCGGCTGCTATCTCACCAAAGCCTGTTGCGGTATTGGTTGCACCCTTGTTGATAAAATTTGAATATTCATAACCCAGGATTGCGTTCAGGTTTAATTTGCTTACAATCTCTTTGTTGAAATTTAAAGTATTGGTAAATTGCTGGGTAATCAACTCATTGTTTGAGTAGCTGGCATATCCGCCCAGAAAAGTTCCCGATGGCTGAATCCCTTGCAGGTTTAAAGTACTTCTGGTAGAAGCTCTTCTGATACCGGTACTGTAATTTACACTGGCCAACATGCGGTACTCCAACCATGGCGTAATTTTATAATAGGGCGAAACACTTCCTAAAATGGTCGACACTTTCGATTTATCGCTGTTTGCGGCTAAGGCTGCCAAAGGATTGATCGTGGTAGAACCGTAATCGATAAATAAACTTCCATCCGGATTATAAAAAGACTGCGTAGGATTCCAAGATAGGGTTTGAGAAATCAAACTTCCCGTAAAACCGGCATCTGTGGTAATCGGCGCTACGCTTTCCAGATACTGATTGCTGATCATATTCACATCCAGTCCCAGCTTTTTACTTTCCAAAAATTTAAAATTACCATTAAACGCTGCACTGTATTTTTTAAAATCGGTTGTTCTAATAATACCCTGCTGGTTCTGGTAACCAAGTGAGGCACGGAAGGTATTGCCATTGGTACCGCCACTTACCCCAACGGAATAATTCTGGTTATATGCGGTGCGGGTAATGGCATCCAATGCATCCACACTGTTGCCGAAATCGCCAGTTGTGAGGTTGTATTTTTTCAATGCCGCGCGGTATTCATCGCCTGATAAAACATCTACTTTCTTGGCAATGTTGCTTACCCCTGCAGAAGCACTCAAATCTATTTTGGTTTCGCCCAATTTCCCCCTTTTGGTGGTTATCAAAACCACACCATAAGCGGCACGCGAACCATAAATTGCCGTAGCTGATGCATCCTTCAATATTTCCATCGATTCGATATCGGCCGGATTAATAAAGTTTAAAGGATTACCATCCGGAGCGGTACCGATACCTGCACTGGCCGACGGCCTGGCCGATCTTCCATCGAGGGCCACTCCATCCACTACATAGAGGGGCTGTCCGGTTCCGGTAATTGCAGAATTACCCCTGATCCGTACTGTAGAGGCACCTCCAGGCTGACCACTGTTGTTGATCATCTGCACACCGGCAACCTTACCTTGAATCAATTGATCGGGCGCATTTAGCGGTCCCTTGTTAAAATCTTTGGCCGATACCGTTGTTGCCGCACCCGTTAAATCATTTTTCCTTACGGATGCATAACCGATCACCACAACGGCATCAAGGTTATTGAGCGAACTTAAGGTAATGTTGAGCAGGGTTTGATTGTTGATACTCACCGTTTGTGCTTCGTAGCCCACAAAGCTTACCGTTAAACGGCTTGTTCCTGAGGGGGCTGTGATTTGGTATTTACCCTCTGCATCGCTCTGTGTTCGGGTATTGGTTCCGGTTACCTGAACGGTTGCACCTGCCAGAGGTGTCTTATCGCTATCGTATATCACACCTTTTACGGTGGTTTGGGCCAAGGCAGCTGTGCTGAATAAAAGCATCAGGAGGCTTAAACCGATCAGTTTTTTGATTGAATACAATTTCTGCTTTACGTGTAAAACAGAACAATTGTCTGGTAAAGTAATGTTCATAGTTGATTTATATTTAGGTTAGTAATGATTTTTCCGGGGGACGCAGGCGCTGATCTTATGGTGGTATGTATTTCATATTTCTTCTTTTATGTTTTAAATGATGATTGGTGCCTTACTATTTATTCCCCAAAACCTGCATTAAGCAAAACATCATGCCTTAACCCGAAATAATGATCTATTCCAGTCGGATTAAAAGCAATCCCACAGCAAACCGGAGATTGATTTACCAATTGATGAGAAAGACTAGGACTATAATATTGCTGTTGGGTTGTACTTTTCAAATGCGCTGGCCGAAAGCCATGGATAATATGAATTGCCGCAATTAATACCAAATGAATTGCTATTGCTGAGCCAAAATTTAATTTGACTATGGATAAAATGCCCTTGTTTTTTTCTTTTTGTGTAACTGTCATCTTTGGTTTGTCAAGTTTGTACAAATGGACCTGCCAGGGCTTCAGGCTTAATTATTCTCTGCTTTGTTCTCTATTTTTTCATCATTATAAATTGCTGGTTTCCCAGTTGGGATATTTTATTTTTATAAACCTATCAGATTTTTCACCAAGCTGGGATAAGCTGGCAAACAACGCTTTTCTTAAACATACAAAAATGCATGTTTACGTATACGCATAAAATTCAAAAAAGAGCGTTCTACACCTTTAAAAGCAATAAGCAACGCGCACAAAAAAATAAAATGGATGATTTACTTTATACCTTTTTACATCATAAAACAACACAATTAACTGGTAGTGAGTCTTATTGATATCTACTTAATATTTGGTCCTGTAACCATGAAATGTCTATTCGGAATGTTTAAATTCACACATATCATCATGTTTATCATACTAATATAAAATTATAAATCTTGAAAAAAAAATAAAAGTGTAAAAAGTACACGCAAACGTTTGCGAAAATTCCCGCATCCGGGCAGTTATTCGTTTAATTATTTAAATCGGTTAACCTGTGTTAAACACCAAACCATTTGCTTTTTTACCATCAGGGATATAGGCAGGAAGAACGTTAAACAGGCTATCAATCGAATGGAAACAATGCATTAATGTTGCTGATCAGGGATATTGATATCAATAATAAACCCCAAAAGTTTTTCCAACTTTTGGGGTTTATTTATTTTTTATTTAAAAATACAGCTTTTATCAAATTATCTTGCTGTAGCGCCTTTCATCGCGTAATCCTTAGGTGGTTCAGCACCTAAAAGATGTTGTACAAAGTAATCCCAGCGGCGGCGCATCATGTATGGCGAATAAGCTCCGTAACCATGTGCACTGTTTGGAAAAATAACCAGATCGAATGATTTATTTGCTTTTTCCAATGCTTCTACCACGAGCAGGGTGTTGTAAGGCGGTACATTATCATCCATCATGCCATGCACCAGCATCAGCTTACCCTTCAGGTTTTTAGCATAATTCTGGTTGGCCTGTGCTTCATAATCGGCATTTTCAACCAAACCATTGTAACGTTCGCCCCAATCGTCCTCGTAGTTTCTATTGTCGTGGTTTCCCGATTCCGAAATCCCTACTTTAAAGAAATCAGGGTAACGGAACATCGCCGCAGCAGTAGCAAATCCACCACCTGAGTGGCCCCAGATGCCTACCTTGTTGGTATCGATAGGATATTTTGCCGAAAGCTGCCTGATGGCCGCAATCTGATCGGGCAAAGTATTTTCGGCCATATTGCCATAACTCATATCGTGGAAGCTTTTAGAACGGTCGGGATTACTGGTGCCTTCTATTACCACCACAATAAAGCCCAGTTCGGCCAGCGCCTGGTTATCGCCACGCGAAGCGGAGAAAGCCCAGCTACCCACGCTGCCACCTTGAGGTCCTGGATAAATATAATCGATAACCGGATATTTCTGACTGGCATCCATTTTAGTTGGGGTAAACACCAGGCCGTAAATATCGGTTTTACCATCTTTCGCTTTAACCGAAACCGGAGCAGGTGCTTTCCAACCGGTAGCAGCCAAACGGGAAACGTCTGTTTTCTCTAAATTTGTAATCAGTTTGCCATCCAAACTTCTTAATACCGTAACCTGGGGAACGTCAGGCTGCGAATAGCTATCAATAAAGTATTTCTCTGAAGGGGATAAGGATACCACATGGTTTCCTTCTTCAGGGCTAAGGTTGCTAAGGTTTTTTCCGTCAAAACCAACCTTATAGAAGTGACCGAAATAAGGATTTCCTTTTTCGCGACCGTTCGCCATAAAATAGAGCGTCCGTGTTTTTTCATCAACCTTAAGTAAACGGGTCACCACCCAATCGCCCCTGGTGATCTGGTTTTTCACTTTTCCAGTAGTTGCATCGTACAGGTAGAGATGGCCCCAGTTATCCCTTTCCGAATACCAGATAATTTCTTTGGATGCCGGGAGGTAACGCCAGTTAATGGCACCCTGACCAGATTCGAACTGTGTTTTTACCGTTTCTTCGAAAACTTCCCTTACCACACCCGTTGTGGCATTGGCAATGCGGAATTTTTCATTTTTATGATCACGAGAAGTCGATAAAAAAGCCACTTCAGAACCATCGGCTTTCCAGTCAATATCATCAAAAGTACCACTGCTCGAAATATCATCGCTCAGGGTGGCACGGTGCTGATCGGCCGGGATGTTAAAGGAAATTACTTTAGGGTTTTCTACATCAATTACTACCCTCCTGATGGTGGCAATCTGTTTATCGCCAGGCAATGGATATTTCCAGGCTTTTAACGCAGGTGCCCCCACATTGGTGGTCACCAGGTACATGTCCTGCGAATTCCGCTGATCTTGTTGAAAAGTGGCTATTTTTTTCGAATCTGGCGACCAGCGCAAAATTGGGGCATCGCTATGTTTCCAACCTGCGTTATCGGTGGCATAACCGTAATCTTTAATTCCATCGGTAGTGAGTTGTGTTAACTTTCCGCTGGCGATATCCTTAACAAAAAGGTTATAATCTTTAATTAAAATGGATTTTTTCCCATCGGGAGATAAAACCTCGTTGCGGCCTCCACCACCGCGCCGTGATGGCATTGCACCGCCTTTGTAATCGGTAGTTAGTGTTTTGGTTTTCTTAACCGGGTCTACCAAATAAGTTTGTTCGTTACCATCGGTTTTGGTACTGTACCAAAATTTATCGCCCTCTAGCCAGTTCGGTTGTACACTGGCATGGTCGACGTACTTTGCAGTGTTGTAGCCCATGAAACTTTCTGCCCGCTCATAATCTTTCGCCGTTAGGGTTTTCTGCTGGGCATTTGCTGTAATGGCCAAAGTACAAGCCGTTACGGTAAGCCAATATTTATTCATCATGTTAGTTAATCTTGCGATAAAAATAATACTGTTTTAGGAAATAGACGGTATTAATCGTGATACAAATTTTAGGATGGATGGTTGGTGCAAGCATAACGGTATGGCGGAGCGCATAGCGCGAAGCGTACAGCATTGGATTTTCTGCTTGCACAAAAAACCCGGACCGCGACTTCTTACCCCATCTATCTTACATTTGCCAACTTCCATTTTAACCATCACGGGCACAAACAGAAGGCACAGCGTGTGCGGAGAGGAACTGGAAGTCATTTCATCTGCGTTATTTCCTATATCTGCGGGAGCACAGCACTAGCCTAGCGCCTCCTGCTGATTACACAGATTTACGCTGAGCCAATTCCATCATCCACTTAACCGCAAAGCACACAAATTGATGGCGCGGAGGACATCCCGCTGGGAGCCTGGTTTATACCGCTCGATTATGGACTTTCTGCTCCGGATTTGGTCAATCGCTTAAAAACGCCACGCTAAATCCTAAACTCAAAACTGGTTAGTCCACTCCACACCTTCAAATCAACGTTTCAAATTCCCGAAAAGTCAACTAAATCCTTCTCCTTTCTAGGTACCAAGTTAACCCCAGGTTAACCCTTTGCTTACCTATTCTCTACCTTTTCTTTACCTATTCCCTACCTTTTGCTTACCTATTCTTTACCTATTGCTTACCTAAAAGGTGAGCAATAGGTATATATACCATACAGAAAAAGTAAGGCTATGGTGATGTAAGCGTGTAGTTGGTTACCAGCGGAATAGCTGGTTAATCGGTTAACTGTTTAAACGGATTAATTAAAGCCACCTGATACGGGTGATCGATTGCTGACTTTTACAAAATCTCTATATAACCATCTGTTCCATTTACCCTGATCCGCTGCCCATCTTTGATCAACCTCGTTGCATTTTCCAGCCCAACTACTGCCGGCAGGCCATATTCGCGGGCGATAACAGCCCCATGGGTCATTAGGCCGCCAACTTCGGTTACCAGGCCTTTTATCGATACAAACAAAGGTGTCCAGCTGGGATCGGTAAATGTAGTGACCAGTATATCTCCTTCTCCGAGATCGGCATCCTGCATGTTCAGGATTACCCGTGCACGCCCCTCGATCACGCCCGAAGAAACGGCTAAACCTGCAATGGCACCAGCCGGAAGATCTTTGTGTTTGTATTTTCCGGTAATTATCTCTCCATCAGAAGTGATTACACGCGGTGGATTTAGTTTTTCATATAAGCAATGTTCTTCTTTCCGTTTACGGATAAGCGTTACATCAAGCTTTTTGGTGAGTACCACTTCCCTTAATTCATCAAAAGTAAGGTAATAAACATCATCCCTTTCTTCAATAACCCTAGCCCGCAGGAGCTTTTCTACTTCCTTTAACAAGGCTTGTTTATACACAAAAAAGCGGTTAACAATTCCGTACTTCGGGTATTCGCGATAACCCGCAAAATTGCGGAGCAGACCGATCATTTGTTTAGTCTCGATCGCTTTTTGCGCACCATCTGGTAAAAGCGCCAAAGCATCCAATAATTCACTCTCTTTTTTCGAGACTTCATTTAGCCCCTGTTCGAATTTCCGTTTGCCTGCATTGGCTTCAAAATTTTTGATATTACTGAGGATGATGGGAATCAAAATTGATGGTTTTTCACTCCATCGCGTATTTGTCAGATCAATTTCTCCGGCACAACGCATTCCATATTGATTCAGAAACGCTTCAATGGCCTTCCGGGTTTCCTTTCCCCCCTCCAGCTGAAGCAGTTCATCTAAAAAATTATCTGCTTTGATCTCTTGCAGATATTTAATCACTTCCGGGTAATGACGGATCACATCTGCAACGTCCAAAAGTGCCAAACCCATTTCTGAAGTGATATTGTTTGATACCGATTGGGAAAGTATATCGGCTACGTTTTTTTCACCCAACCACCCGCTTATATGATCATTGAGCCACGATGAGGCATTCATGGCGGCGATGATCACCCCCATGTGTTGTGAATCAAAAATCATTTTCTTGGATTGCCGGATGTCGTCCAGGATAAAATCAAATAGATCTGTACCTGATTTTGTTTGGATATTCCGTTTTAGCTCCGCTACAGATACCTCACTATCTTTTATCAGATTAGCAACAATTGCCGGATCGTCTCCAATTTGTGCCAGAATATCTGCAGCCGACAAACCTTTAGTGCTTTTAACCAGCACTGGCGTTTTTCCATCATCGGGCAGTAATTTGATGAAATCGCCCCGTTCTGTAATGGTTACCAGTGCGTCTTTGATCAGTGGGTCATGTTGTTCCATGGCTTCAAATAAATTCACCCTGCCACTAGTGGTAACCAAACTATCGGTCACATCAACAAATAACCTTCCGCCAGCCTCAAACATCGGCCTGGCAGCCCGTAATTGCCATAGAGATAAGCCCAATGGTTTCATGGGGTCAGTCATCATTTGCTGATGACCGACAGATATATAGACATGATTTCCCTGATCACTCCCTTCGGCCGTGCCCGGGCGTGTCGGGATTGGGTATAAGGTTGTGATTGGTCTGCTCTGAACGATATAAAATGCATATCCGTTTGCCGGGATGCTGTCTTCAACCAAACACCATTCGATATCCTGGGGGCTACCAAAATGCGCCTCAATTTTCCGCCCCAATTTTTCCAGCTGTAAAATCTGCCCGTCTGTAAGTGCTTGCCTGTTTTGCTCTGCAGTTGAAAGCCCTGCCGCTCTGGTACCGCCATCTTTTAAGGCATAAATGGCCAGTTTCTTCGCTGATATTTTCTGACCGGTAATCTTGCCATTACACACCTGATAATTATCGGCATTTACCAACCCCGAAACCATGGCTTCACCTAATCCAAAACTTGCATCGATAGATAAGATCTTCCGGTTTCCTGAAACCGGATCGGCTGTAAATAAAATCCCGGCAACCTGTGGAAATACCATTTGCTGCACCACTACAGCGAGCTGAACCTTTCGGTGATCAAAGCCATTTTGAATCCGGTAAGTTACAGCCCTATCAGTGAATAACGAGGCCCAGCATTTGCTGATGTGTTTTAAGATGGACGGTTTTCCAATCACGTTCAAAAAAGTATCCTGTTGACCTGCAAAAGAAGCCGTGGGCAGATCTTCAGCTGTAGCACTCGACCGTATAGCGAAGGCCTCCCGTTCAGCAAATCTGCGAAGATAACCGTCAATTTCCCCGGCAATATCTTCAGGAAAAGTAATGTTTTCTATGATCGTCAGTATTTCCTCACTAATCTTATTGATGCTTAGGCGATCTTCAACCTTAAGCGATATCAATTCGTCTAAAAGGCAGTTAAGCTCCTGATTATTTTCAGTCACCCTTTTATATGCTTCTGTAGTGATACAAAAGCCATCGGGCACTTGTATGCCATCAATCCTGGATAGTTCACCAAGATTAGCGCCTTTACCCCCTACAATTAAAATAGCCGACTTGTCGGTTTCCTCAAAACCAATTACCTGTGTACTCATATTATTTCTCTTTTTTATCTGGCAGATGTTCGATCGCTATCCATTACACTAAAGGTGTTTTTAAACTTTGTTTATCAGCACTTTTATCTTAATCTCCGCTGAAACGAAAGGCCAAAAATATAGGCTGTAAAACACGAAAACAACGTTTTTAAACTATATTTTTCTAAGCGCAATAATGTAGAAAGTATGAGCGTTATCCTTACAACAAACAGTTAATCACCAACATACAATTTCGCCCATATCAGAATAGCCCCGAAATGGGTTATCAATTGAGGCTCAATAAATCTATCAGACTTAAACATTCCCTACTCCCCCGAATTGTTAATGCCAAATTAATTCAGGCCACTCACAATCATCAGATCAGCATTTTTGATGATACAAAATAAGTTTGTATTTTAGGATTGAAATCCTATGTCATCAGTTGTTTCCTATAAGATCAATGTGTTGAGGGAAAGAAATGACAGATTCATTAACTATTCAAAAGCTATTAACATGAATCTCGATCTAAAATTATTCGTTCCCTCGTTATTGCTGTTTTTATTTTTTATTAAGGGTACCAGCGCACAAAACATTCTGCCTGTAGATAGCTTGGTATTAAAACGTAATTTCTGGAATTCAAAACCGGTTAGGGTTTCGGTAGTTCCGGCTATTCTTCTGGCTGGAAGCGCGGCAACCTGGGCGGCGAGAAAGGAAGTAAGAAGTTTCAGAAACCGTTACCTGCCAACCTTCCGTTATCATTACGACGATTATTTACAGTATGCGCCTGTGGTTGCCGTATTGGGGCTTAATGCAGCCGGTGTTAAAGGTAAAAACAAAATGGGCAGGGCTTTGGTTTCTTATGCCTTTTCGGCTGCAATCATGGGTACGGTGGTTAACACCATAAAATATACAGCAAAGGTTGAGCGCCCAGATGGAAGTTCTAGAAATTCTTTTCCTTCAGGACATACAGCAAACTCTTTTATGAATGCAACTTTCCTGCATAAAGAATATGGACAGTTCCGTTCACCATTGTACAGCATTGGTGCCTATACAGCGGCAACAGCTACTGCGGTAGGCCGGGAAATGAACAACCGCCATTGGATATCTGATGTGCTGGCGGGAGCAGGTATTGGTATCCTATCCACAGAAGTGGGATATATCATCGCGGATAAAATTTTTAAGGAACATGGCTTGCACATTAAGGTTGATCACAACCCTGTGCCGATACAATTAAAACCCAGTTTTATAGAGATGAGATTAGGTTATGCCCAGGCACTGGGAAAAGATCTAACCGATCAATCCCAGGATATTTTTGCCAGGAGAGGCTTTAACCTGGGTTTAGAGGGCGCTTACTTTTTCACCAAAAATGTAGGCATTGGCGGAGAGTTCGCTTTTTCAAGTTTTCCCATCAACGATGACAACCTGAACTTTAATGATCCCGATATCCCAACCGTTACGGACGGGCATTATACCCAGCCCATGGGCATTCGGTACCTTCATTTGGGCCCATACTTTAGTTTACCATTGGCCAGAAACTGGTTCATTACCGGAAAACTGGGCGCAGGCTCGTCTGTAGGCGCCCAAGGTGATATCATTCTGAGGATAAAGGAAGAGTACCAGGAAGACTTCGGTATAAAAGAACTCCCCTTCTTTAAATATAAGCCCAAAAATGCCTTCAGCTGGTCGGCCGGAGTAGGGATTCAAAAACAGATTAAGAGGAATATTGGAATAAAGGCATATGTAAGTTATTTTGATTCTGATAATAATTTCGAGTTTGATATTATAGATAAAATTGAGGACAACGGAACTTATGTGTATCGAAATTATAGCGCCGAAAAGGTGCGGTTCGATAATATTTCTTTTGGGCTCGCACTGACCGCTTTTTTATGGTAGCGAACGCCAGAAATGATTGAATTAAGTTTTATCATAAAAATATAGCCGCTACAGATCATTATTTTCATCAGGAGTTTAGTGTTTAAATTAAATTTTGTTTATTTTAGTTAAACATTACTGATCTAAACACTTGTACTAAATTTTACCTTTTGAAACACCTGCATTATACAGGTTTTGAACTTAAAATTTGCTATACATTTTTGGTTCAGTACCTGATTCGTCTACCTTAAAAAAACAATATGAAAAACATCTTCATTTTTATCTTTATTGCCCTTCTATCTGTAAGCGCAAAAAGTCAAACAAAAAGTCCGGTAGCCCTGGATATCCTACAAAAAACCAACGGAGAAACGCTTAAAGGGAAAATCATTAAAATTACCGATCAGGATGTTTCGTTTGTTTATTCGGGTGAGACTGCAGAATATGTAATCAAAAAATCAGACATTGCACAGATTACCCATTCAAGTGGCAGGGTAGAAACCTTTTCGCAGCAGACAGCACCTTCCGAAACCAGACAAAAAGATCAGGTATCGATGGTGGCCACACCAGCAGATCACCACAACAAGATTGCCATTCTTCCTTTTACCTTCGTGATGGACAATCAGCCAGGTGCCGATGCCATTGGATTAAAGGCACAACAGGATACCTATGGCATACTTTCGCAACACTCGGCAGGTTATACCATCGTCGACCCGCGTACCACCAATGCAGCTTTGATACAGGCAGGTGCAACACGCGATAAACTTATGGGATTTACCATGAAGAATTTATGTGATATCCTTGGTGTGGAGTATATTGTTGATGGAACGGTTACACAGGCCAAGGGTTATCAAACAAGCTCAACAAGTACTTATGGTAGCGCAGACGTTAAACGCACTGACGGGGACAAGGTAAGTAAGGTTTCGGGTTACGGTGGTGCCAACAGCATGGCTGTACAGCGCTATGATGTTAGTGTAAGTTTGCAAATTTATATGGATAACAACGCCAGCATTTACAACGAAAACCATAAAGCTTTTCTGAGCAATACTGACGGCTCTTACAGTGGCCCACTGGAATACCTGTTGAAAAGATGTCCGTTATACCGTAAATAAGCACTACCATGATATCAAAGTCCTTAAAATACAATGGCCTAATGCTGCTTTTTTTGTTTATCAGTTATCAATCCTGGTCTCAAAAAGGCGTAAATTTAATTCAGCCTTCCGTTCAGGTAAATATTCCTACGGGCAACCTTGCGGATAATGTAAACGTTGGTTATGGTGCGGCCCTGAAAGGCATGTTGGGCGTAGGCAAAGTGCCTCAACATTTAACCCTGGAAGCGGGCTACAATCGCTTTGGGGTAAAGAATTTGCCATCAGGCGTAGATGCCAGTTATTCATCCATCCCTGCATACTTTGGTTATCGGGCCAGATTAGGCGGATTAACCATCGAATCACAGGCAGGTGTGGCCTTTAATCACATAGAAGGTTCGGGGCCCTTAGGCACGGTGAGCAGCAATCAAACTTCATTTGGCTGGGCCCTAAGTGCCGGATATATTTATCGAAATGTAGAATTGGCTGTACGATACCAAAACTCCGAATCTGAAAATGATACCTATGTGATTAGATTTGTTGGGATCCGGCTGGCCTATAATTTTAGTCTAAAGTAGCCTATGATTTTAACTCCGGTTAAATCTTATAAAAAACACCAAAGCTGCCATATATATTATACATTTTGAAGGAAATCCCGGTAAAGGATGCCGGGAAAGCAGGGATCAGTCCCCACTGCAGATCGAATGAAGCGCCAAAATTTTGATAGATCAGTTTTTCGGTTCCTGCTGAAATGCCAAAATCAAACTTCCGTTGTTTATCATCGAAGTTGAAGGTAGCATAGTTGATCATAACCTTTTCGCCCAGGGAATTCCCTTTTCTTAAATAACCATCAGATACTGATCCGGAGAAACTTGGCCGTATTAAATAAGCAAAATATGCTCCTAATTTAAACTTCCAGTTGTGATTTGTGGTGTACGAAACATGGACCGGGAGTGAGAGGTAAACATTCCGAACATCGGTGGTATTGGTACCGGTAAAATCGCCTTCAATCGTTGAAGTATCCATCGATACAAGGGTATGGAAATATTGAACACTATCCGAAACTTTCATCGCCTTCCAATCCAATCTCACACCGGTACCTACTGCCCAGTGATCGGATAATGAATAGGATATTTGATAGGATACGTTTGGAGAAAAACCCGGTGAAAAACTTTTGATCTTGCGGATATTATCCGGGAAGGATACGGGGGCAAGACCACCGATGTTATAGCCGATGCCGAAAGTATGTGACAAGGTATTATGGTTAGGAGCTGCAGATTTGAGTTCCTGCCCGAAAGCATAGTCTGATGCACAAAAAAGGAAAAAGAAGAAAATAATTGGTTTTAGCATCACATCTGTTATTTAGGGATTACCGAAAGATTGTCGACCACCAGGCGACTGCCTAGGGCGCCCCTGTAATGATCGCCCTCTTTACTCGAAGAGGCAACAATAGCCATCATGAGGTTTTTTCCTGAAGCCTTCCACCCGGCCTTATACACGAATGGAATGTCAAATTTGGTAAAACCCGCCTTTGCTGTGCCATCCGAGAGTCTGGCAACTGCCACTACCCGGTCGGACGTATTGATGTTTGTGCCGTTCAAACGCTCGTTGCCTTCAAAAAGTACCGCATAAATGGAACATTCATCAACCCTACCCGGAATTATTTTTTCATTTTCGTCCTGAAAACTTGCCCCGGGTGTATACTTGTAATAGCCAACAAATTTATCAGGCAAACCAATATAGGGCTCGCCAAATTCTGTAGCCGCCAGGGGTTCGGCAAGTACATTTTCGCTATTGAAATCTCCAAGAAAAAGGGAGCCCGCGTACAAATATATGCCTACAATGGCCGAAAGTGTGGTGCCTTTAATTGTAACCATTTCGGCAGCCTTGGTCCCCTGATAACCATCGGTTGTGGAACGGGTGGGATAAGACGAAACCAATGGTGGTACGCCAGATAAGGCCACGCCCGGATTGCCCGACGACCAGATCGCAGTTCCATTACTTTCAACCGGGAACTCATATTTATCATTCGCGTTTTGTGCCCAGTTTTCGAATTCGAAACTCCAATCGCCAACATTGATCACTTCAACAGTGTATTTTTTGATATCATCACCCCTTTCGGAGGTTACTGTATATTCGACAGCACCTTTATTGAAGTGTATAGAATCACCTGAAGCGGGTATTACCTTTGCATTTTTCGAAATCACCAGGCTTGGGGCAATCCCTTTTTCAAAAGCTTCTTTGGTTAAAAACACCTGTATTTTTCTGTTGGCCTGATCAATATTGGTTTGCCCTGTTAACTGGCCCTGTGGTACCGTAAACGTTTCAATATCGGCCTCCGGGTTTAGGGGAGCATCTTTAATACAGGAAACCAGGCAGGCAGCCACGATCAGTAGCCCCAAATATCTTTTCATAGGCATTTATATTGATAGACATCCAATTATCAGCACATTACACTGCAAAATAGTTAAAAAATTGATAATAAAAATAGGTTACAGCCATCATTGACTTAATATTCCAGACAGTTGTACTGATGAATTCTGGTGAACCATGGAGGGATGACTCAATATCATCCTGCTACTGCAGTAAGGGGGATACCAATTTCCGTAATTATTGATAATCATATATTTTAACAATATATTTAAGCATAATTGTACGCTACCAGTATGAAAGGAAATATCATTGCCGTCTATTTTGTTATTTTAATTGGATTCTTTTGCAGTTCTGCCTTTGCACAATCAGCCGGCGACACCATAAAGAATAAAAATTCCGATAGTGTTAATATCGGCTACGTTGCGCGCATGCAGGCCTTCGCCAGGAAATCGGCAAAAGAAAGTGCCGACGACCTTAATGCAGATAAAGCGCTCATGGCGCAGAACAAAACTTTTGAAGACATTAAGCTCACTATACAAAAAGCAGGCATGTATATGCAAAATGGCCCGGATACGGCTATCTCTGCAAAACAGCTTAGCGAGATCGAGCGTAATTTTGTGGTGGCAGGAGATGGTGTGCTGATCAATCAGGGCAGTGCACAAACTTTCAGAAACTTAACGGCAACATCCAAAATTATTAACGAACTATTAAATAAAGCCAATGCAATTAAAACACGTCTGGATCTTTACCACAATAGCTTGATCAATTATAGATACGAATTAGATTCGTTGATCAGCAAACCTGAACTGTTTAAATTTTCAAACGACTCTACTACCTTATCCAAATATTTAAAGCACCTTTTGGTGCTCGCATATCAGGTTCAACCTACCGACAGTGCCTTAAAAAAGATGTCGGATAATGTGCAAAGCCAGCTAAACAATGCTAACCTTTTAATACTGAAACTGCAGACCAGCCTTCAGCAGATCAATCAGTTTAAGGTCAAAATGGCGAACAACGCATTTCAAAGAGACTTTGGCAATATTTGGGTTAAAAGAGAATATTCGAGGCCCCTTGAACAAATATTGGCACAGGCAAAAGCCAAGGGCTGGCTAAATGTGCTGTTTTACTTTCAAAACAACACATTTATTTTTCTTTTTCTCGTCGTTTTAGTCTGCGTGGCTTTCATCTATCTTCGGTCATTAAAGAGCATTTATATAGATGGCAATTTGCTTAATGAAAAATACAATGATCAACTGGTGCTCAGAAGTCCGGCTTTGTCGGCCCTTGTAATTGTGATCAACCTGTTCCAGTTTATTTTCCTCTCCCCGCCATTTGCCATTACTGCCATTTTTGCCTTCTTATCGGCCTGCTGCCTTTCGATCCTGTTCAGGGGGTTTATTACCAGGTATTGGATGAAGGTGTGGCTGGTATCGGTAGTACTTTTTGTTTTGGCTGCGGCCGATAATTTAATCCTGCAGGCATCAAGGGAAGAACGCTGGTTTATGCTGGTACTGTCGGCCATTGGCCTCTTGTTTGGAATAGCTGTTACGACAACAAACCGTAAGGCAGAATTAAGGGAAAAGTGGATCGTATATGCCATCGGTTTCATGGCTATTTTGGAAGGAATATCAATGATCGCGAATATATTTGGCAGGTATAACCTCGCCAAGACCCTGTTGATTAGCGGATATTTAAACGTTGTGGTTGCGATACTCTTTTTATGGACAGTTAGGCTGGTTAACGAAGGACTGTTTTTGGCATTTAATGTATATGTTCAGCAAGACAGGAAACTTTTTTATTTAAACCTGGATAAAGTAGGTAAAAGAGCCCCAACCTCTTTTTACGTCTTGCTTATCCTCGGCTGGATGATATTATTCGGCAGGAATTTTGCCTGGTTCGACTATATCGCCATTCCCATAAGTAATTTTTTCGCCGCCGATCGTACCATAGGTGATTATACCTTTACGATTAACCGGTTGTTATTGTTTATCGCGATTCTGGCCGTCTCGGTCATGATTTCAAAGATTGTATCATTTTTTGCATCTGACAATCACCTGGCGGCGACGAACGACGATAAGGGCGGGAAAAAAGGTGTGGGAAGCTGGTTGCTGATCATCAGGATTGTTATCTTAAGCCTGGGCTTTTTTCTGGCCATTGCGGCAGGCGGGATCCCTGTAGACCGTATCACTATTGTAATCGGCGCGCTAGGTGTGGGTATCGGTTTTGGACTTCAAACCCTGGTGAACAACCTGGTAAGCGGTTTAATTATTGCATTTGAAAAACCGGTTAATGTAGGAGATATTGTAGAAGTTGGCGGACAGAGTGGAACGATGAAATCCATCGGCTTTCGCAGTAGTGTGATTACGACATTAGATGGGGCTGATCTGGTGATGCCAAATGGCGACCTGCTCAACTCGCATCTCACCAACTGGACGTTGGGCGGGAACAGAAGACGCAGCTCGATAGTGGTAGGCATTTCATACAGCTCAGACCTAACGAAAGCCCGGGACCTCATTACAGAAATTATCCATAATGACGACCGGATCAGTAAGTCAAACGCTCCGCTTGTTCATTTTGAGCAATTCAACAATAGCGCAATTGATGTTAAAGTATATTTTTGGGCCAGGAAAATGAAGGATTCTGCAGCCATACGCAGCGATCTGATTTTAAAAATTACGACTGTGTTTGCCAATAACGGAATTGAAATACCTTTTCCTCAACAGGATATTTATCTGCATCAGGTAATCCCTAAATCTGGTGAAAACACCACAAATTAAGAGCGGTAGAACAGATTATTTATTCTAAACCAGGCATCCGTCCGTCATTTATACTACAAACAAACTCAATTCGGCTACGCAGGCATTTCTTATATACCCCAACTTTGTTTTATCAATTTAAAACAATCGAAATGCAAAAGACAATTTTTATTACAGGAGCTTCTACAGGTTTAGGGAAAGCTGCTGCTAAATTATTTCAAAATAGGGGCTGGAAAGTGATTGCAACCATGCGTAATCCGGAAAAGGAAACAGAATTAACCGCTTTAAGCGATGTTACGGTATTGCCCTTGGATGTGACCAACTTAGCCCAAATCCAATCTACTTCAAAAGCAGCCATTGAGCAGGGCGTAGATGTGGTATTCAATAATGCGGGGTATGGCTTAATCGGCCCTTTAGAAGCGCTTAGCGATGAGCAGATAGTAAAACAGATCAATACCAATCTACTGGGCATAATCCGTGTTACACAGGCTTTTATTCCTTATTTCAGAACAAAGAAAGAGGGCCTATTCATCAGTACCACTTCTATAGGCGGTTTAGTTGCTTTCCCTTTGGGTTCAACTTATCATGCGACCAAGTGGGCATTAGAAGGATGGAGTGAAAGTATGGCCTTTGAACTGAATACTTTTGGAGTAAACATTAAAACCGTATCACCCGGCGGAATCGCAACAGATTTCTCTGGCCGTTCCTTAGAACTGGCAAGCAACGCCGATTATGATCCGCTGGTACAATCGATGATGGCGGGTTTTGGTGATATGATGGAAACCGCTTCTTCTGCCGAACAGATTGCAGAAGTAGTGTACGAAGCTGCTACAGACGGCAAAAACAAACTGCGTTACGTGGCAGGCGAAGATGCCAAAGCGTTATATGCACAGCGCTTAGCAAAGGGCGATGAGGCATTCAGGGCCGAGTTTGCAAAAGTATTTTTAGGTAAATAATAATTTAGGGCAATCCAGATCAAATGTTTTGTGTTGCCCTAATATTTGTATTTTTATATAATGGAAAAGAAAACCCCGCTCCGAATTTCGACGATTTCCGAAATACATGCCCTGTTGCAGGTACCCAAACCAGTGCATCCGCTGATCAGCCTGGTAGACAATGCACTGATCGCCACCAATACCGATATGCTGGACCGCCCTTTTTTTCTCAACTTTTATAAAATATCCTATAAATATTCTACAACCGGCCGGATGGGTTACGGACAGGGTTACTACGATTTTAACGAGGGCGGCATGATGTTTACTTCACCCAATCAGTTGATTTCTGTAGATGACGAAGCTAAATATTACGGAGCTACACTACTTTTTCATCCCGACCTTATCCGAAACTACCCACTGGCAACAACCATCAGGAAATATGGTTTCTTTTCGTACGAAACCAATGAGGCTTTATTTCTTTCGGACAAGGAGAAGAAAATTATCCTAGGGCTTTTCGATAACATTAACGACGAGCTGAATACGTCTATTGATGATATCAGTCAGGATGTACTCGTATCTTACATTGAAGTACTGCTCAATTATAGCAACCGCTTTTACAAAAGGCAGTTTATTACGCGGAAGGTGGTTAACCATGATGTATTGACCAAAATAGAACACCTGTTGGAGGATTATTTTGCTGATGAAAAATCGTTGGTTAGCGGATTGCCCACCGTCGAATATCTTGCTGCCGGAGCGAACCTTTCTCCACGTTATTTAAGCGATATGCTCAGGGCTTTAACGGGGCAAAATACCCAACAGCTCATTCATGAGAAATTAGTTGAAAAGGCAAAGGAAAAATTATCGGCCACAGATTTATCGGTCAGTGAAATTGCATATCAGCTGGGTTTTGAGCATCCGCAGTCCTTTAGTAAATTCTTTAAAACCAAAACACATGTATCGCCTGGAGAGTTTAGGCATTCTTTTAATTAGAAAAGGATACAAGTAATTACATCAAAAGATTATCAAAATTTGGTAGCGGTTCTTTAAGATTGGGCATCAGGAAACTAAAATGGAATTTTAGAGTTTGTAAGAGCATTATCTAATCGAAGGATGTATAATTTTCCCACAGGCTTAACACGGCAAGATTAAGGTTATTTCAAGAATCTGTATCTTTCTATTCTTTTCTTAGCTTCGATTAAAATACTGTGTATCTTTTGTTCTAACTGTTTTTTTGGCGGCAGCTCTGTCCAGTATTCAGCTACAATAATACCATCTTTGTGCATTTCTAGCAATTCAATCTGTTCCCGACTACTTTCAGCACACAGTATAAGTCCTACAGGAGGCAATTCTCCTTCTTTCTTTTCATATCTATTCAACCACTTTAAATATAGTTCCATTTTGCCTTTATACTTAGCTTCAAATTTACCTAATTTCAATTCAATAGCGACTAGTCGTTTTAAGCTCCGATGATAAAATAAGAGGTCTAAATGAAAATCCTCCCCGTCTATTATCATCCGTTTCTGACGTTCCACAAAAGCAAATCCTTTACCTAACTCTAAAATAAAGAACTCCAATTCCTGAAGGATTGCCTGTTCCAGATCTTTTTCTAAGTAAGTGTTTCGTAAGCCTAAAAAGTCAAGAAAATATGGATCTTTGAAATTGTTATGGATACCTGGATGATCGCTTGTATTTTGAATATTAGCTATAGCAGTCCTTTCAAATCCTTTGTTAGTTATTTTCTTTCGCAATTCTCGGACACCTAAACTTTGTTCTGCCGCATAATTTGCATAAAAAAGCTTTGCCTCAGTGTCTTTAATCGGCAATAAAACTAGAATATGAGACCAACTTAATTGTCGTGACAGCGTAACGACAATTTCTTTATTACTAAATTGTTCAGCAAATTGTAACATTCTTCGAAGATTCTTTTCCTCAAAGTTCCTACCGTACTTCTCTATTAATTGTCGTGATAGCGTAGCGACAATTTGTTGTCCATAGTCTGCACGTCTGTTATTTAATATGCTATCATTAATCCTAGCACCGATTTGCCAAATTCGTCGTAAGTAACCGTTATCTAGCTTGCATTAGAATTTTCTTGTTCTATTTTATTGCATGGTTGTTATGCATCTCGCAATAATATGCTTTTAGAACCAATTGATTATCAAAAAGCATTCTCCATCCATTGTAGCGAACTGGGTTATTTCACAATCCCAATAAGGGAGTGACAGCAATTGAAACCCTCCATATGCTTATTTTTTCTATTGTCTATCTATTCATAAGCAAGGTTATAAACAAAAAAAAGCCCGACTAAAGTCGGGCTCCGGTTTACTGGCGGAGAGGGCGGGATTCGAACCCGCGGTACCTTGCAGTACACACGCTTTCCAAGCGTGCTCGATCGACCACTCTGACACCTCTCCTAAGTGAATTGCAAAAGTATATTTTTTCCTGATAAAAAAAATGCTCCCAGTTAAAATTGGGAGCATTTATTATTTATGAGGTTAGAAATTAATCTATAACCGTAATTTTTAGCATGTTGGTTTTGCCTTTTGCTTCCATCGGAATAGCAGCCGTGTTGATCACAATATCACCCTGTTTAACCAATTTCTTGCTTTTCAAGAATTCGTTTACTTCGATGATGGTGTTATCGGTACTTTCCCATTTATCGTAGTAGAAACCTCTTACGCCCCAAAGTAAGCTTACCGCATTTAATAATGCCCTGTTACTGGTAAAAATAAAGGTTAAAGCTTCCGGGCGGTGGCTCGAGATTTCAAAAGCAGTATAACCACTTAAAGTCATCGATACGATACCCACAGCGTTGGTTTGTTTCGCTAAGAAACAAGCCGAATCACAGATTGCATCACTTAAGAAAGATGGAGATTTTGGTTTTAAAAACTTATCAGGATTGAATGGATAATTGTTCTGCTCAATGTTCTGGATAATTTTTTGCATTGTTTCGATTACGATCAATGGAAATTCTCCAACTGAAGTTTCACCACTTAACATTACCGCATCAGCGCCATCCAAAACAGAGTTGGCCACATCATTCACCTCAGCACGTGTTGGGCGGGGGGTAGTGATCATACTCTCCAACATTTGTGTAGCTACAATTACAGGTTTAGAAGCGGCCCTACATTTAGCCACGATCATTTTTTGCAACAATGGAACTTCTTCCATCGGACATTCAACACCTAAATCGCCACGGGCAACCATGATACCATCCGTTACCGCAATAATCTCGTCGATATTCGCGATAGCCTCAGGTTTTTCAATTTTAGCAATTACGCGTGCAGTTTTGCCGCGCTCTGCAATAATTTTTTTAAGTTCGATAATATCTTCAGCTTTACGCACGAAAGATAAACCGATCCATTCTACGTCATTTTCTAAAACAAACTCTAAATTTTCGCGGTCTTCAGGAGTTAATGAAGGAATAGAAACTTTAGTGTTTGGCAGGTTTACACCTTTTCTTGAGGTTAAAATACCACCGTGAACGATCTCGCAAACTACCTCATCTTTTAAATTGGTAGAAATGACTTTCATTTGCAGTTTTCCATCATCCAAAAGGATAATTTCACCTGCCTGAACATCCTGGGGAAAGTTCTGGTAAGTAATATAAATGCGCTCTTCGTTGCCGATGCATTCGTTGGTGGTAATTACAGTGGTTTTACCATTGATCAGGTTGATTCCACCTTCTTTTACTAAACCAATACGGATTTTAGGACCTTGTAAATCGGCAAGGATACCTACATTATAATCGTATTTTTTGTTTAAATCGCGGATGGTATCCAATACCGCCTGGTGGTCTGCCTGCGATCCGTGCGAAAAGTTTAGCCGGCAAACATCTAAACCTGCATTAAACATACTATATAATACATCTGGTTTTGCTGACGCAGGCCCAAGCGTGGCAACAATTTTAGTTCTCGAATGAAAAGGTTTCATTTATTAATTGATTTTAGCAATGCAGTTTAAGAAAGCATAATTATTATCTAAAATAATCAAACTGCATTAAATTTTATATATTTTGTTCTTTTGTTCTTTGTTTGTAACCGTCAAATATAGTGTATTTAATACACCAAGTATATAATTTTTATATTACCAAATTCTCCTTACTCTTTAACTTGGTTGGATCTATTTTTGCAGCCACCTGTATATCAGGCAGTTTATTTAATCCGGTGATCAGATAATCCAGATCTTCCTTATCAATAAATTCTTTAATAATAATAAAAAAATCTACTTTGTTCATCTCCGGAATCAGGAAGCCATCGCTGCTTTTATTGCATATTAAGTAGTATTCCACCTCACCTTGCTCTACAAAAAAGTAATATTTAGAGAAACACCAGGCCGGTTCGTCGATATTAAAAAATATTTCGTGGTCATCTATTTTTTCAAATTGTGTGTTTAAGCGGGTATTAATTTTGTGGCAAAGCACATAGTCTTTTAAGGGTGCTGTGATCGCAATTAGTATAAAATCAAGGTCTAAGGTAAGTTTTAGGTAAGTTCTATTCAAAGCGAAATAAATTATTTACAGAACGAAATTAAAAAACTAATTCTATATTCGCTGTGTTATTGAGATACCAAAATTACGTATCGAAATAAAAACATTTGAAAATTGTAAGAATTTATTTTTCTTTGCACAGAATTATTTAACCATTAAATTATAAAATTATGTCTGATATTGCTTCAAGAGTTAAGGCTATTATCGTAGAAAAACTAGGTGTTGACGAAAGCGAAGTTACGCCAGAGGCTTCATTCACCAACGATTTAGGTGCAGATTCTTTAGATACCGTAGAGTTGATTATGGAATTTGAAAAAGAATTCAATGTAGCTATTCCTGATGATCAGGCTGAAACCATCGGTACAGTTGGCCAAGCGATTGCTTATTTGGAAAAAAACGTTAAATAGAATTACGCTTTTTCAGTATAAATGGAATTAAAAAGAGTAGTAGTAACAGGGTTGGGTGCGCTCACTCCTATAGGCAATAATGTTCCCGATTTTTGGGAAGGATTGACTAACGGGGTGAGTGGCGCTGCTCCTATTAAGGGTTTTGATACTGAAAAGTTTAAAACCAAATTCGCTTGTGAGGTAAAAAACTTTAATCCGGAAGATTTTTTGGAGAAAAAGGAAGCCCGCAAGCTAGATCCGTTTGTACAATATGCTCTTGTAGCAACAGATGAAGCTGTAAAGGATGGTGGTTTTGATTTTGAAAAATTAGATACCAACCGGATCGGAGTTATCTGGGGCGCGGGCATAGGTGGATTGAAAACTTTCCTGGACGAAATTTCGAATTTCGCCAAGGGAGATGGTACGCCAAGATACAATCCATTTTTTATCCCTAAAATGATTATTGATATTGCTCCAGGGCATATCTCGATCAAATACGGCTTACGTGGGCCAAATTTCGCAACAGTTTCAGCATGCGCTTCTTCTACCAACGCAATGATTGATGCATTTAACTATATCCGTTTGGGTATGGCCGATGTGATTATCAGCGGCGGTTCTGAAGCGATCATTAACGAAGCGGGTATGGGTGGTTTTAACGCCATGCATGCATTATCCACACGTAACGATGATCCGGCAACAGCATCACGCCCTTTTGATAAAGACCGTGATGGATTTGTGGCTGGTGAAGGTGCAGGAACCATTATTTTAGAAGAACTTGAACATGCGAAGGCAAGAGGTGCAAAAATTTATGCAGAACTTGTTGGCGGTGGAATGAGTGCCGATGCCAATCACATCACAGCACCACATCCAGAAGGTTTAGGTGCCAGAATGGTAATGACCAATGCACTAAAAGATGCTGGTTTAACAACTGCGGATATAGATTATATCAATGTTCATGGAACTTCTACACCACTGGGTGATATTAGTGAAACCAAAGCCATTGGTACATTATTTGGTGAAGATGCTTACCGTTTAAACATCAGTTCAACCAAATCGATGACCGGCCACCTTTTGGGTGCAGCCGGAGCTATTGAGGCTATTGCAGCAATTCTTTCTGTTAAAAATGATATTGTTCCTCCAACAATCAATCACTTTACAGATGATCCTGCATTTGACCCTAAATTGAATTTTACTTTTAATAAAGCACAAAAACGTACCGTAAGAGCAGCTTTAAGTAATACATTCGGTTTTGGCGGTCATAACGCTTCCGTTATTTTTAAGAAATACGAAGATTAATTAAACAGCCCTGCTATATAATTTTGTATGCTAATTAAAAATAGATAACTTAGTTCAATATGCTCATTAGCCGTTAATTGTGTTATTTATTTAATGCCGATATTAAAATTATATAAACTTTATCTCTCTCCCCAAAAGGAGTTTGTTAAAAAGCTGAGAAATATTTTAGGCTTTGTTCCAGGCAATGTTACGCTTTATCAAATGGCGTTCAGACATCGTTCTGTAGCAAAGGTTTTAAAAAATGGCAGCAGGAGCAGTAACGAACGCTTAGAATTTTTAGGCGACGCTGTTTTAGGTTCGGTAATAGCTGAATTACTTTTTAAACATTACCCTTACAAAGAAGAAGGTTTTTTGACTGAAATGCGCTCGAAGATTGTAAACCGGGCTAATTTAAACCAGTTGGCAAAGAAAATTGGTTTCGATAAACTCATTCAGTTCGATCAGCGCTCGGTGAGTATACAAACCAAACACAATTCGATGCTGGGTGATGCATTTGAAGCCATTGTGGGTGCCATTTATATGGATAAGGGCTACAACTTTACCAAAGAGTTTTTGTTGCGCCGAATTGTAAAACCACACATTGATATCCACACCCTGGAGCTTACTGAAACCAATTTCAAAAGTAAACTCATCGAATGGTGCCAGCGCCATGGTAAAGACGTGATGTTCGAACTTGCAGAGAACGGCGAAGGCGAAAGTGCCAAACTATTTACCATTAGTGCAGTAGTAGAAGGTGAAAAAGTAGGTACCGGAAGAGACTACAACAAGAAAAATGCCGAGAAACTAGCAGCAGAGAAGGCTTGCGAGGTGTTGAGTATATAAATTAGTTTTTATTGCCTATTGGTTCATTGGTTGAATTGATCATTAGATCATGCAAAAGAAACACCAATCTATTCCTGTCAATCATTTCGGAGGCGAATACCACAGCGGTATTTCCATCGAAAAAATATCTTTTGAAGATTTTCCCGATTTCGAAGGAGAAGAGCAATCTGAAAGACACGACCGACACTCCTTTCATTTACTTGAAAAGGGTAAAGTTACCATGGAAATCGATTTTCAAAAGTATGAAATCCAGTCGCCGGCAGTAGTTTACATGCACCCTGATCAGGTACATCGCATTCTAAAATTCGAAAATGTAAGTGTAAGCAGTTGGGCAATCAATAAAGTAAATCTAAATCCTGAATATCTACCCTTATTGGAAGACATTACACCGGCCAAACCCCTATTGCTGAGTGAAGAAACATTTTCCATCATTTCAGAAGCGGTATCACTTTCCATAAAATATGCTGGAAGGAAAACCGACAAACTCTATCATTCATTGTTAAAAGACAGCTGCAATGCAATGGTTGCATTAGTTGTATCGCTATATTCAGCACAATCTAAATCAACAGATAAACTTTTGCGCTTTGAGATAATTACAAAAAATTTCAAAGCAATATTGGAACGGAGTTATCGGACAGTAAAAAGTCCGGCAGATTATGCGCAACAATTAAATATCACCACAGCTTATTTAAATGAATGTGTAAAAAATACTACTGGATTTTCTGTTTCATACCATATACAGCAGCGTATAGTTTTGGAAGCAAAACGTTTGCTTTATCATTCAGACAAATCGGTAAAAGAGATTGCTTCATTTTTGGGCTATGACGATCATACCTATTTTTCCCGCCTTTTCTCTAAAGTTACCGGAACAACCGCACAGGCATTTCGCAACCAAAACCACGAATAGTCCAACACTTACCCTTTTGCATCATTGTGCAGCTTGAATAAGCGATGCAACTTTGCGCTATAAAATCAAATCGAAATGGAGCAAAATAAAAAAGTACTGATTTCAGGCGCAAGCTTTGCCGGACTCTCAACCGCTTATTGGATGAACAGGATGGGCTATAAAGTAACAGTGGTAGAAATTGGAAATTATCTTAAAATGGGTGGTTCGCCAGTTAATATAGAAGGTAATACCGTTGATATTGTTAAACGCATGGGCATTTTTGAACAGATAAAAGCCAATCGATTAAACATGGAGATGTGGGAATTTAAAAATGAAGACGATGTTACCGAAAGTGTCCGGATCTTAAAACAGCCAGAAGAAGAACCTTCAGATGATGAATTTGAAATCGAAAGGGACCTGCTGCTCCATATCTTATTTGATACCGTAAAAAATGACGTTGAATTTGTTTTCGGTGATAGCATCACAGCGTTAAATGAAACCTCAGACGGCGCATGGGTTAGCTTTAAAAATGGCCAGCAGCAGATGTTCGACATGGTGTTTGGTTGCGATGGCATACATTCAGTCGTGAGAAAACTCTGGTTTGGTCACGAAACGGAATATTTACATTTCCTTGGCGCCTATTTTTCAATCACTATTGTAAACAAATTGCTGATCAAACAAAAAACCATGCAAATGTACAATGTACCAGATAAACTGATGATGCTCAATGCATACAACAATAAAACCGACATTGTTCTTTCTTTCCGTTCGGAAACAGAAATCCCCTACCATTATCGTGATGAGAAACAACAAAGAAAGATTATTTCAGAGCAGTTTGCAGGCCAGGGCTGGAGAACAAAAGAACTATTAGAAGAAGTGCAGGCTTCGGAAACTTTTTACTTTGATAAATTTTGTCAGGTTAAAATGCCTTCATGGACAAAAGGCAAAGTAGCACTAGTTGGAGATGCAGGCTATTGTGCCTCACCTGCGGCAGGAAAAGGCGGATCGTTGGCAATAGATGGGGCAGCTGCATTAGCCGATGCCTTGCAACATCATAAAGGAGCGTTTGAATTGGCGTTCCGGGATTATAATAAGGATTTCCGGCCTTTTATCACGCAAGTTCAGGCAGATGCAAAAAGAATGCTCGAATCTCTTATCCTACGCACTAAAGAAGCCATTGGCAAAAGAAATACTGAGGGTTTTAGCTTTTAACACTTTCGCCTCAGGAGTGAAGACTCCCGACTAAGGCTATTTCCCCTTCCCTAGTGTATCTGTAAATTTCTTAGAAGATTCTTTAATGTATTTGATATAATCGTAGCTGTTCCAGTACTGCGCCTTGTCGAATTCAGGGCGACAGTTTAACATGTATTTTTCCAGGGTATCGCCCCTTAATTCGGTATTATTTTTAATGATACTCTGGTTAAAATACACGTCAATCTGTGATTGTTTGATTTCATTATCGGCATACCGGCCAAATCTTCGCGCATTTTTAGGGTCGGTACCGAACAAATTGTACAGTGCATTCAAGGGACTAAATATGGCTGACAGAACCGTTGTTTTACCACCATTATATACCCCCTTATTTTTAAATTCCTTTTTAATTTCGTCCAGATCCTGTTGTTTTGTGTTCCCTCTGATGGTTACATCGGCCAATGTGGTACTTCCCCGAACCAGATAAATCACCAGGTCTTTTTCGCTATTTACTACTACCCGTTGATCGATCAGATCTCTTTTGATCACCAGTAGCGTATCGCCAATTTTGGCTTTTAACTGGAACATACCAATATCATTACTGCCCACACCGATTCCGGTGCGCAGGTTGGTAATTTCCGACAGGGCAATCCTGATATTTGAACCTTTTTCGATCACCACACCTTTTACAATAAAATCCTGTGCCTTTGTAATGAAGCCGATGGAGGTAAGAACGAAGAGTATAACGGCAAATTTTAAATTTTTCATTGTGTATTATTAGTGTTTCTCAAAGTATCGGTATATTTCTTTGCCGATTCCTTGATGTATTTAACAGCATCGTAATTGCTCCAATTAAGGGTCATGCTGCGTGTTGGGTAATAATCGAGCAAAAATTGATCGAGGGCTTTCCCTGTTAAAGTTGTATTATTCGAAACAAGGGTTTTATTAAAAAATTTGTCGACTTCAGTTAAACTTAACTCCTTTTTGTAATAACGGTTAAAGTTACGGGCTCTCTTTGGTGTTTTGCCAAAAAGCTCGTAAAAAAATGTTAAGGGGCTACCACCAAAAGGACTAAGCAATACCAACGGGGGTTTACCTTCAAAAAACGAACCATTCCGTCTAAAATCTCTTTTTATCCCTTCCATTTCCTGCTTTTTCGTTTGACCTTTAACCGTAACCTCCTCGAGCATTGTGCTTCCTCTAACCAAATAGATCACCAGATCATCATCTGTTTTAACCACAACTTTTTGATCGGTCAGATTTCTTTTTTGGATCAGCAGGGTATCGCCCAGGCGGGCATTTAACTGAAACATTCCGATATCGTTACTTGTTGCCCCCATTTTACTGCGGATATTGGTAATACCAGCTAAGGCGATCCGTACATTCGACCCTTTTTCAATCACCACACCTTTCAGCAAAAAATCCTGAGCCTTGCTTTTTAAGCCTTGACTTAAAATAACGAGTAATAGAAAGAGTTTCAAATGATTCATGGCGTACTTAAAGTGTCTAAATATTGTTTAGCGGATTTTTTAATGTATCCAGCAGCATCGTAAATAGTCCAATCTTTAATCTGTTTATATTTCGGCCTGTAATCCAACATAAACTTATTCATTTGCGAAGCCGTTAATGTTGTATTATTTTTTACAATTCTAACGTTAAAAAACCGGTCTATCTCTAATTCTTCTGTTTCTTTAGCATAATAACGATCAAACCGCCGGGCATTTTTCCGCTCTGCACTAAACAGCTCCATTATGGCCGCCAGCGGGTAACGAACATAATAAAGCGGGTTTCTTTTATGACCATAAAAATAAGTCTTCTTATGGTGTTCCAACCTAACAGCAGATAAGTTTTGTTGTTTGTTTTCTGCTTTAATTGTTACATCTTCCAACAACATATCGGTTCTGAGTAGTTTGATCAGCAAATCCTGATCATTAATGAGCACCACTGTTATATGATCAAAGTGCCTTTTACTGATCACCAGGGTATCGCCAATTTTGGCCTTGATCTGAAAGAAACCCATATCATTACTGCCTACCGATTGTTTGTTACTGATATTGGTTACTACAGCCAATGCAATGCGGATCTGTGTTCCTTTTTCTAAAATAACACCTTTGACCGAAATCATTTGAGCAAGCGTTTTTTTTGGCAAAAAGAACAATAGCAATGAAAGTGATAGCGTGAATAAAAATGCTTTCATATCTATAAGATATTTTTTGTAAAATTAACATTTGTTACCCTTGCAAACTGTTAAAGAAACGTTAATCACCATGAGAAAGCTATTGGGCGGATTTTATCTATTGTATTCGGCAATTGTATTTTTCTTGCTTATGATTATCGTTTGCCCCTTTATTATCATTAGCACGGGTGCATTTAAGGAGAAAACGGGAAGAAAAATCGCCTTCTATTTTCTAAAATTCTGGGCATGGGGATTTAGCCTGTTTACTTTTTTGTGGTTTTCTGCAAAAGGCAAAAAAATTGACACTTCACGTGCTTACATCTACGTGGGCAATCACAGTTCATTTTTAGATGCTGTAGCCATTGTAATCTGTATCCCACAGGCTTTTAGTCCGCTAGGTAAGATAGAAATGCTTAAGATCCCAGTATTTAGCTGGATTTACAAACGTTTGGTCGTACTCATTGACCGCAGCAGCAGAGAAAGCCGCGACCGTTCTGTAGCCGAACTGAGAAAGGACCTGGCCGATGGTCAGTCTATTTTGATTTTTCCAGAAGGCACGATGAATACATCTGATCAGCCCTTAAATCCATTTTATGATGGCGCCTTTCGACTGGCCATAGAAACCCAAACGCCGATTTTACCCTTTGCCATACTGAACAGCAGAATGCATTTGCCAAGGACAGATCCACTTTTACTAAATCCAGGAATGATTAGAACCGTATTTGGGGAAGCCATTGAGGTTGAAGGATTGGTTGCAGAGGATTTGGAAGAACTGAAAGCAAAAACTTTTAAGGCTGTTTTGGGGATGTTGGAAAAGTAGCCTTCTTTATTCTCAGGAAATGAATGCCCCGGAGCTTTTGGATAAATCAGTCCTGCTGTCCGTTTTATTCCGATGAAGGATCGGAATGTTTACTTTCATCAGTTTAGAAATAGAGGTTCTTCACCATGTAGGCAACAGTCCCGCCAAAAGCAGCTTACTTTATTCCTAAACCCGATTGGAATGAAAAGCCCGCAGCGCAGCGAGGACTTGTAATCAAAAAGCGGGGCTGCAATTTCCAATGAAATAGGGAACGCTGGTTTTCTAAATGTAAAAGTATTTTAACCGACAGGCTACAAGTCTGACTCCCCGACCATTATTATTTCTCCTTTCGGCTTAAAACCCTATCTTTGCGCATGATAAAATCCATGACAGGATACGGCTTAGCAACAGCCGATTATGCAAATGCAAAGTATAGTGTCGAAATCAAATCGCTCAACAGTAAATTCCTGGAGCTGAATTTAAAATACCCTAAAGCTTTTTCTGATAAAGAGTTGATTCTGCGTAACATCTGCAGTAAAGATATCGAGCGCGGAAAGGTAAGTTTAAGCATCAATGTTGAACGCACCAATGGTGAAGTTACAGGTGCTACGATCAATACGGCATTATTAAGCCATTATTACAAACAACTGCTTGCTGTTAACGACGAATTAGGTGCCGGAAGCAGCAATTTATTGCAAACAGCGTTAACTTTCCCTGATGTGATCAGTTATAAGGAAGAAAGTGTTAGCGAAGATGAGTGGAACCATTTATTCCAGATTTTCACATCGGCTTTGGCCAATTTCAATAAGTTCAGGGAAGATGAAGGTTCGGTTTTAAAGGCTGATTTAGAGTTGAGGATTAAAAACATCCTTTCTTATTTTAAATCTGTTGAGGAGCTGGAACCTAAAAGAATTAATGCCATCCGCGATAAATTTACCCAGTTTCTGGATGATGCAGTAGGCAAGGTAAATATTGATCAGAACCGTTTCGAACAGGAATTGATCTACTATATCGATAAAATTGATATTACCGAGGAAAAAACACGTTTAAAAAGCCATTGTGATTATTTCTTGCAAACTTTAGCAAGCAAAGAAGCCAACGGAAAGAAAATGGGTTTCATTTCGCAGGAAATAGGCAGAGAAATTAATACCATGGGCGCTAAGGCAAACGATGCCCAAATGCAACAGTTTGTTGTAGGTATGAAAGAAGAATTAGAAAAGATAAAAGAACAGTTACTGAATGTGTTGTAGCGCTGGGCGGAAAGCGGTAAACGCTTAACGCCAGACACCAATCGCAAAATTTTTAAAAATGCAAGGCAAATTAATCATATTTTCAGCACCATCAGGAGCAGGTAAAACCACTATAGTACACCATTTATTAACAAAATTTCCTGAGCTGAGCTTTTCTATTTCCGCCACAACCCGCGAATTGAGAGGCGCTGAAACACATGAAAACGATTACTATTTTATTAGTAAAGAAGAGTTTTTACACAAAGTTGCCCGCCAGGAATTTGTGGAGTTTGAAGAAGTATATAACGGAACTTTTTATGGCACCTTACGCTCCGAAATCGAACGGATCTGGAACGATGGCAAACATGTAATTTTCGATATTGATGTAGAAGGCGGCATCCGTTTGAAAAGAAAATATGAAGAAGATGCTTTGGCTATTTTTGTTCAGCCACCATCGTTAGACGTTTTAAAGGAACGTTTAAGCGGCCGCGGAACAGATAGTCCGGAAAAATTACAGGAACGATTTATCAAGGCAGAAAAAGAACTGCTTTATGCCGATAAATTTGATGTCATCTTAAAAAATTACGATCTGGCAACGGCCTGTGCGGAAGCAGAGCAATTGGTGGGAGATTTTTTAAAGAAATAAATCCGTCATTGCGAACTGAAGTGATGGGAAAGAGCAAAAGTGTGAAGCAATCTTTTTTGACGGATTAGATTGCTTCGGCTCGATCAACCCAGCCTCGCAATGACGACAAATAGATAATGAAAACGACAACATGAAAACTGGTCTTTTCTTCGGTTCGTATAACCCCATCCATACCGGACATTTAATTATTGCCAACTATATGGCCAACCATACCGGGCTTAATGAAGTTTGGCTGGTAGTTTCGCCCCATAATCCGCTAAAGGATAAAAGTGGTTTAACAAATATGTACGATCGTTTGGAAATGGCTAAACTGGCTACCGAAAATGCGGAACATATCCGTGTGAGTGATATTGAATTTGCATTACCGCAACCATCCTATACCATTGATACTTTAACCCATCTCCACGAGAAATATCCTGAAAAAGAATTTGTGCTGATTATGGGCGCCGATAACCTGGTATCGTTTAAAAAATGGAAAAACTATGAGGTGCTTTTAAAAAACTACCAGATTTATGTTTACCCACGGCCGGGTTCGGATGTAAGCGGGTGGGAAAACCACCCTTCCATTACTTTCACCAAGACGCCATTGATGGAAATTTCTTCAACCTTTATCCGTAAAGCCATAAAGGAGAAAAAGAATGTTCAGTTTTTCCTGCCCGACAAGGTGATCGATTTTATCGACGGCAAAGGAATGTACAAATAACAGGCTTACAACATATGGTATTAAATCGATTAATGGATTGATTTTTGCTTAATTCGCCTTTTGATTATTAATTTAGCGGCAGCAGATACAACAAAACACGTGAGAAGAAACTTATTTATACTGATTGCCCTTTGCGGCACTGCATTTTCTGTAAGTGCACAACAAAAAACCTATCTAGAATTACTGGCCAATCAACCCAAATGGGTGGATTCGGTTTTTAATAAACTTAACCGTAGAGAACGTATTGCACAGATGTTCTTTGTGCGGGCACATACCAATCTGGGCAAAAAATATACCGATTCGGTTGGTCAGGTAATCAAAAAAGAACAACTCGGCGGCGTCATCTTTTTTCAGGGAGGTCCGGGCCGGCAGGTTTTGGCCACCAATGCCTATCAGAAATTAAGCCGGGTACCCTTAATTGTGGCCAACGACGGAGAGTGGGGTTTAGGCATGCGTTTAGACAGTACCATTGCCTATCCTTATCAAATGGCCTTAGGTGCAATCCAAAACAAAGAGCTATTGTATAAAATGGGGCTTGAAGTTGCCAAAGATTATAAACGTATGGGGATGCAGATGAATTTGGCACCAGATGCCGATATCAACAATAACCCCAAAAATCCGGTAATCAATTACCGCTCTTTTGGCGAAAACAAATACAATGTGGCTACAAAAGTTGCCGCTTATATGAAAGGTATGCAGGACGGCGGTTTATTAACCACATTGAAACACTTTCCCGGCCATGGTGATACCGATGTAGATTCGCACTACGACCTACCTCAGCTTACCTTCTCAGCTACCCGACTGGATACCCTGGAGATGTATCCCTTTAAAGAACTGATTAAACAAGGTGCATCAGGTGTAATGATTGCACACATGAATATTCCGGCATTAGATGCGACACCAAACTTACCCTCTACCCTTTCCAAGCCTATTGTTACCGGCATTCTAAAACAAAAATTAGGCTTTAAAGGGTTGATTATCTCAGATGCCATGGATATGAAAGGGGTGGTAAAATATTTTAAAGATGGTGAAGCCGATTTAATGGGCATTATTGCAGGGAACGATATTATTGAGCTTTCTGAAAACAGCGATAGGGCCATTAAATTGGTACGTAAAGCTGTGAGACAAGACCGTGTAAGCATGGCCGAAATTGATCAGAGTGTACGTAAAATATTAACAGCCAAATACTGGGCCGGTTTAGCCAAACGCGATACCATTGTAACCCAGGGCGTTGTTGCCGGTGTTAACCGCAATGCGAGTAATGCTTTGGTGCAGGAGCTGGCCAATGCATCGGTAACACTGTTAAAAGGCAAGGATTACATTAAACGGTTGATCCCGATCAGAAGAACAGCGATTATTAGTATTGGTGTACCTACGGTAACCACATTCCAAAAAGAGGTCTCGAAAGGTTATTATAATTCTGTTTATTATGTATTGGATAAAGATGCAACTGCAACACAGATTTCGAATATTGCCCGCGAAATCGGCGCATTCGATCAGGTGATTGTAGGTATACATGATAGCCGTGCAAGGCCGGCAAACAATATTCCCTTAAATGCAGGGGTAAAGAACTTTATTAAAGAATTATCAACTAAAAATGCGGTTTTTGCCTTGTTTGCAAATCCTTATAATCTCGCGGGATTATCGGGATTAGAAAACAGCAAAGGTTTGGTTGTTGCCTACCAAAAAGAAGATTATATGCAGATTTCTGCTGCTGCTGTAATTAATAATAGATTGGTGCCAACAGGAAAGTTACCAGTTGGTGTGGCGCCGTTTTATAAGTTTGGCGACGGACAATAGTTTTTAACCACCAGGGCGCAAAGCATTAATGTCGGATGATTAAATCATTCGACATTTTTTTTTACAACTTTTTTGCCACCAAAGCACGAAACAGATAGAATAACCCATTTCATTAAATATACAGATCGGTAATCGATTTTGCTTTAACTTTTACCTTTTTCTTAAAACAATTCCCTGCTCAAAACGATTATCTAATGATAAATTCTAATGTTATGATAGATCCAGAAGACGACAATTATTCAAACGATCCTAACGATGCTTTACGCCGGGAGGATGATGTAGAAAATATCAATGAAATTAGTGGCGATGATACCAGTATCGAACATGATAAAGATCTGCTGGAACAAGCCGACGAAGCATCCAGGGCTTCATATGAATTAAACCTCGATGATGAGGTAGATGAAGACGAGCTGGATGATTAACAAAAAAGCCGCCCCGATTTTTAGATCCGGACGGCTTTTGTTTTTTTAGGTTACTTGATTTTCACCTTAAACCTTTTGCCTTCAATTTCTATTTAGCTTTCGCTTTATACGTTTCTGGATTAACAGCTGTGGTAGTCCAACCTTTTAAAAAGGCGGTGATTTTCTTTACATCATGTCCGACCTTCTTTTTACCATTGGCAGCAACTTCTTCAGTCTCTAAGTAAGAAGAGTTTTCGATATGCAATACTTTCCCTTTACCATCTAAAATTAAAAATACAGGGAAACCAAAACGTTGAGGATAGCCTAAACCGGCCAAAACACTTTCATTTTTATTTTCAGGACTATAATTCACCAAAACGGTTTCAAAATTATCGTTAATGTATTTTTTCAAGGTTGCGGTGCTATCAACCAAATTGTGGAAAGCAATACACCAGCTGCACCAGTTTCCACCAACCTGTAGTAAAACATGCTTATTTTCTTTGGCTGCTTTTGCAACTGCCGAGGCAATTTCTGATTTAGCATCGGCCTGTGGGTTATAAATATGTACGCCTTCTTTTTTTGCCTGACTAAAAGCCGCGGTCGACATCAATACAGCCGTTAATAAAATGACTAATTTTTTCATGATTTTTTATGAATAATAATGATGCAAATGTAATAAAGTCTAGTAATAACATAGATTATTCGCAAATTCTTTACAGAGGGGAAACAGTCCATTCAATGGAAAACGTGATAGGTAAGATGAGTGATGGTCTATAGCATATTATTTTTTCATTCGCCGTCTCTTCACATCTTCAATTTCCCATATTACATCAGCCATCAAAGTATTATCTTTGCTTTGAAATGGATTTTTTAGACATACATACCCATAAAGTTGCGACTCAGCCTGGGGTGATCAGCATTCAAAGCCTATCGTTAACCAATGATGTCTTTTTAGCAATGCCTAAAACAAAGCCAATTTCGGTGGGTCTGCATCCATGGTTTGCTACAGTTGAACACCTGGAACTGCAAATGAAGTATTTAACAGTTGTGGCCAATCAGTCCAATGTTAAACAGATTGGTGAGTGTGGCTTGGATCGGCTGAGGGGAGAAGAGCTGGAAAATCAGATCCTAATACTGGAGAAACAGATCGAACTGGCAGAAAAACTCAATAAACCGTTGATTTTACATTGTGTTAAATGTTTTTCGGAGCTTATCGTCATTAAAGACCGTTTAAAAGTTAAAGTTCCGATGATCATTCATGGTTTTAATAAAAATGAGGCGCTCGGTCAACAATTACTGGATAAGGGATTTCTCCTATCTTTTGGTCTAGCCACTTTGAAGGAAAACTCTGGTGCCTCTAAGCTCATTCAAAGTACCAACAACTTTCTTCTGGAAACCGACGATGCTGATGTTTCGATAGAAGAAATTTACCAGGCGGCCGCCATTTTAAAAAAATGTACAGTTGATGAACTTAAAGCTCGTATTTTTACCGACTGGGAAAAATTAAATTTAAAGAGTTAGCCACGGAGGAACAGATACCACGGAATAATTTGACTCAGCGTCGGTCCGATTTTTCGGGCTAAAATAAAATTAGAAAATAGACTACAGACTAAAACATCGGTATTCATCCGTTTTATCTGTGGTAAAACAACAAATAATTATGTCTGATGTAACCTGGCTTTCGCGCTCTGCCCTACTTGTTGGAAACGAAGGAATAGAAAAACTCCAATCAAAACACGTTCTGGTGATTGGTTTAGGTGGCGTTGGCTCTTTTGCGGCCGAATTTATCTGCCGCTCTGGAATTGGCGAAATGACCATTGTTGATGGTGATGTAGTGGATCCGACCAACCGGAACAGGCAGCTACCTGCCTTAGCAACCAATCACGGCATGAGTAAAGCGGCAATCATGCAGGAGCGATTATTGGCGATCAATCCTGAATTAAAACTTCATGTGGTGAATACTTTTCTCACACCAGAGAAATGCAGGGAAATTTTAGATTCGAAATTCGATTATATCATGGATTGCATTGACAGTGTGATGCCAAAAATTACCTTACTCAGCACAGCTTTAGAAAAGAATATCCCGATTGTGAGTTCAATGGGTGCGGGGGGTAAAATGGATCCGACCAGATTAAGGATTACATTGCTTCCTGATACTTACCAGTGCGTATTTGCCAGTTATGTACGAAAAAGGCTGAATAAACTCGCCAACGCCAGCAAAATAAAAGCTGTTTTCTCAACAGAAGAAATGGATAAAAATTCCATGATCATGACTGACGGAAGTAATTTTAAACGGTCGGCCTATGGTACAGTTTCTTATTTACCCGCAGCATTTGGCGGCGCATGTGCATCGGTTGTGATCCGTGATTTGCTCGGACTCCCAATCGAAATGGCCGAACGCCCGGCAAGGATCAGTCATAAAACCCTGGCAAAAAAGAAGATCAAAAAGTCTTAGCTTAAAGCGGATTGTTGATATCATGATTTCGGGAAAATTTTAAATTGTTGTAAGTTTAAAATTCGAGAGATCATATTATGCCCCAACCCCTCAAAATTCTTCAGGCCTCCGCAGGTTCCGGTAAAACGTTCAGTCTTACTGCACATTACCTCACGCTGCTTTTTAGTGGCGAGAACAAATACCGTGAAATTTTAGCAGTAACCTTTACCAATAAGGCCACCGAAGAAATGAAGACCAGGATCCTGGAAGTGTTGCTTGGGCTGGCAAAGGGTAATCCATCTAAAAAAATTGAAGACTATAGGAAACTAATTTTACAGGCCTATCCGATATTAAGCGCTCAGGAATTACAGTTTAAAGCAGATAAAATATACCGTAAAATCCTGCACGATTACAGCCGCTTCTCAGTAAGCACCATTGACGGTTTTGTACAAAAAGTAATCCGTGGATTTGCTTTCGAACTGGGCCTCAATGCTGATTATAATTTAGAAATGAATTATGATAAGGTGAAAGACGATCTGGTAAATAAACTAGACGAAGCTTTAGACCACAACAAACAGCTATTACAATGGATTATTGATCTGGCCATCGAGCGCATCAGCGATAACAAAAGCTGGAATTATAAATTCGAACTTTATAATCTCATCGGCGAGATATTTTCTGAGCGCTTTCAGATTTTCGAAGATGCAGTAAGCGCACTTGGATTAGAAAACATAGATGAGTTGTTTAAAAAATACATCAGCCTTACCAAAGCAGAAATTAAAAATTTTGAAGAAGAGCTGGTGGCATTGGCAACCGAAGCAAATGAGGCCTTAAATGTAATCGGTGTAGAAACGGAGCATTTGAAAGGGAAATCCCGGAGTGCACTGGCTAAAATTATCTTGGTTGCAAGAGGCGATTTTTCTAAGATAGAACCACTTTTCAATTTAATTGATCAACCTGATGAATGGTTTCAAAAGAATATAAATTTTCATGAAGCTTATGATGTAGTAAATCCGCTCCTTCAGAAATTAAAAACACATTATTTAACACATTTACCCAATTACAGTCTGGCTATTGCCTTTAACAAAAACCTGTATTATTTAAGGTTGATGCAAGAAATTGCCATCTTATTAAAAGAATACCGGGCTGAAAATGATAATCTGCTTATCAGCGATGCACAAAAACTGATTTCCGGGATTACTGAAGATGCAGGCGATAATCCTTCTTTTATCTGGGAAAAAGTGGGTAACCGCTACCGCAATTTCCTATTCGATGAATTTCAGGATACTTCTACCAGCCAGTGGGGAAGTTTTAAATCATTACTCACAAATGCAATGGCTACGCCTGGCCAGGACCTGATCGATCACCTGATTGTTGGTGATACCAAACAATCGATTTACCGCTGGCGGAATGGCGACTGGAACATTTTACATAAACATGCTAAATTAGATGTAGGTGCAGAAAATGTGCTGGAAGAAAGTTTAGCAGAAAATTACCGGAGTGCCGAAAACATTATCACTTTCAATAATTTTCTTTACAAAGCGATTCCACTTACCCTTCAGAATGAGCTGAATGAAAACCTGGCCACCAAACCCGAAAGTATTTCTTCATGGTGGCAAGAACAGCACTATCAACAAATTATAACTGACATTTATAGCGGATCTACCCAGAACTTTGCCACCAACACCTTAAAAGGTGGTACCATAAAAATTAAAAAATTTGGTAAAGATCATGCGCCGAATGAAGCGCGTTTTACAGAAACTGTTTTCAGGGATATTGCCCTTGATGACATTGTTAATGAAATAATTCACCTGAAAAATGAACGAGGTTATGCATTAAAAGACATTGCTATCTTAGTCCGTTCTAACAGCGAGGCTTTATTAACTGTTAGAAAACTAATGGGGCATAACCTACCGGTTTTATCGGGTGAAGCATTATTGATTTCGAACAACTCTGCCATACAACTGATTATTAATACCTTAAAAGTGCTGATCGGTTTAGAAACACAAACAGCATTATACAAAGCCAACTGTATTGCGCTTTATCATTCTTTACAAGAGAAAGATATTGATGCCAATCACTATATAAACCTCAATTATAAACCTTTAAGTACGCTTACGGAGGTTTTACCCGTAGCTTTATGTGAGAACTGGCAAAGCTGGTTACAGCTCCCCCTGCCTGAGCTGGTAGAGATATTAATAGAAAGTTATGGGTTAAAAAACCTGACAGCCAACTTACCTTATTTACTGGCTTTTAGAGACCTGACTGCAGCTGCCGGAAAACTTGGTGAAAAAGGCATTATTTCATTTTTAACCTGGTGGGAAGAAGATGGTATAAAAAAATCACTGCCCTCGCCAGAAGGTGCGGATGCCATACAAATCATCACTATCCATAAATCAAAAGGCTTGGCTTTCAGGGCTGTTTTTGTTCCATTTTGCAACTGGGAGATTAAGGGCAAGCCCAATGGCACTTTCTGGGTATCTTCAGAAGAAACCGTGTATAAAGAACTTAAAGGCATTCCATTGAAATACAACGAGGCTCTGGCCGATTCGGCAATTGCCAAAGCATATTACGAAGAGCTGCTCTACAATAACATGGATGCCTTGAATATGCTTTATGTAGCCACTACACGCTCAAAAGATTATCTGTATATCGCTACAATGGCCAAAAAGGAATTGAAATTATCCAATATGGGCGATGTAATCAACTTCACTTTCGATGAGCAGTTTGATGAAAATGGCAGATATGAAATTGTAGAATATGTAAATGTTGAAGGTAAAACTGAAGAATCAAATCTCATCAATTTAACAAGTTATCCAACCACTACCCGGTTATCGGAGCTTTATATCCCTTCTGAAGACAAACATCTAAAACATTTGGTCAATATTGAAAAATCCGGAAGAAAAGGCTCCTTATTGCACGATATTTTGGCAAGCGCCGGTACTGAAAAAGAAGTTAATGACTATAGCACCAATTTGGTTCTCCAGGGCATTATCAAAGAAGAAGAAAAGCAGAAATTAATCGATTCGTCACTTGAAGTATTGAACAATCCCGAGCTTCAGAATATTTTAGGTAAAGCGGGCGAAAGTATTGTAGAGAAAAACATCATCGATGCCAATGGAAAACTGCACCGCCCGGATCGGGTGCTGATCAATGCCGGTGAGGTGATTATTCTGGATTACAAATTTACATTAGAAGAAAGCGACAAACATATCGAGCAGGTAAATAATTATAAAATATTGCTATCAGAAATGGGCTATCAAAATATCAAAACCTATCTTTTTTATGCGGTTAAAGGCAAATTGAAATTAGTATAAATATGCAGATTAAACCATTTTTACAGGAAGTTGCCGAAGATTTAGTGGCTAGATTTGGAAATCAGCTGGAAAATTGTGCCATTGTTTTTAACAACAAACGCCCGGCTGCTTATTTACAGAAGCATTTTGCCGATATTTTTGCTAAACCATTTTTCAGCCCTTCATTTTTTACCATACAAGAATTTTTTGCAAGCTCTACCAGTTATAAAATTGCCGATTTTTATCTGCAGTTTTTTACTTTACACCGCATTTATAACCAACTACTTGCAGAAGAGAAACTAGAAAATATTTCAAGCCATAAGTTTTTTCCATTGGCAAAGATCATTTTAAGCGATTTTAATCAAATTGATGCCGATCTGGTTGATGCAGAGAAATTATACCGGGATCTGGAAGACATTTCAGTGATCAACAAAGAATTCGATTATTTAAGTCCTGAGCAATATGAATTTCTTTCTCAGTTCTGGACATCTTATTCTGAAGGAAAACATAAAAAACAGCAGGAATTATTCATCAAGATGTGGCGCAGGATGCCCAAGCTTTACCATAAATTCCATTCGACACTTAAAGAACAAGGCTATTTAACCAATGGCTCGGTTTACCGATACCTGGCGGAGGATATTACCAATCACCAGGAATTTATTTCAAATTTTGATACGGGCAAAATCATTTTTGTCGGTTTTAATGCTTTAAGCAGTGCCGAGGCCAAAATATTTACCCTATTGCAGGAAGCCGATAGAGCATTGTTTTATTTTGATGCCGATACTTATTATTTAGATGATGCATCGCAGGAAGCAGGATTATTTTTACGGAAAAACATCAACTTACTTGGACTGAAAAATGAGTTTGCAGAACAGGAAAGTTTAATGAAATCAGCGGCACACCAGGTAAACGTTTTCAAAGTTCAGGGCCAATCCGCACAGGCCAAAATCCTGAACAATATTCTGGAAGAAGATTATACCCACTCAGAAACCGTTGGCAAAACCGTAGTCGTTTTAGCAGATGAAAGTTTGCTGATCCCAACTTTACAGACCATTCCAACTACATTTAACGGAAAAGAAATCGACCTTAACGTAACAATGGGTTTTGCTTTATCCACCTCTAGCATTTTTGGTCTGGTTGATCTTTGGCTGGGCAGTCAGCTGGAAATTTTACAACGCGATAAAGTAACCTATAAAAATGTGGAGGCTTTTTTAACGCACCCGTTAACAGGCTTAACCCAAAAAATGCGCGACAAGATTTTAACCGCGTTACTGGAAGAAAACGAAGTGGAGATCGATCATAAACGTTTACTGCGCCAAAGTGGATTGTTTGAAACCTTCTATAAAAAAATCGACGATCCGCAACACGTGGTAAGCAATTTACTCGATGTGCTCGATTTTGTTTTAACGCGATTGTCGAATGCGAAAACACTAAAGAAAATCGATGCGGAACTATTTGTAAAAACGATACAGGAATTAAACAGATTACACGATACTTTTAGCAACCACATTGGTAAAGAAGAAATCCCCTTTGTAATTTATCTGGTTCAGAAATCGCTGCAGGCCATTGCTGTTCCGCTTTCAGGCGATCCTTTAAACGGCATACAGATAATGGGACTGCTCGAAACCCGGAACTTAAACTTTGATAAGGTTGTAATTTTAGGCTTCAACGAAGGCATTATTCCAAAATCAACTATCGGTAACAGTTTTATCCCCGATTCAATACGCCGTGTTTATGGACTACCGGTACTCGAAAATCTCGATGCCATTTCTTCTTATATGGTATACCGTCTATTACAGCGGGCAAAGAATATCAATTTTGTCTATAATAGTTTAACTGATGAATCTACATCAGGAGAGGCCAGCAGGATCTTAAAGCAGCTGGAATATGAAAGTGGTTTCGATTTTAGCTATAATGAACTTGATCTCGAGGTAAAAACTGAAGCTTTTAAAGAAGTAAAGATCGAGAAAACCAATAATGCTTTTATTCAGGAAACACTTCAAAAATATCTGGATAAAAAAAAGGTACTTTCTCCATCCGCACTAACGCAATATATCTCCAACCCGATAGATTTCTTCTTCAATTACATCGCAGGTATAAAAGAGCCTAAAGAAGTAAGTGCCGTTGTTGAAGCGAATGAGATCGGTTCGATTTTGCACAAAGTGATGGAATATTTCTACGAGGATCTGAAATCGGCCGAAATTACGGCTGATCGGATTAAGGAAAAAAGGAAAGAGGTCCCAGCGATGATACTGAAGGCATTTAATGCTATAATGTTCAAAAACCCAGACAAGGTGATGGAATACAAAGGCATGCAAAAGGTAATTTTATCGATTGTAGATGCCTACGTGAACATCATTTTAAACCAGGATGAAGCACAAACACCTTTTACCATCATCAGTCTCGAACAAAAAGTAGAAGCCGAAATCAGTTTCCCCTTAAAAGGTAAAGAGGCCAGTGTTAAAATTTTTGGCTATATCGATCGCGTTGATGTAAAGGATGGCGTGACCAAAATCATCGATTACAAAACCGGAAGCGATAAGCTGACCTTTAAAGATATCCCTGAACTATTTAATTCTGATGGAAAACACATTAACAAAGCCCTCGTACAAACGCTATTGTACACTTACGCTTATGAGCAATTTTCGGGCAGAACTTTTGTTGAGCCAAATCTTTATGTCGTAAAAACGATGAGTGTAGACGGTGTTTGGTTTAAATCTGGCCGACAAAACCTGTCTGGCGCATATTTAGAAGAAATTAAACCGGAGTTTCTTGCTGAATTAAGAAAAAAATTAACCGAACTTTTCGAAGCCCCTTATTTTGTAGCCAGTGCAGTTGAGGATAACTATAAATACTCTATCTATAAAACCTTATTTGGGAAATAGGTAAAAGGCTAAAACCCCAAACAGAATCGCTTTTGTAATCGCCAGATTACTACAATGGGGCAGAAAAGTAGTTCAATAAAAAGGAGTTAGAAACTACAAAGACCCGTTTACAAGAACTCCCAGTAATTATCCCTGTTTATAACATGGGCGGTCTCAGGAATATATTTTTCCATGAAAGCATTAGGGAACTTTACTTTTATTTTAGGATTCCATTTCAGCTCAAAAGCTGTTATTTTGTTGTCCTGTTCCTCAATGTAATCTATTTCTGTTTTACTTACGGTTCTCCAAAAATAAGTATTGCCATAAAAACCACTATAGGCCAGGTTTTTTCTCCGTTCACTAATAATAAAATTCTCCCACAATGCACCGATATCATTGCGTTGAGCAATCGGCGCAAAATTATTGATAATGCTGTTTCTGATCCCGTTATCGTAAAAGTAGATTTTTCGGGAAGAGCTAATCTCATTTCTTAAATTTCTAGCCAAAGGATTTAAACGAAAAACCACAAATGATTTTTCTAGAAGATCTATGTAGTTGTTAACCGTTGCCTTATCAATGCCTACAATCTGAGCAAGTTCATTATAGGAAACCTCGTTTCCCACCTGCCAGGCGAGTGCCTGCAAAAGTTTTAGGAGTGCATCTGGTCGACGGATACCGCCTGCTTCTAAAATATCTTTATACAGATAACTTCCGGCAAGATTATTTAATATTTCTATTGCGTTTTCTGGATGATTAATTACGTCAGGATACATCCCTGTTATTAAAAATTCCTCTAAACGTGGGTGAATTTTGGCAAAGGAATATTGATCTGTCAGCTCCCGCCAAGATAAAGCATATAATCTGTACTCCCATTTACGACCTGTAAGAGGCTCATTAATCTGGCTTGCAATTTCCAGCGCTGAAGAACCAGATATAAAGAGCTGGATATCTTTTTTAGCGTCAATGATCATCTTGGCAGTCAAACCTATATTTTCAAGCCGCTGCGCCTCATCAACTACAACGATCTTAGCCTCACCGATAAAAGTATTGATAAAGGCTTGCGTTGGATTGTTCCATAACAACCTTACGCCAGGATCATCCCCATTTACGTAGAGATAGTCATTATTCAAGGAGCCAGCGATTTTATTAATCAAGGTAGTTTTACCTACCTGTCTTGGACCAAGTACAACTATTGCTTTTTTGAAATCAACTTTACTTTCTAAAGTTTGTTGCAGTGCTCTTTTAATCATAAGTTGCATCTATTCCCCAAATATAGCTATTTTTGGAGAATATAATCCCCAAATAAAGTTATATTCAGGGATTTGAAATCAAGAGTGATATAATTCAGACTAAAATTTGAATTCTAAATCATATATATTCTTCATTAAAAACAGAGAAGTCTTTAAATTTTCAGCGACAAAAATTATTTTTTTCATTTTGGTTTTTTGCCATTAAGCTTATCTTTAAAAATGCTAACCTTAAATTTCACAAAATTCCCTGTTCTGGAAACCGAACGTTTAATCCTACGTGAACATGATCTCGCTGACGCCGAAACGCTTTATGCCATGCGTACCAATGAAACGGTGATGAAATACATCGACAGGGAAAGGCCCAAAGATATTTTCGAAATCAAAGATTTTATCTCCCGTTTTAGAAACGGCTACGAAAATGGGGATAACCTGGCCTGGGTAATTGCCCTAAAAGAAAATCCTAACCAAATGATCGGTTCTGTAGGTTATTGGCGGACAGATTTTGCCAACCACAGAGCTGAAATCGGTTATATGCTCCATCCCGATTATTGGAGAAAGGGAATTATTTCTGAGGCTTTAAAAAGATCAATTGCTTTTGGTTTCGAAGAAGTGAATTTACACACTATCAGCGCCAATATCAATGTAGAAAATGATGCTTCAAGGCAGATGCTGATCAAACATGGTTTTGTAAAGGAAGCGCACTTTAAGCAAGACTATTACTTTAGAGGTCAGTTTCTCGATAGCGAAATTTATGGATTATTAAATCCGAATCATTAATTTTTAATCAATCGTTTCTAGTATAGGTAAAAGGGTATTCACTTTGGCGAAGATATTTCGGAAAAAGCATAAGCTTTGATACAATTAGCCTATCAAAAACACAATTACCCAATATTATTTCTTCTTTTAGGAAATAAACGAAAAACAACATCTAAAAATGGCTAAATAATTAGTCAGATTACCTATAATTATTACAAAACATAGGCATTATAGCCTTTGGTTTCAAAGCGATTAATAATTATATTTGCCACCGTTATTAAAATTTACAATGAGAGAAATCCAATTTAGAGAAGCACTACGCGAAGCCATGAGCGAAGAAATGCGTAAAGATGACCGCGTTTTTTTATTAGGTGAAGAAGTAGCAGAATATAACGGTGCGTACAAAGTAAGTCAGGGTATGCTTGATGAATTTGGTGCGAAACGCATTATCGATACCCCGATTGCCGAATTAGGTTTCGCAGGTATTGCAACTGGTGCTGCAACAGCAGGCCTTATTCCAATTGTGGAATTCATGACCTTTAACTTCTCATTAGTAGCAATCGATCAGATTATCAACGGTGCTGCTAAAATTTTATCCATGAGCGGTGGTCAGTTCTCATGCCCTATGGTTTTCCGTGGCCCTACAGGTAACGCAGGCCAATTAGGCGCACAGCACTCTCAAAACTTCGAAAACTGGTTTGCAAACACTCCAGGATTAAAAGTAGTAGTTCCTTCTACTCCTTATGATGCAAAAGGATTATTAAAACAATCAATTATAGATCAGGATCCGGTTATTTTCATGGAATCTGAAGTAATGTACGGTGATAAAGGCGATGTTCCTGCTGAAGAGTATTATATCGAGTTAGGAAAGGCAAACGTAACCAAAGAAGGTACTGATGTAACCATTGTAACTTTCGGTAAGATGCTAACTCGCGTTGTAAACCCTGCAGTTGAAGAATTAACTAAAGAAGGAATCAACGTTGAAGTGATCGATTTACGTACCGTACGTCCTATCGACTATGACACCATCATCGCCTCTGTTAAAAAAACAAACCGTTTGGTTGTGGTGGAAGAAGCCTGGCCTTTGGCATCCCTTTCCGGAGAAATTGCCTTTATGGTGCAAAAACATGCATTCGATTATTTAGATGCACCAGTTTTACGTATCACTTGTGCTGATGTTCCACTTCCATATTCACCAACTTTAATCGCAGCCAGCTTACCAAATGCGGAACGTGTAGTTAAAGCGGTAAAAGAAGTAATGTACGTTAAAAAATAAATTATTAGTCTGAGCATAGTCGAAGACCAAAACATATAAATCCTCCAAAGCAATTTGGGGGATTTTTTTATTCTCTCTACCAGAGGGGTGCCCAACGGGTCGGGTGTGCCTTATATTAACCTTGGCTTGTACAAGAAAGAAAACTCAGCCGCCTGCTCCAACCAAAAACCTCCCGATTATTTTTATATTCGTGTCATAAAGAATCCATATTGCATGTCTGATAATTACCTAGCCGACCAAACCTTCGAAAAAGCCGATTTCACCTTACGTGCACTCCCAAAAGCAGAATATGAAAATTGTAAATTCATCAATTGTAATTTTTCCAGTTCAGATTTAAGCGGCGTTAAGTTTTTAGATTGCGAATTTGTGACCTGCAATTTGAGTTTGGCAAGCCTGACCAAAACATCATTTATTGATGTAAACTTCCATGACTGTAAAATGCTGGGATTAAGATTCGATAATTGTAACGATTTCGGTTTGGCATTCAGTTTTAATAACTGCAAGCTGGATCATTCTTCTTTTTATAAATTAAAGCTAAAGAAAACGACTTTTAAAACTTCACAATTACATGAGGTCGATTTTTCAGAAAGCGACCTGGCCAATTCAATTTTCGATAACTGCGATTTACTAAATGCTACTTTCGACAGGACTATTATTGAAAAAGCAGATCTTAGAACCGCTTACAATTATTCCATAGATCCGGATAACAACAGGATGAAAAATGCAAGATTTTCAAAATCAGGTATCGCAGGTCTCTTACAGAAATACGATATTCAGATCAGCGAATAGGTATTTAAGATTTTTGTAAATTCAGCTTACAAAACCATTAGCTATGGAGCAGCCTAAACCCGAAAATATCGATCAATATATTGCCAATTTCCCTGTAGCAACACAAAAACTATTGCAGCAAATTCGCGGAACGATCCACAAGGCCGTACCAGATGCTAAAGAAGTAATCAGTTACGGCATGCCCGCTTTCAAACAGAACACTGTACTGGTTTACTTTGCCGGGTACGCCAAGCACATTGGCTTTTATCCAACCGGTTCAGGAATTGAAGCTTTTAAAGATGAATTTGCCAAGTGTAAATGGAGCAAGGGCGCTGTTCAGTTTCCTTTAGATGAACCCTTGCCCCTGGATCTTATTACAAGGATAACTAAGTTTAAAGCAGAACGCGATCTGGAAAAAACAAAGAAAAAGAAGGGATAAGTTTTTTTAAACGATTTATGGAAACAGGCTCATCAGGCATCTATTCTATAAACTATTTCTAAAAACCTCTTAATGGATGAAAAAGATACTTTTACTCCTCCTCACTTTTATCTCTACTAAATCATTTTGCCAGTGCGCAACAATTGTAGAAATTGGAACATTCTCTAAACCGTCAAAACTGATTGAAGTTGTTCCCAGTAACGAAATACTAAAAGTACATAGGGCAGATATTGAAAAAAATGTAGAGAATTTTACCCGATAGTTTGACTTTATACGGCGAACATCCATTTTTAGCCGGCATATTAAACTCCTACATCGGGCATAGGCCTTTCGTGATCTCCCCTGATATTTTCTGGTTGCTGATCAATCAGGGTTTGCCAACAACAAAATGATCAGCCATAAACGATTATGTGTGCAGCTACAGGAAAACCATACGCACTGCAAACGTGCTCCCGACTCCTTAATTAATAGTTAGGTTTCTCTTATCTCACAACTGGTACCGAAACAGCAGCTCTTATTCCAATTGATGATCAACGATAATTACCTATTGTGAGCTATATACTATCAGATTGAAATGATTATGATCATGGCAAGATTTACAGATCAACAATAGCAGTTCTATTGCAAAAATACAGTAGGATTTAAGGACAGCAATGTCTATTTTCTTCTGATCTTTTTAGGCTCGTTTTTATCAACCTGCCCAGTCTTCAGATAATTAGCATTGCTATTTTTGGCCTTTACCCACGCGTATCTACTGGCCACGCAATGTGGGCAAAAATATTTTCTAATAGGCAGGAAAAAAAGCAAATTTTTAATCACCCAAGGTCTTGGAATCTGGTAATGGTACTGCGTATTGCATTTCCAACATCGGAGAGTCGAATTTGACATTAATTTATATTTAGTTAGCTGGTCAGTCGAATAAAAAGGCAAATAGTATGCCAAAATAATAAAACCCCATAAACGGCTTATGATGAACACTTTTTTTAGCAGTCAATAAATCAATTGACCCAAAAGCCAAACAGAATTATTGTCCTAAATAATTTTCCGGAAAATTTACCCACAGGGTCTGGTGGAAAACTTCATCTTAAAAATCCTTAAATCCTGATTAGATTTGTTACTTTAATTTTACCCTTTAGAATATGTTAACCCACCATAAAATAATTGCAGCCGAATTAAAAGTTGCAGAAAAACAAGTCACCGCTACCATAAATCTATTAGATGAAGGCGCAACAGTACCCTTTATCTCACGTTACCGTAAAGAGGCAACAGGAAGTTTAGATGAGGTGGAGGTCGCCGCAATCCGGGACAGGGTTTTACAGTTACGCGATCTGGACAAACGCCGTGAAGCGATTTTAAAATCGATGACCGAACTTGGCAAATTAACACCAGAGCTGGAAAAAAAGATCAACGGGGCGGAAACCATTTCACTTTTAGAAGATATTTACCTGCCTTATAAACCGAAACGTAAAACACGTGCCTCGGTAGCAAAAGAGAAAGGACTAGAGCCCTTGGCATTGCAGATATTTGAGCAGAATGCTTTTGATCTGGATGCAATGGCTGAGAAGTTTATCGATGCTGAAAAAGGTGTAAATTCACTTGAAGAGGCTTTGGCAGGTGCAAGAGATATCATTGCCGAGATGATATCTGAAAATGTGGAAGCCCGTACCAAAATGCGCATCTACTTTCAGGAAAAGTCTGCCTTTAAATCCGAAGTAATTAAAGGGAAAGAAGAAGAAGGAATTAAATATAAAGATTACTTCGAATGGAACGAGCCTGTTAAAACAGCGGCATCACACCGTGTTTTAGCGATGCGCCGTGGCGAAAAGGAACTGATTTTAAGACTAGATGCCTTACCACCGGCTGAAGATGCTATTGCCATTTTAGAAAACCAGTTTGTTACAGGCATTAATGCCGCAGCTAAACAAGTGCAACAAGCATTAGAAGACGGTTACAAACGATTATTAGAGCCAGCAATGGAAACTGAGCTCAGGGTTTTAACCAAACAGAAAGCAGACGAAGAAGCAATTCGCGTTTTTGCCGAAAATGCCCGTCAGTTGCTGTTGGCAGCTCCAATGGGACAAAAAAATGTACTGGCCATCGATCCGGGTTTCCGTACGGGCTGCAAAGTGGTTTGTTTAGATAAACAAGGTCAGTTATTAGAAAATACAGCAATTTACCCGCATACCGGACAGGGAAATGTGAAAAATGCTGAATTTACCATTCAACAGCTTTGCGAGAAACATCATGTTGAAGCTATCGCGATCGGTAACGGTACAGCGGGAAGAGAAACGGAAGCTTTTGTGCGTGCCCTGAATTTACCTCATATTACCATTGTAATGGTAAATGAAAGTGGTGCTTCGATTTATTCGGCATCAGAAGTGGCAAGAGAGGAGTTTCCAACACAAGACATTACCGTACGTGGGGCAGTTTCAATCGGTCGCCGTTTAATGGATCCATTGGCAGAACTGGTAAAAATTGATCCAAAATCCATCGGTGTAGGACAATATCAGCACGATGTTGATCAGAATAAATTACAAGCAAGTTTGGATGACACCGTAATCAGTGCAGTAAATGCCGTTGGCGTAGAGTTAAATACCGCCTCTAAACAGATTCTGGCTTATGTTTCTGGTTTAGGCCCAACTCTGGCTCAAAATATTGTTGATTACAGAAATACACATGGCGCCTTTAAAAACCGCGAAAGCCTTAAGAAAGTACCGCGCCTGGGTGATAAGGCATATGAACAGGCTGCTGGTTTCCTGCGCATCCGCAATGCAGAAAATGTTTTGGACACTAGTGGCGTTCACCCTGAACGTTATGCCGTAGTAGATAAAATGGCAAAAGATCTGGGTACTACAGTTTCCGCATTAATGAGAGATACGCAACTGCAAAAACAGATCAAACCACAACAATATGTAACTGATGAAATCGGTTTACCGACCTTAACCGATATTTTAAAAGAATTGGCTAAACCTGGCCGCGATCCGCGTGAGCAGTTTGAAGCCTTTAGCTTTACCGACGGTGTAAACGAGATTTCTGATTTAAGAATTGGCATGAAACTTCCTGGAATTGTAACCAACATTACCAATTTCGGTGCCTTTGTTGATATAGGCGTACACCAGGATGGCTTGGTTCACACGAGTCAATTGGCAAACCGCTTTGTGGCCAACCCCAATGACGTGGTAAAAGTGCACCAGAAGGTTGAAGTTACGGTGATGGAAGTCGACGCAGCACGCAAAAGGATTTCGTTATCGATGAAAACTGAGGCTAGTCCGAAGTTGGAAGTCCGCAATCGGGAGCCCAAAGAACATAAACCCAAGCAAGAATACAAATCCAATAACAGCAAGCCGAATTTCAAACCCCGCAATGAGCCAAAAGATGCGGATGGCGACTTGCAGGAGAAACTGGCTAAGTTAAAAGGAATGTTTAAATAAAAAAGAAGCCCTTATCGCTCAGATGAGCGATAAGGGCTTTATAAAATGGCAAAGCAGCCAAGATTATTGAATAAATAGATTAGTAATCGTATTTGTGGGTATAATCAGTTGTAGAGGTAACGTTAAAATTTTGGTCATTTGTAACAACCTCTCCATTTACCTCGGCTTTAAAGCTAACTTTATAGGATGGATTCGTTGCGCCAGGATTTAAACACTGTTGACTTGTAGTCACTAACCTTAATGGAGTGGTACTTTCAATAATATAGGTTTTAGTATCACCTAAAAAATCATTTTTACCTAAAGAGATTGCCGTTTCATTGCTTTTGGTTACCCCGTTAACTTTCCAGATGGTTTTGGCATTATCCAATGTTGCGCCAACAAACACAAATGAAACATAATCCTGATCCTCTACACCATTTACAGTAATGGTAAACTTGAAGTTTTTACCATCAGTATCGGTAGGTGTTAAAGCATCATCTTTTTTACAAGAAAACAATAAGGTTAAGGCTAAGAAGGGAAGAATAGTGAAAATTACTTTTTTAAAATTTTTCATAAAATGAGATTAGATAAATGATTTTTTTTCGCTAAAAATCAATAACTATGCCATTTACAGATTGGGAAAAGCCATTTTAATGTACTAAAGTCAAATCAAAAAATACAATTTTCTGATTACCAGTTTTATAAAAATGAAATTTAATATTAAAAAATAACGGTGCAGATGTTTTCGAAGTTTCTACCATTATTTTGAAAATGCACAGATATTTAGACAGAAATAAAATTTAGAACCGGTTGATTCCGCTCATGTTATCGGTTGATATAAATTTAAATATCCTCAACCTTATTCTTAAACGCCACTCTTTTCTTCGGTAAGCTGTCCGGATAATTTATCTGGATAAACGAAATCATGGCTTCCCTTACATGGCAACGTAAATCGAAAGCACGGGAAGAGTTTGAAGCACTCATCAGAAAACGTATTTCAATCGTGCCATCTTTTGTACTATCGGTAACCTGTACTACATTTACGCGTTTATCCCAAAGCGGATCTGAATTAAGTAACCGGGTCAGTTCCTGCCGCATCGGTTCAATGGGGATGGTATAATCAAGGTATAAAAAAACTGTCCCGAGTAGGTCGGCAGAAACACGTGTCCAGTTTTGAAAGGGCTTTTCGATGAAATAAGTAATCGGCAGGATGAGCCGCCGCTGATCCCAGATATTCACCACCACATAGGTTAATGTGATCTCCTCAACCTTACCCCATTCACCTTCCACAATTAAAACATCATCGATCCTTATTGGCTGCGTAAAAGCAATCTGAAAACCAGCCAATAAATTCCCCAGTGATTTTTGCGCAGCAAACCCGATGATAATCCCGCCTATACCCACACCGGTAAGAAGACCTGCACCGATTTTACGCATACTCTCAAAACTCAGCAAAATAATAGCAGCAGTAATTAAAATAATGAGCGATACAATGAATTTGCGCACGAACTGCAGTTGCGTCCTGATTTTACGCTCTTTCAGATTGTTTTCTTTATTCAAGTCGTATTTCAGATAGAAATAATCCTCCAAAACATTGATTAAGCGAACTAATATTAAGGCGAAAGTGATGGTCAGGGCTATTTCTAATATTTTGGTTAAGGGCAGCCGGAATGCTGGCGACATTTCCATTAATGTTATAGAGAAATTAAGCAGCAACAATGGTATAAAAACAGCAACAGGTCTTCTTAAATGTTTAATGGTCGATTTTATAATGATAAAATCCCACCAACGTGAAAGTAGTATAAAGATTTTATGGATAATAAATTTGATTAGCAAACCAAACAATACGGCTACTAAACCGATTATCAGGTTCTTCAAAAACAAAGGAATGGGATAACCGGAAATCTGGTCGATATATTGCATAAAAGAAATTTGCTGGTTAAATAAATATGGCGATTAGCCATTAGGTATTCTTATAACAGCTATGTTTTTGGATTGTTTGACAACAGAAAACCAATAGCCGCAAATAAATTATTTACATTAGCATTTTGTAGATCTTCTAAAAGAAAGAGATGGATTTTTTCGATGCCCACAGTATATTTTTTACGGTTCTTGAATATAAAATGAGCTATCTGGAATTCTTCGCGGTAATTACAGGAATTATTTCAGTTGTGCTCTCCGCAAAAGCAAGTATCTGGAGCTGGCCAGCCGGTATTGTAAATGTATTCTTATCTGCTTTTTTATATTATCAGAACCAACTTTACCCCGATATGTTTTTGATGGTTTTCTTTTTTGTAACCAACATTATGGGCTGGTGGCGATGGGCTAATCCCAAACCTGGAGAAGAAGATAAAAACAAGGAACTCAAAATCAGTTTTATGCCGATAAAACAGTTTCTAATTTTATTGGCTGCAGGTATTGTTGGCACGTTAGTGTTGGGTATGTTAGCTAGCCAGCTCCATAATTGGCTCCCATTACTGTTCAACCTACCAAGCGCTTATCCTTTTGTTGATTCATTTATTTTTGTGATGAGTGTAATCACCACTTTTCTAATGATCCAGAAAAGGATAGAATGCTGGATTATCTGGTTAATCATCGATGTTGTGGCTACTTACCTATACTTTTTAAAGGGCATTAAATTTATGGGCGTAGAATATTTTGTTTTTACCATTATTGCCGCATTTGCTTTATGGCATTGGATAAAAGAATATAGAAGCTATTCTAAAACCGCATGAAAATAGGTTTGGTAATCGGTAAGTTCATGCCCATCCATAATGGACATGTTGCATTGATCAATTTTGCAGCTGCGCATTGCGATGAACTGATCGTATCGATGAGTTTCACTCCAGATGATAAGATTGATCCGGTTTTGCGTTTCGAATGGATAAAAGAGATTTTTAAAGATCAGCCGAATGTTAAACCCGCTATTATTGCTGATAATTTTGACGATGAAACTCTTCCTTTAAACGAACGAACCAATATCTGGGCGATCAGGATGCGCGAGGTTTATCCAAAAATCGACATTCTTTTTAGTTCTGAGTATTATGGAACTCCCTTCGCCTGTAACTTGCAGGCAGAACATATCCTGTTCGATGAACCAAGAATATTTGTTCCGGTTTCTGCTACACTGATTAGAAATAATCCGTTTCTATATTGGGAATTTATACCAGAAGTGGTCCGCCCTTATTTTGTAAAGAAGATATGTTTCTACGGCCCTGAAAGTACAGGAAAATCAACCATGGCAAAAAACATGGCTATGCATTATGGAACTGCTTTTGTACCTGAGGTTGCTCGAGAATTAATCACTTCCAATGATATCACTGTTGATGATATTATTAAAATCGGAACGGCACAAACACAAAGGGTAAAAGAAAAAACCAAAATCGCCCATAAAATTCTTTTTTGTGATACCGATTTAATTACCACCAAAATTTATTCACAATATTATTTAAACGAGGTTCCAAACATCCTTAACGATCTTGAAAATGAAATCAAGTACGATTTATATTTTCTACTGGATATTGATGTAGATTGGGTAGCAGATCACCTGCGCGATTTCGGAAATCGGCGCCTGGAAATGTTCGAACTTTTTAAGGCTGAACTTGAGAAACGTAACATTAGTCATATCATCATCAGTGGGAATTATACAGAAAGGGAAGAAAAAATCAAGAAAATTATAGATTCAATTTTGGTGTAAAAATCTATTTTTTGTATCTTCAATTTAAATCCAAAATGATATGACAGCTAAAGAAGCGCTTCCTATCATCCCTGACAATACTTTAATTAATAAAATTTACGAGCTAAGAGGCCTTAAGGTGATGCTCGATAGCGATCTGGCCGAGCTTTATGGCGTAGAAACCAAACGGCTCAATGAGCAAGTGGGCAGAAACTCTGATAGGTTTCCCGAAGATTTCATGTTCCAACTCACTAGCGAAGAATGGGAATCTTTGAGGTCGCAATTTGCGACCTCAAAAAAAGGAAGAGGCGGAAGGACCTATTTACCAAATGTTTTTACCGAACACGGCGTGCTTATGCTTTCTAGTGTATTACACAGCAAACAAGCCATTCAGGTAAATATTCAGATTGTTAGGGTTTTCTCCCGTATCCGTCAATTTATTATTGATAGCGGCGAACTCAAGCTCGAAATCGAAACCATCAAACAAAAAGTAAATAACCAGGATAAAAACATCGAACTGGTTTTTGCTTACCTGGATAGATTAATCGAGAAGCAAAATACGCCAAGAAAGAGAATGGGCTATAAGCCAGATGATCTGTGAACCTGCATTTAAGTATTTGTGCTCTTTACCTCTAACTGTTAATAATTTTACTCGTCCGATTTTAAAAAAGGGGATTGTAGCGATATCCTTTTAATAAATTGGCTCCGTTCACAATGCCAGGCTGAGGCTCGAAGAATCTGCAACCGATGAACAGATGCTTTGTACAGCAGCATTTAAAAGATTAAGTATTAAGCCAGATTGAAGCCAACCGAAGAAATACAGCTTCTGTTTTACAGACAGTTTAAAATCAACACCAAAAGTTTAGAGGTGAAATAAATTCAGCACGAGGATCACAAAAAAACAATATCATGAAAAATTTTCGCTCCAACTATTTGATAATAAAAGTATTCTATCTATCTTTGCAGTCCCAAATTTAATGGGAATAATAAATTGTTTAATAAATTAAATACAAGCAAGTGAATACGTTAAGTTACAAAACTGTCTCGGCCAATGCGAAAACTGTTAACAAACAGTGGATTGTTGTTGATGCGCAAGGCGAGATTTTGGGGCGCTTGTCATCGAAGATCGCTATGATCATCCGTGGTAAAAACAAGCCTGAGTACACCCCACACGTAGATTGCGGCGATAACGTAATTGTTATCAATGCAGACAAGGTTAAATTGACAGGAAACAAATTCAGCGAAAAGCAATATGTTTCTTATACTGGTTATCCAGGTGGTCAACGTTTTATTTCTCCTAAGGAGTTAATGGCGAAACACCCTCAACGTGTAATCGAGAAAGCGGTACGTGGTATGTTACCGAAAACTAAATTGGGTAAAAAACTTTACACCAATCTTTTTGTGTATGCAGGTGAAACTCACCCTCATGCAGCTCAATCTCCAAAAACCATTAAACTTTAAGAAATGTCAGTTACTAACACTTCAGGAAGAAGAAAAACAGCTGTTGCACGTATCTACTTAAAAGATGGTGCTGGCGCAATTACCGTTAACGGTAAAGATCACAAAGTATATTTCCCTACTTTACCTTTACAATATATCGTAAACCAAAGTTTAGAGGTTTCTGAACTGGTTGGCCGTTATGATATCACTGTAAATGTTCAAGGCGGTGGAGTAAAAGGACAAGCAGAAGCTGTTCGTTTAGCTATTGCTAAAGCGATTGTTGAACTAGATGCGGAGAAAAAACCTGCATTACGTGCTAAAGGCCTAATGACGCGTGATATGCGTATGGTTGAGCGTAAGAAACCAGGACGTGCTAAAGCTCGTAAGAAATTCCAATTCAGTAAACGTTAATCACAGGAGGCAAAGACAATGGCAAGAACAACTTATCAAGACTTATTGGATGCAGGTGTACACTTTGGTCACCTTACCCGTAAATGGAATCCAAAAATGGCTCCTTACATTTTCATGGAGCGTAATGGAATTCACATTATAGATTTAAATAAAACTTTAACCAAAACTGAAGAAGCTGCGGCTGCGATTAAACAAATCGTAAAATCAGGACGTAAAGTATTATTCGTTTCTACTAAGAAACAAGCTAAAGGAATCGTAGCTGAACAAGCTAAAAAAGTAAATATGCCTTTCGTAACCGAACGTTGGTTAGGTGGTATGTTAACCAACTTCGCTACTGTTCGCAAGTCAATCAAAAAGATGTCTAACATCGATAAAATGACTAAAGACGGTACTTATGCGATTTTATCTAAAAAAGAGCGTTTAATGATTCAACGTGAGCGTATTAAATTAGAATCACTTTTAGGTGGTATCGCTGATTTAAACCGTTTACCTGCAGCTTTATTCTTAATTGATGTTAAGAAAGAGCACATCGCAGTAACTGAAGCGTTAAAATTAAACATCCCAACTTTTGCGATGGTTGATACAAACTCTGATCCTTCTAACATTGATTTCCCTATCCCAGCGAATGATGATGCTACAAAATCAATTTCTTTAATTACTGATGTAATTATCAAAGCTATTGAAGAAGGTTTAGATGAGCGTAAACGCGAAAAAGATGATGAAGCTGAAAAAGAAGCAGTAGCAGCGAAAGTTGCAGCTGATGCTCCTGAAGCAAAAGAACCTAGAGCAGCTGGCGAGAAAAGACCAACTACTAAAAAGGTAACTGCCGAAGCAGAAGTTGAAGCGCCTTCATCAGAAGAAACTAAAACAGAAGAATAGTAATATTTTTTAATTGCAGGTTACTGGTTTCAGGTTTTAAGTTGGCTTAACATAAGTTTAACTTGGCGCTTGTAACTTGTAACCTGTAATTGTTATAACAAGATTGTAAACTTTAAAAAAGGAAATAAAATGTCTACAGTACAAATTACTGCCGCAGATGTAAATAAACTACGCCAACAAACTGGCGCTGGTATGATGGATTGCAAAAAAGCTTTAGTTGAAGCTAATGGCGATTTCGAAGCAGCAGTTGATTTATTGCGCAAAAAAGGTCAAAAAGTATCTGCCGCTCGTTCTGGTAATGCTACTTCTGAAGGTCTGGTATCAATCGCTGTTTCAGCCGATGGCACAAATGGTAAATTAGTGGCTTTAGCTTGCGAAACTGAACCAGTTTCTAAAGTTGAAGATTTCCGTAACCTGGCTCAGGCCGTTTTAGCTGCTGCAGTTGCCAACAATCCTGCTTCAGCTGAAGAATTATCAGCAATTACTTTAGAAGACGGACGTACAGTTGCCGAAACCATCACTGAATTAACAGGTAAAATCGGAGAGAAAATCGTTATTCAGGAGTACGCAAATATCTCTGGTGAGAAAATCGTTTCATATATCCATTCTAATGGTAAAATGGGTGTTTTAGTGGTATTTGAAGGAGTTAATGGCGTAGATATTACTGAAGCTGGTAAAGATGTTGCGATGCAAATTGCTGCAATGAACCCGGTTGCTGTTGATAAAGAAGGTGTTGATCCTGCTACGATTCAACGTGAAATTGAAATTGCGAAAGATGTAATCCGTGCTGAAGGCAAACCAGAAGAAATGGTTGAGAAAATCGCTGCTGGTAAATTGAACAAATTCTACAAAGACAGTACTTTATTAAACCAAGAGTTTGTTAAAGACGGTTCAATGGATGTTCGTAAATACTTAGATAATACTTCTAAAGGATTAACAGTATCTGCTTTCAAACGTGTACAATTAGGTGCATAAGCACTAAAAACATATTTTAAAAAGCTCCAAGAAAAATTGGGGCTTTTTTTATGTCTTTACTTTAGCCGAGGAGGTCAAGTTTTAAAAACTTGGTCTCCTTCTACTTCCTAAGTGCAGTATAGGCCCCTACTTCCTTTCCCGAATCATCAAGCATACTCACTATTACTTTATTTTTATCTGCTATTATTTTAGTGATCGTTCTTATGCCATCTTTTGGCCCACCCCCAATAATCAATGGATAATGATTTAAGTTCTTATCAGGCTGATGTACCATATATTTATGGGTATGGCCGCTTAATACCAGATCTACTTTTCCCTGGTTTAATAAAGGTTCGAACAATTCGGTACAATGTTTTGGTCCGTGGGCATCTCCCGAAAAACGCGGCGGAATATGCATCATGACGATCCGGAAAGGCGCCTTTTTAAATGCTTTGGAATTGATTTCTGATTTAAACCATTCTGCCTGCTGCCTCCTGTACTCATCGAAATTTACAATGCCCGCATAAACCGGATGTGCATCTTCTTTATCTTCACCAGTATCTAAAATTACAAAACGAACCGGCCCTAAAGTAAAAGCGGCATGGCCAACATGCATATAATACTGCGGAAATTCGCGTGCAAATTTACCACGCGTTTCGTGGTTACCCCTTACGTAAATAAAAGGTGTTTTCTTAGCAAAATTTTCTACACAAGGCTGAAGCATGTGATCAATAATCTGCGTTTCATCTGTTTGGTAATCGAATATGTCACCGTTAAAGAAGATAAAATCCTGTTTTTTTTCAGGAACCAAACCCAGCAAATGAGGGATTGATTCCGGGCGATCGTGTGTATCATTCAACATTAAAAATGAAATCTCTTCCTTAGCAAAATCTGCATTCACAAATTCTTCAACCGCACTGCTTACCGTTTCCCCATAGGTTAATTTATAAGGCCGAAAATCCTTAATCTCTTTAGAAACGATTTTATAATAATATTTTATCCCAGGTTTTAGATTCGAAAGTGTTACAGCATTCAGTTTACTATTGGCCTGCATCAAACCCAATTCGGCCTTCCCATAAGCTTTTTGGTTTAATTGATCGGCCTGCTCACCAAACTCCACCCAGCCAGCAGCATTTTTATTGGTCAGCCAAAGCACGGTCATCGAGTCATTAAAATTGGTCTGCAAATATGGACCAACCGTGATCTTAAATGCATCTTCCTTATCGGTTACTTCGGCTATTGCTGCCGATGGCGCTACCAGTGTTGCCGCACTTAAGGCTAGGCCGGCCTTTAAAAAACTTCTTCTACTTGGCTGATTTTCATTCATTTGGTTAAGATTTATCTTAGTACCAAATATATAGCGACAATATTTAACTTTGACCGTGTAAGCTTAAATTTACTCAAACGTTTGATATGCCTAAAGTAATTACCAATATATCCTATTTTCAGGATAACGATCTGAAAAAGAACCGAGACATCTTAATTGAAAGTGATACCATTTCAACTATTAAAGATTCAGATAGTCAAGAAATCAGTCATTCTTTACTAATTCCCGGATTTATTGACCTACAGATTTATGGGGCCGGAGAAAGGCTCTTCTCAGCTGATCCGACTGTCGAATCATTAACTATCATGGAAAACGATCTGCTAAAAAAAGGGACTACAGGATTTTTGGCCTGCATGGCAACAAATTCTCCAGAGGTTTTTAATGATTGTATCAAAGCCGCAAAAGAACATCGCTCAACAGCTAAAAATTGCCTGGGCTTACATTTAGAAGGGCCGTTTTTAAACCCAAAACGCTTAGGGGCACATGTGCCGGCATTTGTACGAAAAGCTTCTTTAGATGAAATTAAAAAACTGATCGATTTTGGAGATGGCGTAATTAAAATGATGACCATTGCACCCGAGCTTCAGGATGATGAAGTGATTGAATATTTGTTGAACAACGGAGTAGTTGTTTCATTGGGGCACAGCAATGCAACTTTTGATGAGGCCACAGCTGCTTATAATAAAGGCATTCAAACGACAACCCACCTATTTAATGCCATGAGCCCAATCCATCACCGTGAACCGGGTATTCCTACTGCCGTTTTCAGTCACGATAAAGCGATGGCAAGCATTATTGCTGATGGTCAACATTTAGACTTCGAGGTGGTTAAATTTGCACAGAAACTCTTAAAAGAGCGTTTATTTCTCATTACTGATGCAGTTACCGCCTGTTCTACCGGGCCGTATCAGCATGTTGAGAAGGGAAATAAATATGTAATGCCCGATGGCACGCTTTCCGGTTCGTCGCTCACCATGTTAGAAGCTGTTAAAAACTGTGTATCACATTGCGACATTAATTTGAATGAGGCGATCAAAATGGGCACACAATATCCGGCTAAATTAATTGGGATCGAAAATCTTACTGCAAGCATTGAAATTGGCCATAAAGCAAACTTATTGGTTATTGATGATGAACTGAATTTAAAAGAAGTAATCTTCAAAGGCGAAACGATATAATACGTATAGATATGTTCAAAAAAATCTTCCCCGCGTTGATTTGCATTTCAGTTTTCACCATTAATGGTTGGGCACAAGAAAAAAATACTTCTTTTACAGTTATTCCCCTTGGAGTTAAAGGCGGCGATGATGAGAGTAATTTATCTTCATACATGATTGCCCCAAAAGGTAGCGAAAAATATATCTGTTTAGACGCCGGCACCATAAACGCAGGTATTCAAAAGGCAATTGATCACAAATCGTTAAAAGGAATAAGTGAAGAAATTCAGCGTAAACAGATTAAGGGATATCTGATCTCACATGCACACTTAGATCATGTAGCAGGCCTGATTATCAACTCACCGGCAGATACTACAAAAAATATTTACGGCCTGCATTCTGTGATGAATATCTTAAGGGATAAATACTTTACCTGGGATGCATGGGCCAACTTTGCCAATGAGGGCGAAAAACCACAATTAAAAAAATATACTTATACCCCACTCACAGAAGGCATTCCTTATCCGCTTGAGGGAACAGAAATGAAAGTGAGGGCGTTTGAACTAAGCCATGGCAATCCATATAAAAGTACGGCATTTTTAGTCAGCCATCACGAAAGCTATGTTTTGTATCTGGGCGATACCGGAGCAGATGAAATTGAAAAATCAGATAAACTTGCCAGGTTATGGCATACCATAGCACCGATTATTAATGCAGGACAGCTAAAGGCAATTTTTTTGGAGGTTTCTTTCCCTAATGAGCAGCCTGATCAACAATTATTCGGACACCTTACACCAAAGCTTTTTTATCGTGAATTAGCCAAACTCGAAAGTTTAACCAATGAAAAAGCTTTTAAAAAGATATCTTTTATTGTAACCCACACCAAACCCCCACAGAAAACCGCCGAAAAAGTAAAAACACAATTAATTTCAGGCAAATCGAAAGATTTAAAGTTATTATTTCCTGAACAGGGCAAGCGTTTAACAATTAATTAATATAAATAGAACATTAGCAGCATTAAGCGCGTGTATTTTTGTGAAAATGTGAATAAAACATCATAATTTTAAGTACCATGAGGCGACAATAAATTATAATTGCTTTATCACTAACAAAAAAACATAAACTAATGAAAAAACTACTACTATTATTCTCATTTATGCTGGCAATAACCATTAGTGGTTTTGCGCAAGGCGTTACAACCGCATCATTTATTGGTACGGTTAAAGACCAGAAAGGGGTAATACCCGGTGCGACAGTTACTGCCGTGCACATTCCCTCAGGTACAAAATACGCAACAATTACCAGGGCCGATGGCCGGTACAACCTTCCTAACGTCCGTGTAGGTGGTCCATATACTGTTAAAATAAGCTATATCGGCTACAATGAACTGGTGAAAGAAAATCTGAGCACCACTATCGGAGAAGACCTAAGGGTTGATGCTTCATTAACCGAAACATCACAAAACTTAGCCGATGTTGTGGTAAAGGGAACCCAGGATAAAGTGATCAACTCATCCAGAACCGGAGCCAGGGAAACCATTACCCGACAGCAGATCGATAATTTGCCAACCATAAGCCGTTCATTATCCGATTTTACCAAATTAACCCCATCAGCAAATTCGACAACAGTCGGCGGTTTAAGTTTTGGCGGCAGAAGCGGTTCTTATAACAACCTAACGGTTGATGGTGCTTTGTTTAACAACTCGTTCGGATTATCTGGTAGTTTAGGCGGACAGGCCAACTCTCAACCAATATCACTGGATGCGATAGAGCAGATCCAGGTAGATATTGCGCCATATGATGTACGCCAGGGATCTTTTACAGGAGCGGGTATCAATACCATTGTAAAATCGGGAACAAATGACTTTAAGGGTTCGGCTTATTATTACACCAGAGGTACCGATTTAACAGGCTACTCAGCCGGAGTTACCAAAATACCAGTTGTCGACTTTAAGTACAACCAACGTGGTTTAAATATTGGCGGACCGATCATAAAAGACAAATTGTTTTTCTTTGTTTCAGGTGAACAAGAGCGGATCAGTACACCTGCTACCTCTTTTGTAGCTTCAAGACCAGGTTTATCAGGAGCCAATGTTTCGGCTGCAGATGCGGCAACCTTGGATAAACTATCAAACTATTTGATGAGCAAGTACAATTACGCTACAGGTCCATACGAGAATTATCCATACGAAACGAAAAGTGATAAAATAACCGCGAAAATCGATTGGAACATTAATGCCAACAATACTCTAAGCGCGAAGTATTTTTATTTAAAATCGAACAGGCAGGTGGTGGCCAGCGGATCGGGTATCCCTGCAGGCTTAAATGGTAGCCGTTCGCCTTCTTCAACCTCCATGCCTTACTTTGGATCGAGTTATACCATCAACAACAACTTTAATATTGGCATCGTAGAGTTAAATACCAGGATTGGCAACAGTATGTCGAACAAATTAACACTTGGCTATTCTGCCTTGAGAGATTTCAGAGCTTCAAACGGTGCTGAATTGCCAATGGTTGATATCGGCAATGGAAACGGTGGTATTTTAACCAGTTTCGGCTACGAGGTTTTTACCGCAAACAATATATTAAACTCAGATATCTACCAGTTTTCTGATGATTTTTCCATCTATGCCGGTAAACACGAAATCACTATTGGAACCAGCAACCAGCTAAATAAATTTTTGAATGGTTTTGCACCAAACTACAATGGCCTGTATTATTTCAGAACGGCCGACGATTTTATGAACAATGCACCTGCTGTAAGTTATTCTTACCGCAATTCTGCCCTGTCGGATGGTGCTTTCCCATTCGCGAAAATGTCGTCTTACAACTTGAGTTTATATGCACAGGACAAGTATCAGGTTAGCGATAATTTCAAGTTAACCTATGGCATACGGGCAGATTATACCTATTTCCCTACCAAATTAGATCCTAACCCCAACCTGGCAGCATTAACTTTCCAAAACGGTTTACAGGTAGATATTTCTAAATTCCCGAACAAAAAATTATTATTCTCGCCGCGAATAGGTTTCAATTATGACGTTTTTGGTGATAAAACCACACAATTGCGCGGTGGAACCGGAATCTTTACCGGCCAGGTCCCTTATGTTTGGATATCCAACCAGGCTTCAAATACCGGAACATTATTCAGTTCAGCTACCGTTTCAACAACTGGAGATCCGCGCCTGATTTTCAACCCGAATGTAAATGCCAACCGCCCGGCACCAGGCACGGTTAATGCCAATACTTCATACGAGGTAGATGCCACATCAAAAGATTTCAAATACCCTCAAATCTGGAGAACTAATGTTGCGGTTGACCAGAAACTACCAATGGGTATCATTGCAACCATAGAGGCCTCATTTACCAAAGATATCAATGCTGTAAATTTCTCGAATGCAGCATTGCCTAACAATGCTACAGGTTTGATTACAATCCCGGGCATTGAAGGACAACAACGCTATACCGTAAAATCTACACAGACGGGTACAACAGCGGCAAATCCGTCGATATCGCCGTTTATTTATATGCAGAATACCAAAAAAGGTTATTCTTATTTCATTACAGGTCAATTACAAAAATCATTTTTAAACGGATTTAACGCTAGCGCAGCCTATACTTACAGCCAGTCGCGATCGGTTAATGATGGTGGTTCTACAGCAAGCTCAATCTGGTCGCAGAGAGCCATTGCAGGCGATGCAAATTCAGATGTTTTAGCGAACACGAATTTTATTCAGCCGAACAGGGTTATTGCTTCATTGAGTTATAAAAGAGAATATTTTAAACATGCCGCAACTACAATCGGTTTAATTTTCGAGTCAGCCAATAATGGTGCATTCAGTTATGTTTCATCTGGCGATATCAATAACGATGGCGGCGCAAACGACCTGCTTTACATCCCGCAAAATCAAGGTGACATTACCTTGGTACCAGATTTTGTTGGCGATACGCGCACTTCAGCACAGATCTGGAATCAGTTAAATGCTTACATCAGCCAGGACAGTTACCTAAGCAAACACAGAGGTGAATTTGCCAAAAGGAATGGCGCGATCATGTCGTACTTTAAAAGAGCCGACTTACACATTGCACAGGATTTCTTTGTTGGTCCTAAAGGAAAAAGAAATACGCTTCAGTTTACTTTGGATATCATCAACTTGGGCAACATGTTAAATAGCGACTGGGGCCTATATCAAACACCAAATATCCCTTTATCTACTTATAACACGGCGGTATTGTTAGCGTATAAGGGTTTAGATCCGGTTTCAGGGAAAGCGACATATTCTTTTCCATACCAGGATAAGGCCAATTTAACACCATACACCACCACCTATAAAAACATTACTGATCAGATTTCACGCTGGCAGGCACAATTTGGTGTCCGTTACATTTTTAACTAAGTTATACTGGTATTATGGCTCGCCAGAGCGCAATAAAATGATATAAGAATAGGAGCAATATTTTAGGGTATTGCTCCTTTTTCTTAAAATCAGTATTTCTATTTAAATATTTACATCAATTGTTAAAAAGCATAGCCAGGTATTAAAAAATTGTTAATATTTTTGAGGTCATGAAATACAAACGCATCCTACTTAAGCTTAGCGGAGAATCGCTAATGGGCGACAAACAATACGGCATTGATAATGAACGCGTTAAGCAATATGCAGAAGATATCAAAGCTGTACACGATAAAGGTTTAGAAATCGCAATCGTAATTGGTGGAGGAAATATTTTTAGAGGCTTAAGTGCCGAAAAAAGTGGGATGGACAGGGCACAGGCCGATTATATGGGTATGTTGGCTACTGTAATCAATTCTATGGCCTTACAAGATGCTTTAGAAAAAGTGGGTATTAAAACACGCTTGCTTACTGCAATCAAAATGGAGCAAATCTGTGAGCCGTTTATCCGCAGAAGAGCAGTGCGTCACTTAGAAAAAGGCCGTGTGGTTATTTTTGGTGCCGGAACCGGAAATCCATATTTCACAACCGATTCTGCAGCAGCATTACGTGCTATCGAAATTAAAGCTGATGTGGTGTTAAAAGGAACACGGGTAGATGGAATTTATACTGCAGATCCTGAAAAAGATCCTTTAGCGACTAAATATTCCGAAATTTCATTCAGAGAAGTTTACGACAAAGGCCTAAATGTAATGGATATGACGGCTTTCACCCTTTGTGAGGAAAACCAGGTACCCATTATTGTGTTTGATATGAACAAACATGGTAATTTCATGAAAATCGCTAATGGCGAACCTATTGGAACGCTTGTTAAATAAGGAATAAAAATTATTATTTTTGTAGAAATACACACAATTATGAACGACCTCATACAATTACAATTACTGGATGCTCAATCTGCAATGGATAGAGCTATCGATCATTGTGAATCTGAATTAACAAAAATCAGAGCTGGTAAAGCATCAGCTGGAATGTTGGATGGAATCTATGTTGATTATTATGGTGCATCAACAGCATTATCACAGGTATCTGCCATTAATACCCCTGATGCCAGAACAATTGTAATCCAACCCTGGGAAAAATCGCTTTTAAGCCCGATCGAAAAGGCCATACAGGTAGCCAACATCGGCATCAATCCACAGAACGATGGTATCGTAATCCGCTTAGTGGTTCCTCCTTTAACAGAAGAACGTAGAAGAGACCTGGTAAAAAAGGTTAAGGAGGAAGCAGAAAGAGGACGCATTACGGTTCGAAACATCCGTAAAGATGCAAATACCAAAATTCAAAAATTAAAAGGTGAAGGTGTTTCTGATGATGAAATTAAAACAGGCGAAGGTGAAGTACAAAAATTGACCGATGCTTATATCATTAAGGTTGATAAACATGCTGAGGCTAAAGAAAAAGACATCATGACAGTTTAAGCTGTTATAAATATAATTTGAGGAGGGAATGGATTTAAATCTATTCCCTTTTTTATGGTATTATTTTTTCAGGCTCGACGCCCTTACGTTTAATAGTGTTGGAAGTGATACCTGTGTATTTTCAACAGGTTTTCCCGCTTTTTTTAATTTGTTCAATAAAATTTTCATAATGTTTTCCGCAATGGCTTCAAGCGGCTGTGCGATAGCGGTAACAGGCGGATCGCAGAATTCCAGAATTTCGAAATCATCGAAAGAAACAACTGCCAAATCTTTATGGATCCGAACACCTGATTTCCTGAAAGTTCTTAAACCATCCAAGCAGATATAGTTGGCTGCAAAAATTACGGCATCAAGCTGTTTTTCTTCTTTAAAAAACTTAGTCATTTCCTGAATGGATGCCGAGGAACTCACATAGTTGATTTTCTTCACAATTGCCGGCAGATGATGTTTTTCGACAGCAGTTTCGTAACCCGACAAGCGGTCTACCATTTGCTGCTGAACAGTATCTATGGTTACAAAACCAATTTTTTTATATCCATTGTTAATCAGGTGTTCAGTGGCTTCGAAAGTGCTGTTTTTGTTATCGATAATGACGTAATCGGTTTTTACATCCTGCACGTATCTATCAAACAAAACTACCGGTGCATCAGTTTGAATGAGTTTTTTTACCTCTTCTTCCAATCCCTCTGGTAAGGCCATAATATAACCGTCAACATGCCTGTCTTTAAAAATCTGCAATAATTCTATAGCTTTTTCAGTATCATTCCGCGTGCTGCTAAATAGAATTTTGTAGCCAAGGCTAGAAGCAATTTCATCAATTCGGCGGGCTATACCCGAGAAAAACGGCTCAGAAATATCATCTACCAGGAAACCTATAATTTTTGTTTTGCCCGTTCTTAAACTCGTGGCAAGGGCATTCGGCTGATAATTTAGTTCTGCAACAAGTTCTAAAACTTTTTTGGTAAGCGATTCGCTAATATTTTTTTCTCTGGCCTTTCCATTGATTACAAATGATACGGTAGTAATGGAAATATTTAATTGTTTAGCTATATCTTTTATGGAAACACGTTTCTTCATCACAGGCATTACACGGGTATAATATTAATTATTGCGGTAATATAACAATATATCTACAAAAATATAATCGTTTTTTGAAAACTAGCCCTAAAAAGAAAAAGAGCAACCTATCCAGGATTGCTCAATTAACTAACTTATTATTCATAAAAAATGCTGTTGGGGAAGGAGTCGAACCTTCAAGGGGTAGTTAGCTACAGTTCAAAAAATTAATTTGTGGTCAACCCAATAAACTGCGTTTGTCCCATTATTCCCCACCACCGAGACAAGGAGGCGTGTCTGCCAATTTCACCACCCAACATTATAGTCCTTAGTCCAAAGTCTGCAGTCGCAAGTCTAAAAAACTATTGACTCTTGACTTAGGACTAAAGTCGCTGTAGGGGAAGGAATCGAACCTTCAAGGAGTGGTTAGTACCGAAACCGGTATATTCCCATTATTCTCCGCCACCGAGACAAGGAGGTGTGTCTGCCTGTTTCACCACCCTACATTATGTTAAACAATTTTGAAAGAACGTTTCCTTTTTGTTAATTGCTTGATACAAATGTAAAGGATCAACCAATACCTTGCAAATATTTTAAACAATTAATTTTATTTTTATAATATTGATAAATATTCGTAAATTCGCTTATCATAATTCAAAAATATGCTTAAAAAAGACAATTCCAATTTAGAAATTGACAACCTGGACATCGATATATTAAAACAATTGATGCAGGATGCCACTAAGCCCTATACAGAAATTGCTAAGGATCTGATTGTTTCTGGCGGAACAATACATGTAAGGATGAAGAAATTGCAGGAAATGGGGATTATAAAGGGTTCGCACTTAATCATTGATCCACAGAAGGCTGGATATGATATATGCGCCTTTTTGGGTATCTACCTTGAAAAAGGAATCCAATACAAAGATGCGGTTGCCCAACTGAGCAAAATTAAGGAAGTGGTAGAATTACATTATACCACGGGTTCTTATAGCATGTTCGCCAAAATAATCTGTAGAGATACCAATCACTTGCGCCATGTGTTAAACGAAGAAATCCAGGCGGTAAATGGAATCCAGCGTACGGAGACATTAATCTCCCTAGAGGAGAGTATTAAGCGCCAGATTGAGCTGGGATAAGGGGGAGAAAGATCAAAGCAGAAAGACTAAAGGCGAAAGCCATAATCCGTGCAATCAAACCGAAGGAAAAAGAATTAAGCTAATTGTTTTTGAGGAACAGCTGAGCTTAAATGATCTGATATGCTTTATATGGTAAATAGCAATGGGCATTATATAACCTTGTTTATTTGAAAATTAACGCTCAGTATTACTTCGGGAACAACAGTCCCGTTATCCGCTATAGTCCCGATGCAAATTTGGTGTTGATCTATCGGTAAAGGATCGGGAGCTATCGCTGCTACCGGGTTTATGAGCATCGGCTCGCGCAGATCAGCACCCAGCCAATAATAGTGGCAGCTACTGGCCACCTAGACCCGATTGGAGTGAACGCGAACCCGATTTATCGGGTGAAGTAAAACGGAAGCAAACCCTGACCATTGTACAGGTACTGCTCTTCTAACCTCAATCATTTTGTGGAGAAAGCCCTTCGGCTACGCTCAGGATGACTTCATTAAAAAAAATTCTGTTGAGAAGCTATTCTATTTCAACAACTGATAGGCAACAAGCGCTGCAACGTAAGCCATGGCTGTCATGTATGCCAACTGGATAACGGGCCATTTCCAGCCTTTGGTTTCGCGGTAAACGATGGCTACCGTACTCATGCATTGCATGGCAAAAGCATAAAAAAGCATCAGTGAAATACCTGTAGCAAAGCTATAAACAGGTAAACCTGTACGGCTGTTTTTAGAGGCCGACATCCTCTGCCTGATGGTGCTGGTATCTTCATCACCACCATCAACACTATAAATGGTGGCCATGGTACCCACAAAGGCTTCGCGGGCAGCAAAAGAGGTAATTAAACCAATACCAATCTTCCAATCATAACCGAGTGGACGGATGGCGGGCTCAATCGCATGACCAAGAATACCTACATAAGAGTTTTCTAACTTTTCTGTAGCTACCAATGTTTTAATGTGGTCGGTATTTTTTGTGGTGTCGGCCAGCGCAGATTCGTATTTTTTATCAATACTTTCAAAACGTTTTCCCGGTCCAAATGAAGCCATTACCCAAAGAATAATGGAAATGGCGATAATTACTTTACCCGCTTCTAAAACAAAGGTTTTCGATTTCTCGTACATGGTGTAGAACACATTTTTCCACCTTGGCATGCGGTAAACCGGCAGCTCCATGATAAAATAAGATCTTTCTTTGGTTTTGATAATAAATTTCATTACCCAGGCCACCAATACCGCGGCTATAATACCAACTAAGTACATCACCATCAAAGCCAGGCCCTGGAGGTTAAAAATACCCAGGACATTTTTCGAAGGAATAATCAATGAAATAATTAGAATATATACCGGAAGTCTTGCCGAGCAGCTTACCAACGGTGTAACCATGATGGTAATCATTCTATCCTTCCAGTTTTCGATATTTCTGGCCGCCATAATAGAAGGAACTGCACAGGCTAAACCACCGATCATCGGCACTACCGATTTTCCGTTAAGGCCAACCTTACTCATGATTTTATCCATCATAAAGGTAACACGGGCCATATAACCTGTATCTTCTAAAATGGATATAAAGGCGAATAAAATCGCGATTTGCGGAATAAAGACAAAGATACCACCCAAACCTGCAATTACACCATCCAATACCAGATCGGTAAGCATACCAGCTGGTAAATATTCGTGACCAAGGCTGGTGATAAAACCAAAACCTGTTTCAATCCAATCCATCGGATAGGACGACCAGGCAAATATGGCATTAAAAATAACGAAGAGGATCAATAAGAAAATGGCAAATCCCCATATTTTATGGGTTAGGACAGCATCTAATTTATCGCTGAAAGAAAATTTCTTCTCAGTACCACTATCAACTACCACATCAGATAAGATGGTACTGAGGTGTTTGTATCTCGCAATGGTTTCGGCCGCCTGGATTTTTGAAGATTCGAAATGATGTGATTGCTCTATTTCCTCAATTTCGTCCTGCTCCTGTTTGGTAAAGAAAGTTAAATGCTCATGCTGGTGCAATACCTGCAGGGCATAATAATCGTTATCAGAGTTCAGTTTCGATTTGATGGCATTAATGGCCGAAGGAGCCAAAAAATTTACATCTACATCCTGAAATTGTGTGGCAATTTTATTCGTATTGGCGATGGCCTGTTTTAATTTATCAATCCCGATATTATTCCTTGCAGATATAGAAACCACCTGGATACCCAGTTTTTCGGCCAGCTTATCCAGATCAATCTCAATCCCCTGTTTGGTAGAAAGATCAATCATATTCAGGGCCAGGATCATGGGAATCCCCAAATCTGCAACCTGTGAATATAAAAGCATGTTGCGCTTCAAATTGGAAGCATCAGCAATGAGCACGATCACATCAGGATGGCTGTTGTTATTTTTATCGGCCAGCACCTGAAAAACAATGCTTTCGTCGGTACTTTTTGGATATAAGCTATACGTTCCAGGCAAATCGATAATCTCGGCTTCTTTACCCCCGGCAAGTTTCATAAAACCTGTTTTCTTATCAACGGTGATACCTGGAAAATTTCCTATTTTTTGATTTAACCCTGTTAAACGGTTAAATAAAGTAGATTTACCTGTATTGGGATTACCAACTAACGCAACTTTAATATCCAAACCCAGCTTATTTATTGAATAATGATCACATCAGCTTCGCTTTTACGCAAACAAAGCTGATAACCAGCAACACGGATCGCCATCGGGTCGCCCAGGGGAGCAAAGCGCTCGACCTCCACCATCTCGCCCGGTAAACAGCCCATCTCCATTAACTTTACAGACATATCTAAATCTGTAAAAGCTACAATTGTTCCTTTTTCTCCAACTTTGAGGTGCGACAGCTTCATGTGCTAAATTTGGCGCAAGTTAACCTTTCTTTAGATTTATTCCAAATAAGATAGCTGCATGAGGATATAAATTACATAGGATTACCTTAAAATGATCTAGTTTCGCTGTCTGCCGCCACCAAAGCCACCACCACCATTACCACTACGGTTTCTACCGCCCTCTTCACCTCCCCTGATCCTATTTTTACCGCCCATGCGGTTAAGGGAATAGGTAAATGAAAACATAAAATAACGCTGCAGCACATTGTAGCTTACATCCTGAATGGTGTTGTTATTGGCGGTACGGCTCACACCTTGGTTTTCGTTTAATAAATCGTTTACCGCAGCCTTAAAAGTTCCCCTGTTTTTGAAAAACTGTTTGCTGATGTACGAGTTTATTAAGGTAAAATGCGTATCAAACGCCTCTCCTCTGCCCGTATTCTGATTGTAATCGGCATCGATGGCCCAACGGATATTGCCTGGAAATAAATAGCTTACACTGATATTGGGACTAAAGGTGTAAAAACGCGTATTAGAATTTGGCTGAACAGAATAGGTTGCCCGGTTAATGGAACCGCTTACACCTGCTGTTAAATCGAGTTTATCTAAATTAGAAACCAAACGGTAACCATTGGTGATAGCCCAGCTATTGGTTATATTTTTTAAGGAGTTGGTAAAGTTTACATCCCGATCATAATTACCGCTCACATTGATGTGAAAATTCAGTTTATTCTCTGCCATGATCGGTAAACTCAATGAAGATGAGATCGACCCTGAATAAACGCCGCTAACATTTACCGGTGTAACGGCAAGTTTCCCCTGATCCTCACCACTCTGGATCAAACTGGTGCTGTTCGCAATCCGGTTAGATGTTTGGGTCAGATTTAAATTCACAAACAAGGATCTGTTCTTACCCACGGTAAAGGTATTGTAGGCTACACGGAGCGTATTGTTAAACTCTGGTTTCAGATCCGGGTTACCAACAGGGATACTTTGGGTATTGGTATTGTTCCTGATCGGCTGCAATTGCTGTATGGTTGGCTGATTGGTGCTCCCCCTATAATTAAACACCAAACGTTTACTATTGCTAAAATTATACCTGAACATGGCCGAAGGCGTGTAATTAAACACATTTTGCTTCAGTACAAATCCCTTGCTGATATTGTTATTAGTTCTATCGGTATTCTGTACGGCCATCCCTATATTCCAGTTGTATTTTTTAGCCATTTTATTAAAGCTGAAACCTGCAGAATTGGTAATAATGGTGTTTTCGTAAGCATTACTGAAAGTTTCATCCAATAAATCGTAGGCCAAGGTAACAGGATTGAAATTATAGGTGAAGCGGTCGGATGTATTGTGGTTATAACTGTTCTGGTAATTAAATTCCAGACTTAAGGTCTTATCCAATGGTTCGGTATATACCAATCGTGTATTCTGATTAATGGATTCGCTCTCCTGATCATTAAACTGATCGGTTGTTTTTTTGGTAGAAACCCCACCCTCTGTCCGGATTTCAGGATTGCTGTTGTAATTATCAGCATCGCTGTTGTTGATGTTGGTATTAAAGTTTAATGATAACGTTCTCCCCCTACGCATAAACTTTCTCCGCAATAAAATATTGTTGCTGATGGATGGAGCTGTACTGTGGTTTCTCAACGATTGTGTACCTGTAATCATATAGGTTTTATAATCACGGGTATAATCGCTGTTGTTTAAACTCTCGTTATCGGTATAACTTAAGTTTGGCTGTATCCTAAGTGAGGTTAACGAATCGATCTTGGTATCAACCATAAAGTTTAAACGGTGGTTTAAACGATCCGAACTATTGGTCTGGTTGTTATTAAAAATGGTGGTTACATCGCCCAATAAGTTTTGGGTTACGCTATTTCTCAGGATCAGGTTATCAGATTTATTCACAAAATAGCTCATGCTGATCTCGGTCTGATCGGCATATTCATCCGAAAAATTGAATCCACCGGCTTTGGTATCGGTAATTCCACCACGGCCACCATTACCGCCACCATTTCCTCCCCCCAGGCCACCGCCAAAATTCTGCTTGTTTACATTATTAAACTGGGCAATTACGCTCAAACGTTTATCCTGATTAAAATGATTGATGTTCGCATTCACATCATAACGGTCGTCAGAACCATAACCGCCTGTACTGTTCCCGAAATAGCCGTTTTTCTTATCTTTTCTGGTGGTGATATTAATGATTTTCGTTCTTGAGCCATCATCAATGCCGGTAAACTGGGCCTGATCCGAAAGTTCGTCAATGATCTGGATTTTATCGATCATATCGGCAGGAAGGTTTTTCGTAGCCAACAAGGGATCGTTCCCAAAAAATTCTTTACCATCGACCTTAACTTTGGTAATGGTTTCGCCCTGAGCTTTAACCGTCCCTGCTTTATCAACCTCTACTCCTGGTAGTTTTTTCAACAGATCTTCCACCACCGCGTTTTCTACTACCTTAAATGAACTTGCGTTAAACTCCAGTGTGTCTTTTTTCACTACAATTGGTGGTACCTCCGCTTTGATCTCCACAGTCTGAAGATCGATTGCACCGCCTTCTAAAACAATATCAGGCAAGATGATATCTGCTTTATCGGCAGTAATGGTAAAATCTTTAGTAGTATTCTTTAAGCCCAAAAATGCAGCATATAACCTGTAGGTGCCTGGCTTTAGGTTTTTCATCACGAACTTTCCATCTTCTGTGGTACTTACAGCGCCAACCATACTGGAGTCGGTTAAGTTTTTCACTGCGAGGGAAGCATAGTCGATAGGCTTTTTGTCTTTCGACTGGATTACCCTGCCGCTTACCGAACCCGTTTTCTGGGCGTAAACATAAAAAGACGATAAAATAAATAAGAGCGTAAAAATTCGTTTCATTCGGTTAGTGGGGTTTATATCATAGAGACTACCGGCCTTTCTAAAGGTTTATTTTAGTTAGGTAACATTTGAAATACATAAATGTCAGTTGTACATTTAATTATAACCAAAGTAACTAAAACACGAAAGTCCCGGTTTTAACCGGGACTTTCGTGTATGGAATAAATACTTATCCAGGAACAATCAATTTTAGCGTTCCATAAAACAAGGATTCTTCAATGCGTTCAGAAGGAAAGATTACATCCTCGTACGACCGCCGCCACCACCATTACCGCCTCCGCGTTGGCCTGGCATCTGCATATCCCCACTCATCGTTCTTCCCCCGATACGGGTTAGAGAATAGGTAAACGATAACATGTAATAACGTTTCAACACATTATAATTTACATCCTGAATAGAAGTACCTGTAGCGGTTCTGCTTACTCCGGTATTCTGGTTAAGTGCATCGTTTACAGAGAACTTAAATGTGCCTCTGTTTTTAAAGAACTGGCGGCTGATATAAGGATTAAGAATGGTATATTCCTGATTATACAGCTCGCCACCACCAAAATTCCTGAAATAATCGATGTCGATGGCTAACCTGATATTGGCTGGCAATACATAACTTACATCGAAGCTTGGATTAATCGTATAAAACTCTGTGTTGGCCGACTGTTGGGCCGAAAACGTAGAATTGGTATAGCTACCGGTTATACCGCCTGTTAAATCAAATTTATCAACATTTGTAACCAATTTATAACCATTGGAGATGGTATAGCTATTGGTGATATTTTTAACCGACGTAGTGCCACCCTGAGGAACAATGTAGTTTACGTTCCTGTTATAGGCGCCGTTCCCGGAAATATTAAGGGTTAACTTGCGCTCAGCCATTAAAGGTAGAGACCATGTTGCATTTGCATTACCTGCATACACACCATCAACGTTAACATAACTCACTTGTTGGATGCCGCTAGGCAGTTGAGCAACACTGTTGCCAATGCTATTAAAGGTTTGCGTCAAATTTAAACCTGCAAAGAAGAACCTGCCATTTTCAATATTAAAATTATTGAAATTAATCCTCAATTGATTATTAAATGAAGGTTTTAATGCCGGATTACCCACATAAATCGTTTGAGAGTTGGTATTATCCGGGATAGGTTGAATCTGATCGATACTTGGTTGTGTAGTTGACCCACGGTAGTTGATGAACAAACGCTTGCGGTTACTAAAGTTATACCTGAACTGTGCAGAAGGGGTAATATTGATAAAATTCTGGGTACGTTTTAAGCCCGTTGTTAAATTGGTATTTACCCTATTGGTTTGTTGCGCCGCCACACCAATATTCCAGTTGTACTTTTTCTCAGTTGTAGTTACACTTACCCCTGCCGCATTGGTTAAGGTACGGTTGTTATAAATATTTGAAAAGGTATTGTCAACAAGATCGTATTGCAAGGTTAAAGGATTGTAATTAAATACATCTCTTTGCGAATCGCTATTGGAGTAACCATTTTGATAATTAAACTCCACACTTAAAGTTTTATTTAAAGGTTCGGTATACACCACCCTGGTCGTGTTATTGATGGAGTGGCTGGTTGTATTGTTCAACTGGTTGGTTAACGAATCTCTCGTTGCTGCACCTGTAGTAATGGTTTCATCCCGATAGTTAAGGTTGGTGCCATCATTGTCGTTAATGCTGGTATTCACATTCAGTGAAAGGGTTCGGCCTCTGCGCTTGAAACTTTTTCTGACCAATAAATTATTACTAAATGCCGGGGTAGCCGCAGTTGTTGTATTACGCTGTAAACCGTCGGTTAAGGAAGTGATAAAATTACGGGTATACTTAGTAATACTGTTACCATCAGTTTCGGTATAGGTTACATTGGGCTGAATCTTGATCGATAAGGATGGATCGATTTTGGTATCCACCATAAAGTTGAAACGGTGGTTGATCCGATCTGTTGTATTATCTAAATCCTGATTGATATCGGTTGTGCCTGTGCCTAAAAGATTTTGGGTATGTGAATTCTGTATCAGTTCGGATGATGCTTTGTTAAAGAAATAGCTGGCCTGGAACTGGGTACCATCTTTATAGGTATCGGCAAAGTTTAAACCCGCTGCATTGGTATTGGTAATACCACCACCTCCGCTGGAGCTACCACCTCCACCACCGCCGAAACCACCACCACCACGACCACCGCCGCCACCACCAAAACCATTACCTACACCACCACCCTGGCCAAAATTTTGCTTGTTTACGTTGTTAAACTGACCAATGAAACTGATCTGCCTATCCTCATCAAATTTATTGACGTTCAAACTTGCATCATAACGATCATTAGAACCATATCCTGCTGTACTGTTTCCAAAATAGCCATGTTTCATGCCGCTTTTGGTGGTAATGTTCAGGATTTTATTTCTCGTTCCATCATCAATACCGGTAAACTGCGCCTGCTCGGAAAGCTCGTCGATAACCTGGATCTTATCTACCATGTCGGCAGGAAGGTTTTTCGTGGCCAATAAAGGATCGTTTCCAAAAAACTCTTTCCCATCAACCTTTACTTTGGTAATGGTTTCGCCCTGGGCCTTTACACTACCATCCTTGGCTACTTCTACCCCAGGCACTTTCTTTAACAGATCTTCTACCACAGCATTTTCACGCACTTTAATCGATTTGGCATCAAACTCTATAGTATCCTTTTTTACCACAATCGGAATGGTTGCCGTAACGTTAACGGTATTTAAATCAACCCCGTCATCACTCATGGCAATATCGCCGGCATTTACAGCGGCTTTAGCCACCTCTACATCTTTGGTTGCTGTTTTTAAACCTAAAAAGGCGGAGTAAATTCTATATTTCCCCGGAGCTATCGCTTTAAAACTAAAGCTTCCGTCAGGATTGGTTTGTCCGGAGGCCACAACACTCGAATCGTTTAAGCTCTTAATGGCTATTGTTGCAAAATCAACCGGCTTTTTATCTTTCGCGTTAATTACCTTACCGCTTATCGAGCCAGTATTCTGCGCCTGGGCGATATAACCACAAAATAGGAGCACAACAAATATTGCACTCTGAACGTATCTTTTCATCAAAAAAAATTAGATATTATAATATAAAACTAAGCTATCAGACTGTAGAAAAGCCCAAAGGTTTGTTAACGTGTGTTAAAAGCTTGGTAACATTTTAAATACAGCCCCTGGCAAGGCTGCCGGATCAGAAAAGAAAGGGCCTGAGCAGTGTTATTTCCGCTGCGAAGGATAACTTTTGTAATACACCTTAGGGCAATGACAATCTTTTTTAAAGATGCTGCATCCACTTAAACTTATGGCCACAATTACACAGATGATACTAGCTTTCCTTTTCATTGAAATTTAATTTATGAAGCAATACATAACTAAAAACAGCCATTGAGGCGCCGAGCATATCGCAACCAAAGTCCCACCATTCTGCCGAACGGTAGGTAAAAACTTTCCATTGCAACAGTTCGATTCCGCCACCAATGATTGCATTGATGAGCAAAATCTTAAAGATGGTTAATGTCCTGAAAGCGAAAGTATGCTGATACCTTATTTTCCCGTAGAAGAGCAATACCGACAAGACGAAGAAAAAACCCATGTGGGTCATCTTGTCAAAACCTTTAAAGAAAAAACCGCTTTTGCCAACAGAATCGGAAATTTCCATATTACAAAACACTAAAACAACTACGGTCCATAGAAGTGCCCATTTCTGCTGTTTTAGTGTTTCGTACAAAATATAATAATTAAGCGCCTACCAGTTCCTGGTAAGCTTCTGCTGTTAATAAACCTTCAACTTCAGCTACATCAGCTAAAGATACTTTTACCATCCAGCCTTTGCCATATGGATCTGAGTTCACTAATTCCGGATTGTCGTTTAATTCGGCATTCACTTCTAATACTGTTCCGGTAACCGGCATGTATAAATCAGAAACGGTTTTAACGGCCTCTACAGTACCGAAAACTTCTTCTTTTGCCACTTCACTGCCTACTGTGTTGATATCAACATAAACGATATCACCCAATTCGCGCTGAGCAAAATCGGTAACACCAATATAAGCTTCGTTACCTTCAACTTTAACCCACTCGTGGTCTTTCGTGTATTTTAATTCTGATGGAAAATTCATTAGTTGTAAATTATTGAATATAAGTTATGTATTTGTTGTTTTAACCGGCCTGCCCTTGTTCCAGGCATTTAGGGTTCCTGCCGTTTATGCTTCAAAAATACAATTAAGTTTAACATATCGCAATGCCTGGTGAATTAAGTTAAAAATATAACCAGTATCAGCATTCTTGCCCGAATAATGACGTCGGCTAATTGCGCGAGGAGTGCATGCGCATTGAAGTGGGGGTTAGTTCGAATAGGGCAATAGAACAAAAGCACTAACAAGACATTGATGCTGTTTCTGATTTACTTTACTTAACAAGGTTTGGAAGTTGGATTTCACTTCAGCATTTGGGAGTAACCAGTGAGCCTTAATTATTATGATCAAGCAAAAGTTAACCGGTTACAAAGTTTTTTTGATTATTCAGAACCACCGGCTAATCTGGCGGCTTTTCAAAAAGGCTGAAAAGACTATCCTCCCTGCTTTGAGGATTTCCTTCTTATGACGAATAAACCCAAGGCTCCTGTTGACAAAAGTAGTACGGGAATATAATCATCTATCGGACAGGGAATGTTTGTGAAATCATATAAAAAATTATCCAGACCACAGTCCGTCCCGATACAACATAATGTTGTCGGTACTCTTGCTGCGAAAATGGTGAACCGGGGACATATCGCAGTATTGGTTGTAAGCGTAGAAAAGGGCGCAGCATCGTATCTAAACTTAGCTGTGTTACCCAGTCCTGTTCCAAATCCATTTCTCTGATAATGAATTACCCCGGTTAAATTTTTACCACAACCCGTTAGCACTTGCGCCCTGGCAATTTGACAATAAGTTAAAAACAATACTAATAGCGGCAAGAGCCTAAAAACTTTGTAACTGTAAATTAAGATGACCATATTCTAATTTACATGGCAATGCCAGTATAACGACTGTTCATTATGTTCAATAATGAAATACACTAGTGTTCATCGCGTAAATCCTTCTAATTCTTATTTAAAATTCCAATAAAGTATTATCAATGTTGCCACATTTAGTTTTCGCGTATGACAAATGAGTTATATTTTAAACTTATTATCCATACGCTGCTTAGCATAACTTTCATTCTATTTTCACTGATCTTCGAAATATAAGATTCTTTGTTATGATGTATTTCGAATGATTTGACTTGCTAATAATGCAGGCTTTGCAAGATTATGAGGTGGCCAGATTCTTTTGACTATGAGATAACGACTGGTTCAGAAAAAATCTTTATATTCATTTCAAAATTTAACGCTCAATATGAAACCTATACTTGTTTACTCCTTAAAAGTATGCCTGGCCACCTTGCTGGTGTCAGCACCCCTTACCATGGCCATTTCATTTGCCTATATCGGATTGATTAGGCTCATCAGCCCACAGAATTACATGTTCAATTTTCGACTCTCCTTCAGTCATCTATTTATCTTTGTAGCTTTCCTTGCCACAGTGATCATATTTGAAAGCTATCTGGTCAAAAAAGTGGGCTATAAAAGATTAATCAACGATAGGCCTGTGGCCCACGCTATTGTGATTTTTATCTTATATCTGATTGCCAGCGGAAATATTTACCCAATGACCTTTGACCATTTATTATTCAGTTATGCCCCGATGTTCCTGATGGCACTTATATTCAGTATAGTGTTTTCTGACCGGCAGAATAAGCCTTTGTGGAATGGGGCCGGATGAAAACCAAAGCAGTGGCTTAAAGCTCTTAAAATACGAATAGATAAAAACAAAGAAGCCTCAGCTAATCATAACTGAGGCTTCTTTGTTTAATTGAAATTAATTAATTCAGCGTAAACCTTAAACTAAAGCCAAAATTACTGAATGACGTATTAAAAGTTTGTGAAGTATATGGTTTGGTTATATTCGAATCGTAAAACAACTTGATATTAAACTTCTGGTTTAACACATAATCTACACTTGGCCGCAGCGTAATATTTTTTGCTCCCGAAGAAACCTCCGCTTCAGTAACATCGGCACGGTAAATCACAGTTTTATTGTCACGGATGGCCACATCCAGTTTGAAATCCATGTTATTGTCCATCTTCAGGCTTTTAAACCATCCAAAAGGGAAACGGAATTTATTGGTACGGTAGCCCAGTCCTAGAACCATATTGTTTTCTGATAACTGTGCCAGCTGACTGTTTGATAAACTCAGGCCCAGCAACCTCGAACGGTTAAGTTCGAAAGAAGCAGTCAGGTTATTTTTAAACCTGGTATCTACGCCAACCAAAGGCGAAAAGTATTCGGAAATGGTTACCTGGGCAAACTGGTATTCGGGCAGGAAGTTGTTGTTCACATCCCTGCTGCTTACCCCACCGTTAGTTTCCTGATAACGTAACAGTGAATTAAATCCATTGATATTATAGGCAGAACGATAGCCATGCCGGATATCTACCGATGAAAATTTATCGGCAATGAAAGGTATCCTGGTTAAACCGCTATAGGTTAAACTCCAGTTTGGAAGCGGTATTTTAGGGAAGGCGTTCATTTTCGTTTTACCCGCATCTTTACCCGAATAGGCAGCCATAAAAGCAGAGATGATTACATCCTGACTTTCTTTGCTATAACCATCGGCAAAACCTCCGTTAAGACCTGATGAGTTCGGGTTTTGCGCCCCCAACCTTCTCGAAATAATAATCCGGTTGGCCATAAACTGGTTAAATAAACTGGAAACCGTGTTCGAATTACTTTCTTTAAAAGCTGTACCCAAAGCAATATATGAAACACTATAATCGCCGGTTGTAATGGCACTTAAATTTTCGAATGATGATACACTGGCAACATACCTAAAGTTGGTAGAAAAATTCCGCGTTTGTGCTTTATTGGCTTTAAGGGTGATCCGTAAATCCTTAAAAGGTTCAACTTGCCCGGTAAGCTGCAAATCTTCCCTGAGCGTATTTACGTACAACTGGTTTTGCAGGGTATCGGTGGTTAACCAGCCATTGTTCAGTGCCATCTCGCGGATGTCGCGCTGACTACCAAAAGCAAAGCCCAGGCCTGGTGCGCCAGTAGCATTGTCAATACCAAAATACTTGGTTGTTGGCAGGTAGCCCGGTAAGAAAATACCTTTTGTTTGTACAAAACTGGCGTTCACATTTTTCACACTCGTTAATATATTGATGAAAAATTTCTTCGCCCCGCTGCCTTCCTGATCGTTACCCGCATTCCGGATAAAGCCAAACTTATTGTAGAGTGTAGTCAGGTTTAAGGTTGGGTTAATCTGAGCGGTCCTGCTGTTCTGCACAGTATTACCCAAATTGATATTTGGATCACGCAAGGTAGAAAGGGGTTCGGTTTGCCAGTTGAAATTGGTACCATAACGGGTTTTTACCGTAACCCAGTTTAGCCCCGGTATTTTATCGATAGGTAGATTATAGGTTACATTTAAGTTGTGGTTATAATCGGTAGTACGGCCTAAACTTTTTAAATTTTGCCAAACGGTATCGCGTTTTAATCCTTCAATCCGGCCATCCGGTTCATCAATAATAGAATAGTTGGTGGCGTTAAAATCCAGTTGTAACGAACGGGTGAGGTTCCAGGCTATACCATAAACCCTGCTCATGGTAAAGTTTTTATTAAAAGTAGTACCATAACCACTTTGGTAAACCCCAATACTATTGTTCGGGTCGTTATTTCTTAACGTATTTTCGGAGTATAAACGGTCTACATCTATCCTGAAGTTGATCGCACTAGGGAAAATACTGAAGTTAAAATCTTTCAATAAGGCAAGCATATTGGATTTAATGATCTTTTCGAACGGCGCTATCGTTTTGGCTTCCTTCGAATAGCTGTATTGTAATGATGCCCTATAGGTGTTCTGGATACTGCTTTGATTGATAAAATCGCGGTGATTGTACTGTGTATAAGCATAACTTGCCGAAAAGTTTTCGATATCCCAAAGATGAACCGGTTTGCTGTTGTTTACGCGGTCTTTCCTGACGTTGGTAAAATTAATGCCCCTTCTAACAGTATAATCCTGCGCGAAATTTAAAATCGAATCTTTTTGTTCTTTCGTTGATTGGTTCAAAGCATTTTTCAGCTCGATATCCGGCGTTCGCGGATTGTACTGTGGCGTAGAAACCTGTTTAGAATAGCTCACAAACATCGGGATTTTTACCCCTGATTTTTGTGGCAGGAATTTCCCCAGTTCCATCGCAGAAGAAACATCCAACAATACATTATCGGCACGGTTTCTTTCGCTCACTTTCGAATCGATGGAACCAAAACCAACGGTAGATTTACTACCTGAGATATTAACATCTGCAAAATCTGCCAGTTTTAAATTTAATCTGCCCGTTGCTGCCCAACCGCCTTTTTCATCAAACTCGGTTAACCTCAATTCATTAAACCAAACCAAGGCATTTTTATCCTGACCATCATCCCTGATACCATCATCAGTAACCGCACGCAAAGGGTTTTTAATACCCACCATATACACCCTAACCTTACTCATATCGGGCTGTCCTTTTACAACAATGGTTCTCGCGCCATCAGTATAGGTAAAGGGAACATTGGTAGGCCAGGGCTGTCCGCTTGCCTGTTTAGCTACGTTACGGGCCAATTTGGCATTTTGGAAAAGCGTTAAATCGATATCCATTCTATTGGCTTCAGGCCAAATGGCATCCGGGTCGCTGGTGCCTGGGTTGGTCACCTTTAATGGCATTACGTATTCGTAATAATTATCCAGGTTATCTGTTCCGATCCTTAAAAAAGCCGAAACATCATTATCATTTAATAACTGATTATTAACAGCCTCGGCATGAACAAACATTTCCAAATGTTTGTAAGATCTAAAATCGCTATAGGCAGTTTTGAACGCCGCCCTGCCGTAACCATCCCTTAAATTTTTTACAGTAACCGATAGCGATTGTTCATTCAGCCTGGTATCGCCACGGTAATTGCTATAATCACGTTCACGCAAAATTCCCGGAGGGGTAACATATGGGATTGGCGAACGTTTACCGTTTTCTTCAATATTTACAGTAGATACTTCGATGGTCGAATTATCGGGCGTTAAGGCTGGTAAAGACGGGTCGACGATTACTTGGGCAGCAATGTTTGAGGCATTATATTCTCTCCATTCGCCACGGATCAACTGCAACTTTGCAAAACGCATGATAGCGGTATCAGCAAAGTTGGTCATAAACATCCTGAAAAAACGGATTGATTTAAAATCCTGGATTCCACCAACTTTATCCTGGTACTGTCCAATTGGTATCCTGAACTGGTACCAGGAAACAGCCTGTGTATTTCCATTGGCCAATTTCACCTGCGAGGTCACTTTATCGGTGATAAAATTCTGTCCAACGTTTAAATCTCCCGGACGGATCGAAACTTTATACTGAAAATATTCGTCGCTTTGGGTCATGTTGTTATCCCGGTTAATATCTTCTCCATCAGGCAACGAAGTAGAAGCGGAATTTTCAAGTCCTAATTCTTCTTGCGATTGCTGTGAGGTTTTAGAGTTTCCTTCCGTTCCGTTGTATTTTTCGTAACGTTTAAGAATACCCGCATTGATCTGATCTAAAGCCGGACCTCTGAAATAAGTGTAGTTATCTGATGCTGGATCGGCATCGAGTGCGGTTGATGCGGTGGCATTCAACTGCCCTTTAATCTGGGTAATGGCCGCAGCAAACTTTACTTTTTCATCAGCATCCGATAGTCCATCCAAACCCACATCCTGTGCACGGCGCGAACTGGCATTGTTATCAAAAGCCTGTACCACTGGTTGCAGTTTTGGTACACGGCCCCAAACGGTTTCATCATATTTACTTGGATCGTTTGTAGCTGGTAATCCATTTTCTAATGATTTCCTGCCGTCCTTAAGAATATCTTCTGAGATATTTCCCAGGTTGAAATACATATCCCCCCCGGTAGAATTCGGTTTGTAGATAAAAGGATCCATTACCCAAAACTCAATAAAGCCAACATTTAAGGCCTCAAAATCGTTGGTCTCGATTTTCCGCTGAAAACCTCCCCAATTATTTTTAGGCTGTAATAAACTTCCATCGGGTCTAAAATCAGTAGTACGGAAGTTATAAGGCCCCCTAACGGTTGGGTAATAGGCCACATCAAAAGTAGTAATGTTTAAAGCCTGTCCGGTTGCTGTTTCTTTAAACGGAAAAACTTCCTGCTCAATTACTTCCCTTACGTAGTGATTGGAAAGTTCTCCCCGGTTGCCCCTGATATTGGCCGGAGTGGTAGATGCCGCCGAATTGTAAAAAGTTGGATCGATGTTATAAAATGCAATTCTTGCCCGGTTATAACCATAAGATAAATCGTTCGACTTATCAGCCTCCGGGAATAGCTGTGGCGTACCCGATAACTGCCAGGCAATAGCACTTTTCAAATCGATTACCGACCTTGATGCTTCAAAATCATCTAAATAACTCACCCCGTTTTTACTGCCTGCAAAATTAAGTGCCCGAGGGTGACCAGGGATCAATTGCGCAAACTCCCCATAGAATGTGACGCTTGAAGGCGCTTTAGTCGAAATAAAAGGAAGTTTATCGACCAGTTTTGTTAAAAATCTTGAGGGCGAGCTATAGTTGATGTCTGCACCCCAAATGGTATTTGAAATGGGTTCTTCACCGATATTTACCTTTTGCGTTAAAGGTTTTTCGGTTAAGTTCATGATGGTACCACCAAGGTTCAGCTTATTGTTTACGCGATAATCTAAACGGGTTCCAAAAAGTGACCGTTGCTGCAGACCAAAAGTTTCACTGTTTTCTGTAGTAATCCTGATCGGTTGCCCGGATACCAACAATGCCTGGTTGATGATGCTCACACGACCGCCCTGATAATCGACGGTAAAATCTACCCCTTCAGTTAATGGCATTGTTCCTGCAAAAACCTTTACCGATCCTTCGGGAACATTGATCGCATTTAAACTAAATTCAGAAGAAATATCCGATTGGTAATTTACCTTAATGGTATACCTGTTCTGGTTTTGAAACAACTGTTTAGCGATGGTTTGTGTTGAGTCGTAAAGCGCGGTAAAAGTATATTTATTGATCAATGCCTGTTCGCTTGGTAAAAACTTCGCGGCCAGATCTTTACCAAATGGTTCAATTACCGGAAAAATAATCCTTCCATTTGCCGGGTCGATGGTAATATAACCCGAATTGGTATTGGTAACCAAAGATGTCTGACCATTACTCCCCACGCCGAACAAACTTGCCTGATTGGCATTGTTTGCAGTTGAATAAGCGCCAAAAGCATTATTTGAGGCTACGAAATCGAAAACCCCATCAGGCCTCCGCTCATTCTGTTGGTTCAAACGGTCAAATTCAGTTAAGGCAATCCATTGTTTATTAGCAGTGTTCTGTCCCTCGGTCATTACCGGATTATCCACACCTGTTTCATTATCAATGCGGTAAATATCCAGTTTAAAATTCTGGCTGCTGATCTGGTACCCTCCAATAGAATAAATATTTTTCATCATCAGATCCCATGTTGGCAGCTGGATCTTGGTGGTTTCGTTCTTTAGCAATTTTGCATACAGCACCTTAGGGTTTGCAGCATCAAAAGAAACATCGGTAGAAAACTCTCCCACCTGATATTCTACCCCGTTATAGGTATAGCGGTAAGCCACAGCCAAAACTTCATCGGCATTTAAGGGATTGTTCAATGAAACATAACCCAGTTGTGGCTGAAAGGTAAACTCACGTTCGGTCAATTTTCTGGCATACACCAGTTTGGCAAAGTTATCGGTATTACTGGTATTAGCCGGTGTGGTTTGAAAGAATGAAAGGATGGCATTAGAATTTGTCTGTCTTACCGCTCCGCCCTGATAGGCATTTAACTGTGAGATCAGGTTGTTCGATTGTTGTGGAAAACCAGTAGCGGTAGTTCCTGCGGGTAATCCGGAAGTTCCTCCCGTAATCAGATTGTTATTAAAAGGAACATTCTCTCCCAAATCAAGCAAACCCAATACATCCCTCGAATCGGTTGTATTTCCTGCTTTATTGGTAATCCAGACTTCAATTTTGGTAATCTGGATCGGCGAGGTAATGATGGGTGCGTTGGCCAGGTTTTTATTATAGTTGTTCCTAAAATATTGTGATAGAAAATAGTGTTTGTTGGCCTCATAACTATCGATATTTACCGTAGTGGTGTTTTGTTGTGCACCGTTGGTAATTTTAATTTCCCGTGATTGAGATTTCTGTTGCGTGTAAACACTGGTTACGTTTAAACGTCCGAATTTTAACTGTGTTTTAATACCAAACAGCGCCTGTGTTCCGGTAATTAATGAGGTATTCAAAGGTAAACTGACGTTACCCGCTTCAATTTTCTGGATAATATCATCCGGTCCGCCAGTATAATCCAGTTTGATCTGATTTTCAAAATCGAACTGTGCCTCGGTATTGTAATTACTTTTAATCTTCAATTTCGTTCCGATATTTCCCACCAGGTCCATCTGGATCCTCTGGTTAAAATCGAAATTGGTCTGCACCCTTTGTCTTTCGTTAAAAAGCGGGTTTTCATTTTTATTTACACGGCCCAAAAAAGTAAGTTCAGCTTCTCCACGCGGCTGAATATCAATGGTGGTTCCACCGAATAATTTTTCGAAAGCTTTGCTGTTCACCTGAATCTGGGGAATAATACCGGTACTGCGATAATCGCTTACTTCAGCATTCGAAATGCTGCGCCAGTTCCCCCGTTTGATCTCACTGTTTACCAGGCGCTGGTACTCATCAATGGTTAAATATTGGGTATTTAAAACAAAATTCTCTCCTATGAGTTCTTTAACTATATAACGTTTATTCTTGGCATCGTATTCTACAACGCGCTTTAAATTACTTGGAGATGGATAAAATGGATTAACAGCGGGACTAAGCCCTAAGCGTTCTTTTTCTTTTAAACCAAAATTATTTTTTGGCATAATCGTATCCGCTTTGCTTGGAACAACTTGAGAAAAAGTGTTTTGAGAAGCAATTAAAAAAAGAAGAATGAGAAACAGAAATGTAGATATTCTCTTCAAAGGCAGTAGGTCTATAAAGTTTTTAAAGCATGTTTAATTAATTGCTCTACCGAAAGTGTCCCCTCTGTCACTTTTAATATCTGGTCTATAGTTTTTTCGGCGGTTTGTTTGGCGAATCCGAGCATTACCAATGCTGATAACGCTTCATCTTTCACAGTATTGTGTTGAGGCATAGAAATTAACGAATCTACTCCTTCTTTTTTTAGTTTATCCTGTAGTTCTAAAACCAGACGTTGCGCAGTTTTTGCGCCCAAGCCCTTAATCCGCTGAATTAAAGGCAGATCTGCCTTAACAATTGCGGTCTGGATTTCTATAGGGGTAATGGAAGATAAAATCATCCTGCCCGTATTTGGTCCAATTCCTGATACCGATATCAGGTGTAAAAATAAACGGCGTTCGCCTTCATCAGCGAAGCCGTATAAAGTATGTGCATCTTCTTTCACATGCAACCAGGTGTATAGTTTACATCTTTCTGCATCGCCCAAAGCGCTGTAAGTATTTAAAGAAATGTTGATATGATAGCCTATACCTCCGGCTTCAACCACAACGTATGCTGGGTTTTTGAATGTCAATTTACCATCAATATAGGCGTACATGTAATGCTACTTTTTAGTTGTTTTTCCAAATATACCTTTTCGTTTTGATGTTGCAATTTCTTCTTTTGCTTGCACATCTACAACAGCAATGGTCACCATATTCACGATTTCGCGTACTGAACTACCTAATTGAACAATATGAACAGGTTTATTCAGTCCTAAGAGGATCGGACCAACCGCTTCAGCACCGCCCAGCTCTTGTAACAATTTGTATGCAATGTTTCCGGACTCGAGATTTGGGAACACTAAAGTGTTGGCCGGAGCATCTGCCAGCGTGCTAAACGGAAAGTTATCCTGTAACAATTCATTATTGATGGCAAAGTTTCCCTGCATTTCTCCGTCTACTACAATTTCTGGATGGTTTTTATGAAGCAAGTTTACCGTTTGCCTAACTTTATTTGGGGTTACCCCATCGTTCGAACCAAAGTTGGAATACGATAACAGGGCAATACGCGGTTTAATGTTAAACTGTTTCACCGATTTATCGATCAGTAGGGTGATGTCTACCAGCTCTTCGGCCGTTGGATCTACGTTAACAGTGGTATCGCCAAAGAAAACAGGGCCCTTTTTGGTCATCATCATGTACATACCTGCAACACGCTTTACACCTGGCTCTACACCTATTACCTGCAGGGCAGGTTTAATGGTGGCACCATAATTTTTGGTCAAACCCGAAATCATGGCATCGGCCTCACCAAATTCAACCATCGAGGCGCCGTAATAGTTACGGTCTCTCAATAATTTGGTCGCATCCCGCATAGATGATACCCCTTTGCGCTGGCGTTTTTTGAAGAGTGATTCGGCATATTGTTTGGTTTTTTCAGGGTTTTGCATCTGATCGATGATCTCTACCCCCTCCAGCTCCAAAGCATGCTCATCGATAATGGCCTGTATCTTTTCTCTGTTTCCTAAAAGTATAGGAATAGCGATATTTTCATCTTTTACAATCTGGGCGGCCTTTAAAATTTTGTAATTATCCGCCTCGGCAAATACCACCCGTTTAGGATCCATCTTCGCTTTGGTAGTTACTGCCCTCATGATGGCATCATCCAAGCCCAAACGTTTTCTCAATTCTTCATTGTAGGCATCCCAATCGGTGATGATTTTTCTGGCCACTCCACTTTCAATCGCAGCTTTTGCCACGGCTGTTGATACTTCGGTAATCAACCTGAAGTCAACGGGTTTTGGAATGATGTAATCGCGTCCGAATTTGAGGTTACGTGCATTGTAGGCTAGATTAACCGCTTCAGGAACCGATTTTTTAGCCAGTTCTGCAATTGCTCTTACCGCAGCGATTTTCATCTCTTCATTAATGCTGGTAGCCCTAACATCTAATGCCCCACGGAAAATATAAGGGAAACCCAGTACATTGTTCACCTGGTTGGGATAATCAGAACGTCCGGTAGCCATAATCAGGTCCTTACGGGTTTTGATGGCCAGTTCGTAGGCAATTTCAGGGTTTGGATTGGCCATGGCAAAAACAATCGGGTTTTTAGCCATCCCCACCAACATGTCTGGCGAAATTACGTTCGCCGCTGAAAGTCCGATAAAAACATCGGCACCCTTCATGGCTTCTCCGATATTGGAAATACCTTTTCTGGTAGTTGCAAAGCTCATGCGGATATCATCCAGATCGGTACGGTAGATATCAATTAGTCCATTGATATCGAACATCACCAGATTCTCTTTTTTAACCCCTAAACTGAGGTACATTTTAGAGCAGGAAACTGCCGCAGCTCCTGCACCGCTCACTACCACCTGAATTTTATCTATCTTCTTTTTCTGGATTTCGCAGGCATTTAGCAATGCTGCACCAGAAATAATGGCCGTTCCATGTTGATCATCGTGCATTACAGGAATATTCATCTCCTGTTTCAAACGACGTTCGATCTCGAAACATTCTGGTGCCTTGATATCTTCGAGGTTGATCCCCCCAAAAGTAGGCTCCAGGGCTTTAACGATCCTTACAAAATCATCTACATTCTGGGTATCCAGTTCTAAATCGAATACATCGATATCCGAAAATATTTTAAATAAAAGGCCTTTACCTTCCATTACGGGTTTACTGGCCTCAGGGCCAATATTGCCCAGGCCTAAAACCGCCGTTCCATTACTGATTACTGCAACTAAATTACCTTTTGCGGTATATTTATAAACATCATCTTTTTTGTTTGCTATTTTTAAACAAGGCTCTGCAACTCCTGGAGAGTATGCCAGGGTTAAATCCCTTTGCGATGTTGTTGGTTTAGTAGGTACTACTTGTATCTTTCCCGGACGGCCTTGCGAGTGGTAATCCAACGCATCTTGCTTTCTATTCGTATTACTCATTAAGTAACTTATTAGTGACCGGGCAAAGGTACAATTCTTTTTATGAGGCTTAAAATAAAAAGCCGTTCAAAAAAAGTTAAATCAGACCTATTGAGCAATGAACAGAAAAGCACTATTCGCTTATACCCTTCCCATAATGGGATCGGGAAACAAGCGGTAGCTTGATTTTAAACCGGGTACAATAATTAGTGCACCGCTATGAAAACCTAAGGGCTGAGACGGATCCCCTTCGGAGCCGCTTCGGATCCCAGACGGAGCTGTGACAATTGCACCCGAACAAAGCCCAAATGAGATCTGTAGCAATCACGTATAAATTGTTAATCTAACAGAAAGCAAGCATTGCTAAAAACTTAACAGTTTAAATAAAACAGATTAGAAATCCCACGGGAAGAAAATGGGGATAAAGATAATTGCTAATTTAATTCACTCGGACACCCGATACCTCAGGGCGAATAATGTTATCATCCTGTTAACAGCAGAAATTAAAACACAGAAAGTTGATTTCAGATCACCTCAAGTAATTTACAAATCAAAACGCGGATAAATGATGATTGTATGTGTACCGATCGGGGATATCACTTCATTATCATGAGCTTATCCCTTGCTGATCTTCAAAATCATACCCGCCTGCAAACCCGCTTTGGATAAACGGTTATCGCGTCTGATTGTTTGTACGGTAGCACCATCAAACTTTTCAGCAATTTCAGATAAAGTATCGCCTGTTTTAACTTTGTAGCTTAAAAATGATGATGGCGCCTTTAGCGGTGTGCGGTTTTTGGCATAGATTTTTAATCGTTGTCCCGGCACTACAGTTTTGCTTTTTAATCCATTCCAAACCCTCAGATCCTGCACTTCAACCCCATATTTATTGGCTACGGTTGTTAAATTCTGGCCTGCGGTAACTTTATGGTACACTACCGATGTGGTAGTTATGCTTTTGTTTTTCTTCTTTCTTAAATCCCTTACGTCATCAGTGCTGGCATTAACGACTTTCATGTTTCCTTCAACCTCCTGGTTGTTTAACACATCGTATATACCGGCATAGTCGATATCCCTTAACTTGGGCATCACAATACGCTTGGGTTCATCATCCGTGCCGTTTACAATCTTTTTCTTATACGAGGGGTTTAAGGCCATGATCGCTTCTTCTTCAATGTTCAGCACCTTAGCTAAGGTAGATAAAGAAACAAAACGGGTAGTTTGAACAGTATCGGTTTTTAAAAACATGTTCGACGCTTGAGCTGTAATCTGGTGTTTGCCAGAATAATTCATTACATAAACTGCTGCAATAAATGCAGGTACATAATTTCTCGTTTCTTTGGGTAAAAACTGTCTGATCACCCAAAAATCACGTGATCCTGCTTTGTCGATCGCCCGGTTTACATTGCCCTTACCGCAATTGTAAGCAGCAATGGCCAAAAGCCAATCGCCAAGCTCTTCAAATGCATCCCTAAAATAAGCTGCCGCAGCATAACTGGCCTGGATAGGATCTTTCCTTTCGTCAACAAAATTGTCCATCTTTAAACCATAGGCCTTGCCGGTTCCAAACATAAACTGCCAGATTCCTGTGGCACCAACCCTCGAAATCGCATGTGGATTCATCTGCGATTCTACAATGGTTAAATATTTTATTTCCTGTGGGATGTTATAATCCTTTAAGGCTTTATCGAAAATCGGAAAGTAGTAACTCGACAGGCCGATCATTTTTCCGAACATATCTTTACGCTTGGCATAAATATCGATATACTGTTGAACATATTCGTTGTAAGGAAGCGGAACTGTTTTCGCGATGGAATCGAGCCTGAGTTTGTAGATAAAATTCTGTCCCATGGTTAATGGGTTTTCAGAAACTGAAGGTACCGCTACGGTATCGGTATTGACAAAGATGTTGTTTTGTACCTTCGGAAGACTATCTAGTTTGAGGGTTTGCTGCGCAGAAGCGGAAGACATATATCCTAAGCAAGCACAAATTGAAGCAAAAAGTATTTTTTTAATCATGGGCTATTGGTTTATTCAGTACCATCATCCTGAACCTGATCCAGAATCTGTTGTCCAGATGCTGATCCCGAAACCTCGGGACAGCATGACGGTTACTGCACACAGCTCAACGAGCTAATGCCTATTTTAAAAAAGCCTGAGAAAAAGCTAAAAGCTGATTTTCCTCAAAATGTTTGGCTGTAAATTGAATACTTAACGGCAAATCTGCTTCATTATTGCCCAAAGGCAAAGCAATGGCCGGGTTTCCACTTAAGGATGGTAATACGGTAAAAATATCGGCCATGTACATCACCAGTGCATCCTGTACATTATCTCCGATTTTAAACGCAGCGGTAGGCGCTACAGGAGAAAGAATTAAATCGTAATCCTGAAATAAAGCATCCATTTTTTCCCTGATCAAACGGCGCACCTGTTGTGCTTTCTGATAGTAGGCATCGTAATATCCCGCACTCAATACAAAAGTACCTAAAAGGATACGGCGTTTTACTTCTTCGCCAAAACCTTCTGCCCGGGATAACTTATACAATTCGTTTAATGATTTGGCCTCCATGTTGCGGTGACCATAATGCACACCATCATAACGTGAAAGATTTGAAGAAGCCTCAGCAGTGGTTAAAATATAATAAGCCGGAACCAGATAATCTAAAAGGTCGAACGATACATATTCAACAGTATGTCCATCTGCTTTTAGTTTTTCAATCGATTTTAAAATCGCTGTTTTAATTTCAGGATCAAGTGCATCGCTTTCTATTGTTTCCTTTAAAACGGCTATTTTATGTTTTTTCGCTTCGTTTAAATGGGCTGGATAATCTGGAACGGTTAATGAAGAAACGGTCGAATCATAATCATCAGCACCCGCCAAGACCTGTAAAAGTATTGCAGCATCGGCTACTGATGAAGTGATCGGGCCAACCTGATCAAATGAGGAGGCATAAGCAATCACACCATACCTCGAAATACGTCCATAAGTAGGTTTTAGTCCAATCTGGCCACAAAAAGCTGCTGGCTGACGCACAGAACCACCAGTATCGGTACCTAAGGCAGATAAACACATGTCCGCCTGAACTGCAACAGCCGAACCACCGGAAGATCCTCCCGGAACAAGGTCTGGGTTAGCCGCATTTTTAACAGCCCCGTAAAATGAGGTCTCGTTAGAGCCGCCCATGGCAAATTCATCACAGTTTAAACGGCCGATAATAATGGCATCTTCCTGCAATAACCTTTCTACAACGGTAGAAGAATATGGTGATACAAAGCCTTCGAGCATTTTTGACGAAGCGGTAACGATATGGCCTTCGTAACAGATATTGTCTTTAATACCGATAACCATGCCTGCAAGCTTACCTGCGGTGCCTTCTTCTATCTTTTGCTGTATCGCTTTTGCTTGAGCTTCGGCCGACAAAAAAAACACCTCATTAAATGCGTTGAGGTGTTCATTTTTTTCAATTTGCTTAAAATAATAAGCCAATAAATCGGGTAAAGTTAATTGCTTTTGCGAAATAAGCGACTGTATCTCCTTAAGAGAGCTGTATTTCTTCAAAACTAAAAATTATTGCAATTAAACGGTTTTATCACGGTTAGATGGATCTACCTGTTCCCCATCAACACCATCTTTACCATCTTTAAATTCTTTAACACCTTTACCTAAACCTCTCATTAATTCAGGAATTTTTTTACCACCAAATAATAACAATACCACTACCGCAATAATGATAATTTCTGGTGTTCCAAGCATTGCTGCTATTGTTGTATTTAACATGATTTTTTTGTTTAAACTTTTTCTTTGTCAGTTACAATTTTTTCGTCAGTAGGCTTGCCCAGATCAATATTTGATTCACTTGCCTCAACCTTTTCATCAACAGGTGATTCTTCTGTTGGGTGGTGACGTTGACTATGGGTATTTACAGCTGTTTCTTCCGCTTCTTCTTTATCTAAGTCCATAGCATTAATATTCCTGTGAATTTCACGCTTCACACCATCAGAGGCATCTTTAAATTCTCTGATCCCTTTCCCTAGTCCCCTTGCCAGTTCAGGTAATTTTTTACCCCCGAATAACAATAGAACTACCACTAAAATGAGCACGATCTCCGATCCACCCATGTTTAAAAACTCTAATAACGTGCCTTGATACATCACTAATATAATTTATACAAATATATACATTTTAAAAACTATTCTTTTATTTACTGATCCAGGCTTCCGGATTCAATTTTGTTTGCCCCCTCATAATCTCAAAGTGCAATTCTGCAATATCACCTGAGTTTGCCAGTACGCCGATTGTTTGGCGGGTACTTACTTTATCACCTTTGCTTACACTGGCCGACTTCAGGTTTTGGTAAATGGTAAAATAATTACCGTGCATTAATATCACGACGTATTTTCCATAAATAAGACTTACCCCTAAAACCTCACCATCAAAAACGGCCCTAACTGCCGAGCCTTCAGAGGCTGTGATATTTACACCTTCATTATTCATCGAAGCCTGATCTACCTTATGTACACCGAAATGCTCGGTAATGGTTCCTGAAACAGGATAAGGCAATCTACCGCGGTTATTTTCAAATCCGGCCGCTAATTTGGCCGATCCGGCATCATTGGTAAGCAGCTCATTGGTACTTTTCTCTTTCGCTGCCGCAGGTGCTGCCGGGGCAGGCCTGTTTTCGGCTTTTGCTTTTGCTGCAGCTGCCCTGGCTTCTGCGGCCGCTTTAGCCGCTGCAATACGTGCTTCTTCAGCTGCTTTTCTTCTGGCCTCCTCAATTGCCCGCTGGATGGCCAAACGAATGGCTTTATCTATCTGTGCCTGTTGCTTTTTGCGGGTATTAATATCCTGTTTAAACTGCGATTCCTGCTTGCTGAGATTTTTTAAAACAACTGATTGTTCATTTTTATCTTTACCCAAACGCTCCCGTTCCCTTTCCTGTTCTTTTAACAGGTCGCTCTTTTCCCTGAGCGTTTTATCCAGCACTTTGATTTTCCCATTCAGGTCTTGTTGGGTATTCTCAATATAACCTGCCTGTTTTTTACGGTATTGGCTAAACTGTTGTAAATATTTTATCCGTTTATACGCCTGGTTAAAATCCTTGGCAGCAAAAATAAACATCATTTTATCGTACGAGTTCCTGTTCCGCTGTGCAAAACGGATCATTCCGGCATACTCTTTTTTAAGATCGCCTAACTGACCTTGCAACGTATGTACGGTATTTGTGTTCTGAGAGATTTGGTTATCCAGATTTTTTATTTCAGAATTGATGGTTCCAATTTTATCCTGACGCAACCTGATCTGTGCATTTATGGCATTGATCTGCTGTAGAGTAAGCTTTTTACCGCTGGCAGCTTTATTTAAATTCTTTTGAAGCTGCTCAATTTCGCGTTGTATAGCTTCTTTTTTCCTTCTGAGCTGGTTTTCAGTTTGTGCAACCGCCGAAAAGGTCAACACGCTTAAAAAAAGGATAAATAGGAGTTTTTGTAGCTTCATTAAGCCAAAAGTATAAAAATTTTATAGTAAAAAGTATTAAAATCGAGATACTAAAGTTATAATCGCTTATTACAGAACCGTCTTCACTTAATCTTCATATAATGCAAAGATTGCCAAACAGACCTTGCGGTACAGCAGGTCCCTTTGGCAAGCATTACAAATAATAAACTAATTAAATGTTATTTTACAACTGTAAACCTCTTTGGTACACTAAACGGAAAATCGACAGGAACATTGCCATCAATTTTTACAAACTGAAGATCGATATTTATCTTCTTCGCTTTAGATAGTGTTTTGATCTGTAATGCACTAGGGAATAAAGATTCATTTAATTTCTGATAATCGGTATAGGTCACTTTTAAAGCCTGGCCGTTTTTTACATCATTTAAATTTGTTTCCGCTACTTTGAAGAGGGTATTGAAAAGTAATTTATAATCCAGTTCAGATTTACTTCCAGAAACTACCCAAACACCATTTTCCTGTTTCACATCCGATTGCTGGGTTAAAAATTCGCCCATGGCATTACCAGTTAAAATAGCCTGTAAAGTATTAAAATTAACCTGTTTATTGGTAAAATTATAAATGTAGCTGAAAGGTTTTTTGAGGTATTCGCTTTTCATGCGGTTCATGATCTTGATACTGTCAGGCGTGATCAAAGCCCTTGCCACCTCTGCCATTCCGCCCAGGGCCGTAATGCTTACCCAAATGGTTTCCTTGTCTCTCATTTTGAAATTCATGGTTACATCGTTCGCATCGCCGGCAATATCCAAAGTGGCCTTGGCTTTTAATGATAGGGTATTAAATTTAAGTTGTTTGCTATTTAATAACGTTAAGGCTTCGGCTTTGGAGTTATCCGTTTTGGTTTCCACTTTGGTTGGCGGCGCCACTACTATTTCTTTTTTAGGCTTACATGCCGAAACAAAAACTACCGCCCCGCATAGGATTACGCTATTTAAAATACTTCTTTTCATTTATCTTTTTAATTAATACTTCTGATCCATTTCCAGCCTCTTTTGCCTTTTGCCATTGGATTAACGCGGCATCCTTTTCACCTTTCATAAAAAGAATATCACCATATCGCTCCAGGTAAACACCGTTTTTATTGCTATTGTTTTGCAAGGCTTTTTCGATCCACGTCTTTGCCAGATCGTACTTTTGTTGCTTAAACAAAATGAAAGCATAGGTATCGGTAACCGAAGGGTTATTTGGCATTCCATTGGCTGCTGTTTCGGCATATTTTGCCGCTTTTGTTAAATCATCATTTTTTAACGCCAAATAGTAAGCATAATTATTCATGATCAGATAATTATCAGGCTCTAATGAAATGGCTTTTTCGAAGGCTGTTTTAGCGGAGGCGAAATTATTCTGATTGATATAGATATCACCCTGAAGAGCATAAATCTGCGTCTGTAAACTTTTGTTCTCCACATCCAATTGTAGGGATGTTTTTAAATTGTTTTGAGCAGGTTCGTATTTTCCGGTTTTAAATAGGGCATAAGCCATGTAATAATATAAACTGGCCTGGTTAGGATAAATGGTTAAGGCCTCATCACCAATTTTTATGGCTTCATCATAATGTCCAAGCAAGGTATGGATATTAATTACCTGTTCCCAAACCACGTAAATTTGTTCGTTGAGTTTTAGCGCGGCCTGATACTGTACCAAAGCTTCTTTTAATTGATTCTGCTGATAAAGCACATCACCATAAAGCGCCAGTGCTTTCGCGTCGCTAGGATTTTTTTCGGCAACCAGTTTGCTCAGTTCGGTTACATTTTTAGCTACCACGGGCTGGCTGAGCTTTGGAAAAAGAGCCGCTATGATCTTCACTTTTTCAGTCAATGGCATTTCGGCACTTTCGAAAGCCAGTTTTAACGAGGAAAAGGCAGCATCATCATTTTTTTGACGGCGGTAAATATCGGCCAGGGCAAGGTTGACCTCAAAATTATTGGGTTCTAACTGTTGTGCTTTATTTAATACTTTTAACGCTTCGGGGTCATTTCCTTTTTGTAAAAGCAGGCCAGCAGCATAAAGGTAATTTTTTACATCGGCCTGGTTGCCTTCCAACAATTTTACAATATCACTTTCGGTAGCACTTCCATTCGCCTGAAAGCGTTTTTTTGCATTCACCAGGTCTCTCGATTCGCCAAATTTAGCCCCTATTTCATCGTAGGTCTTTTTTGCGGCATCCAGCTGATTGGCCAAAAACTGTGCGTTGGCTTTATCAAAATAATAGGCGTCGTTTTCCGGGTCGAGGCGGATCAACTGATTAAACACTTCAATCAGTTCGGGCATCTTATTGTTGCGCTTATATACTTCTCCCAGCAGGCGCCAGTACCATATGTTACCTGAATTTAATTTGATGGCCTGTTTGATGTTTTGTTCGGCTTCAGTAAGTTTATCCAGGCGGAGATTAGCATTGGCCAGCTCGAAATAAGCGGCATGGTTATTTGGATCTAATCCTACGATTTTGTTAAAATTGGTAGAGGCAACAGTATAATTTTCAGACATTTTCTCGCGCAGGCCAGCAAAAAACAATTGTTTTACCATATTGCTATCGCGGTTGGTAGCTGGGGTAACCGTTCCCTGGCCAAAAGCCTGGAAGCTAAGCAAAGTAGCCCCAATAAGAAAATGTACTTTGTTCTTCATATCATTTTATCCATCCAAAAATTAACTCCATACTAAGGACTTCTGGCTCAGGATTACAGACTATTTACCTGTATGTCCGTAACCGCCCTCACCACGTGCCGTTTCTCCCAATTCTTCAACAGCCTGCCAACTCACGGTTTCGTATTTGGCCACTACCATTTGCGCAATCCTATCCCCGTTAACAATTTTAAAATCCGTATCCGATAAATTTACCAATAAAACTTTTATTTCCCCACGGTAATCGGCATCAATTGTACCCGGTGAGTTTACTATGCTGATGCCATGTTTATAGGCCAGACCGCTTCTCGGCCTGATCTGCGCTTCGTAGCCGACTGGCAATTCGATAAATAACCCCGTTGGCACTAATAAACGCTGTAAAGGTTTTAATGTAATTTCTGCTGTTATTGCTGCCCTTAAATCCATACCAGCTGCATGTGCAGTTTCATATTGTGGAAGCGGATGTTCGGAGGTATTGATAATTTTTATTTCCATTTTTATTAAATGTGAGATTGGAGATATGAAATTTTAGACAAAATCAGCAACCTGAAAACTCTTATTTTTTTAAGATTCTCATTAAATCATTCTTTTCAAAATAGGCTATCCCAGCCACAAAAGCGACTAACATGGCATTGCCAATATATATGTTCCGCTTAAAGATAAAAAATGAAGAGAACACCAGTATAATTGAAATAATTAAATAGGCTAAAATCTTTTTGAGGTTATAAGGGATGGGATAGTATTTCTGCCCTAGGATGTATGAGATAATCATCATTGTTCCATAAGTCGCCATCGAAACCCAGGCAGAACCCATGTAACTGAATTTTGGAATCAATATAATATTGAAAACAATGGTGATCACTGCGCCCACTAATGATATATATAATCCGAACCTGGTTTGGTCGGATAACCTATACCAAATGGAAAGGTTCATATAAATCCCTAAACATACGTACCCGACCAACAAATAAGGTACTGCAGGCAAACCTACCCAATACTCGGCCAGGTGTTTAGCATCACGACTAATAAAATATTTAAGAATTTCGATATTTGCCGTAAGTGCAACAAAGAGGATGGAAAGGGCAATTACAAAATACTCCAGAATTTTGGCGTAGGTAACTTTTGCATTTTCGTTTTTGGCATAACTGAAGAAGAATGGTTCAGCACCTAGTCTGAAAGCCATGTTAAAAATACTCAGGAATATAGCCAGTTTACATACTGCTCCGTAAATGCCTACCTGTGCTTCAGTAGTATAACGGTCTAAAAGTATTTTATCCAGATTTTCATTAATGATGAAAGATAAATTTGCCACCAAAACAGGCCAGCTGTAAGAAAGCATCTTTTTAAACAGGTCTTTATCGAATTTAAACTGAACCTTTAAAAATTCTGGCACCAAAAGCAAAAAGGTAAGTCCGCTGGCGGCCAGGTTGGCGATAAATACATAACCGACCCATTTATCGCGGAACCAGCTTTGAAAAAAACTAGCTCCTGGCAGATCATGTTTGATAATCAGCGGGATACCATAAATAAAAAACAGGCTTAAGAGTACATAACTTAATATGTTCACAAATTTAATGATGCTATACCTAAACGGTTTCCCATCTGCCCTGATCCTTGCAAAGGGTATTACACATATGGCATCTGAAAAGAGCAACCAAAGAAAATACTGAACATATCTCTTTTGATCCTGATAGTGTGACATATTGCTGTTCAACAGCCATTTGGTGATCGGCTCGGTAAAAACCAAACCACTGATTAAAAATAGTGTAGATATAAAAGCAACGATCAAAAAAGAATTGTTGTAAACCTGCTGTTTTTTATCTTCATGTTTATTGAGGTACCGAAAAAAAGTGGTTTCCATTCCAAAGGCCAGTATGGCATTGATCATGGAAGCATAGGCATACATTTTGGTAAAAACACCCAGTGCGCTCGCACCATAACTTCGGGTAAATATTGGTGTTAGGATGAAATTGAGCAAGCGAGAGGCAATGGTACTGATACCATACACCATGGTTTGCCCAAGAAACTTTTTATATACAGACATTCGTTATAATCAAGGATAAAGTATCAGGTATCAAGAAAGGAAACTCATTATAGAGTCTTGCTACGTGTTACTTTCTTAAGATTTCAAAATTACGATAGTTTTTTATTTCGCCATCGCTTACCGCAACATTTTCTACCCGCGAACGGTCAGGCCCTTCGTGGCACCAGTTAACAAATTCTTCCAGAAAAATAGCTTCTCCCTCAGCTTCGATGTATACCGACCCATCTTTTTCATTCCGTACAAAACCGGTTACCATCATCTGGTTGGCAATAATTTTAGTGGTTTCCCTAAAGCCAACGCCCTGTACTTTACCCGTTACGATTATATTGAGGTGTTTCACTCCTAAATCCCCTGAAGGGGACTTTACATCTTTTTCGCTCATGTTAAACTTTTAATACTGCAAAGTTAGTAAAGCAATTGTGTATCGTGGTGTTTATAAGTCCAATTCATTTTGCAAACTGTTAAATCTTACCAATTCAGATTTGAAATCTGTCCATATCCCATCAAGGATTGCTTTTGCAGGTTTAATTTCATTAAGCATTGCCGAAATCTGGCCGATTTCGAGTTCTCCATTTTTCATATCGCCTTCAAACATACCTGCCTTTGCCCTTGCCCTGCCCAAAAGCGCTATCAGGCGGGCCCTGTCTGCTCCCTCAGCTTCCGCGACCGACACGGCATCAGCAAATTCGTTTTTCAATAATCTCACGGGAACCAGTTTTTTCATGGCCAGTTTGGTATCACCCTCAGCTGCCGAAATAATTTTATTTTTAAATGCCGGATGGGCAGATGATTCTTCAGCCACGGCAAAAGCCGAACCAATCTGAACAGCATCTGCCCCCAAAGCAAAAGCAGCCAGCATCGCTTTTCCGCTCCCAATGCCGCCAGCAGCAATCACCGGAATGGTAACCGCCTCCTTGATCATCGGGATTAAACACATGGTGGTGGTTTCTTCTCTACCGTTGTGTCCACCGGCTTCGAAACCTTCGGCAACAACAGCATCTACGCCGGCCTCCTGCGCCTTTAAAGCAAATTTTGTATTCGCAATTACATGGACAACGGTAATGCCTTTTGCTTTTAAAATACTGGTCCAGGTAGCAGGGTTTCCGGCAGAAGAAAATATGATTTTCACGCCTTCCTCAATTACTACATCAATAATTTCCTGAATATTTGGATAGAGCAAGGGGATATTCACGCCAAATGGCTGATCAGTAGCCAATTTGCATTTTTGGATATGTAGCCTTAAAACATCAGGATACATGGAACCTGCGCCAATAATCCCAAGGCCACCGGCATTAGAAACCGCTGAAGCCAATCTCCAGCCACTACACCACACCATCCCAGCCTGAATAATGGGATATTTAATATTGAAAAGTTTAGAGATTGGGTTCATAAGGAAAATATAATAATTTAACCTCAAAATATCTCTTTTTTAAGGTCAAGAGAAAAAATCACCTTAAAGAGCTAGAGATAAACAAGGTATACATTAAAAAAAAAGCTTGTTTAATGTATACCATATGATTTTCATGCTGCTTGATCATAAAAAATTTAGATTAACATTAAAATATGTAATTTTTAAGGTTATTAAGTTGTAACATTTTTTAAACTAACCGATGTACCTTATCGCTTTCAATCGCAAATTCGGAAGATAACTGAATCAGGTTCAATCCTGGCTTTTTACCTGGCTCTATTGTACCAAACTGCCCGTCAAGCGCCAAGAACTCAGCGCCGTTAAGAGTAGCCCAACTTAAAAGCTGCTCGAAACCTACCTGTTTGTGTTTCTGTAAAGTGATCATTTCTGATAAAATGTTGAGCTGATGGTTACTGGCCAGACTATCTGTTCCCAAAGTAATTTTGACACCTTCATTTATTAACAGATCAACATCAGGCAAAGCATTTTCTATGTATAAATTGGCCTGCGGACAAAGGCACCAGTACAGATCACTGTTGGTCTGTTTTGCAAATTCGATATCTGCTTTACTCGAAACCGTATTGTGCACCAGTAAACTTTTCTGCTCCTTAATATAAGGTAGCCAGCTTTGTAAGGATGTTTTTTTTGTGGGTTCAAAGAAAGAAATATCCAGTCCTAAAAATTGATATAGATTTAAAAATCCACCGGTTTTATTTTCGAAGAAAGCATTTTCATTGTCCGTTTCCTGGTTATGAATACTGATAAAAGTGTTGTCATTTTCAGCTTCTTCTCTTATGAGTTCAAATAACGGCTGAGATACTGAATAAGGTGCATGTGGCACAACAGACGCCGGCAAAGGAACAAAGGCCTGCTTAATTTCCTTAACATAATCCATAATGGCATCTGCCCGCTCAGGATTAAAGCCCATCGCCTCTATAAAAGTGTGGTAATATATTTTGCTATTTTCTTTTATTTCCTTTGAGGAGACCTGATTGGAAATATCGCCAACGGCCACTATTCCATTATCGGACATTTTTTGGTCAGCATGATACATGGCGGCTTTAATTTCTGCAGCATCACCCTGTCTGCTTTTAATAATGCTTTGTACAAATTCTACCAAACCCGTTTTTTCGGGGATTTGCCCCAACATATGGGAAAGCTCCAAATGGCAATGGGTGTTGATAAAACCCGGAACGATGGCCCCTTTATATTTGGCGATCTCTACATCAAGGTTAGCGGCTTCTTGTTCTGTTAATACTTTTTCAATTGTGCCATCTGGATACACGGCTACTACTCCATTGTTGATAGGAGGTGAAGAAACAGGAAATATCCAATCGGCTGAAAAATATTTTAGCATCCCGCAAATTAGCGCAATAAAGGAGCAAATAAAAATATTTTTCTGCGCCTGGTTTATTATGATGGGAAAATGATTTTGAAAGATTTTCTTAGAAATAGAAAAGAAAAAGAGCCTCCTATCGGAATCGAACCAATGACCTACTGATTACAAGTCAGTTGCTCTACCAGCTGAGCTAAGGAGGCTTTTTATCGGGCTGCAATGATAGAAAAAATCTTCTTTTTTTCAAAATTCAAATTACTTTTTTTGTACTGTCTGATATTTCAATCTGATCACCAATTAATGCTATAGGGTTACGAAGGAAATTTTAAAAATTCATCAGATGGTAACATCTGACGGTACGAGAACTATCAACGAGCGATTCACATTCTAAATTTCTTAAAAAATAACTGCAAATCTTGTAGTCATTCCCCCCAAAGTGTGGAGAAACTCTACAAGTTTAAAATTCTGGCACACCAAAAAACCACTGATAATCAATAATTTAAATAAAAAGTTGCGTTTGGCATCATTATGAAACATTAGCAAGTATTGTTACACAAATTAAATTTTAAAATATATACTATGAAAAAGTTCGTTTTAGCAGCAACAGTATTAGCATTAGCCGGATTCTCAGCAGTACAAGCAAGTGAAGTAAATACAATCAAAAATACTGCAATTGTTGCAGTTCAAGATAGTGCAGTAAAAACTCCGGTTAAATTGGAAGAATTGCCTGAGCCAGTAACCACCGCATTAAAATCTGATGCTTATAAAGGCTGGACCGCTACCGAAGCCTGGTCGGTTAAAGAAGGAGCAAAAGAGTACTATTTAATCAATGTTAAAAAAGAAGCAGAAACTGGTTCGGTTAAAATCGACAAAGACGGTAAACCAGTTCAATAATCTAAACATCATTAGCGCTCCATTAATTAACGAGTAATTAACGTAACGCAAGTTACAAATCATTAAAACATAACATCATGAAAAAGTTCATTTTAGCCGCTACATTAGCATTCGCAGGATTCACAGCAGTTCAAGCAAGTGAAGTAAATACAATGAAAAACGCTGCAATTGTTGCAGTTCAAGATAGTGCCGTAAAAACTCCGGTTAAACTGGAAGAATTACCTGAGCCAGTAACCACCGCATTAAAATCTGATGCTTACAAAGGTTGGACCGCTACTGAAGCCTGGTCGGTGAAAGAAGGTACAAAAGAGTACTATTTAATCAACGTTAAAAAAGAAGCAGAAACTGGTTCAGTTAAAATCGACAAAGACGGTAAGCCAGTTCAATAATCGCAAATAAATACGCCGTAAAGGCATAATCAATATAAGCGTGGCCTTCGGGCTACGCATAAACTAAAAAATAAATACCATGAAAAAATTAATTTTATCAGCTGCGTTCTTAGCTTTCGCAGGATTCTCAGCAGTACAGGCAAGTGAAGTAAATACCATCAAAAATGCTGCAATTGTTGCAGTTCAAGACAGTGCAGTAAAAACTCCGGTTAAACTGGAAGAGCTTCCTGCTCCGGTTACTACGGCATTAAAATCTGATGCTTATAAAGGATGGACCGCTACTGAAGCCTGGTCGGTTAAAGAAGGAACAAAGGAGTACTACCTAATCAATGTTAAAAAAGAAGCAGAAACTGGTTCGGTTAAAATTGATAAAGACGGTAAGCCAGTACAATAAAAACCCAATATTACATCTACCTATTACAAAGAAAGCCGGATTATGTCCGGCTTTTCTTATTTTTGTTAAATGGCAAGAATCCTGATTTTAGAAGACGATACCACATTTGCTCAATTACTTGAAGGTTTTTTAACGAAAAACAGTCATGAGGTTACCCTTGTAACCCATGTAAAGCAATCTTTTAAACTGATCGAGAATCACGAATTTGATCTGCTTTTAATCGATTACCGCCTTCCCGATGGAATAGGATTTGAGGTACTTACCCATGTTCGGGATTTAGGCCTTTCTATTCCGATCATTATCATGACGAGTTTTAATGACGTTCGTACCGCTGTAAAATCTATCCAGTTGGGCGCATTCGATTACATTACCAAACCGGTTAATCCTGATGAATTACTAATGGTGATCAAGAATTCTTTATCAAAAAAGGATTTAAAAAGTGTTGAACCTAAAGAAACGAACAGCGATTTTATAAAAGGTAAAAGTGCAATCGCCGATAAGTTATACGAACATATTAACCTGGTAGCGCCAACTGATATGTCGGTTATTATACAGGGTGAAAGCGGAACCGGAAAAGAATTTGCAGCCAGAACGCTCCACCAACAAAGCAAACGTGCCGATAAACCCTTTGTGGCAATTGATTGTGGTGCCCTATCAAAAGATTTGGCTGCAAGCGAATTATTCGGACATGTTAAGGGTGCTTTTACAGGTGCGTTAAATGATAAAAAAGGTCAGTTTGAAGTGGCAAATGGTGGCACATTATTTTTAGATGAGGTGGGCAACCTGAGCTACGAAGTGCAGATTAAATTGCTCAGGGCATTACAAGAACGGGTGATCCAGCCCCTTGGCAGTACTAAACAGATTCCTGTGAATGTTAGGATTATTACCGCAACTAATGACGATCTGACCAATAGCATGCAACAGGGCGAATTTAGAGAGGATTTGTACCATCGCTTAAACGAATTTAAAATACAACTCCCGCCCTTACGCAACAGAGGTGGGGATTTAGAATTGTTTATCAATCATTTTATTCAATTGTCAAACCGCGATTTACAGCGGAATGTGAAAAGTGTATCAGCTGATGCAAAAGCACTATTACTCAGTTATGATTGGCCGGGTAATCTACGCGAACTCAGTAATGTAATTAAACGAATGGTTTTATTGAGTCCGGGTGATGTTGCCCAGGTAGAAGCATTGCCAGATGAAATGATGATCTCCGTTCATCACCAAACGGCTCCGGGCAATTCCTCTGATCTGAAAGCCGTTAATGAGCAAAACGAAAAAGCACTGATTACTGAAACGCTGATCAAAGTAAGGCACAATAAATCAAAGGCAGCCAAGATTTTAAACATCGACCGTAAAACCCTTTATGCCAAAATGGAACGTTACGGGATTGAATAGGCGTTTAATTATCCGCCAAATTTGATCCTCATTTCACATCCTACATCTGAACTCATCCATTTTACATTTTTCCTTATTCTGCATTAGCATAATCCATTTCTGCCATAAATGAGATTAAAATATCCAATTTTTTGATTTGTAATAAAACATCGGATTTAATACCATCGGTTAAGCCTTTCTCCGCTATTTCTATTTCTAAAGTTCTAAAGGCATTCGCCAATGTTTTCGATCCCATCTGTGCAGTACGGCCAGCAAGGCGATGAACCAATAATCTGCTTTTATCCTGGTCGTTTTGGGCCAGGTGTTTTTTGAGTTCAGCGGCATCATCAATTGAATCCTGTTTAAAACGGTTCAGGATCTTTTCCAATAACTGCTGATCTCCGAAGGTCATCTTCTCGATAGAAGAGAAATCGAATTCGGGTTGATCTGTTAATATTTCTGTTTTGTCAAAAATCGATAAAATATCAACTGCCCTAAATGGTTTCATAATCAAGCCGTCAAAACCACCGCTTAATACCATTTCACGTTCTTCAGGTAAAACCTGTGCGGTAATGGCATAGAATTTAATATTTGCCGGGAGTTTCTTTTTCAATAAATGGCAAAGCTCAAAACCGGTCATTTCGGGCATGCGCATATCAACCAATACATATTTTAAATCGGGTTCGGGTTCTGTATGTAAAATATCGGCCACCTGCGTAAAACTTTGATATGGAATTTTATTTTTCTGAAAAATCATTCCACACAGATCAAGGATCAGTCTATCATCATCAATCACCCACACCGTTCCAGGGTTTACAATGGCATAATGTTCCAGATCCAAAGCGTCGTTAATCCGCTCGGTGGTATTTTCATATTTCATGTAGATATTAAATGTAGTTCCAATACCCGGTTTACTTTTAACATAAATCCGTCCGCCTTGTGTTTCAATCAGCGATTTAACAATAGGTAGCCCTAAACCCGTACCGGCTTGGTTGATAATATATTTCTCTGGTGATTCTATCTGTTCAAATTCATTAAAGATTTTAGGAACATCTTTTTCCTCAAAACCAATTCCGGTGTCTTTTATCGTAAAATGAAAGTGCAGATCATCTCCCTGTTTTTTATAGGAAGCTGACAATTTAATTTCCCCTTTTAGGGTAAACTTTACTGCGTTGCCCAGTAAATTGAAGAGGATCTGTTTCAACCTGAACACATCCCCTTTTACAAATTCCAGACCGGCCAGATCAAGTGCTGCATTTAACTGAAGTGATTTCTGCTCTGCCAATGGCCGCATTACCGATACCACTTCATCTAGAGCCTTTCTAATGTTGAAAACCTGATTGTTAAAACTAAATTCACCTGAAATAATCCGATTGTAATCCAAAACCTCGTTAACAATCTGAAGTAAATGGATCGAAGATTGGTAAATGGCATCCACATCTTTTTTACTTGGAACATCCTGTTGGGTAATTAATTCTGCATAGCCTAAAATAGACTGTAATGGCGTCCTGATTTCGTGGCTCATATTGGATAAGAACCGTTGTTTTGCTTTACCGTGGTATTCAGCCTCATCTTTGGCCAACTCCAAAGCCTTCCTGTACCTATTGCTTTTGGTAATATCGGCCAGAATTAAATAAAGAAGAATAACCGTTAACAAAAAGAAAATAATGATGATTGTGGTAATCTGTGTAATACCATCATTCACCACCTCTTTGGCCTGAATGCCATTTAAATCTACCTGCGCTACCGCCTCACCTTCAACCTCCCGCAAAATTTGCAGCATTTTAGCCGTTAAGGCATTACTCGCGTTTGATAAATCAGCCTCGCGCTTTAAAAATTTCTGGCTTTTCTGCCTTTGCTCCAGTTCGATATTTCTTAACGAACCGGTCATGCTTTTCATGATGCTATCTTCAGCCTTTGCATTTAAGGTATCACGTTTAACTTTAAACTCTTCGTTAATGATTTTATAAACGTCGGATTTTTTCTTGCCAAAAAGTTTACTTAAAAAACCCCTCGATTTTTGTTCTTCCTCAGGTGCAACCGTAGTAGTAGAGGTAGTGGTTTCAGTAGTCAATACCGCACTATCTGTTTGCCTGGTACGGGTTGCCACCAATTCGTTCAATTTCTGAACCTCCTCAGAAAAGGATTTGGTATTCACCAGCGTTTCCCTAACCTTCAGGTAATTCACAAACTGTTTATCCCGGTCTGAGAGTAAATTTTTAATCGATTTTATCCTTGCCAACTGAGCAGAATCACCCCTGTATAATTTACGCAGCGTATCCAAACTCGACCTTAACTTACGGGATTCTTTCAGAAAACTATAGGTACCCTGTTTATTAAAGGCTTCATCACGTTGCAGCTGATCTAACCTTGCTATCTTATGAGAAAGATCATTAACGATCCGCAAACGATCGTTTGGGGCCGAAATTTCTTCTACGGTATTCAACATCCGCGTAAAAGCAAACTTACTGATGCCCCACGCCAGGAGCAACGCAAAACAGGCAAACAGGAAACCTATAATTACTTTACTTTTTATTGCCCGGAAAAAACGCTTTTGAATAACAGCCGCCATTTATCTAGATTTTCTATAATATCAATATAATAACGGTTTAACCTCCAAAATTGATATCTATTATTATTTACAAATAACGTACCACAAGAAAATTGCATAAAAAACTTTAATTTTATAAGCGCCTTTAAAAACCCAAACATGAACCGTATCGACCGTCTTTTCGGAATTTTAACCCTACTTCAATCCAGAAAATACATTACTGCAGAAAAAATTGCGGAAAGGTTTAACATGAGTGTGCGTACTGTTTACCGGGACGTAAAGGCACTCTGCGAACAGGGCATACCCGTGAGTTTTGAGCAACATAAGGGCTACTATCTGGTTCAGGGGTATTTTCTACCCCCGGTTTCCTTTAATATGGATGAAGCCAATGCATTGTTACTGGTAGAAAGTTTAGTAAACGGTTTTGCCGATAATTCTATCCGCACCCATTATTCTGCGGCGTTAACAAAGGTAAAGGCGGTATTAAAAACAGGCCAGAAAGAGAAATTGGAAACACTAAACCAGCACATCCGGTTACAGATCCCGGAAAGGTTAAGTTTCAACTTTGAATACCTGTCGCTTATTCAACAGGCCATTTCAGAAAAGCACCTCATCGAACTCGAATATAAAAACAATAAGGAAGAGGTAAGCAAAAGGGAAGTGGAGCCCATCGGCCTCATTTTTTATGCTTTTAGCTGGCATTTGATTGCCTGGTGCCACTTCCGCAACCAGTACCGCGATTTTAACCTCATCAGAATTATCTGTCTCAAAAACTCTGGCATTCCTTTCAAAAAAACACAACACATGCCGTTAAGCGAGTACATGCATTTGTTGCCGGTAAATTATTAAAAATAATATTTTTCACACTGCCATAGGGTTGTCAGTGGGCTGTATTTTCTTTGTGTAAACAAACATCAAAATCATGAGTATAGCCGATTTATTACTGATGGACCTACACACCGCAGAAAAAACAAAACAGAAAAATATGAATATTATCGAATTATTATTAAAAGAGCTAGCAGCCGAATTTAATACCACAAAAAAATTCCTGGCTATTGTACCAGCAGATAAATTTGACTGGGCGCCACATGAAAAAAGTATGAAAATGAAATCACTGGCCGTTCACATTGCTGATCTGCCGAGTTGGGTATCACTGGCTTTAACAACCGATGGCCTGGATTTCGAAACAGCACCTTATACCGAACCTCCGGTAACAAATAGCGGTGACCTGGTTAAACTTTTGGAAGAAAATTATGCAAAAGGGAAAACAGAACTGGAAAAAGCTACAGAAAACGATTTAAACGGACGCTGGATATTAAGTATGGGCAAACAGGTATTGGCCGATTATTCTAAATACGAAACCATCCGCCACTCGCTTAGCCAAACCACTCACCACAGGGCACAGTTGGGCGTTTATCTAAGATTGTTAAATATTCCGATTCCAGGAAGCTACGGCCCAAGTGCCGATGATCAAAATTTTTAGTTTGTTTATAATTTTTCGGATGGGCTGTTGATTCCTGATGGTTTCAACAGCACCATTCGAAATGACGATTGGATTACCTGAGCTCCTTTCCTGTCTATGTTCACTTTGCTACTTTTAGCAAATGAAAAAAATACTCGCAATTTCTGGCAGTACTAAGTCCGCTTCAACCAACGGACTTTTTATCGCGGCAGTTACCGGGCTTTTGGGTAAGGATTTTGAGATAATCAATTTCCCATCCATTGCCGATATCCCACATTTCAATCCTGATTTAGATTTTGAAAATCCACCAAAGCAAGTTGTAAATCTTAGGTTAAAGATCCAACAGGCAGACGGCATTATTATCTCTACACCAGAATATGCGATGGGCTTGCCCGGCTCGCTAAAAAATTTACTCGATTGGACAGTTAGTTCGGCCTCCTTCTCAGGAAAACCAACCTTAGCACTTATTGCCTCAACACAGGGAGAAAAAGCCTACCAGTCTCTCATCGACATCTTAACGGTTATTGAAGCAAAGATAGCTGCCCAGCTTATCCCTTTCGCAAAAGCGAAGATCAATGATCAAGCCGTTATCACCGACAACGAAACCTTAGCCAAACTTAAAAGCACTGTTGATTCATTTGTTGCCACTATAGCGAATGGATAACACAATTTATTTCCGTAAAATTGCAGCATGAACAATAATTCTGCAACCCGTTTAAATAAATTCATCAGCGAAAGCGGATTATGTTCGCGCCGTGAAGCAGATCGTTATATCGAAAAGGGAACCGTTTTCATCAACGGAAAAAGAGCTAAGGTTGGCGACCAGGTTTTGGCAGGCGATAAAGTAATGGTAAACGGCCATAACATCGAACCAAAAGAAGAAAGTAATTTCATCCTTTTGGCCTTTAACAAACCTGTAGGGATCACCAGTACTACAGAAGGCAGCGTTCGTGATAATATTGTTGATTATGTAAACCATAGTGAAAGAATATTCCCTATTGGCCGTTTAGATAAAGATTCTTCAGGTCTGATTTTTTTGACCAACAATGGCGATATCGTTAACAAAATTTTAAGGGCAGGGAACAAACATGAAAAGGAATATGTAGTTACCGTAAACAAACCGCTTACTGAAGATTTCATTTTCGAAATGAGTAATGGCGTTCCGATTCTGGGTGTGAATACACGTAAATGTAAGGTACGCCAGATTAGTACATTTGTTTTTAATATCATCTTAATTCAAGGTTTAAACAGACAGATCCGCAGAATGTGCGAGCATTTTGGTTATGAGGTTACCAAACTTGAGCGTACACGCATCATGAATATCAATTTAAAAGGTATTCCAACAGGGGAATTTAGGGAACTTACGGAAGATGAGATGAAAAGCATTACCAAAAGTGTCGAAAATTCATCTTCTGAAGCCAAATCGAAACCCAAAAGTGCTGCGAAGAAAAAAGCAAATGCTTGGGAAGAAATTCCAGAGCTTAGGGAGGAGCAACCAAAGAAAGCTTTCAAACCAAAACCATCCGGGCTAAAATCGACAGGTAAGAAAAATACAAGCCATTCAGAAGCAAAACCAACTGGAAAAAGTAATACCGGTAACAGAAATTCCAGACCAGCTAAGGGTAAATCTTCAGCAAAACCAAATACAAGGGGCAGAGGAAGGTAAGTGCATAAGCAGATTGTAAAATTACAATCTGATTTATAGCCTTTTAGCATTAATCTTTCAGCTTAGCCCCTTTTTTAAGTACCTTTGCAACAAATGGTAACAGCAAAAAAAACCGATATCCGTGCGTTAGATCTTCCTCAATTGCAACAACATCTTGTAGCAATGCAACAACCTGCATTTAGGGCCAAGCAGATTTACCAGTGGCTTTGGGAAAAATCGGCTACCAGTTTCGAGCAGATGAGTAATCTTTCTAAAGATCTACGTAAAGCATTGGACGAAACTTTTGCTATCAATGCTGTTCAGGTCAACAATTCTCAGTTCAGTAACGATCATACCATTAAAAATACTTTTAGGTTAGCCGATGGCAATATCGTGGAAGGAGTACTCATTCCGCTTGAAGACCGTATGACGGCCTGTGTAAGTTCGCAGGTGGGCTGTAGTTTAACCTGCAAGTTCTGTGCAACTGGCTATATGGACCGTAAGCGTAACTTAAACGCTGATGAAATTTATGACCAGGTGGTACTGATTGATAAACAGGCAAAGCAAAATTATAATAATCCCCTTACCAATATCGTGTATATGGGCATGGGAGAGCCGCTGTTAAATTATGCCAATGTGATGAAGTCGATTGAACGTATAACCGCACCAGATGGCCTAAATATGAGCTATAAGCGCATTACTGTTTCCACTGCTGGTATTGCCAAAATGATCAAAAAACTTGGCGATGACGGTGCGAAATTTAATCTTGCTTTATCCCTTCACGCTGCCGACGACAAAAAGCGTAATGAAATCATGCCCATCAATGAGGCCAACTCATTAAAAGCATTGGCAGACGCACTTAAATACTATTTTGCGAAAACCAAAAATCCGGTAACCTACGAATACATTGTTTTCAATCATTTCAATGATGAAATTTCTGATGCAATGGATTTAGCCAAATTCTGCAAACACATTCCTTGTAAAGTAAACCTGATAGAATATAACCCAATTTCCTTTGCAGATTTCACAAACGCAGAAGGGGATAAGATTGATGCTTTTTCGAATTATTTAAAAAGTCAGGGCATTAATACCAATATTCGCCGTAGTAGAGGGAAAGATATCGATGCAGCTTGCGGGCAGTTAGCCGGTAAAGAAGAAGCGGCCAACGCTTAACCTTCCATTACATCTTCTTGTTCTTTAGGTCAAAGCTTTTTCAATGATCTTATTTTTTGAAGCGCAATACCTGTACGCTATAGGTTGGGTCCCGTCCTGCTGTACACTTAATCCTTTTGGGAAATCTATCTAATAAACAAATGCATGCTACCCAAAAGGGATACCGCTGCCATCAGGGCTATTGGCCGCAGTGGTGGAAAACAGAAGAGGGAAAATGCAAAATGGATGATGGAAACCTCTACGGAGACCGGCGCAATCTGCCGGGACAAATAATATGACGGAAGATGTTAAATGTAGGATGGATGACGTGGAACTGTGCCCCAGACTTATAAACGGCAAATTGCCGTAAACAAAGAAAACCCTTCAACATTGCTG